>JAHQVJ010000175.1 GCA_019634415.1 Myxococcales bacterium
ACTCATGCCGGCCACGCCACTCTCGCGCTGCTCGGTGCACTCCAAGTGGATGACTTGCCGGGCCTGAGCTTTCTTCTTGGCCACGCCTCACCTCATGAACGCACGATGACTGATCCGCCGCAGGATGCGGCGACCCGCACCGGTAATCTGACCCGTCCGCCACCGCAAGCACACGGCCGAGACCACGCTCACACTCTTGTGAGGGAGCCGAAGCCATCGAAGGCCACGGGCTCGCAGCGGTACCCCAGCACCTCGGCCAGCGTCTCGAAGCGGTTGACGGACGTGTTGAACTCCACGTCGTCCCCGGTGAACTGGGCGGGATGCTCGTAGCCCGAGGCGTAGGCGAGGGAGAGCAGCTCCTTGCGAAAGCCCTGGATGTAGCGCGCGAGGCGGTCCGCCTTGACGTCCACGTCCAGGCCCCCCTGCAGCCAGCGGTCGTGGGTGGCGATCCCGGTGGGGCAGTGACCGGTGTGGCACTTCTGCGCCTGGATACAGCCGATGGCGAGCATGGCCTCGCGAGCCACCGCGATCATGTCGCAGCCCATGGCGAAGGACACCACGCTGCGGTCGGGGAACCCGAGCTTCCCGCTCCCGATCCAGGCCACGCTCCCCGCCACGCCACGCTCCTGGAACACCCGGTACACCCGGCCGAAGCCGATGTTGAAGGGCAAGCTCACGTGGTCGGCGAAGGCCAAGGGCGCAGCCCCCGTTCCGCCCTCTCCCCCATCGATCTGCACGTAGTCGGGTCCCTCGTTCCTCGTCTTCATGCGATCCGCCAGCTCCTCCCAGAAGCGGATCTGGCCCACGGCGCTCTTGATCCCCACGGGCAGCCCCGTCGCCGCCGCGATGCGCTCCACGAAGTCGATCATCTCGTCGACGTTGCCGAAGGCATCGTGATGGTTGGGGCTGTAGCAGGACTTGCCCACGGGGATCCCGCGGCACTCGGCGATCTCCGCGGTGACCTTGGCTGCGGGCAAGATGCCACCCTTGCCTGGCTTGGCTCCCTGCGACAGCTTCACCTCGATGGCGCGGATGTGCGGATGCCGCTCCACCTTGGCCACTAGGGCCTCCAGGTCGAACCGCCCGTCGGGCGTGCGCGCGCCGAAGTAGCCAGTACCGAGCTGCCACACGAGCTCGGCCCCCATGTGGTGGTACTGGGCCACGCCTCCCTCGCCGGTGTTGTGGTAGGCGCTCGCCGTGGCGCAGCCCTTGTTGACGGCCGTGGTGGCGCGCGCCCCGAGCGAGCCGAACGACATCGCGCTCACGTTCACCACGGACATGGGGCGCCACGGTCGGCGACGTCCTCGCGCTGCTCCCAGCACCTTCAGGCAGGGCACCAGGGTGGGGTCCTCCTCGATCACATGCGCCTGGTCGTCGGGGAAGGGAAAAGCAGCGTGCTTGAGGATGGGGTAGCCGTTGCCGTACAGCTCCTCGCTGGTACCAAAGCCGAAGGTGTTGTTCTCCCCCTTGGCGGTGGCGTAGACCCAGCGCCGCGACGACCGGTTGAAGGGGCGCTCCTCCTTGTCGTTGGCGACCCAGTACTGCCTCAGCTCGGGACCGATGCGCTCCGCGAGGTATCGCAGGTGACCGACCACCGGGTAGTTGTGCTGGATGGCGTGGCGCCGCTGCAGAAAGACGTCGCGAACGAGCACGAGGGCGGCGACGACGACGCTCGCCATCGCCAGTACGACGACGAGGCTGAACCCAGGATTGGAGAGAACGAACTGTTGCATGACGGACCGATATCTCGACGTGCCACGTCCAATGCAATGAAGGCGCCTGTCTGTGCGTAGGGGGCGTCCTGCTGGGAGGTTGGCCCATGCCCATTCGACTCGATGACGAGGACGACGGCCCACCGTCGGCAAACGCAGACCGTGTGGGACTGCAGGATGCGGTGAAGGCAGCCCGCCGCTCCGTGGCCTACTGGGAGGAGGAGCTGCAGAAGCGCGTGCAGGAGGTCCAGTCCCTCGACGGGATGGTGAGCACGGTGCTGAATCGGCTGTTGGGCACCCACGAGGCCAAGATCGAAGCCGGGATCGCGGCGGTGCAGGAGGCGCGAGCGCGTCTCGAGCAGGCCCGAACCTCGGTGGAGCGAGCCGAGCAGGGGGTGCACGACTTCGAGCGCCAGTCCGCGCAGGCCGCAGCTGCCAGGGAAGCACGCGACAGCCAGCTGGAGGCGCTGGCGGATCAGGTGCGAGGCACCGCGCACCCGAGCGCCGCGCAGCTCGACGAGATCGAGATCGAGCTCGACGCCACCGAAGCCGAGCTCGCCCCCCTGCGCACGGCGCTGACCCACGGCGCCTCGCTGGCTGCCTACCTGGGCTCGTTGCTCATGAAGTACCAGCGAGCCGCAGACTCCGACAACCTGGGCGACCTGGCCAGCATGGCCGTGGGTACTCGCTTCCGGGAGCAGCTGGCCGAGCTCAAGCGCGGCGTACAGGATCTGCCCGAGCGGGCCCGCGCCTTCGACGAGGCCTGCCAAGCCATCGGCCTGTCCATGCGGACAGAGCGGCGCTCCGACGTGCGAACCAGCTCCGGAAGCCCCGCCTTCGAGACCCTGCTGTCGGTGACGGGCAACCACTGGGTGAGCACGATGCTGTCGGCCCACCGACTCGACGAGTTCCACGGGTTGATCCGCTCCGTTCACGAAGACACCGATCTCACGGTGCAGGGGCTGCAGGATCGGCTCACCGGCCTGCAGAAACGCGCCGACACGCTGCGCTCCGAGCGGCGGAGGCTGCTGCGAACCCTGCAGGACAGCAGGTGATCCCACGAGCGTGTACCGTGGGGTGTGCCCGACACCGCCCGCATCGACACTGCAGATCCGTGCGGCCCTCGACTCCTCGGCGGGGGGTGCTTCTACGCCGAGGACGGATCGAGTCTGTGCACCGGAGACCAAGACACGGCCTCGGAGCTACAGGCGCTGCCTGGTGAGCTGAAGGGGGGCGGGGCTGCCCACGCCTGCGGATGCGACGTGGGCGCTCCGACGTCGTCGGCGCTGGCACTCCTCGTCGCCGTGTGGATCGCGGTCCTCCGCCGGCTGCCCATCTCGCTGCTGGTGATCGGACTGTCGTCCAGCGCGAGTGTGGCCCGGGCTCAGGTCGACGCTCAGCGCTTCCGCGTGACGGACGGCGGCGCCATGCCGCTGCTGTGGGAGGGAGACCTGGGCCCCCGCTGGACGGGTGGCCTCACGCTGTCCTTGAACACCGCCCGCACGCTGGCCGTGCTGGAGGGCGTCGCAGAGCCCGGCGTGCTCCTGGACCGCGTGTGGACCTGGGAGCTGTCGGGTTCCATGAACTTCGGCGGCGTGGCTCGCGCAGGTGTGGCGGCCCCGTTTCACGCCATCACCTTCGACGGAGATCGCATCGATGGCCTGAAGGGCGGCGACCTCGTGGTCTGGCTGTCGATCCCCGTCACGAAGGCGAGTGCGCCCACCCAGGCAGCCTGGACCGTGAAGATCAATGCGCCCACCGGCCGTCCCGAGTGGCTCCTGGGCGACGCGGGCGTGGTCACGGGCCTGCTGTCGGCCACACTCCCCTCGGGCCCCTTCCAGACCACGGTCAACCTCGGGGCGGCGATCCAGCAGAGCGTGCCCCTGCCCGGGATGGTGTGGGGCAGCCACTGGGTCTACGGCGTGGGGCTCCGGGCCGAGCCTGCTGGGCCGCTGTGGACCACCCTGGAGCTGACGGGAAATGCCCCCGTGCGGTTCTGGTCGGGCCGGCCCGCGGCCTACCCCACCGAGGTGCTGCTCTCCGGGGGGGCCGCCGCCACGCGCTTCACCTCGCTGGGTCTCGGGGTGGGAACCGGCCTCAGCCGCGGCCTGGGCGCCTCGACGCTGCGGGTGGTGGCCCTGCTCGACGTGAGAGCCCGCAACGAGCGCGACCAAGACGGGGACGGCATCGCCGACCTACGGGACCTGTGCCGCCAGCAGCCCGAGGACGAAGACGGCTACCGGGATCGCGATGGCTGCCCAGACATCGACAACGACGGCGACGGACTCCTCGACATGGCAGACGCCTGCCCCGACATGGCCGAGGTGGTGAACGGGCACGAGGACGACGATGGCTGCCCGGACCGCATCGCCACGCTCGAGGTCGCTCTACAGCCCGTCGAAGGGCTCTCCGAGGCCACGGTTCGGGTGGGCGCAGCCAGACCGGTGGTCGTGTTCGCGGGAGAGACCCTGCAGCGGCGCCTCGAAGTCGACAGCGTGACGGTGGAGGTGAAAGCTCCACAGTTCCACCCGCACACCGCCGAGGTCGCGCTGGCGAGCGGCACGGTTCGGCACGAGGTGCAGCTCGAGCCGTTTCGCTACGGCGATCTGATCCTCACGGTGAACGATCCGCGGGGGCGCCCGGTGGCGGCAGCGCGCGCCGCCGTCGACGGTGGCCCGCTCGACGCCCTCGAGCAACCGTGGAGGCTGCTGTCGGGGGAGCGACAGATCCGCGTGACGGCCGAGGGCTACTTCCCGCGCACCGTGACGCTCCAGATCCCCGCCGACCGCGAGGTCGCAGCCACCATCACGCTCACGCCCACGTCGGTGGCGCTCGAGGGCTCTCGGGTGGAGCTGGGCCAGCGCCTCCACTTCGAGATCGACGAAGACACGCTGACCGAGGACGACCACGTGGTGGTCAGCGAGCTCGCCCGCTGGATGGCGGCTCATGCCGAGGTGCGCTTGCTCCGCATCGAGGGGCACGCCGATCCGTCGGGCAGCAGCCAGCACAACTACGAGCTGTCCGAGCGCCGGGCACACGCCATCCGCGATGCCCTGGTTCAGGCCGGTGTGGAGCCCCAGCGCCTACAGCCCATCGGCTCGGGGGAGGCGGTCCGCTCGGGCGACGGCGACGCGGCCGATCGCCGAGTGAGCTTCACCGTGCTGATTTGGGACGACCTTCCTTGACGTACAAGCCGTCGAAGGCCAGCTCCACCGTCTCCACGGCCACGTCCGAGCCGCCACTGTTCAGATCCGGCCCCTCCCAGCTGACGGGCCAGGTGCGCATGAAGCTGTAGCGACGCACCTCGGTGCCGTCGTTGTCGTAGACGATCACCGCCCCAGAGTCCTCGCGCTGTCCGGAGAACTCGTCGCGCAGATACCGATCCCGCCACTCGAGCAGGGTCTGGCTGGCGTTGGTGGCGTAGCGGAGCACCACGTTCTCGTAGCGAGACTGGCCCGGACGCTTGTGGGTGCGCCCGTTGACCCCTCCTTCCTCGATCTCGAAGACGGCGGAGCTGGTCTTCAGGCCGCTGAACTCCTGGAAGTGGGCGACCTGGACGTTGTTGATCTCCAAGGCGAAGTAGTAGTTGCCCAATGGGTCGCGATTGGAAACCTCGTCGGCCATGTCTCCCCCGGAGAAGCGCGGTGATGCCCCCGCCAGCATAGCGCGCCGCAGGACCCCACGGGCTACCGCGGCAGACGAAGATCCGGACGCTCGGCCGACCACTGGCGACGCTCGTCCTCGGTGATGGGATGCTCGCTGTGCTGCACCACGGAGCCCAGCCAGGCAGCCACCGCCTCGCTGACGCGTCGCCCCGACGCACTGTCGGGGCGGGTCGCCCAGTAGGCCAGCGCATGGTTGCGGCGCTCTGCGGGCGTGTCCATCGGTCGCAGTCCCTCGAGGGGCGTGCCGGTCTCCCACAGCGCATCGAGCTCGTCGGGCAGCGCCACCAGTCGCTCCTCCAGCTCGGTCCTGGCGACCACGGCGTGGTAGTGCGCGAGCTCGTCGGCCAGGGCGGTGCGCACCTCGGCGCGGTAGGTGTCGAGCTTGCGCTGCGACGGCAGCACCCACAAGGTGGCGGTGGCTCCTGCGTCGGTGTCGAAAGGCCTCCCGTCGGGCCCCACCGCCGTGGTGCGCCAGCGCGAGTCCCGATCCCACAGCGCCTCGGGCGTCGGGCCCCACCCCGCCACGGGGCGGCGGAAGGTGAGCACGCCGTCCTCGAGGATGGCCGCGCCCTTGTAGCGGACCTCGGGCTTGAAGATCACGCGGCCGTCGGAGCGCTTGGCACGGTAGCCCAGGGACTTCATCTCCTGGATGATGGCGCCCTCGGCCTGCTGCACGGCCAGGGTGCCCCACACCGTGATCTCCATCACCGGCTCGTCATCCACCTCCGGTGGCGCCGGTTGCTCGGACTGTGCCCAAGCCATGGTCGCCGCCCACAAGATCATGTGTCCTCCCCTGACCAAACGTAGGGACCGATCTTGTCGCGAAAAGCGTCCGTCCACGGCTCAGGTCGTTGGGTGGTGGGATTCACCCGAACGATGGTGCGCGTGCCCTCGGCGTAGGACACGTCTGCGTCGAGCTGCATCATGCGAAAGCGAAAGGTCAGCGAGGTGCGTCCCACGCGATCCACCCACACCCGCACTCGCACCCGACCCGTTCCTCGAACGGGCCGCAGGTACTCGATGGTGTTCGCGCGCACGAGGTGGTGGTGGTCTCCGGCCGAGTGCGGCTCGAAGGCGCCGACCCCCGAGGCTTCCCAGAACGACCCGAGGGTGCGCTCGAACAGCAGCAGGTAGCGAGCGTTGTGCAGGATGTAGAACGCATCGAGGTCGTCGAAGTAGACGCCCATGATCTGCTCGTGGAAGTGCTGGGCCACCTACACCTGTCCTCTATGTGAGCGTCGTAACGTTGGAGACCCAGGTGTCGTCGACCACCGCATAGCGCAGCGGCGCATCCCGATCGGCAGGAGCCGCGTAGTCGATTCCCACCCGCGGCCCCACCCGGCAGCGCTCCACGGGGGTACCGTGCAGCACCTCGATTCCCCCTGGCTCGTAGACGGCGTGGTGGTTGAAGGAGCCGTCCAGCGCCAGGGCCGCCCCCACCCGACCGGGTCCGGCCAGCAGCGCGGAACCCGACTTGCCCCCTCTGCGCCCCCGGATCACGTCGATGCCGTCCACGGGCTCGCACGCTCGCACCAACACGGCAGCCCCAGGGGGACCCGCCACGAGGTTGAGCATCTGGTGGATGCCGTAGCACAGGTACACGTAGACGCGTCCGGGGGGCCCGAACATCGGCTCGGTGCGCGCCGTGCGCCCCACCTTGGCGTGACACGCCGTGTCGGCCGGGCCGCAGTAGGCCTCCACCTCGGTGATCCGCAGCGTCACCTCGTCGCGCTTGATGAAGCGACCCAACAGATCGCGGGCCAGCTCCGGACAGGACCGATCGAAGAAGGTCTGCGCCAAGCGCTGCTCGGGAGCGCTCATCCCTCCTCCCCGAGCCAGGCCTGGAGGCGGGTTCGGTAACGATGGGTGCGCACGTCGAGCTCCGGATCGAGCTGTGAGGCCTCCAGCGCCGCTCGAGCCACGGCAGCCGCCTCGTCGTCGCGGCCCAGGGCGGACAGCGCCGACGCCATCGCCGAGGCCGTCCGCAGGCGATTGTCTCCCCAGGCCCTGTCGTGGGCGGCGGTGGCCGCTGCGAGCGACGTGGCGGGGTCTCGCTCCAGCCACAGATCAGCGCGGGCGAGCTCGAAGGTGGGCTCGTCGGGGTAGCGGGCGGCGGCCTGCTGCAGGATCTCGTCGGCGTCGTCCTCGGCGCCCGACATCCAGCGGAGACGAGCGAGCCAGCCGACGGCGCTCTTCGCGGACTCGGGGTGCTCCTCCATCCAGCTGGCGGTGGCGGAGGCGGCCGCAGCGAAGAGCAGCTTGGCCTGTTCCTCGTCGGGCTCCACCTTCCCCGCCAGGTACAGCGCGTCCCCGAGCTCGCTGCCTTGGGTGTGCGCCACCGCCAGCGCTGCGGCACGGGCCTTCAGCGCCGCGTGCTCGCCGTCGAGGTCCAGGGCGGTGAATGCCCAGTCGTAGGCACGCTCGGGCGCGTTGTCCGCCAGCCACGCCACGCCGTCGGCGGAGGGCTCGATCAGCGTCTTCGCGAGCACGGCATCGAGGGCCGGCGGCGAGGCTTGCTCGGCACGCTCGATCCAGGGCTTCGCCTCGTCTGCCTTGCGCGCCTGGGCCAGTCGCAGCGCGAGCGCCGCCGCCCGCTCGGGGCTCACCGCGTCTGGACCGGCCTCCAGATCCGAGGCGTCCGTGGACTCGGCTGCGGTGCCCAGCCAAGCGAGGAAGGCATCTCGCCCGGGATAGCCCACCATCCGCGTGAGCTCGTTGCCCTCGGCGTCGGCCACGACCACCGTCGGGTACCCGCCCACGTCGTAGCGGTCCTTCAGCGCGAAGGAGCTCGGATGGTCCACGTCCACCACCGCCACCTCCATGCCGTCCAGCTCGACCGGAGCCGGCTCGGCGTGGAGGACCTCCGCAGCCAGCACCACACATGGGGGACACCACACCGCCGAGAAGTCGAGGAGCACGAGCCCATCGATCTCCTGGGCTCGCGCGAAGGCTGCGTCGGCGGCCGCCGAGGTGGCGTCGGGACCGAAGGCGGCGCGGCTCGCCTCGGCCCGATGCACGCCGACGTCCAGCGACGCCGTTCCGCGCTTGGCCTGCGGCACCTCACCGGCGACGTCGAATGCGGACCGCGTGCAGACCCCTGACTCCTTGTGACAAAGGACGACGGAGACCTGCCCCGAGATGCGGCTGCCGCGCACATCACCGAGGGGCAAGCCCGCTGCGAGGCTGGCTCCCACGAGCAGTCCCTCCACCGGTCGCTCGTCGATGGTGAGTGCCAGGTCGGCTGGCCCGTCCGGCTGCAGCTCGTGCCCGTCGGGCGCTGTCATCCTCATCACCGCCCGTTCCTTGCGCCATGCGACGTCCACGGTCGGAGGAGCGGCCCCCATCGCCGATGCGCACCACCACAACACCATCTTCGTGCCTCACCCTACGCCAGAGCGGCCTGGCGATCGAAGAGGACCATACCGTCCCGGAGTCCCGGGTCGCCTCGGTCGCCCGCCACTCGGGTACGGGATAGGCCACCGCCCCAAGTCAGGAGGACACCGTGCGAATTGCAGCAACCCTCGCTGTCGTCGCCGCACTGGCCGGATGTGGCACCGCTACGTCGGCCAGCACAGAGATCGTGATCGACGAGCCCGGTCAGATCGCCGATCCGGGCGACGTGGTGTTGAAGGTGAACGGCTACGCCATCGGCCGAAAGGAGACCGATCTGGTCTTCCGTTCGATGGGTGTGCCCGACGAGAGCCTCGACGAGGTCACCTCCTCCCGCATGGGCTACCACGTGCTCGAAGACTACGCCCTGGCCACCGCCCTGTACCGCAAGGCCGTGGAGACCGAGCTGTACAAGGACCCGGAGGTCCAGCTCCAGCTCGCGTTCGCCCAGCGTCAGGCGCTGTCTCAGGCCATGCATCGCAAGCTCGCCCTCGACAGTATCACCGACGAACAGGTCGCCGCCTGGATCGAGCGCCACAAGGAAGGCTTCTCCATGCCGCAGGTGAAGGCGCGTCAGATCGTGGTGGCCAAGCGATCCCACGCCGAGGAGCTGCTGAGCCGGCTGCAGGCAGGCGAGTCCTTCGCGCAGCTCGCCAAGGACCACTCCACCGACCCGCAGACCGCCAAGAACGGCGGCGAGACGGGCTGGTTCTCCAAGGCCGACAACCCCTTGATCGGCGAAGCCGTCTTCGCGCACGCCCAGACCAAGATGCTCGGACCCATCGAGTCCCGCGCAGGGTTCCACATCGTGGAGGTGCTGGAGCGGCGCGAGTCCACGCCCGCCGAGGAGCGTGATCTCATCGCCCGGGGGTCGCTGGAGCGCGACGCAGCCCTGGAGGCGCGCACCACCGTGCGCAACGCCATGAACGTCGAGTGGACCACGCCGCCCGCCGACCCCCACCCGCCAGGCACCGGCCCGAGCGGCTCAGAGGG
Organism: Myxococcales bacterium; assembly: GCA_019634415.1. GTDB lineage: Bacteria > Myxococcota_A > UBA796 > UBA796 > DRPG01. The sequence continues at coordinate 9,761 of JAHQVJ010000175.1, forward strand.
CGGTGACGCCCACGGCGCGGGCGACGGCCACGACCACGGCGCGGGCGACGGCCACGACCATGGCGAGGGCGACGGCCACGACCACGCCGACCACTGATGGGTCGCGACTGGGCCGTGATCCTGGGAGCGTCGTCGGGCTTCGGCGCGGCGGCGGCACGGGCGTTCGCCCAGCAGGGGTATGGGATCTTCGGTGCCCACATGGACCGACGCTCCACCCTCCCCGCGGTGCAAGCCCTGGTGGAGGAGCTGCAGGCGCACCAAGTGCCGGTGCGCTTCCACAACGGCAACGCTGCGAGTGACGACGAGCGCTCCGCCGCGTTGGAGGCCCTGCGCGACGCCATGTCTCCCGGAGACACCGTCCGGGTGCTGATGCACTCCCTGGCCTTCGGCACGCTGCGGCCCTTCATCGACGAGCAGGGCGCCATCGGCCGCCGCCACATCGACATGACCCTCGACGTGATGGCCCACAGCCTGGTGTACTGGGCGCAGGACCTCGTGTCGGGCGATCTGCTCGGGCAGGGGGGGCGCATCTTCGCGATGACCTCTGCAGGCACCCTGGTGGCCTGGCCGTCCTACGGGGCGGTGAGTGCCGCCAAGGCAGCCTTGGAGTCCCACATTCGGCAGCTGGCCGTCGAGCTCGCGCCGAAGGGCATCACGGCGAACGCCATCATGGCGGGCGTGACCCAGACGGCAGCCCTCGACAAGATCCCCGGCGCCCAGCAGATCGCGACCAAGGCGCTGCAGCGCAATCCCCACGGGCGCCTCACCACGCCCGAGGACGTGGCTGCGTGCCTGGTGGCATTGGCACAGCCAGGCACCGCCTGGATGACGGGCAACGTGATCCGGGTGGACGGAGGCGAAGCCATCGGAGGCTGACCCGATGGTAGGTCACCGTATGGCGCTCATCTACCTCGACAACCAGTCCACCACGCGCTGCGATCCCCGCGTGCTCCAGGCCATGTTGCCCTGGTTCTCGGAGCACTACGGCAACGCCGCTGCTCGCTCGCACGCGCTGGGCATGCGAGCGCGCGGAGCCATCGAGCGTGCGCGCGCCCAGATCGCACGGTGGGTGGGCGCCTCTCCCAAGGAGGTGATCCTCACGAGCGGCGCCACGGAGGCGAACAACCTGGCCGTGCTGGGCGTCGCGCGGGCTGCCCTGCGCACCACGACCGCTGGCCGTCCTCCTCCCCACGTGGTGACGGTGGCCACGGAGCACCCCGCCGTGCTGGATCCTGTGGAGGCCCTGCGGCGCGAGGGCGTCGACGTGACCGTGCTCGGCGTGGATGCGGACGGCCTGGTGGATCCCGACGACGTGCAGCGCGCACTGCGCCCCACCACCGTGCTGGTGTCGGTGATGCGGGTGAACAACGAGATCGGTGTGGTGCAGCCGCTGCACGCCATCGTCGAGCGGTGTCGAGCCCAAGGCGTGGCCGTGCACACCGATGCCGCGCAGGCGTCGCTGGTGCCCGTGGACATGAGCGCCCTGGACGTGGACCTCGTGAGTGTGTCCGCCCACAAGATCTACGGACCCAAGGGCGTGGGGGCGCTCGTCGTCCGTCGACGGCGGCCGAGGATCGCGCTGGAGCCGCTGCTGCACGGCGGTGGACACGAGCGAGGGCTCCGGTCGGGCACCCTGCCCGTGCCGCTCGTGGTGGGCCTGGGCGAGGCGGCGCAGCTGCTCACCGAGGCGCAGGAGCGCGAGGCTGCGTCTGTCGTGTTGCTGCGGGACCAGCTGCTCGCCGGACTCCGCGAGCAGGTTGGAGGCATTCGGGTCAACGGCTCGCTTCAGCATCGCGCGCCCAACAACCTCAACGTGTCCTTCGACGGGGTGGAGGCCGCCGCGTTGCTCGTCGCCCTGCGCGACATCGTCTGCCTGTCCACGGGCTCCGCCTGCTCCTCCGAGAGCCAGCGCCCGAGCCACGTGCTCGACGCCTTGGGCATGCCCGGCGATCGCATCGGCCGATCCGTCCGCTTCGGTCTGGGACGCTTCACCACCGAGCACGACATCACCACCACCCTCGACGCCATCGCCCAGAAGGTGGGGCAGCTCCGCTCCATGGCGTCGCTGTACGAGACCTGACGGCACGTTACGACCCTGCACGGGAGGCATCCCATGGCCATCGCCTTCACCGACGCCGCGGTCAACCGTGGCAAGGAACTCGCCACCGAGAAAGGAAATCCCTGGCTGCGGCTGGGGATCCGGGGAGGAGGCTGCAGCGGCCTGTCCTACTTCATGGACTTCGTGCAGCAGCCCGAGGACAAGGACAAGCAGTTCGAGTTCGACGGCCTTCAGGTCTGCGTCGATCGCAAGTCGTACCTGTACCTCGTGGGCACCGAGATCGACTTCGAGAGCACCCTCGTGCGCAACGGCTTCGTGTTCAACAACCCTGCCGCGAAGCGAAGCTGCTCCTGCGGAGAGTCATTCGCCCTGTGACAAGGGGCGCAGCGGGGACTGCTCCCGCAGCGAGTCCACCTGACCGAGCACGTGCCGGGCTTCGTCGGCGGTGTACTCCTTCAGCGCATGGTGCAGGCGCGGATCTGCGAGCCAGTGACTCGACCAGGTGACCGTGGGCTCGAAGCCCCGTCGGTACTTGTGCCCGCCTCCGTGCCCTGGCTCGAACACGTCCAGGCCCCTGCGGATGCACTCCTCGACGGCCTGGTAGTAGCAGACCTCGAAGTGCAAGAAGGGCACGTGGTCGTCGGCGCCCCAGTAGCGACCGTACAGCCGCTTGCCCTTGGTCACGTTGAACGCCCCAGCGACGATCCGATCGTCCTGGGTGGCGAGTACCAGGTGGAGCCGGTCTCCCCAGTGCTCCCCGAGGAAGCGAAAGAGCTCCTTGGACAGATACACCCGTCCCCACGGGCCGAACTGGCGACACGTGTTCCGGTAGAAGCCGTGCATCGCGTCGAGCCGCTCCACGGTCGGCGACGTCAGGGCCGTGACCTGCACCCCCCGTAGGTCCTTGCGCTCCCGGCGGATCTTGTTCCGCTTCTTGCTCGGGAAGCGCTGCAGCCAGCCCTCGAAGGAGTCGTACCCCTCGTTGTACCAATGGAACTGGTACTGCAGCCGCGGGAAGGCACCCCGCTCCGTGAGCCACAGCGCTTCGTCCTCGGTGTTGAACAGGACGTGCAGCCCGAAGCAGTCGTTCGCTGCCTCCTCCAGACCTCGGAGGAGCGCAGAGAGCACCTGGTCGCGATCGGCCTCGGGATGAACGAGGAGACGCTCCCCCGTGACGGGCGTGAAGGGCACCCCCACGACGAGCTTGGGGTAGTAGTCCAGCCCCGCTCGGTGGGCTGCATCGGCCCAGCCGTGATCGTAGACGAACTCCCCCATCGAGTGGGTCTTGACCCAGGCGGGAGCACCGCCCACGAGGCGTCCCTCCGCGTCGTGGACCACCACGGGCCGAGCCGTCCAGCCCGTCTTGGGAACGGCGCAACCCAGATCCTGCAAGCCGAGCAGGAAGGTGTGCTCGAGAAAGGGAGACCCCTCCGAGCCCACCAAGGTGTCCCAAGCTTCCCCATCGATCGAAGCGTAGCCATCCAAGATGGACGCTTGCACTGAACCTCCGCCGTACCAGCTGTGGGGCGTATCGTCCCCGACGGTTCGTCGCCCCCCGCGCCCCGAATGCGTTGACATCGGACCAGATCGCGAGCACACTTCAACTTGCTGTGGAGTAAAGACCTCCCTCCACTTGCAGTTTCACTGAGGGGGTCCATACAGGGATTACGATGTCAACCACCTGCAGGCCCCAGGTGTACGTCATCGAGTGTGCCCCATGGTCCGAGGCACTAAAGTGCCGGATTCGGGGTATGTCGGACACCCCACGTCAGACCGAAGCCTTCCTTGCCCATACCGCAGAGATAGCCGCAGCCTTTCCCACCTCGGTCCGCGCCGCCTGCGCCGACCTTCGAGCCGGACGCGGTCCGGTCGCGTTGTGGCTCCGGGGTCTCCCTCGCCCCGAAGCGCTCCCCCCCACCCCTGCCGACTGTCGGCAGCCCCCCCCACGCACCGACTGCATCGCCGAGGCTTGTCTCGCGGCCGTCGGACACTTGGTGGGCCATGCCTTTGCCCACGCGCAGATCTGCAAGGGTGATCTGTTCCACAACATCGCCCCCGTGCCGGGAGAGGAGCACGCACCGAGCGGCGAGTCGTCCAAGTCGACCCTCCGCATGCACACCGACGGCGCCAGCCATCCGATGCCGCCCGACGCGCTGCTGCTGTGGTGCCACAAGGGCGACAAGCGAGCGGCGACCACCATCGTCTCGGGCGCCGAGGTCCTCGATCGCATGGATCCGCGCGATCGAGAGCAGCTTCGCTCGACCTCCTTTCGGCACCAGCTCGACTACGAGTTCCACCTCGCGCACTCCGACGCCCACACCGATCCCCACCCCGTGTTCGAAGGGGATGGCGAGGCGCTGCGCGTCACCTACGACGCCGACTTCATTCGCCCCTTCCCCACCGTGTCCGCAGGGTTGCTGAAGCGCCTCGAGGACACCATGGTCCGGGCGGCGGAGCACGTGTTCCTCGAGCCCGGCGATCTGTTGGTGATCGACAACCGTCGTGCCATCCACGGGCGCACGAAGTTCACCCCCCACTACGACGGTCGCGACCGCTGGCTGCAGTGCCTGTACACACGCACGGATCCCCTCGTACCGCCGCCAGGAGTGCGCATGCGAGGGCGCGTGGCGTCGCTGGATCTACCCACCAAGGGCCAGTCCTCCGCTGCCTGACGCCCGACCGCCGGATAGTCCTCGTCGCGCCAGCGCGCGGCGTGGGAGGTCTGGTATGTACGGAACGGTCGGAGAGCAGCTCACGACGGAGCTCGAGGACATTCGGCGAGCCGGCACATTCAAGGAAGAGCGCATCATCGTCTCGCCGCAGGCGGCGGCGATCCGCGTGGGGCCAGCCGGAGAGGTCCTCAACTTCTGCGCCAACAACTACCTGGGCCTCGCCGACGACCGACGCCTGATCGAGGCTGCCAAGGCCACGCTGGACACCTATGGCTTCGGCATGTCGTCGGTGCGCTTCATCTGCGGCACGCTCGACATCCACAAGCGGCTCGAGCAGCGCATCTCCGCCTACCTACAGACCGACGACACGATCTTGTACACGTCGTGCTTCGACGCCAACGGCGGCCTGTTCGAGACCATCCTCGGCCCCGACGACGCCGTGATCTCCGATGCGCTGAACCACGCCTCCATCATCGACGGGATCCGGCTGTGCAAGGCCAAGCGCTTCCGCTTCGCCCACGACGACATGGACGATCTGAGCGCCAAGCTGCTGGAAGCGAAGGCAGCGGGTGCCAAGCGCATCCTGATCGCCACCGACGGCGTGTTCAGCATGGACGGCGACATCGCCCGCCTCGACCGGATCTGCGACCTGGCGGACGCCCATGGCGCCATGGTGATGGTGGACGACTCCCACGCCACGGGGTTCGTCGGACGCACCGGCCGAGGCTCCATCGAGCACTGCGGCGTGATGGGTCGAGTCGACGTCATCACCAGCACGCTGGGCAAGGCGCTCGGAGGCGCGAGCGGCGGCTTCACCAGCGGGCGAGCCGAGATCATCGACATGCTCCGGCAGCGCAGCAGGCCATACCTGTTCTCCAACACCGTGGCGCCCGCGATCGTCGGCGCGTCCCTGGCCGCGTTCGATCTGCTCTCGGGCTCCACCGAGCTGCGCGATCGCCTGGAGCGCAACACCGAGATCTTCCGCACCAGGATGACCCAGGCCGGGTTCGACATCCGACCCGGCACGCACCCCATCGTGCCGATCATGCTGGGCGACGCGGCCCTGGCGGTGCGCATGGCAGACGCCATGCTCGAGCGGGGCATCTACGTGATCGGCTTCAGCTACCCGGTGGTCCCCAAGGGCCAGGCCCGGATCCGAGTGCAGATCAGCGCAGGTCACACCGACGAGCACCTCGACCGCGCCATCACCGCCTTCACCGAGGTGGGCGCACAGCTCGGCGTCATCTCAGGCTGAAGCCCTCGAAGGGGACCACGCCGGGCATGTGTCTCGCGGCATCCACGCCCACGTGACGCAGGATCCCGGCCACCAGGTGGTCGTACCGCAGCCGATCGCCACTGCTCCCGACACGCCCCGTGCGGGGATCTGCGGGTAGCCCCACCAGGTGCTCGTCGGTGCCGCCGAAGCGGCCGCCTCCCCTCACCCCCGCGCCCAACAGCATCACGCCGGTGTAGGGCCAGTGATCGGTGCCCCCCTGCGCGTTGCGTCGGGGGGTACGCACCATCTCCGACAGCACCACCACCAGCGTGTGGTCGAGCACACCCGCGACCTGCAGCTCCCTCAACAGCGTCGACAGCGCCGCGAACAGCTTGTCGTGATGGGCGTGCTGCATGGTGTGGTTGAGGTGGGTGTCCCAGCGGCTGCCCGAGTCGATCATCACCGAGGCGCACGTTCGCGTGGCGAGCAACGACGCCGCGAAGGAGGCCACGGAAGCCACCGAGGGGCGCCCCGGAGAAGGGATCACCAGATCGTCGGCACGCTCCGCCAGTGCCCACGCGCGACGCCGGGCCTCGAGCCGCTGCTCCAGCATGTACCCACGCCCCACGAGGGAGGTCGGAGCCGTGGAGGCCCCTCCGAGCCAGTCCTCGATGGCCGAGGCCTCCGCGGGCCGCAGGGCCAGGCTCCCACGATCGGAGCCATCGGGCAGCGGATAGCGGGTGTCTGGCCGCAACAGCTGACCCAGCTGGCTGCGCACGCCCCCCCGCGCCACTCGCGCGGAGTGCGCTCCGAGCCGCCCCACGTTCGACAGGTCCACCATCCCCATGGGTCGATCCGCTCCGTGCACGGAGCCCACCACCGTGGCCAGATCGGGGGCGTCGAGGTCGTCGAAGCCCGACAGGATCCGCCGTCGTCCGATCCAGTGGGACACCGATCCGACCCACACGCCGTTCACGACGGAGGCGAGGTGCCCCCAGTCGTCGAAGAAGCGCGCCACCGAGGGCCGTCGGCGCTGGTTCACCGTGACCTCGATGTCGCCCCAGGCCGCCATCACCTCGGTGTCGAGCGGATCGTTCGCCACCAGATCCACGTACGGGCCATCGACGGTGGGCACTCCGGGCTTGGGATCGAACACGAAGGTCAGATCCCAGCCACCATCCGCCACCACCACCACGAGATCGAGCGGATCGTCGCCCACCGCTGCACGGGACGCACCGGCACCCATCAGCGCGCCCCCAGCCGCTCCCGCCAGCAGCTGCCGTCGGCTGATCCCCGTCACAGCACCACCCACCGTGGATGCTGCAAGAAGGCAGCGAGCATCAAGGTCCACGCCTCCTCGGGGGAGCGCGACCGGCTCAGGGTGTCCAGCAGCGCCACGTCCCGGTCCACCGCTTCGCTTCCCTCCTCCACGACCTCCCCCAAGATACGCAGGTGCCAGTACGCCAGCTGTCGACGAACGCTCCGCTCCTCGGTGGGTGCGCCCTCCACGAACAGGTCGCGACGACCTGCCGAGTGCAGCTCCCGCTCCGCCGCGAACGAGGCGGCCTCCTCGGCGAGCCACGCAAGCGCCAGCTCCCGCGTGGGTAGCGCGCCAGGCTCCGGGCCCACGATGCGCCAGCCGTCGATGCCCCCCATGAGCGTCTGGTAGCCGTACCGATCGGTCGTCCCCAGCTCCACCGATCCCCAGCCAGCACCAGGCAGCGCCCGCCAGCGGTAGCCCGTGATCGCCTCGATGGTCCGGACCATCTGCTGCGGACGCACGTGGGCAGCGGGTGCTGCAGCGGAGGTGGGCGCGAACCTGGGGTGGGCCACGATGTCCGCCAGCAGCTGCCGGGCATCGTAGCCCCCGTCCACGAACCGGCGCGTCAGCTGCCGCTCCAGATCCGCCGGAACGTCGCGCTGCGGGATGCGAGCCAGGTACGACCAGAAGCGACGAACGGTGCAGCTCGCGAAGCGAGGATCGCGGGCGATGGTCTCCCCCAGGTCCGACAAGCTCGCCACGGGCTCACCGTACAGCGCCGCGGGGGGCAGGCCGTGGACCTCCCGCTCGGCCTCGAGCTCTGGCCGCCAGTAGGCCAGCGGATAGCAGTAGTCGGCGTGGCTGCCCGCACAGTCGGCCTCGTGGGCCTGTGCCACCTGGCCCGGTAGGGTGTAGGGCGCCAGCCCCCAGAAGGTGCTGGCCAGCGGATCGAGGATGGCATGGCAGGCCACGCAGTCGGGATCGGTCCGGACCGCCTCCTCCTGGAAGCGAGGATCGATGGCACCCGCGGCCGTCCTCGTGGTGACGTCGTCGCAGAGCAGCGCGTTGGCCACCACCGTGGCGCGGCTGCGGTGGAAGTTGAAGTTCCCCGTGGGATGCCGCTGCCACAGGGTCGTGCTCGACAAGATCCCCGCCGCCGGGCGCCCGTCGGGCCACACCGACTCCTGCCAGGTCGGCCCCTCCGGATCATGGGCCGGACCGTAGGCGGCCGACACCACCGCATCGGCCATCACCATGTTGGTCGTGACGATCTCCGTGTAGGGTCGATCCGAGATCACCACCTGCTCGATCAGCTTGAGCGGTGCTTCGTCGAGGCTGGCTGCCACCTGGCCCGCCGAGTATTCCGCCAGCGGCCCCACGGGCGGCATCTTGTTCTGGGTGTCGAACCGCACCAGCAGGCTCTCGGCGTGGATGTCGCGCACCAGTGCACCGATGGCCTCGTCGTCCTGGCTCCAGGCCTGCACGAGCGCTGCAACGGCACCGGGGTCGCCGCGAACCCGCTCCACCTCCTCGGGAGCGGGCGGCCTGCTGCGCAGCCGGATCGAGGCGCGCAGCAGGTGGTCCGAGGCCGCGTCCGCGACGAACGGATCCGACGCACACGAGGTCCAGATCACCCAGGAGAGCAGCGTAGCAGGCAGCACTCTTGCACTATGACACGGCCTCGCGACGGTCGCGGAACAACACCGTCCACGTGCCCGTGATCACCACCGTGTCGTCCTGCTTGACGATGTCGGACCGAAACACCACCACGCCCTTGCCCCCCTTCGACGAAGGGTTCATGGACTCCACGGTGAGCTGGAGCCGGATGGTCTCGCCGAAGAACACGGGGGCCTTGTACTCGAAGGTCTGGGCCATCAGCGCCAGGGTCGTCCCCTCGAAGATCCCCAAGGTCTGGCCCAACCCCGTGGAGATCGAGGCCGACAGCATGCCGTGGGCGACGCGCTGCTCGAAGGGCGTCTTGGCGGCGAAGGTGGCGTCGGTGTGCAGCGGGTTGAAGTCACCCGACAGTCCAGCGAAGGTCACCACGTCGGCTTCGGTGATGGTGCGCCCCTGACTGGTGAACGTCTGCTCGACCTGGAAGTCGCTGAAGTAGTGGCCTCGTGGCATGGCATCCCTCCGGGCCCGCGGAGTTAACACGGACCTCCTCGGGCAGTGACGGTGGTCCGGGGGCGCGGGCATGGAGATGTGCTCAGCACAGGATGGCTCAACATCGGCTACAGTGGCCGCCGTCTACCGAGGGACCCAATGCGCGCACTCTACCTCACCCCCCTTGCGCTCCTCATCGCCTGCAGCGGCGACGACACGCAGGAGATCGAAGGGCTCGACTGTCCGGAGTCAGCTCTGATCCTCGTCTACTCCGACGCCGACAATGATGGCTACGGAGCGCCCGGCACGGAGAAGCTGCTGTGCGAAGTCCGCCGGGGATTCGCCACCAACGACGATGACTGCAACGACTTCCTCGCGGGTGTGAACCCGGGAGCCATCGAAGCCTGCGACGGCATCGACAACGACTGCGACAGTCAGGCCGACGAAGGGCTGCGCGAGGCCATCTTCTACCTCGACGCCGACAACGACGGCTTCGGAGACCCCGACCCGTCCGTGGGCGTGACCGCCTGCGTCGCTCCCCCCGGCTACGTGGAGAGCCGCCAGGACTGCGACGACACGAACGCCGGCGTGAACCCCGACGCGAACGAGGTGTGCGACGGCATCGACAACAACTGCAACCTCTTCATCGACGACGAGGACCCGTTCCTCGATCTGAGCTCTGCACCGATCTACTACGAGGATGCCGACGGCGATACCTTCGGGAACATCGACGTCACCTTCGTGTCGTGCCTCGCGCCCGAGAAGGTGGTCACGGTCCTCAACGGTGACGACTGCGACGACACCAATCAGACCATCAACCCGACGGCGCAGGAGATCTGCAACACCGTCGACGACGACTGCGACCAGCTGATCGACGACTCCGACGACTCGCTGGACACCTCTGGTCAGTCCATCTGGTACGAGGACGCGGACCTCGACGGTGCAGGCAACCCCAAGATCTTCGTGGAGGCCTGCTTCCAGCCCTGGTTCCACGTGTCCAACGCCGACGACTGCGACGACTCCGAGCCCCTGATCCAGGGTCCGGCGGAGTGGCTCCTCGACTCGGACGGAGACGGATTCGGCGCGGGCGAGCCCACCAAGCCCCTGTGCGCAGGTCCCACCACGGACCACGTGCTGGCCATCATCGGCGTGGACTGCAACGACGGCAATCCGTTCACGTCGCCCAACGGCACCGAGATCTGCGACGCCGGCGAAGACAACGACTGCGACGGCCTCGCGGACGATGCAGATCCGAGTCTGGACCCTGCCTTCTCGGACACGTTCTACTTCGACCTCGACGGCGACACCTACGGCGACCCGAACGTCACCGTCCAAGCCTGCTCGCCGCCCGTGGACTACGTGGCCGACAACACCGACTGCGACGACGACGATCTGGACATCAACCCCGGCGTCACCGAGGTCTGTGACGGCATCGACAACGACTGCGACACCGACGTGGACGACGACGACGCGGACGTCGACCTGACCACCGCCCGCACCTGGTGGGCCGACTTCGACGGAGACGGCTTCGGCGACACCAACCAAGACGCCATGTCGTGCTCGCAGCCCCTCGACTTCGTGGACAACGATCTCGACTGCGACGACAACGATCCCGACCAGCTCGTGGACGGACCGTGGCTGGAAGACACCGACGGCGACGGCGTCGGCTCCGGAACCCCCAGCGCCGCTCAGTGCACCGCCCCCGACGTGGGCTGGGTGCCCGACTTCTACGGCGTGGACTGCGACGAGACCAACACGGACATCTTCCCCGGCAACACCGAGATCTGCAACAACGGTGTCGACGAGGACTGCGACGGAATCGATCCGGCCTGCTGACCGAGTGGCGGCCGGCCATCCACGACGGAATGGCCGGCCACTCCCCGGCACGCGGTGGTAAGTAGCAGGTATGAGCCAGAAGCTGGTCTACGACGGACTGCAGCGATGCCCGTACCTCGACGGCCGAGTGGCCCGAATGCCGCTGTACCGCCAGCTACGGCGTCTCACCCTAGACGAGGCCGACCAGCGATTCGGCAACGCCGAGCGTCGCGTGGGCACCTGCCTGTACCGGACCTCCTGCCCCACCTGTCAGGCCTGCGAGGGGATCCGGCTCCCGGTGGCGGATTTTCGCCCCAGCAAGTCCCAGCGTCGCGTGCTCAAGCGTTGGCGGGACCACGTGCGGATCGAGGTGGGCCCGGTGACCTTCACGCCGGAGAAGCTGGCGCTGTTCAACCGCCACAAGCAAGAGCGTGGGCTCGTGGCCGATGACGACGGCGAGATGAGCGCACTCGGCTACGTGAGCTGGCTCGTCCAGTCCTGCGTGCTCACCATCGAGATGCGCTACTTCTTCGACGAGGAGCTCGTGGGCGTGGGCGTGGTGGATCTGGGACGCGACAGCGCGAGCTCGGTCTACTTCTACTTCGATCCCGATCGCAGCGACCTGTCACCGGGCGTGTTCTCGGCGCTGCAGGAGATCGAGCTGTGCCGCCGCTCGGGCCGGACCTACCTGTACCTGGGGTTGTACGTCGAGGACTGCCGGCACCTGTCCTACAAGGCTGCCTACCGTCCTCACGAGCGGCTGGTCGACGGAGACTGGCGCGCCTTCGACTGATAGTCTCCCGGCGGGAGGCCCCATGCGCGTCATCGGACACATCTTCGCCCTCCTCCTGGCCTTGGCCTTCGCCGTCGCCGGGGGCTCCAAGATCCTCGGAAACGAGATGCACGTCGAGAACTTCACGCGGTGGAACTACCCGCTGTGGTTCATGACGCTGACGGGTGTGCTGGAGCTGCTCGCAGCGCTGCTGGTGTTGATCCCCTTCACGCGCCTGGTGGGTGCGGGGCTCCTCGTGGCGTTGATGGTGGGAGCCACGGGCACGCACGTCATCAATGGAGAGATGCTGCAGAGCGTGCCGGCTGCCGTTCTGGGCCTGCTGGCCCTCGCAACCGGGCTGATGCGCCCGCGCAGGCAGGACTGATCGCCATGGATCGCGTCGCACAGCTGCAGGCCTTCCTCGAGCGCAAGCCCACCGACCGCTTCGCGCTGTACAGCTTGGCCCTGGAGCTGAAGAAGGCAGGAGACGTAGCCGGAGCCCAGCAGCTGTTCGATCGGCTGCTCCAGGCACATCCCACCTCTGGCGCCGGGCACTATCAGCACGGTCTGCTGCACTACGATCTCGACGAGCTGGATGCGGCCCGCGCCGCCTGGACGTCGGGGCTACAGGCCCTCGAGGGACAGACCGACGCGGAGGCCCGTCGCTCCATCTCGGAGATCCAGGGAATGCTCGATCTCCTCGACTGATCGCGACAATCAACTCCGTTGATTGTCGCGATCGAGCGGAGCGCGCCTGATCCGGGGTTGCAGTGGGACTGGAACGAGCGAGCGTGCGAGCGCGTGCAGGGAGTGCTGCAAGTCCAGGCGCGGAGCGCCAACCTGTAGCATCGCGACAATCAACTCCGTTGATTGTCGCGATGGCAGCACCGAACCACCGGGCCGCCGCATGCTCAGGCGTTGCGCAGGTCCACCAACGCCACCGACTCACCACTACCATTGGGGGAATCCACGTAGCGCACCGCAACCCGCTCATCGTCGGTTCGCCCCACCGTCTGCCCCTCGGGGATCTGCCCCTGACCAGCGGTGTACAAGGCCAGGTCCAGCGCGAAGACCATCGCGTCGTTGCCCTCCCCTGGCCGCGCGATCACCCACAGGTTCGGGATCGACAGCTGCCCCAGACCAAGCGTGAGCAGGCTCGTACAGCCGTCTGTCTCTCGCGCCACACTGAGGCCCGTCCAGAGCATCATGGGGGGGCTCCCCGCCGAGGCCACGTCGACGTAGAACGCTGTGGGGTGCGTGGCTGCGGCGTTGCCCTCGTACACAGCCATGGCTCCGCAAGCCTTCGCCACCGCGGCCACCACCCGCGTGTGCTGCCACAGCGACGTCATCGGGTCGTCCGCGTCCCCACCGAGAGAGGTCACCATCAGGTGGGCCTCGTGCGACGAGGTGTCCACCGGCCCGCCCGGGCCGAAGGCGGCGATGCTGAACCTGGCAGCCGACTGCGCCTCGTCAGTGGGAATCGGCGCTTGCATCACGGAGACGAAGACGGAGCAGTCCCCGACGGTCCACGCAAGCACGTCGTCCGAGGTATCGGTACGCTCCAAGGGAGGCATCCCTTCGAACAGCTCCCCGTAGGCAGCCTCGATGGCTCCAGGAGCGGGTGGGCGCGATGCATCCAACAACACGAACGACAAACGGGTCATGAGCCCCGTTAACCGCTCAGAATCGGGTGCCGACTCACGGTAGCGTCCAGCCGAGCTGGACACTGATCACGTCGCCGTACAGCACGTAGGCCGCAGCCCCCAGCGCGAGGGGTGGCCCGAAGGGCAAATAGGGTCTGCGCCAGAGGATGGCCCACACCACGAGCCCCACCACGGCCCCCGCGATGCTGCCGAGCATCAGGCTCACGCTTCCGCCCACCACGCCGAGGAAGGCGCCCAGCATGCCCGCGAGCTTCACGTCACCCCAGCCCAGCGCTTCCTCGCCATAGACCAGGCGCGCAGCGCCTGCGATGAAGGCGAAGGAGCCGCCCCACACGGCAGCTCCCAGCGTGGCCCCTCGCCAGCCCACTGCCAGCCAGCCGTCGTACTGCAGCCACTCGAGCACCGCGTGGCCCGCGATGGCGAAGGGCACCGCGTACACGCTGGTCTCGTCCGGGATGATGCGATGACGAACGTCCACCGCGGAGGCCACGATGAGCAGGCAGAGCAGCCCGAACTGCAGCACCCACGCCCCCGCCGTCGCCGCATCGATGTCGTGCACCGACACGAACAGGTGGCGACACACCAGCCAGGCGAACACCGCCGTCAGGGCCTCCACCAGAGGGTAGAGCGGAGAGATTGGCGTGCTGCAGTGCCGGCAGCGACCTCGCAGGAGCAGCCAGCTCAGCACCGGAACGTTGTCGCGCCACTCCACCGGGGTCGCACACCGTGGACAGCTCGATCGCACCCACAGCGACCGTCCCTCGGGAATGCGAACGATGGCGTTGGCCAGGAAGCTCCCGATGGCCAAGCCGTACAACACAGCGAAGGCCTGGGTCGACGCCAGGATCCACGACTCGCTCATGTGGGGATCCCACGCAGGACGTCCACGATGCGCTCCACCTCCTCCTCCGTCAGGCTCGCGCGAACCGGCAGCGCGAGCAGCCGCTCACACATCCACCTAGCCACCGGAGTCTCCCGATGCGGGAAGGACGTCAGCGCAGGCTGCTCGCTCAACGGCCGCCCGTAGTAGATCGCCCACCCCACCCCAGCGGCGTCGAGGTGCCGTACCAACGCCTCCCGATCCTCGGCGAGCACGCAGTACTGATGCACCGAGCAGCCCGGCTGGCGGGGCAGCGGGAGGATCGAGGCCGGAAGCGCCGCGTCGAAGCGATCCGCGAGCTCGCGACGCCGCTGCACCCGTCGCGCCACCTCGGGAGCGTGGGCCATCAGGACCGCCGCCTGGACCGCGTCGAGGCGACTGGCCCGCCCCACGCAGCCATCCATCGCCTGGTGCAGATCCGATCCCGTCGAGCCATGGTTCGCCAGGGCCCTCACCACGCGCTCCAGCTCGGGATCGTCCCCCAGCACGAAGCCCGCGTCTCCAGCCGCCCCCCACGTCTTGGTGGGGTAGGCGGACACGGCGGAGAGCACCCCGGTGCTGCAGCTGGGCACCGTGCCCACGGCTTGCGCCGCGTCGTCCACCACAGGAACCCCGAGGGCCAGCGGAGCGGCGCGGTTGCCGAAGAGGTGCACCGGAACGCAGCCGCGCGTGCGAGGCCCCACGGCAGCCTCGGCCGCCTGGGGATCCAGCAGCCCGTCGCGCCCCACGTCCACCACCACCGGGACCGCCCCCACGTTGACCACAGCTCCTGCGGTGGCGAAGAACGACAGGGCCGGAACGATCACCTCGTCGCCCGGCCGCACTCCCGCAGCCATCAGCGCCAGCATGAGGGCGTCCGTTCCGCTCGCTACACCGACCGCCCAGCGCCGCGAGAACCACTCGGCTGCCGTCGACTCGGCACGCTGCACCCACGGACCTCCGATCCACCGGCCGGAGCGCAAGACCGCCTGCACGTTCCGCTCCGCTTCGTCGGCCACCTCCCGGTGGCGAGTCACCAGGTCCACCATGGGGATCGATGGAGTCAAAAGCTGCAGACGCTCAAGGGTGCGGCCTGCACCGAGTCCAGGAGCGACGCGTCGACGCGGTCGGGATCGCAGGCAGACGCCTCGAAGGTGCCGTACACGCCTACCCCACCCTCGGAGTCTGGAAAGCGGAAGGTGCCGCTCAGCCGCCCCGAAGACCCGGGCTCGAGCACGACCTCTCCCCCGTCTCCCAGGGGATCCAAGGTGGTGACGGACTGAGGGGTGTAGCCGCGTACCAGTCCGTCGAGGTCCGACAGGTAGGCCTCCTCCACGCCCAGATATCTCCCCCGAGCCACCTGGGAGACGGTCGCGGTGGGGCCGACGACGGAGGCATCGTCGGATCCCACGAATACGCCCGTCCACTCCGGTTGGCGTGCGAACAGGGTCAAGCTCACGTGCTGAGCCCCTTCCCGACAGGTTGCCACGGCCAAGCGCTCCATGGCTCGTGCCTGTGCCTGTGGGTCGTCGAAGTCCGGCAGCCCACACGGAAACTCGCCATTGGAGAGGAAGACGAACAGCTCGGGGCGTCCGTCCTGAAGCCCAGGTCGGAACAGGGCCGTACGGACCGTCAGGTGCCCGAGGGGACCCACGACGGTGCCGGGGGATCGACAGGAGGCGGCCAAGAACAGCAGGAGGCAGAACATGGGTGATGCGATGTGCACGTTACAATCTTATTCACCAAGACATCGAATATCCGCAGCAGACGCACGTCGAGGGGTCCGGAGGCCTCATGTCCATCACGTTGATCACACTGGCCCTCGCAGGGTTGTCGGAGGCTCACGCCACCGACTCACCGCAGGTCGATCTGCACGCGAGCAGCTCGTCGTCGAAGAAGAGCGTGTCGCGGTCTCGTTCGTCCTCGAGTCGGTCGAGCGCGAGCCGCTCTAGCTCGAGCCGGTCGAGTGCGAGCCGCTCCAGCGCGAGCCGTTCGAGCGGCAATCGTTCGAGCGCGAGCCGTTCGAGCAGCAACCGCTCCAGCGCGAACCGTTCGAGCGGCAATCGTTCGAGCAGCAGCCGCTCCAGCGCCAGCCGATCGAGCAGCAGTCGCTCCAGCGCCAGCCGCCCGAGCTCCACCAACCGCGCTCCGTCGTCGAGCCGATCGCAGCCGTCGAGACCGCAGGCCTCCAGTCGGTCGCAGCCTTCGCGATCCACCTCGGCCAGCCGATCGCCCGCCCAGCGTTCGCTGTCTGCCTCTGCTTCCGCGCCCGTCTCCAACGGATCGCGCAAGCCGGCGAGCACCAGCTCACGCTCGTCGTCGCGGAGCTCGTCCAGTCGTAGCCCGGCGCGCAGCTCCGGCCCGAGGTCGAGCGCTCCCTCGCGCCAGGGCCCCCGCACCACACCGCGGACCTCTGGCTCCCGCCAGTCGCCGCGCACGTCGCCCGCTCCGCGCAGCAATCCGTCGCCGCGCAGCAACCCCAGCTCCGGTCCGAGGGGCACCACGTCGGCCACTCCGAGGACCTCGAACCAGTCACCGCGCAACTCGGCCCAGCGGAACTCGAGCCCGCGGCTGTCCGGCACCACGGCACCGCAGCGGCGGTCCCTGCGAGCCAACGAGCTACGGGGCGACGACATGCGTCGCCGCGACGTGGGCGGCCGCCCCTCCGGTGCACTGCGCACCTTCGACAGCCGGCGCCCTGCCTCGCCCCGCCCCGGCGCGGGTCGCGGTAACACCGGGCGACCCGGCAACGCCGGCCGCCCCGGCAACGCGGGTCGTCCCTCCGTTCGGCCGCCCCACCGCAGCCACAACGACGTGCGCTACGCGCGGCCCTCCACCCGTCACCTGCGCCCTGCGCGCCACGCTCGTGGCGGCGCGCGGCCCCTGCCCTCCCGGTGGAGCTACCGCGGCTACTACTCTCGCTGGTACTGCCACCCTTGGTACCGCTACCGCTACAGCACCGTCGCGGTGGTCGGCCTGGGCTTCAGCGTTCACGCCTGGCACGACTGGTGGATTCCGCCCTCGCGCTACGGCTGGAACTGGACTCCCGGCTATTGGTCCTACGGCTACTGGCACCCCGGCTACTGGGTCCCCACCCGTCGCGCGCCCGTAGGCTACGTCTACGTCCCCGGCTGGTGGGACAACGACGTCTACGTGGACGGCTACTACCGCACCGAGGCACGCCCCGACTGGGAGTGGGTCGAGGGCTACTACCTCGACGAGGGCACCTACGTCCGCGGTCACTGGATCCCCACGGGGGCGGGTCCCGAGGGCTACACCTGGGAGGCCGGCTTCTGGGACGGTGAGGAGTACGTCGACGGCTTCTGGCGGCCCGAGTTCCGCACCGCCTACTACTGGGTGAGCGCCTTCTACGACTCCGACGGCATCTTCCACGCCGGGTACTGGGTGCCCGAAGAGGAGCGTGTCAGCGAGGAGTGGATCCCCGGCTGGTTCGACGGCAACGAGTGGGTCCCGGGCTACTGGCTACACGTGAGCGAGCTCAACGACCAGGCACTGCAGGACTACGTGGCCCCCGAGGGCTACGACGACGGCTGGGACTTCGTGGAGATCACCGTCGAGGACCTGCCCGCCGGCTCGCCGCCGGAGACCGTGATCATCGAGCGGCATCGCGACGCCACGGGCCGCGACCCGCTGGCCCTGCCCGTCATTCCCGAGGAAGACTGATGGCGCGCCGCTCGGCCTCCTTGGCCGGGCGGTAGAGCACCACGACCCGCCCGATGGTCTGGGCCACGGCACTCCGGGTGCGCTCGGCGATGGTGGCCACGGCCTCCGCACGCTGGTGGCGGTCGCCATCGAGCTTGACCTTGATCAGCTCTCGGGCTTCCAGCGCCGTGTCGATGGCGTGAATCACGCCATCGGTGACGCCAGCGGCCCCCACACGAACGGCGGGGTCCAGGTCGTGAGCTCGGCCACGCAGGAAGCGCCGCTGCTTGGGTGTCAGGTCCATCGCATCCGTTGCTAACCGACTATGGACGTGGCGTGACCATCCAACGACGACAGCAGCGAATGGCCCAGGTGCTCGCAGCCCGGCTGGCCCGCGTGCACTGTGCCGTGGAGGCCGTACACCACCGCCACAACATCTCCGCCATCCTGCGTACCTGCGACGCGCTCGGCATACACCACGTGCACCTCGTGGGCACCGGTCGCTTCAAGGTGAGCCCGGGGGCAGCACGCGGAGCAGAGCGCTGGCTGCAGCTGCATCACCACCCCGACGCCGCGGCGGCCATCTCCCACCTACGGGGGCAGCAGATCCGGATCTTCGTAGCGGATCTACAAGGTGCGCCGGTCCCACCCGAGGAGGTACCGGTGCAGTCCAGTGTGTGTCTGTGGTTCGGTGCCGAGCTCGTGGGCGTGTCGGACGCCGCCCGCGAGGCAGCGGACGGAGTCGTGATGTTGCCCATGCACGGGTTCGCGCAGTCCCTCAACGTGAGCGTGGCCGCGGCCCTGGCCCTGCGACCGGTGGCCGAGCGCGCCAGGGCGCTGGGCTCCGAGGCGCTGCTCCCGGCGGCCACACAAGCTGAGTTGCTGCAGGCCTGGGTGGCGCGCGACCGCTCCTATGCGGCCGCAATCGCGGACCGAGGGCGCGGATCGTAGCCGGCAGGCGATATGCTGCCGTCATGACGACGTTGTGGTCCCTTGTCCTCGGCAGCCTCTTCAGCTGCCAGAACGTCTACGATTTCGACCGCGACGGGTTCGTCGAGCCCGAGGACTGCAACGACAACGACGAGGACTCCTACCCGGGCGCCGAGGAGATCCCCTACGACAAGATCGATCAGGACTGCTCGGGAGCAGATCTGGTCGACGTCGACGGCGATGGCTGGACGGCCTGGGAGGCGGGCGGGCAGGACTGCAACGACCTTCGCGCCGACGTGTACCCCAACGCCGAGGAGATCCCCTACGACAACGTCGACAGCAACTGCGACGGCTGGAACGACAACGACTTCGACCGCGACGGCTTCGAGGCCCGCGGCCAGGGGGGCAACGACTGCGACGACTTCGATCCCCTCATCGTGCCCCTCGACTTCGACGGAGACGGGTTCACGCCCTGCACCGGCGACTGTGACGAGTCCGATCCCCTGCGAAACGCTGGAGCCGAGCCCATCTGTGGCAACGGCATCGAGGACAACTGCGACGGCGTGTCCGACTGCACCTACGTCGGCGTGGGGCTGGTCACGGACGCTCCCCTGGCCATCGAGGGCCTGGGCTCCGGCGTCACCGCCTACGAGTTCGGCCACACCATGGCGCTACCGGGAGACGTCGTCGGCGACGAAGCTCCCGACATCGTGGTCGGAGGCTTCGTCGACGCCCTCGCCAAGGGGGAGGTCTCTCGCGAGCAGGCACGCGTGTGGTGGTTCGAGGGTCCCCTGGACGCACCGGGCACCGTCGACGATGCCGTAGCGACGTTGCAGGCCAGCGGTGACGATCTTCGGATCTTCGACCTGAGCGACGTGGACGGCGACGGACGCTCGGACCTGGCCGTGGCCTACGACGAGACTGGCTCCTCCGCCGCCCACGTGGGACTGTTCACGGCGCCTCCCGCCGACGGAGACACCTTCGAGTCGGCGGCCTTCATGACCCTGTCCGGCCTCACCAACGAGCGCATGGGAGACTCCGTCGTGAGCCTCGATGAAGGCGCACGGATCGGGATCTCCGCTCGCTGGGCCCAGAGCAACCGAGGGGTGGTGCAGCTGCTCGCCCCAATACCAGGGGCCCGCATCGGCTTCGGCGAGGCGGGCGCCCTGCTGCGAGGCGAGTCCTACGCCTACGCAGGAAGCTCTCTGACCGTGGTGGACATCGACTCGGACGGCGTCGACGACCTGCTCCTCGGGGAGTCCAACAGCGACCGGCGCCCCGACGTCTTCGCGCGGGTGATCGACAGCCCCCCCGAATCCGGCACCCACGAGATCAGCGACCTGTCGGTGGCGAACATCCGGCTGACGGCGTGGGGATCGGTGTTGTCGGCGGGCGCGAGCGGCGACCTCGACGGAGACGGTGCAGAGGATTTGGTCATCGGGGCCCGCAACTTCGGCACGCGCGTGGGCGCGGTGGCCATCTTCACGGAGCAGCCCACCGGCGACGTGGATCCCGAGGAGGCCCAGATCCAGCGCTTCGGCGTCGGCGACGACTACTTCGGCGACTCCCTGGACGTCGGAGACTTCGACGGGGACGGCGCCGTCGATCTCGTGGTGGGCGCCCCCGCCGAGCTGGCCCGAGGCGGCGGCTCCACCAAGCCAGGCGCGGTGCTGGTCTGGTACGGCCCGCTGGTGCCCGGCTCGGAGGTCACCCTGGAGGCCGACTACAACGTGGCCGGGGTCGCTGTCGCCAAGGATGTGCGCTCTCGCGCAGGAGCGGAGGTCCACTTCGGCGACGTCACCGGCGATGGCCACAACGACCTGGTCGCCACCTCCCCCACGCAGGGCAACGGTGTGCTCTACGCCTGGCCCGGGGGTGCCACGGCGGACTTCGGGCTGTAGACTCACCACACCACGAGCGGCCCCTGTCGCCGTGGCCGGATCTGCATGCTCACGACGCTCATCGCCTTCGCCACTGCGGCCATCGCCGCCCCCGAGTCCACGTTCTCCTGGCAGCTGTCCGTCGACGGTCAGCCCGTGGGCACGCGGCACGTCCGCATCCACACCGAGGGGCCAGGAACCTCACCGATGCGTTTCGTGGAGGCCTTCACCACTTGGGAGACCCTCGGCACGAAGCGCTCGGTGGAGCCTCCCTCCTACCAACACCGACTCACCGCATCGGGCCCCGTGGGCGAGCCCGCCTCGTTCCACAGCACCCAGCGCATCGACGGACGCGCCTCCGAGGTCCAGGCTCGGTACACCCCCATGGGATGGCGCGTGACGGGCACGGGACTCCCTGGCCCCGACGAGCGCATCCTGCGCGGGGATCGAGTGGATCTGACCACCGTGGACCTGCTCGATCCACATGCCCTGGCACGGCTGCAAGATTTCGATCAGCTCCGACTGCTCGACGCCACCACGGGAGCGGTGACCACCTTCACCGTGGTGTCCATGGGTCCGCGGCAGGTCACGGTGGGCGACGACACGGTGTGGACCGACGGCTGGGAGCTGCGCACGGCGGAGACCAGCTGGCGCCTGCACCTCACCACCGCCGGTCTGATGGTGCGACTCGACGCCCCCCTCGGCAGCCGACGCGTGGTCGCCGAGCTGCTGGGACCCCTGCCCCGCCCAGCCGACGACTTCCAGGTAGAGCTCCTGCCGACCGTCGAAGAGGTGGAGGCCGCCGACGGCGGGCCTACTCCGCCCCCGTGACCTGACGCGAGAGCCACGCTCGGAACGCGGGCCCCACCTCGGGATCCTGCATCCCCATGCGAACCACCGTGGTGAGGTAGCCCAGCGGCTGCCCGGTGTCGTAGCGGGGCGAAGGCACGACGTCGGCCACCACCTTGCCCTGGGACGCCAGGGTGTTGATGGCGTCGGTGGCATAGAACTCGCCGCCGGTGTGCTCCGACAGGCCTGCAGCCAGCTCGCTGAACATCTGGGGCGTGTACAGGTAGCGGCCCCAGCTCACCAGGTGGCTCGGCTCCGTACCTGGAGCGGGCTTCTCCACCACGCCACGCACGCGCAGCACATCGCCCTGCACCACCGCGTCCACCACCCCGTAGCGGGACACGTCCTGGCCCGACAGGTCGCCGCATGCCAGCACGCTGCAGCCCGTTCGCTCCCAGGTGGCGATCAGACGCGCCGAGCAGTTGGGCTCGCCGAACAGGTCGTCGGGGAAGGCCACCACGACGGGATCGATGCCCGCGAATTCGCGCGCCATCAGCAGGGCGTGCCCCGTGCCCTTCATCTCGTGCTGTCGCACGAAGGTGGCCCGCACGTTGGGGATCCCCAGGCGAGCTCGTCCCACCCGGCCCTCGAGCTCGACGTCCGTGTCGAACCAGTCTTCGATGCCACGCTTGCGACGACTCGTGATCACCAGGATCTCCTCGATCCCGGCCTCCGCCATCTCACGGACCACCCAGTCCAACGCAGGACGCGTTCCGATGGGGAGCAACTCCTTGGGCACCACGCGCGTCACTGGGAGGAAGCGGGTGCCGTAGCCCGCCGCCAGGATCACGCCCTTCACCTGCCCCATCCACCCTCCCTGGCCAGCGCTTCTGCGGTCCTGAGCATAGGGGCCGATAACGCGAACCAGGGGGGTCGGGATGTGGTGGACAGTGGCTGGGATCGCAGGTGCGCTCGGGGTGCTCCTCGGTGCCTTCGGAGCCCATGGGCTGGAGGGCCGCGTCTCCGAGGAGATGATGCCGAGGTGGGGCACCGCGGCGCACTACCATTTGGTCCACGTGCTCGCGCTGTGCGCCGTCGCGGCACACCCGTCGAGCCCCCGCTGGGCAGGGGCGCTCTTCGTGGCGGGTATCCTGTTCTTCAGCGGTTCCCTGTACCTGATGGTCCTCTCGGGTCAGCGCTGGCTCGGTGCCGTCACTCCCATCGGTGGCGTGTGCTTCGTGGCAGGCTGGCTGGTGCTGGCATTCGCTTCCCGCGCACCGTAAGGAATTTCCATGCTCGCGTTGTACCTGGCCGCACTGGGCTTCGGAAGTAGCCTCATCGTGGCTTCGCTGTTCTTCGGCGGAGGCGACAAGGATTTCGACAAGGACTTCGACCTGGAAGCCGAGGCGGACCTGGACGCGGACGTCGACCTGGACGCGGACGTCGACCTGGACGCAGACGTCGACGTGGAAGCAGACCTCGACGCCGACGCCGACATCGAGGCAGACGGCGACTTCGACAAGGACCTGGACGTCGCGGCCCAAGCCGCCGACGGCATCGCCGCCGGATCCGATGCACTGTGGCTGCCGTTCCTGTCGATGCGATTCTGGACCTTCGGAACCGCCACCTTCGGCCTCACGGGCACGCTGCTGGACCTGCTCTCCGTGCATCCGGGCGTGACGTTGGCGGTGGCCTTGCTCGTGGGTGGTGGGATCGGAACCGGTGCTGCGTGGTTCTTCAAGAAGCTGAAAACCGATACGGTTTCAGGGGAGACCACGCTGTCTCGATTCGCCGGGGAGGAAGCTCGCGTTCTGCTGCCGATTCGTCCCGGTATGCAAGGCAAGATCGTAGTGGAAACGCTCGCCGGACGCGTGGAGATGCTCGCATCGACGCGGGATCGCGAGGAGATCGAGCGCGGCAGTACAGTTATCATTGCAGATGTGCGGGGAGGCGTGGCTGACGTCTCCCAGCTCGGAGCTTCGAAACGGACGCGAGCTGGGGTTGCTCAGTCGAGTCCCTCGAATCCGCAGCAGATGGCTCGTGCGCAAGAACGGGCGGGGAAGGATCGTAGTGACGCGTAGTGGTCACCCACGGGAGGGGTTCGGTGCCTGAGTTCGCATTCCTGTGTATGGGCATGGGGGCTGGGCTCGCGCTCGTCACCCTCGTGTTCGCTGCAAAGCAATTCCTGTTCGTGGGGCGTCCGAACGAGCTGCTGATCTTCAGCGGCCGAAAGTACCAGCTCACCGACGGCTCCACCGTGGGGTACCGCGTGGTGCACGGCGGCTTCGCGCTGCGCATCCCGGTCCTCGAGAAGGTGGATCGGATGGAGCTGATCGCGATCCCCATCGAGCTCAACATCACCAACGCCTACTCGAAGGGTGGGATCCCACTGGCATTGCATGCCATCGCCAACGTGAAGGTGAGCTCCGATCCGCGAAGCTACAACAACGCCATCGAGCGCTTCCTGGGACGAGATCCTGCAGAGATCCGCCAGGTGGCCAAGGAGACCCTCGAGGGGCACCTGCGCGGCATCATCGCGCGGATGACGCCGGAGGAGGTCAACGAGGACCGGCTGAAGTTCGCCGAGGAGCTGGTGGACGAGGCGGGAGAGGACTTCGACAAGCTGGGCCTCACCCTCGACACCCTGAAGGTGCAGTCCGTCAACGACGACGTGTCGTACCTCGACAGCATCGGCCGCGAGCGACTGGCCAACGTGCTGGCAGCGGCCGAGATCGCGGAGTCCACGGCCAAGGCCGATGCCGAGGAGGCCCAGGCGTCCTACGTCCGCGAAGGACAGGTGGCCAACGAGCAGTCCGAGACGGTGATCAAGCAGCGGGAGAACGAGCTGCGGCGCCGCATGGCCGAGCTCGAGGCCAAGGCCAAGTCCGAGGAGGAGCGGGCTGAGCAGGCAGCACTCGCCGCCCGCGCACGCGCCGAGCAGCAGCTGCAGGAGATCCGTGGTCGCCTCGAGCACCTCCGCCTGTCAGCGGACGTGGTGCTCCCTGCCGAGGCCGACCGCAAGGCCGCCGAGATGCGAGCCCGAGCCGGCGCCGCCCAGATCGCCGCGGACGGTGAGGCCATGGCACGCGTCCTCGACATGATGCGCCAGACCTGGCTGAAGGCTGGAGACGACGCCAAGGACATCTTCCTCATCCAGCAGCTCGAGACGGTGCTCAGCACGGTGACGGAGCGGGTGAAGCAGATGGAGATCGGCGAGGTCACCCTGCTCGACGGAGGGGACGGCTCCGCCCTGCCCCAGCACATGGCCGCGCTTCCGGCCACCGTGGGCGCCGTGCTGCGGCAGCTCACCGAGACCACCGGAATCGACGTCACGGGAATCCTCGCGGGCAGCCAGCGCGACGACAGCGACGCAACCGTGCCTCCGCCCCAGCTCACGGCGCGGCAGGACGTTCCCAACAAGGAGGTGGGCTGATGAGCACCATCCTGATCGTCATGGGCGTGCTCGCCTTCGTCGCCGTGATGGCGGGTGCGGGTGTCATGGGACTCGCCGGCAACCTCCTCTACATCTGCGAACCCAACGAGGTCCTCATCTTCAGCGGGCGCAAGCACCGTGACTCGGAGGGGCTCAAGGGCTACCGCATCATCAAGGGCGGCCGGGGCTGGCGCTGGCCCCTCATCGAGCAGGTGGACCGCCTCGATCTCACCAACATGATCATCGAGGTGGAGGTCCAGGGCGCGTACTCCAAGGGGGGCATCCCCCTCAACGTGCAGGGCGTCGCCAACATCAAGATCGCGGGCCACGAGCCCACGCTGGGGGCCGCGGTGGAGCGGCTACTGGGCAAGGACCGCGAAGAGATCGTGCAGATGGCCAAGGACGTGCTGGAGGGCAACCTCAGGGGCGTCTTGTCGCGGCTCACGCCCGAGGAGGTCAACGAAGACAAGCTCGCCTTCGCCGAGAAGCTGCTCGAGGAGGCGGAGCACGATCTGGGCCGGCTCGGCTTGCTGCTCGACACGATGAAGATCCAGAACGTGTGGGACGAGCGCGGCTACCTCGACAGCATCGGTCGCAAGCAGTCGGCCGAGATCATCAAGAAGTCGCGCATCGCGGAGGCCAGGGCGAAGGCCTCGGCGATCACCCGCGACGCGGACAACCGCCAGCGCTCCCGGCTGCAGCAAGTGGAGGCCGAGGAGCAGATCGCCGTGGCCCAAGCGGAGCGTCGCGTGGCGGATGCCCGCACCAAGTCCACGGCCATGGTGGCCGAGCAGACCGGTCAGGTGGAAGCGCTCATCGCCAAGGCCACCGCCGCGCTCGAGGCCGAGGAGGCGCGCGTGGAGCAGGTGCGCATCCAGCTCGAGGCCGACGTCATCGAGCCCGCCCGAGCCGACATGGAGAAGGGCATCAACGAGGCCAAGGGGCGCGCAGCCAAGATCCTGGAGGAGGGTCGCGCCACGGTGACGGTGCTCGAGGACATGATCACGGTGTGGCAGCAGTCGGGCGACTCCGCACGCGACATCTTCCTCATGCAGAAGCTGCAGACCGTCATGGCGCACCTGGTCGACACGGTGGGCGCGGTCAAGGTGGACCGGCTCACCATGCTGCCCCCTGAGTCCCAAGGCAAGGGTGGTGGGGGGCTGCTCGGCAACGACGCAGCTCGTAGCGCCGTGCGGCTGGTGGAGGAGCTGAAGGGTGCCATCGGCGTCGATCTGCCGAAGCTGCTCGAGTCGGCAGCCGAGGGCGGATCGGATCGGTCCGAGCCAACGGCAGAACGGGACGGGTGACACCTCCGTCCTGACGGCGTAGGCTGAGGGTGCAACCAGAGGCGTACCCTGCAGCAGATCCACGGAAACACCACCGGCTTGAAGGCGCAGCAGTCACGAACACTGCGCGCTCTCTACCGCCGGCGGGTCGACCGCAACCAGTTCATCTCTCCCGGTCTCGCGCGGGCCCTCACCGAAACCAGCCAGGCCATCGGTCGTCGTGTGGGCTTGCTCATCGACCGCCAGGGCGAGGTGGACAAGGTGGTGGTGGGCGACGCGCACCGGGTCTTCCTGCCCGATCTGGGCGCACGCCGCGCCGGAGCCGCACGGTTTCGTGGGGTTCGGCTGATCCTCACCAGCCTGCGTCCCGAGGGGCTCACCGAAGACGATCTGACCGACCTGGCCTTGCTCCAGCTCGACGCCGTCTCGACCATTCGTGTGCTGCCGGACGGTCTGCCCGGGGAGATCGAGTACGCCACCCTGCTGCCACCTGCCGCGCAGGAGGTGGAGGAGGGCTCGGAGAAGCTGTGGCGGATCGAGCGCGTGCCCTCCGTGCACCGCTTCGACGACGACTGGTCGGCTCTGATCACCGATCTGGAGGCGCAGTTCGCCCGTGCGCCTCAGCTGCAGCGGGTGGAAGGGCAAGAGCGCGCCATCTTGGTGGCGGTGGCCACCAAGGACGTGCACAAGGCGCGTCGCGGACTGCGCGAGCTCGGACGCCTGGCCGACACGGCGGGACTGCAGGTGGCCGACCGAGTGCTCCAGCGGCGCCGCAAGGTGGACGGCCGCACGGTGCTCGGCCAGGGCAAGCTGCAGGAGCTGGTGATCCGCTCCATGCACCTGGGCGTGGAGGTCCTGGTGTTCGACCGTGAGCTGGCCCCCAGCCAGCTGCGCAACATCGCGCAGACCACCGATCTGAAGGTGCTCGACCGCACCCAGCTGATCCTCGACATCTTCGCGCAGCACGCGAAGACGCGCGAAGGCAAGCTGCAGGTGGAGCTGGCGCAGCTGCGCTACCGCATGCCGCGCCTGGCGATCATGCCCACCGCCATGTCGCGCCTCACGGGCGGGATCGGCGGACGCGGCCCTGGTGAGACCAAGCTCGAGATCAACCGCCGCCGGGCGCAGGAGCGCGTCACGCGGCTGGAGCGACAGCTGCAGCAGCTCTCGCGCAACCGCACCACGCGCCGGCAGCGTCGCGATCGCAGCGGCATTCCGGTGGCGTCCATCGTGGGCTACACCAACGCCGGCAAGTCCACGCTGCTCAACCGCATGACGCGCAGCGAGGTCGTGGCCGAGGATCAGCTGTTCGCCACCCTCGATCCCACCACCCGCCGCATGCGGTTCCCCGAGCAGCGCGAGATCGTGCTCACCGACACCGTCGGCTTCATCGAGGACCTCCCCAAGACGCTGGTGGCCGCCTTCCGCTCCACCCTGGAGGAGCTGGAGGAAGCGGACCTGCTGCTGCACGTGCTCGACGCATCGGATCCCGACGTGGCGCACCACCGGGAGTCGGTGCAGCGCGTGCTCGCCGATCTGGGGCTGGAGCACCGACCGCAGCTGCTGATCTGGAACAAGGCGGACGCCGCCGATCCGGGCGTGCTGCGAGATCTGCTCGACGAGCACGGCGGCATCGCGGTGAGTGCTGCCACGGGCGAGGGGCTGGACGGCCTCGTGGACCACGTGGAGCGGCGCCTGTTCCGCCAGGCAGCGGAGCATGCACGGGCGGAGCTGAAGCAGGCGCAGGGCGCGTGAGGGCGGCCGCCGTCGCCATGGGATGCGTGCTCGTGGGTTGCCTACAACCCCTGCCCTCGGAGCCGCCCATCGAGCCGGAGCTCACCACGCCCGTCATCGAGTCGGTGGGGCTGGACTGCGACTTCGAGGCCGCCCGCTGGACGCTCACGCTGCAGACCACCTCCTGGGCGGGCGACGCCGCGAGCCTGTGGACCACCGACGACGTCTTCGTGGAGCGCTACGACCTGCCCAGTGTGGCCTTCGAGCGCGACGGCAGCGGCGAGACCTTCGAGCTCATCCTTCGCGTGATCGGAGACTGGCGCAAGCAGGGCATGGGCAACACCTCGTACACCTGCGCCGACGACGTCTCGGTGATCGTGGCCATCCAGGACCTCGACGGCGTGCTGACCGACTGCCGCACCCTGGGCCCCCAGCCCGAGCGCTGGGCCGCCATCGAGGGCGCCCCCCCCTGCCCCCTTCCAGACGAGCCGTAGGCTAGGCCAGATCGTCGATGGGGGCGATCCCGTCGGATCCGAAGGTGCTCACGTCCACCCCCATGGTCTGAAGCATCCACAGGTACAGATCCGCGATGGGGCGCCCCAGCTCGTTGGTGGTGGGCGTGTAGCGTCGGTGGATCCCCGGCTGATGCACGCCGTTGCCCCCGCCCGCGAGCAATACCGGCAGGTTGTGGTGATCGTGGCGATCGCCGTCGGAGATCTCGGAGCTGAAGTAGGCGAGCGTGCCGTCCAGTAGGGAGCCCTGGGCGTCTGGCGTGGCGTCGAGGCGCGACACCAGATCGGCGAACTGCGCCACCTCCCAGTTCCCGATGGTCACCAGATCCAGGATGTTCGTCTCCAGATCCTGGTGGTGCGAGATCTGATGGTGGGCGCCGGGCACGCCGATGAAGTCGTAGGTCTGGTTCGACGCGGCCGGGCCGATCATGAACGTGACCACCCGCGTCATGTCGCACTGCAGCGCGAGCACCATCAGCTCGTGCATCACCCCCACGTGCTCCGCGTAGGACACGTCGCGGGGCGGCCGCTCGGCCGGCGCACAGCTCCCGCCACCGCCCATCGATCCCACCCGCACCTCCACCTCGCGCACGGCGGTGAGGTACTGGTCGAGCTTGAGCCGATCGTCGGCCCCCATGCGCACCTGCAGCGACAGCGCCTCGGTGTGCACCTCGTCGAGGATGCTCGCCCGCATGCGCCCGCGCAGCAGACGCTGCTCGGGGGTGAGCGACAGGTCTACGCCGAACAGGCGATCGAAGAGCACCTGCGGATCCGTGATGTTGGGCAGCGGCGTCTGCGGCCCAGCCCACGCCACGTTGCGGGTGTAGGCACAGGAGTACCCTGCGGTGCAGTCGCCGGTGTTGCCACCGGGCTGGATCCCCACCTGCAGCGACGGGAACGGGGTGTCCTGCCCGATGGTCTGCGCGACCACCTGATCCATGGACACACCGTTGTAGATGTCGTTGCCGGCGGTGTGGCGAATGGGCACGCAGGTCAAGAAGGAGCCGGTGCCGCGGGCATGATCGCCCGCCACCACGTCCACTGCGGGCACGTTGGCGAAGCCCGTGAGCACGCTCACCCGGTCCTTCACCGGCTGAAGCGAGCCCGTGATCTCCTTGAGATCGTAGTCGGGGCCTTCGTTGTCGGGGGTGAAGAACCCCATCTGCATGCCGTTGGGCACGTAGTACACGAGCAGCCGCGTGGGCGGCGTGATCTGGCCCCCCCAGCTGCTGCGCGGCAGCAGCGAGGGCAGCAGCGGCAAGCCGATGGCGGCACTCGCACCCATCAGGAACTGACGACGCTTCATGGCGTGCCCTCCACGACGCTGGGCCCTTGGTGGCGGAAGGCCTCGGACCGCACGATCCCCACCACGATCTCGGAGAAGCGATAGCCCGACGCCACGAAGGCCTCCTCGATCTCGGCGAGGGTGGCCGCATCGCTGTCGACGTACTCCTCCTCCGGATCGTCCTTGTCGGAGTCGAAGTCGGGGTTGGCCATGGGCGGCCGCCCCAGGGCGTAGGTGAAGGTACGCTCCACCGCACAGGCCGGGATCCGCTCGTCGACGGCCAGCAGATCAGCCAGCTCGCGAGGCCCGTCGAAGGCGCCCGCACCGGGCAGCACCCCCGTGATGTCGATGGGTCGGCCCTGCGCATCGGTGCTGCGCGCCGCCCCCACGGCGTCGAAGCCCTCCAGCGACAGCCCGATGGGATCCATCGCGTTGTGGCAGAAGGCGCAGCCCGGATTCGCCACGTGCTCCGCCAGCTGCTCCCGCGCGGTGGGGATCTCGCTCGGATCGTTGGTGGGCACGTCCTCGGCGAGCTGCAGGTCCACGGAGTCCGGCGGCGGATCGGGCTCGTCGCACATCAGGTTCTCGAGCACCCACTTGCCCCGCAGCACGGGGGAGGTGCGGTTGGGGTGCGACAGGGCGGTGAGCAGCCCCGCGCGCGTGAACCACCCAGCTCGGTCAGGCACCGTGGCCATCTCGGGCGCCAGGGGCGTGCTGGCGGGCAGCCCGTAGTAGTCGCGCAGGCGCGCGTCCACGAAGGTGTCCTCGGTGGTGAGCAGGTCGAGCAGGGAGCGATCCGACAGCAGGATGGCCTCCCCCAGCGCCTGCAGCTCCAGCTTCATGGAGCGACGCAGCCCCTCGTCGAAGTGCGGATACAGATCCCCGTTGGGCGAGGCGTCGTCGAGCTTGCGGATCCCGAGCCACTGGCCCCCCAGGTTCTCCACCAGCGCCCTGGCCTTCGGATCGCGCAGCATGCGGCGCGCCTCGGTCTCGAGCACCGCCGGATCCCGCAGCGCCCCCGATGCCCCCAGATCCAGCAGCCGGTCGTCGGGCATGCTCGACCACAGGAAGTACGACAGCCGCGAGGCGAGCCCGATGGAGCTGACGGAGTGCCCCGCACCGGGACGCGCGGGCAGCTCCACCCGGTACAGGAAGTGCGGCGACACCAGGAACGCCTTCACGACGGTGCGGATCCCCTCGATCCAGTCGCCGCCAGCACCCCGTGCAGCCCCATACAGCGCCAGCTTTCGGTCCAGCTCGCCCTCGGTGAGCGGACGCCGCCACGCCCGCGGCCCAAAGGTGCGCACGATCTGCTCGGCGCAGGCGGCCTCGCCGATCTCGGCGGGGTCGCACACCAGCACCACCTCGCGACCGGGATGGGGCTCTCGGGGCACGTCCAAGGGCCCCGTCACCGTGATCCGATCGACGATCAGGTTGCGGTCGTAGCCGACGGCGGGGCCATCGTCGGACAGCTCGGGATCCTTGAACTCGTTGGTGTAGGCGGCGGAGATCACGTGCCGCCCCTGGGTGAGCGACAGCCGCACGGCGTGGGACGCGGGCACACCGAGCTGCCCGTCGTAGGAGGCCTCCACGTCGAAGCTGGCCACGTCCGCACCGTCGACACGGATGGCGAGGTTGGCGATCTCCTCACCGGCCTGCATGGCGAAAGCGGCCACGTCGATGGTGTAGTCGCCAGCCGACGGGGCCCACACCACCGCATCGATGGCGCCTTCCACCCAGAGCACCCAGCCGGTGGAGTCCCACACGTTGCCGTGATCGGCGCTCACCTCGGTCCCCTCGGCCTCGAAGGTCCAGTGCTGCGGCGGCACGGTGCCCACGGCGAACAGCTCGTCGAGCAAGTCGTCGGCAGACGAGTCGAGTAGCTCGATGTGCAGCGGCGACAGCGACAGCGCGTGGGCCTGGTTGTCGAAGCCCACGGCGAAGTCGTCGGCGGGGAACGTGCGCGCCGGCTTCAGATCGGTGCCGAACAGGTCGCGCACGGTGTTGTCGTACTCGGCGCGGTTGAGCCGATGCACCACCACCCGCGCAGGGGGCTCGGCCGAGCGACACCCCATGAACATCCATGCCAGCCACATGCTGCTCACCATGATCAGTACCCGAACGTGAAGATGTAGGCGGCGCCACCCGAGGGGGCGGTGCCGTCGTGGAACGGAGCGCCCACGAGCAGATCCTGGAAGCCGTCGCCGTCGACGTCGCCGGCACCGGCCACGGACGCCCCCGCGAAGTCGAAGGGCGCCGCTCCGACGATCTTGAAGTCGGCGTCGGCGAGATCGATGGAGCCGTTCACGGGTCCGAAGAGCACGTAGACGGCGCCTGCGTCCTCGCCGCCCTCGTCGCGGCCCGGCGCTCCGATGGCCACATCGTCGTGGCCGTCGCCGTCGATGTCGCCGATGCCCGCCACGCTGGTGCCGGTGAGATCGCCCTCGTCGACGCCGAACAGGAAGGCCTCGGGCTCGTTCATGTTGTTCTCGCCCGGCCCCCCACGGGCGGCGGGCCCATAGGAGATATAGGCCTTGCCAGCGTCCACGGCGGCTTGATCGTTCTCGGGGGCGCCGATGATCAGGTCCGCCAAGCCATCGTCGTCGAGATCGCCGGCGCTGGCCACCGACGTGCCCAGCCTGTCGTCGCGACCCTCCCCGATCATCGCACCGTCGGCCTCCCCGAGGCTACGCTCGGTCAGGGTGTGCGTGGAGAACTGAAAGGCCGCTCCGGCATTCTCTCGGTTGCGATTCGACGCACAGGCGCCCACCACGATGTCTTGGTCACCGTCACCGTTCAGATCCCCCGCGCCCGACACGGCACAGCCTGCCTGATCGTCCTCGCTCTCCCCGCGAAGCACGTAGTCGACGTGCTCCAAGCCCACGAGTCCCTCCACCGGCCCGCTGACCAGATACGCAGCACCTGCCTGCCTGGCGGCCGCCGAGTTGATCACCGCGCCGATCAGGATGTCGTCGTTGCCGTCGCCGTCGACGTCCCCCGGCCCAGCCACCGCATTGCCCGCCTGATCGAACTGGCTCTCCCCCACGATCTTGGCGTAGGCGTCGAGGAGATCCACCGTGCCGCTGCGCTCGAGACGCACCACGTAGGCCGCCCCCGAGTTGTTGTCGGTGGTGTCGTCGTACTGGGCCCCGATGAGCATGTCGGGCCGATCCCCGTTCCCGTCCCCGGACAGAAACCCACCCGGCGCCACGGAGAAGCCCGCCCAGTCGTCTTCACCTTCCCCCGTCCACTTCACGCGTGCGTCCGCCATGTCGAACAGCCCGGTGATGGGCACGGGAGGGCCCAAGGGCTTGCCCTTCTTCGACCGCGGGACCTCGGCTCCCATCACCAGGTAGGCCGCACCGTGCTTCTGCCCCTCGCCGTAGGCCCCGATGAGCATGTCCCCGAAGCCATCACCGTCGACGTCCCCCGCCGCCGACACGGACTGCCCCGTCCAGTCGTCCGTCGCCGTGCCCAGCAGGGTGATGTCCGCCGTGGACACGGACCGGTCCGAGAAGCAGATCCACTGCTGATCCCCTTCCTCCCGGTTCGGCGTGGAGGTGTCGTCGCAGTCGTTGACCACCCCGTCGCCACAGGTCTCCGGAGCCCCCGGGAAGCTGTTCGCGTCGAAGTCGTCGCAGTCGTCCGCCCGCAGGAAGCCGTCGCCGTCCACGTCGTCGTCGGGTGTGTCGGGGCTGCAGTCGTTGTCGAGACCGTCGTAGGGAACCTCGGCGGTGCCCGGACTCACCTCGAAGCGCGTGTCGTCGCAGTCCAGCCCGCCGTAGGGCTCGTCACTGCGCACCCAGCCATCGCCGTCCCGATCGCAGGTGGTGTCGCAGTCGTCGTCGGCGCAGTCCACGATGTAGTCGCGGTCGTCGTCGATGCCGTTGGCGCAGTCCTCGGGATCGCCGGGCGACCAGTCGCAGGCGCTGGTGCACTCGTCGTCGGCGCAGTCCACCAGGCCGTCACCGTCGTCGTCGACGTTGTTGAAGCAGCGCTCCCCACACGAGGCGTAGCAGTCCTGATCGCCGCAGTCGACGAAGCCGTCCTTGTCGTCGTCGGCTCCGTTGTCGCACTTCTCCTTGCGACCGCACCCCGCAACGAGCAAGGACGCGCTAACCAACACCGTCAGAAGGGTCTTCGTCATAGGGTGTCGAGTCTAACGTAGAGAATCGGCCATCCGCGACACCACAGTCACTCGTGAAAGCACACCTGAAGCAGGGTGCACGCCTCGGACGCCTCGTAGGGCAGCTGCACCACGCGAGGAGCCGCGTCCAGCAGCATGGCCGTGGGAGAGCCCTCGAGGGTCGACGAGGCAGGGAGTACCACCCGCCGAGCCGTCACCTCGCGCACGTCCGCCAGCGCCAGACCGTCCCCCGCCCACGGCGCGTCGCGTCGCAGGAAGACACCAGGCACCGCCGACCGGAGCACGCTCGGCTTGCGGATCTGCACGCTCGCCCACGCCAGCGGCGCCCGCGCCTCGCCGGGCCCAGGCGGTGCGAGCACCAACCGCAGCAGCGCCACGCCGAGCACCTCGATGAGCCGGAAGCGGCCCTCCGTGCACAGGTACCGCACCTGCGAGTCCACAGCACCGTAGTCCACGCCGGCCTCCAGATCGCCGGTGGTGCCGCACGGATCGAGGTCCATGCCCATGCACAGCGAGATGGACAGCGCCTGGGGCTCGATCCGCTCCCGCGGCAGGATCCCCACGATGCACGCCAGCTCCAGATCCAGCTGCACGTGGTCGATGTGGGCCCCGCCCATCAGTACCGCTTCCCCAGGCCACCATCCACGGGCACGATGGCGCCGTTGACATAGTGCGCCTCGAGGGTGAGGAAGCGCACCAGCCGCGCGATGTCGTCGGGAGCGCCCACGCGCTTCAGGGGAATGCGGGAGGCCAGTCGACCGCGCCGCTCGTCGGAGTAGGCTGGCGGCCAAGCCACGTGACCGGGGCTGATCCCCACCGTGCGCACCGCGGGCGCCAGCTCCAGCGCCATGGTCTTCACGAGCATCACGAGTCCCGCCTTCGACACCGAGTAGTGGGTGTACCCGACTTGCGGGTTGTCGGCTCCGATGTCGCACATGTGCACCACCACGCCGTGCTGCCCCGCGGGTGCGCCGATGGCCGACGGATCGGCCGCACGCAGCGCCGACAGGAACCCTCGACACAGCAGGAACGGCGCTCGGGTGTTGATCGCCTGCACCCGATCCCACTCGGCCGCGTCGATCTCCTCGAACGGCACGGGGTCGTACACGCTCGCGTTGTTGACCAGCAGGCTGATCTGGTCCCAGCGCTCCAGCACACCGCTCACCAGGCCCTGCACCTGATCGGTGTGGGCCAGGTCCGCCGCCACCGTGAACGCATCGGCCCCCGCGGCCCGACACTGTGCCGCCACCTCCTCCGCCTGCTCGGCGCCGCTGCGATGGTGCACCGCCACGTCGAAGCCCGACTGCGCGAGGTGCAGACAGATCGCCCGCCCCACCCGCTTGGCCCCACCCGTCACCACCGCGCGCGGACGGCTCACGAAGGCTGCTCCTCGTCGATGAGTCGCCTCACGGCCCACACCCCCACGTAGATCAGGGGTGTGTCGATCGCCGCCAGCAGCACCTTGTGCAGGTAGATCGTGGCCATCACCGTCACCCCCTGCCAGAAGCCCCAGCCGAAGCCGATGTAGAACAGGATCGAGTTGACGACGATGGTGTCGACGAGCTGCGAGACGATGGTGGAGCCGTTGTTGCGCAGCCACAGGTGCCGCCCGTTGGTCAGCCGCTTCCAGAAGTGGAACAGGTAGTTGTCGGTGAGCTGCGCGCACAGGTAGGCGAGCATGGAGCCGAACAACAGCACCCCGTTGAGCGAGAACACGCTCTCGAAGGCGTGCTGGTAGCCCTCCACCTCGGGGTAGAACGCGGCCTCGGCGGGCACCCAGTACGCATGGGGCGGCAGCCGCATGGCCAGCTGCACGATGCCCAGCATCAGCACGCTCATGAAGAAGCCGACCAGCACCATGAAGTCGGCGCGACGCTTGCCGTACACCTCCGAGACCACGTCCGTGATCAGGAAGGTCAGTGGGTAGGTGACGATGCCCGTGGTGAGCGCCCACTCGGGGTTGAACGGCGACGGGAACAGCTTGATCCCGATGATGTTGGTGAGCACCAACACCACCGCGAAGGCCGTGGCCAACACCAGGTACACGCGCTCCCGACGGCTGTAGCGCTCCTCATCCACGTTCACGGACACTCCTCGCGCCGACGACGGCGGTGCTGACGAGCAGTCCCAGCAGCGCCAGGAACTTCAGCTCGCGGAAGAGGGAGGCTACCGCACCGAGGCTCGCGGGCATGGCCAGCGCCATGCCCTTGAGGCTCTGCAGGTCGAAGAGCAGCACCACCACGCTGAACGCCACCACACCGGTCCAGCCGACGGGCAGGTGCCCCCGCACGCAGGCGAACACCGCCAGCACGGCGGCGGGGATGGCAAAGACGAGGTGGTGCTCGTAGGTGTACACGGGCACGAGCAGGATCAGCACACCCACGCAGCTGGCCTGTGCGGCGCGCTGCAGCGGCGTGGCCTCGGGCGCGCGGAACAGCCAAGCCAGGGCACCGAGACTCCCCAGCGCGATCAGCGAGGACAGCGTGCGCGCCGTGTCGGACAGCACCTTGCCGTCCCCCGGGAACCAGTCGTTCAGCAGGTTCGGCAGGGAGTGGTTGCCGAACAGCCCGATGGGCACGGCCAAGCCGTTGTAGGAGCCGCTGCCGAAGGTGGGCAGGATCTGGGTGTAGAAGCGCCACTGCACGTCGACGGGCGCCAGGGGCAGCGACACCACCGAGAGCACCACGGCCGTGGCCACTGCAGCCCCCACGGCGTGCCACTGCCGCTTGACCAGCCACCACACCACGAACAGGGCCGGGCTCATCTTGAGCATGCAGGCCGCCCCCATCAGCGCACCACCCAAGACGGGGCGTCGCTCCTCGGTCTGCCACAGCCCCGCCAGGGCCAAGGCCAGCCCTGGGAAGTTCGCCTGCCCCATCGCGTGGTTGTTGGGGATGGCGGTCATCAGCGCCACCATCACCGCGACGAGCCACCCCATCTCGGCCCCCAGCCGGCGCCACCACGCCCACAGCACCAGGGCGGTGGCGATGGCCGCCAGCTCGTGCAGCCAGAACCAGATGTGGAACGCCTGCGACAGATCGGTGGGCAGCGCCCAGGCCATGACGAGCAGGAAGGGAGGGGCGTACAGGTAGGGGTGCACGCCGCGCCGCGTGGAGTCCTGGCGCGCGGCCTGGTTCAGCGCCTTCTTGTCGTAGGGATCCCCGCCGTCCGCGGCCACCTGCACGGCGTAGTAGTACGAGGCGAAGTCCCGGCCGCGGGTCTCGCCAGCGCTGATCACCCACGCGGGGGTGAGCACCGACAGCACGTGCCAGGCGACGGCAGCCGCCACGATCCAGCTTCCCAACGCCTTGGTGCTGTCGTTCATGGGTGCCGCTGGGTAACCGCTATCCGGCCTCGTGCGCACCTCGGACAGGTCCAGGCTGCTGGCGTGGGTATGCGAATCACATGGCCGTGCGGCACCTCCTCCACCTCACCGACACGCACCTGGGGCTGAAGCGCCGGGTGCGACGGGCGCAGGACCGCACTGCCCGCAGCGACCTGCTGCAGGCCGACGCCTTCGAGGCGTTCCGGCGCGCGCTGCTGCCGGCACTGCGCGGCGAGGTGGATCTGGTGGTGCACACGGGCGATCTCTTCGATCGCTCCAGGCCGCCGCGCGCCGAGGTGGTGCGCACCTGCGAGCTGCTGCTCGAGGTGGCTCGCCGGGTGCCGGTGGTGGTGATGCCCGGCAACCACGATCGGCGTGGCCTGCAGCGCTGGCTGCCCCACGGCGGGCGCGATCTGCACGTGCTCGACCGCCCCTGTCGCGTGGAGGTGGCAGGTGTGGCGCTGGGGGTGGTGCCCTTCGAGCGCACCGCTGCCGGCTTCGGCGTGGCCGCTCACCTGGCCGTAGGCCCAGGTGTCGACTTCCTCCTGGCGCACCAGGCCTTCGACGGCCACCAGGTGCCGGGTCACACCTTTCGCGCCGCCCACCGCACGGACACGGTGTGTGCCGAACACCTCCCGGCCGGCGCGCCCTTCGTGCTCTGCGGCCACCTGCATCCACGCCAGGTGGTGCAGGTGGGCGAGACGTCGGTGGTGTGCCCTGGCAGCACGGTGCGCACCTCGCTGTCGGAGCGGAGCCAGACCAAGGGTGCCGCCCTGTGGACGCTGGGCGCCGAGGTGCGATGGCGCTGGCTCGAGCTGCCCAGCCGGCCGATGCACCTGGTGCGCGAGGCCTCGGATCTGAGCGCGGTGGCACCCGGAGATCTGGTGCGCGCTGCAGACGAGACGCTGTCCCAGGCCGCGTTGGCGCGAGGAGGTTGGTTGCTCGGCGGAGGCTCGGCCCGGCCCAGGCCACCCGAGCCCGAGGACGGTGCAGATCAGCTGGCGCTGCCCCTCTCCTAGAGATTCCTCCACCGCAGACGACTTTTTCTCTCAACTGTCCTGGGGTGCTGCCGAAGTAGGCGACGGGGGAACAATGTCCGACGTGGACTTTTTCAGCCAGCAAGCCATCGAACGGACCGTGCGCGTCGCGTGGCGTGCGCTCCGGGCGGCGGGAGCCGCCTTCGAGAGTGCAGATGGCCAGTGCATCACCGTGGGTAAGACCACGGGGGCGCGCCGGCTCGCCGCGATGGTGCAACACGAGACCGATACCTGGGGGGTGTTGGTCGTGTGGTCGTCCCGTGATGGTGCGCAAGGCTTCGCACAACGAGCGCTGTTGGCCGAGCTGGCCGAGGGCCTCGGAGCCGTGCTGAAGACACGTCGGGAATTACACCTCACCCAGCGTGCGCTGGGCGCCCGGACGGCACAGCTCTCCTCTGTCCTGGACGCCCAGCGCATCGGGTCACCCATCGGATCGCAACCGGCGATGGTTCCCCCTCAAACGCATCGGTTGGCGACGCCGCTGGCGAAGCTGCACAGTCTGTAGGCATTTTCACTTCCTGAAAGGGAGGCCTGGTCGCGGATCCTCACCGTGGCTGGAGTCTGCCACGTTTTGGATGTTCGACCTTTGTCGATGCGCACCGTCGATGGATGGTGTCGACGGTGCGTACGACGAGGGCTCGCTCACAGACGCGCAGCCAGAGCGGCGACGGCCTGCCCCAGCACGGTCGTCGGGGATCGCACCTGATGGCTGGCAGCGGAGAGCAAGCGACGAGCCTCCTCGGTGTCGCCCTGTAGCCAGGTGATCTCGGCGTCCACCAGATCGAGGGTGGCCACGCGTCGCGCGGAAGGCCGCTGCAGCTGGGCACGCGCCTGCTGCAGCAACTCTCGGGCCCGGATCAGCGCTCCCTCGCGCGCCTCGAGTAGGGCCAGATGCGCCTTGACCTGCGAGCCATGCAGGGGATCCGGTAGCGCCGTGAGCACCTGATCCGACGCGATCAGCTCCTCGCGCGCCTCGGCGAGCTGGTGGTCGTCCAGCAGCATCCGACCCAGCTGCCCCCGGAGCACCGCATCGTACCAGGGGCTGCTCGCCGCCTCGAGCACCCGCAGCCCCGAGCGCAGCGTATCGAGGGCCGCTGGCGCGCGACCCGACACCAGCTGCGTCATCGCCAGGTTGCCGAGCGCCAGGCCCTGCACTTCGAGGTCTCCCACCCTCCGCGCCACCCGCACCGCCTGCTGGGCGACCCCCGCCGCCTCCGACCGACCGAGCTCGTTCAGGGTGCCAGCCAACGTGGACAGCGCGTAGCACAGGGTTCGCTCGTCGGCGTCGGTGGTGGCGAGCAGCGACGCCGCTCGCAGCGCCACCAGCGCCTCCTCGAGGCGGTCCAGCTCGAACAGCGCCACACCACGATTGACGAGCTGGGGGGCGGTGAAGTGGGCCACGTCGTGTCCCACGTGAGCGTGGGCATCCATCAGGGCCAGCGCCGCCGCCGGATCCCCGCGGCCCAGGGCCATCACCGCCTCGTTGTGCACCACGCTGGCCCACTCCCGCTGGCTGTCCGCCAGCGCATAGGCCTCCTTGGCCTCCTCGAAGCGTCGGAGTGCCGCCTGCGGATCGCCCCGGCGCACCGCCAGCGTGCCCAGGGCGTGCAAGATCACGCCGAGCCAGTGCGGATCAGGCAGCGCACGAGCCAGGGGGAGCGCGTCTTGCAGCAACGTCTGACACACATCGAGGCGACCATGCAGCTTCTGCACCAGGCTCGCCACCCGCGCGAACCGCACCCGCTCCACGTCGGGCGCCCCCGAGACCTCGCTGGCTTCGACGAGATCGAGCACCACGTCTGCCGGTCCGCGAACCGACACCACCTCCCACAGCGCACACAGCACCCGCACGACGAGGGTGGGTTCGTGCGTCCGCACGGCAGTCCAGCCCGCGGCGATCAGGTTGTCCAGCTCCAACGCAAGGCCGCTGCGCAGGGCGACGCTGTCGGCTCCACGAAGGGCGTCGGCCTCGCCCATCGACCCATAGTGCACAGCGTGACGCAGCCGCGCGGCACCCGTCGCCTCCCCCATCCGGCCCTCGGCGAACTCCCGGATCGGCGCCAGCACGGACAGACGGGACCCCACGATGCGGATCAAGCCATCCCGCGCCAAGCTCTCCAGCACGTGGGCCAGCCCCTGCACGGGGCCGCCCTCCGTCGTGCGCACCACCGCCTGCGCCGCCGCCGCGGTGAAGCCGCCGCGGAACACCGCCAGCTGCTCCAGCACCCACACCTGTCCAGGCTCCAGCTGCCCCCAGCTCCAGGCGATGGCGCCGCGCAGCGTGCGTCGTGGGCCTGCCTCCTCTGCGGCCACGTCGAACAGGTGCTCGCGCACCAAGCGCACCAGGGTGTCCAGCGCCACCGTGCGCGCCCGCGCCGCCACCAGCTCGATCGCCAACGGGATCCCGTCCACCGCCGCCACCAGCGCATCCACCGCCTCGGGGCTCGACGCCGCACGCGGGCAGCACGCCAGGAACAGCGCGTGCCCATCCGTCGCCGACATCGGGGCCAGCGGCAGCACACAGGCATCCGCCACGTCTCCCACCACCCGGCGTGCCGTGATCAGGAACGACACGTGCGCGCTGCCCTGCAGCCAGCCCGACACCGGCGCCAGCAGCTCGGGCGACAGCTGCTCGATGCCATCCAGGATCACGAGGCTGTCGCGCTGGAACCGGAACACGTTCCCCACGCGCCGCTGCAGCGACGCCGACGGGCCGGCCACGCCGAGGGCCGCAGCGATCCCCGCCACCACCGCAGGCGCCGACGCCAGGCCACCCGACGCACAACGCCACACCCCACCCGGCCAGCGCTCGCCCTGGGCCAGCTGCTCCGCCAGGTGCGTCTTACCCACCCCCGGCGGCCCCTGAACCACCACCAGGCGATGCGCCCGCAGCTCGGCGCGCAGCGCGCCCAGCTCGGCCAAGCGCCCCACCAGCGCCCCCGACGGACGCTCCGGCTCCTCGGTGTCCACGCTGGCCAGCCACTCGCGACGGGCCGCCAGCGCCTCCACCGCACGTCCCAGCGGCTCGCTCGCCTGCAGCACCGCCGCCGACACCCCGACGTCCGCCAGCGCCTGCAGCGCCGCGTCGGCGCTCACCGGTCGATCACCGGGATCGGGGGCCAGCAGCGAGCCCACCCAGGCGCGCCAGGGAGCCGGCAGCACGTCCAGATCCGCCTCCCCGTGCCGCTTGGCGGCACGAAGCGCCTCGCGGCTCCCTCCCTCGAAGGGCACGCGACCCGTGAGCAGCTCGAAGGCCACCACCCCCAGGGCGAACAGATCGGCAGCGACGCCCACACCGCTTGGATCCTCGTGTTGCTCCGGCGCGCAGTAGGCCGGAGTGCCCACCCGCTCGGCGGATCGCGGCGACACCGTACCCAGACGGATCGCCACGCCGAAGTCGGCGAGCTGGGGGATCACCTGCCCCTGTTCGATCCCCAGCAGCACGTTCGCCGGCTTCAGATCCCGGTGCACCACGCCACGCCCGTGAATCTGTCGCAGACCCCGAAGCACCGCCGCGAGCACGGCGTGGGTCTCACCGGGAGACGGACGATACCGCTGCGACAGCGCTGCCAGGG
Organism: Myxococcales bacterium; assembly: GCA_019634415.1. Classification (GTDB taxonomy): domain Bacteria; phylum Myxococcota_A; class UBA796; order UBA796; genus DRPG01. The sequence continues at coordinate 51,781 of JAHQVJ010000175.1, forward strand.
AGCCGCCGCGCACATAGGCCAGCACCAGCACGAATGCGCCCTGGTGGTCGAAGTGGTCGAGCACCGGGACCACGCCCGGCACCACCAGCTCCGCCTGGAGCAGCGCCTCGGTGGCCAGCCGCCGCCGCACCGACGCCCCAGACGCCTCCGCCACCTTCAGGGCCACCTGCTGCCCCGTCGCCAGCTCCGTCGCGCGGACCACCACCGATGCCTGGGTGCGAGCCAGCTCTCGGTCGATGGTGAATCCGCGCAGCTGGCTTCCGACGACGATGGGTGTCACGGACCACTCCTCGTGGGCGCCCATGGGCGACGGGCGGGCGCCCGGGGCTGTCGCCCCCCATCACAGCGTGCGCACGGGCTCGCCAGGTGGCACGAACGTTGCTCTGGTCTGTTCCATCTGCACCGGAGTCCCCATGACCGCAACGTCTCGCTGCTTGCTGCTGTCTGCCCTGCTCGCCGCCTGCGGTGGCACGCCACCGCTCGTGCCCATCGAGGATCCCGCGCTGGCCGCCAGTGCGGAGGCCTTCGGCACCACCACCGCCACCTTCGGGACCTTCGCCGTCACCGACCACGCCACCGACGAGACCCTCGGGACCGCGGGCTTCGCGATGGGCCTGTCCTCGCTGTCCGTCGTCAGCGCCCACGAGGCCTACCTCGACGACGGAGACGATCCGTCCACTGTGCCCCCCCTCTTCCGCCGCTCCGCGACCACCGACGACGACTACGAGGTGTACGAGGTGGAGTGGACCGACGACCGCCTCACCGTGCTCATCGTGACCGACGAATCCGACCTGCAGCTGCGCTTCGAGCTCGACATGACGTTCTCGGAGATCGGGACCGACGGCGTGCGGATGGACGGCTTCTACGATCTCGAGTGGCGCGCCGAGACCGAGGGCCTGCGCTACGACTACCGCGTGGACACCGAGTTCCGCGATGTGGTGGTCCGACTGGGCGGCTGCATCGAGTCCGGATCCGTGCTCATGGACTGGGACTTCGATCTGCGGTACCTCGGCGTCACCGAGGCCGACGCGGGCGTGCTCCTCATGGAGTACCTCGGCTGCGACCAGATCCGGATCAGTGGCACGGCTCCCTGAGGATCCACTGCCCCGCGTTCGGGGATACGCCCGGCGATCCACCCAGCTGGCCCCTGGAGGCCCCTCGATGATCGCCTGGTTGACGCTGACCGCCGTGGCGGGAACTCCCGACCGCCCCGACTCCTTGCTCAACTCCCCAGACGCCCCCGTCGCCGTGCGGCTTCGCGCCGATCTCGGGGCCGTCTCGCAGCTGTCGCATCGCCTGCAGGTGGACACCGACGGCACCCGCGTGCGCATTCCCCGCCAGCTCGGCCAAGACGTGCTCTACCCGTTCACTCGGTTCCAGCTCGATCTGGACGTGGGCAAGCAGCGGCGCAACACGGTGTCGTTCCTCTACCAGCCGCTGGACTTCCGGTCCGAGATCGCGCCCACCGACGATCTGGTGGTGGGTGACGTGACCTTCGCCGCGGGGGAGGCGCTGCGGTTCCGCTACAGCTTCCCGTTCTACCGGGTGAGCTGGATGTACGACCTGTGGCCCGAGCAGGATCGAGAGCTGGCCTTCGGGCTGGCTCTGCAGATCCGCAACGCCATCATCGCCTACACCGCCCTGGACGGGTCGCAGGCCGTGGCCAGCCGCGATGTGGGGCCCGTGCCCCTGCTCGTCGGACGCCTGCGGGGCCCCCTGTCGGAGGACTGGTGGTACAGCGCCGAGATCACGGGATTCTACGCACCCATCTCGGTGCTGAACGGCTCCGACAACGACGTGGTGGGGGCCGTGGCAGACGCCAGCTTCAAGGTGGGCCTGCAGACGGGCGGCGGACCCGATCTGTTCGTGGCCCTGCGCTACATCGGCGGCGGCTCCACGGGGCAGAGCGACAACCCCGACGGCTTCGCTGGCGACGGCTTCGTGTTCAACTGGCTGCACACCGCCGCCCTCACCCTGGGGGCGGAGGTGCGCTGACGGCGCTCACTTCGTGCCCAGGTAGACCTTCCAGAATGGCGCGCCCTTCGGATCGAAGGGCTGCGCCAGGGACGGGTCGGCGGGCGACGTGAACACCAGGTCCGGACCTCCGTCGCCGTCCAGATCCATCGTGGTCCAGAACCCGTCGTCGTAGCGGCCTGCGGCCGTCGTGTAGAGCCCGTTGTCACCCAGATCGGCGCTGGGCACCGACCACTGTACCGGCGTGCCCGAGAACCCCGTGCCGGTGTTCGTGTAGACCTTCCAGAACGGCGCCCCATCCGGATCGAAGGGTCGAGCCAGCGAGGGGTCCGCCGGAGACGTGAACACCAGGTCCGGCAGGCCGCCACCATCCAGATCCATCGTGGTCCAGAACCCGTCGTCGTAGCGGCCTGCGGCCGTCGTGTAGACCCCGTTGTCGCCCACGTCCACACTCGGCACGGGCCACTGCAGGGGCGTCGACGCGAACCCCGCGCCAGTGCTCTCGTACACCTTCCAGTAGGGCGAGCCGTCCGGATCGAAGGGCTGAGCCAGCGAGTCGTCCGCAGGTGACGTGAACACCAGGTCGGCAAGACCGTCCCCCGTCAGGTCCATCGTGGTCCAGAAGCCATCGTCGTACCGGCCCGCAGCCGTCGTGTAGACCCCGTTGTCGCCCACGTCTGCGCCAGGTACCGACCACTGCACCGGCGTCGACGCGAAGCCCGTGCCCGTGTTCGCGTACACCTTCCAGAAGGGCGAGCCATCAGGATCGAAGGGCCGAGCCAGCGAGGGGTCCGCAGGTGACGTGAACACCAGGTCCGGCAGATCGTCGCCGTCCAGATCCATCGTGGTCCAGAAGCCATCGTCGTAGCGGCCTGCTGCCGTCGTGTAGACCCCGTTGTCGCCTACGTCGGCGCCAGGCACCGACCACTGCACCGGCGTCGAAGCAAAGCCCGCGCCCGTGTTCGCGTACACCTTCCAGAAGGGGGATCCGTCCGGATCGAAGGGCCGAGCCAGCGAAGGATCCGCCGGAGACGTGAACACCAGGTCCGGTAGATCGTCGCCGTCCAGATCCATCGTGGTCCAGAAGCCATCGTCGTAGCGGCCCGCTGCCGTCGTGTAGACCCCGTTGTCGCCTACGTCCGCGCTCGGCACCGACCACTCGAGGGGCGTCGACGAGAAGCCAGCCCCCGTGTTCGCGTACACCTTCCAGTAGGGCGATCCGTCCGGATCGAAGGGTCGAGCCAGCGAGTCGTCCGCAGGTGACGTGAACACCAGGTCCGGTAGACCATCGCCGTCCAGATCCATCGTGGTCCAGAAGCCATCGTCGTACCGGCCCGCTGCCGTCGTGTAGACCCCGTTGTCACCCACGTCGGCGCCCGTCACCTCCCAGGTCAGCGGCGTCGGCTCGAAGCGCGCGTGGGGCGTCCACGGCACGACGTCCGTGTCTGCATCGCTGTCGGCGTCCGCATCCGCATCCGCGTCCGCGTCGCTGTCGGCGTCTGTATCCGCGTCGGTCGCGGCGTCCGTCTCACTGGCTGTGGGCTCCCCGCTACAGGCCCCCCACACCATCCATCCCACCAGCCATCGGGCCATCACCCCTCCTCGGGGTGCTCCCCGAATGCGAACGCGGTACGCCTTTGTACCGGCTGAGCCCGCCACGTACGAGCGGCAGCGATCGCCGGTCGACCCAGGAGGTGCCCATGAACACCCTCGAGCCGACGCTGCGCCGCGACGCCGACGCGCCACCCTGCCCACTTCAGCCCACGGTCGTGCCGCACGGCCGACGACAGGCCGATCTGGGTGCGGGTGACAGTCGCTGGGAACCCGACTTCCTCGACCCCGTCGCCGCCGAGCGCACCCTTGCCGCCCTACTCCCCGGGGGCGAGGTGCCCTATCGGCAGTGGTTCCACATGCCCGATCGCAAGCGCCCGCGGCGGGCGCTCACGCCCCTGCGGCGCATCAAGTGCGCCATGACCACCGGCCCCGACGCCCACGGACGCGTGCCCCACTACCGCTTTCCGGTCAACGACCAGATGCGCTACGGCGTGGTCTGCCCCATGTCCCCCACCGTGGAGGAGCTGCGGCAGCGCGCGCAGGCGCTCACCGGCGAGGTGCTCAACCACGCCGTCGTGCTCTGCTACCGCGACGGCGCCGACGCCATCGGGCTGCACAAGGACAAGCTGCTCGATCTCGATCCCCAGGCCCCCATCGTCACCATCAGCCTCGGGGCCGAGCGCACCTGGATGCTGCGCGATCAGATCCACGAGCCCACCGTCGAGCAGCGCCTCACCCTCACGTCGGGGGGCGCGTTCGTGCTGGGCCCACGGTCCAACGAGCACTTCTACCACTCCGTTCCGCGCGATCCCGAGGCCTCGGGCGTGCGGATCTCGGTCACCTTCCGGCGCGCTGCCACCTTCCGCGACGCCGACGGAGTGCTGACGGGTCAGGGAGCCCACCTCGACGGGCTGAACTGGCCCGAGTCGTTGCGCGGGAAGCACCGCCTCGATGCCGATCTGTCGAAACCCGTGGAGGCCCCGTGACCAGCGACGACGTCCTGTCCTTCTGGTTCGGAGACCCCTCGGAGAGCCCGCAGGTGCGCAGCAAGCTGTGGTTCGAGGGTTCCCCCGAGATCGACGCCGAGGTGCGCGAGCGCTTCGGCGACACCGTGCAGCAAGCCCTCGCGGGGCAGCTCGACGACTGGACGGCCACCCTGCCGGGCGCGATGGCCCTGCTCGTGGTGCTCGACCAGCTCACGCGCCACGTGCACCGCGGCACCGTGGAGATGTTCTCCGGCGACCCTGCCGCTCAGCGCATCGCCACCTCGCTGCTGGCCCACGAGCAGGCGCTCCCCGTGGCCCACCGAGCCGCGGTGTACCTCGCCCTGACCCACACCGAGGACGTGGCGGTGGTGGCCGACGCCGACGCCCGCATGCACGCGCTCGTGCGCGACGAGGTGTCGCGCGGCATGCGCCGTCCACTGAAGGGCATGCGCACCGCCTCGAAGCGGCACCTGCGCACCCTGAACCGATTCGGCCGCTACCCCCACCGCAACGAGCTGCTCGGGCGAGAAAACACCGACGCCGAGGTCGCCTGGCTGGCCAACGCCCGGTACCGCTTCGTGCGCTCGGTGCGCCCCCACGCCCCGACGCGCCTGAAGATCCTCGTGCTGCACTCCTTCCGCCAGTCCGGCACGCGGCTGCGCAGCCGGATGCGGGCGCTGGAGCGCCACCTCGAAGACATCGCCGAGCTCGTCTTCGTGGACGCGCCCCATCCCTACCAGCCCGACGCCCACGAGACCGAGATGCTCGAGGACGACTTCGGGGCCGTGCCCGACTTCCGGCACCAGCGATGCTGGTGGAACGCCGACGACGAGGGCCAGTACCTCGGCGCCGACGACTCGTTGCGCGCCCTGGCCGACCGGCTGCCGGTGGATGGCGTGCTCGGCTTCTCCCAGGGAGGGGCGATGGCCGGCCTGCTCGCGGCGATGCACGCGAGCCAGCTGCGCTTCGTCATCCAGATCTCCGGGTTTCCAGCTCGCTCCGAGACCCACGCCGCCTTCATGGCACCTGCCGCCATCGACCTTCCGTCGCTGCACATCTACGGCGAGCAGGACGTGCTCGTCGACGTCGATCGCACCCAGGCCCTGGCGGCCTGCTTCGTGGACCCCGAGGTGGTGTCGCACCCCGGCGGGCACTTCTTCCCCGACAGCTGGCCCCAGGACGTGGTCCGCCAGTTCCTGCTGCCGTTCCTGCCCCAGCGTCCGCCGCGCGCCCAGCTCGACGAGGCCACGCTGCAGCAGGCGCAGACCCTCGACGACGCCCGACGGCTGGTGGCTCGCGCCTCCGACCTACGCGCGCTGCTCGACGAGGCCAAGGGTCGGCGCGTGCCCCCGAACACGCGCCGCCCCCCCGAGCCCGACGCACCCGCGCCCAGCGACCCCGCCGACCGGCTCTGGTGCGCCGCCTTCGAGGCCAGCCCCGAGGCCGTTCGAGAGGCGCTGTCGCGCGACGACGACTTCGTGGGGCTCACCCGGCTCGCCGTGCGGGCCGCCACCGATCTACCCGACGCGTCCGAGCTGCTCGACGCCCTCGCCGACCGCTTCGCCGATCAGATCCGGCGCGACGGCGATCTGCGCGTGGTGAGCTCCGCCGGGCGAGCGGCCCCCCGTCGGCGCTCGCGCACCGAGGAGCTGACGGGCTTGGGCCAGCGCATCGCACAGCGCCTGGAGCCCGACGTCTCCGACGAGGCGCGGGCCATCCGCTACCGCAAGCGCATCGCCGATCTCGCGAAGCGCCATCGGGCGCAGCATCGACGGGCCCACCGCCAACCCTCGCGTCGTCCATCGTCGAGCGACATTCCCGCCGAGGTGTCGCGGCCGCGTCCGGTCCCGGTGATCCCCGCTCCCCACAACGAGCTTGCACCCCTGTTGGCGTTTCTGTCGCAGGGCACCACCACGGTGCAGCCGGCAGCGTTCCCCCGCGGCACCGTGATGCCCGACGGGCGCTTGGATCTGTGCAAGCAGGTGGTGGGTCCACAGGGGATCGGACCGTTGCTCGACGCCTTGAAGGGGCACCCACAGGTGCATCGGCTGCTGCTCGGCAACAACGTGGTGGGCCGGGCCGGAGCGGAGCGCATCGCGCGGTTCATCCGGTCTGGCCAGAGCAACGTGCGGGTTTGGTACATCGCGGGCAACGAGCTGGATGGATCCGACGTGGCCTTGGTGTGCGACGCCTTGGCGAGCGCGCCCGACGTGGAGGGCCTGTGGCTCAAGCGAAATCCGCTGGGGCCCCCTGGAGGAGCCGCAGTGGCCACGCTGCTCCGAGCGAACACGCCGCTGCTCACCCTGGATCTGGTGAACACGGGGTTGCTCGACGAAGGGGCCAACACGGTGATCGGGGCCCTGGAGGCGAACCACCATCTGCGGCACCTCTACCTGGGTACCAACGGGCTGTCGGCGGCGGTGGCTGGCCGACTTGCAGCCTACTTGGATGGCGCTAATCGGCTGGAGTCCCTGTTCTTGGACTGCAACCGCCTGGGCGACTCAGGCGTGGTGCGGCTGGCCGAAGGGTTGGCTGCAAGCCGTGGACTCCGCCGGCTGTCGTTGGCGTCGAATCGAATCGGACCGGAGGGTGCACGCGCGCTGGCCGCGGCCCTGCGGGACCATCCGTCGCTGGTGGCGCTCAACCTCGGGTGGACGAGGGCCACGGCCGCGGTGCACGAACGCGGAAACGAGCTGGGCGACGAAGGAGCCCAGGCGATCGCAGAGCTACTGGCCTCCAACCACACGCTGCGGGTGCTGGACGTGTCCCACAACGACATCTCCCAGCGTGGACTGGACCATCTGCGCGAGGCGCTCGAGGCCAACCAGACGTTGGTCTCGCTGCGGTGCCCGCAGCGCGGAAAGGCCACGAACCCCGACCGCATGGCGCGACTGCGTGGCTTGGTGCTCCGGAATCGAGAGGCGGCTGGGATCGACGAAGCGGGGATCGATGCGATTCGCACCCCAGCTCCCACCCATGAGATCTTGAGCGTGTACCGCACCAAGCCCATGGCGGGGTAGCCGATTCGCATGCATCGCTCGCCGTGCCCTCCGTCACTCTACCCGCCCAGAAATCGCCCGTGGCGTTGATCCGCTGAGTGCCTTGACCGCACTGATGCTCCACGATTGGACACGGTGGAGGTCTCATGCGTGTGTTCGCTGGGTGTGCAGCCTTGTCGCTGACGGGCTGCACACCCACGCTACAGGGTGCCATCGAGCAGGCGTTGTCCGATGGCTTCGAAGGGGTGATCCACGTCGAGCACCGCGGCGAGGTGCTCGCCTACGACGCGTGGGGAACCGCCATCGAGGAAGGCCCCGACCAGCCCGAAGTACCCCACACCGTCGACACGGTGTTCTCCGTGGGCTCCCTCACCAAGCAGTTCACGGGCGCCGCCATCCTGGCCGCCCAGGACCGAGGCCTGCTGTCGGTGCACGACACCCTGTCGGACCACCTGCCCCAGGTGCCCGCAGCGCGCGCAGACATCACGCTGCACCAGCTGCTCACCCACACGGGTGGCTTTCCCGGCGGCGTCGGCCCCGACAACCAACCCATCGACCGGCAGGCCTACCTGGACCTGACCTTCGGAGGTCCGCTGGACGTCCCCGTCGGCGCGTTCCGCTACTCCAACACCGGCTACAGCCTGCTGGCCGCCGTCCTGGAGACCGTCACCGAGCAGCCCTACGAGCAGCTCCTGCTGGACTGGCTCTTCCTGCCGCTGGACATGCAGCACACGGGCTACGAGACGCCCGACTGGTCCGACTCCGTCGTGGCGCACGGCTACACGGACTTCGAGACCATGGGACCGCCCTTCACCTTCGCCTACGACAGTGAGGGGCCCTTCTACCACCTGACCGGCAACGGCGGCGTGCTCTCCACCCCCCGCGACATGCGGCGCTGGGTGGCCGCCCTCGCGGACGGTGAGATCTTGTCGGACGAGGCCCGCGAGCAGCTGTGGGCCCCGCAGGTCGGCCAAGGAATCCCTGGATTCTCCTACAGCTACGGCTGGGGCATCGAGGAGTGGACGCTGATGGGACACAACATCGGCCACGACGGTGGCAACGGCTTCTTCCACGCCTTCGTCGTCTGGTGGCCCGACGACGAGCTGTACGTCTCGGTCTACACCAACCACAGCGGTGAGTTCTTCAACCTCTTGGCCTGGGATCTGTCCCGGGGGGTGCTCCGATGATGTGTGTTCTGTGGACGTCCTTGGGATGGGGCGGCGAGCTGGCCCCCGGAGCAGAGCCCGATCTCGAGACCGAGGTCCGGGCCCGTGTGGCACCCACCGTCGGCCTCTTCGGCGGCACGGCGAGCATAGGGGTGTCGGGCATCGCGCGACCCTCCGAGCGCCTGGCCATCGGCGCTGGGGTGGACGGACTCGCCCCAGGCGCGTTCCTCCCCCGCGCAGGGGCTCGATGGCTCCTCGCGCAGCCCGATGAGTCCGGCAACGGAGTGGCCCTCGCCGCCGTGCTTCAGGGCGCTGCCATGACGCGCTTCACCGGCCGCATCGACACCTGGGCCGTGGGTGCCGGACTCGCGGTGCACGCACGGCTCGATCGGTTCGGCGCCAGCCTGAGCGTGCCCGTGGGCGTTCGCGGCAACGCCCAGGACCTCCGCGTCGGACCCACCTTGGCCGAGGGCTCGCTGTACCTGCGCACGGGCTCGGAGCACCAGGGCACCTTCCGGGTGGGCATGGCCACCACCGCTGGGCTGACCCACATCACCTACGCGCGCTCCACGCGCTGGGGGCAGTGGCGCTTCGGGCTGCTCGTGACCCCACCCGGGATCGGGTTGAGCCTTCCCCTCGAAGCCGGCTTCACCCTGTAGGAGATCCCATGTCGATCGCTCGCGGAAGCATCGCGCTTGCGCTGGCTGGCTGCACGCCCTCCCTCCAAGACGTCGTCGAGCGTGCCGTGGCCGATGGCTTCGAGGGCGTCATCCACGTCGAGCACCGAGGCGAGGTGCTCGTGTACGACGCCTGGGGCGATGCCATCGAGGCGTGCCCCCCTCCCGTGCCGACGTGACCCTGCACCAGCTGCTGACCCACACGGGCGGGTTCCCTCCGGCGGTCGGACAAGACGACGAGGTCATCGACCGCCAGGCCTACCTGGATCGGACCTTCGGTGGGCGGATGCGGGTGCCCGTGGACCGGTTCCGCTACTCCAACACGGGCTACAGCCTGCTGGCCGCCGTTCTGGAGCTCGAGACGGGGCAGCCCTACGAGGAGCTGTTGCTGGACTGGCTCCTCGTGCCACTGGACATGCAGCACACCGGCTACGAGTCGCCGGACTGGTCCGACTCCGTCGTGGCCCACGGCTACACGCCCTACGAGGCCATGGGCACGCCCTTCACCTACACCTACGACAGCGAGGGGCCGTTCTGGCACCTCACGGGCAACGGCGGTGTGCTCTCCACCTCCTCGGACATGCGCCGCTGGGTGTCGGCCCTGGCGAACGGCGAGATCTTGTCGGACGAGGCGCGCGACGAGCTCTGGAGTCCCCAGGCAAGCTCCGGCATCCCCGGCTTCCAGTACGCCTACGGCTGGGGCGTCGAGGAGTGGTCGCTGATGGGCCACAACATCAGCCACGACGGTGGCAACGGCTTCTTCCTCGCCCACGTGCTGTGGTGGCCCGACGACGAGCTGTACGTGTCGTTCTACACGAACCACGACAGCGATCGCCGTGGACCCTTGGGCTGGAGGCTGTCGCGAGCCGTGCTCCGCTAGGTGATACGCAGCCCCACCAGCTGTGGGGGTCTGTCGTGAGCGTTGGTCTGCTGTGGCTCGTCTCGGCGTGTGTTCCGCCCGACAGCTCCCCCACGACAGACGCTGATGATCGAACGGAGCCCACCACGGAGGCCCCCCTCGACACGGTGGACACCGGGGGAGATCCCGAGCCCGTCCCCGTCGCCGAGCCCACCCACGACGCGCACCTGGCCCCGGTCTGGGACCAGCTCTGCCGCGGGTGCCACACCCCGGCATTCCCCTTCGCGGGGCTGGTGTTCCCCGACGCCTACGACCTGCTGGTGGGCGTGCCGTCGGAGCAGGTCCCCACGATGGCACGGGTGGAGCCCGGCGACCTGGACAACTCCTACCTGCTGCACAAGCTGCAGGGGACCCACCGCAGCGTGGGGGGCAAGGGGGACCGCATGCCCTCGGCGCGTCCGGAGCTGACGGAGGTGGAGATGGGCAACCTGGTTCGCTGGATCGAGCAGGGTGCGCCCCGTTGACGCGACTCCGCGCTGCGACGAGTCTGCGACAGTGCAGCACGGATGCCCCACGTACAACTTTCGTGACCCAACCGACAGGAGTGGTCATGACACTGAACCGGGTTCTTCCCTTGCTGGTCCTCTCCTCGCTCGGCGCCGCGCCAGCAACCATCGGCGGCGCCCAGATGTGCGACTACACCCGAGAGCGAGACTGCACGTGCTGCGTGGAGCGGACCGACTACCGCTGGCAAGTGCAGTGCTGCGACACCGAGCTGATCCTCCATGAGTTCTGGAACACCGACACGGTGCCGGCGACCTGCACCCTGTACGACGTCGAGTGGGGCGACCGGGACATGTCGACCTGCGTGCCGGGTCGGTGCACCGAGAGCGTGGAAGAGCCCGTGCCGAAGGCCGATCCGCCCACCGATCCGATCCTGGATGTGCGCTGCCCCGACGTGGTGGAGATGGTGCCAGGACCGTGGCTGGAGCACGTTGCGTTCACACAGTGCTGCGAGGAGTGCCAGGTGGACACCTTCAAGCCGCAGGTCGGGGGACCTGGTGGCAACATCGAGTGCGTGGTCGACACCACCTACACGGTGGTGAAGAACTGCACACCGGGGGAGTGCCCGGATCACGACCCCATCCCGCCGCGAGACGACGACGACGAGCAGCCTCCCGGGCCAGATCCGATGTGAGTCGACAGACGCGCGGCGGGTTCTACCGGCTGGTCCGGCGGACCTGACCACCTGCACAGAGCTCGCCGATGTCGTCTTGCTCCCGACAGGCCGCTCCTACCTCAGCGCGACGGTTGTCCCATCGGCCATCGTCGACGTCGTGCAATGGGACCACCCCCAAGATCTCGGGGACTGCTACGTTCCTGCGTCGTCGCCGATAGGTCGCCAGGGCCCGATCCGCAGTGGGGGAGCGGATGATGGAAAGGGGCTCTCCCGTGGTCGGTTCGCGAACGATCACGCCGTCGATCGTGCCAGCCCACCTCATCACAGCCTCGTCCTCCGCTCATCGGGATCCGTTCAATGCGTGTGCGGGCCAGCAGACGCCAGACGTCTCCCAGGTCCACGTCGCGCAGCAGGCGCGCCGGTCCGAACGTTCCACCCGCACGACCGCCTGCTCACGTGCACCAGCTACCGATACGGGTTGTCCAGCTCCTCGCGGTCCATGAGCCTGCGAAGCGCGTACCGATCCCGCAGCCCCAGGCGCTTCCACACCGCCTCCAAGCTGCTCTCCTCCTCGAGCGCCACCAGCAGCTCCATCCGGCTCACGTCCTTGGGACTCCGCCAGCTCCGCCCAGCCGCCTCGGGTTCCGCCGGCACCGTCGCCTCGGCCAGCACCAGCTGCCCGTCGCGCACCACCGCCGTCGACAGCAGCCGCTGCAGCTCCCGCACGTTCGCCGGCAGCGCCGAGCGCAGCAGCTGCGCCATCGACCGCAGCTGCAGTGCCGCGTCGGGGCGCAGCGCTGCCGCCAGCAGCGGCAGATCCGCGGAACGCTGTCGCAGCGGCGGGACCGTGATCCGACGCCGAAAGCGCGCCACCAGATCCAGCCGCAGCTCCGACGGATCACGGTTGGTGGCAGCCACCAGCAGTGCCTCGGTTCGCCGCTCGGCCGCCTCCCCCAGCCGCGTGTAGGCGCCGCCCTCCACCAGCCGCAGCAGGGCTGCCTGCAGCGCTGGCTCCACCTCCCCCAGCTCGTCGAGGAACAGCACCCCCGCGCCCGCTGCACCCACCATGCCGGGTCGCTCCGGCATACCGGCGTTCGGGAAGTCGCGCACGCTGCCGAACAGCTCCGCGGCCGCCACCCCGGGCGACAGCGTGGCCATGTTGCGGCTCACCACGGGCTGCCGCCCACAGCGACGCGCAATCCCCAGCGCCACCAGCTCCTTGCCGGTGCCGCTCTCGCCCAGCACCAACACGGGCTCGCCCGCGCGCGCCGCCGCATCCAGCTCCGCCCGCAGCGCCCAGACCGCCTCCGACTCCCCCACGATGCCGTCGGCGTCGGGCTGGCCGAAGGCGTGGTCCGCCGGTGCGGGATCGGCGTGCAGGAAGGCTGGCGCACGCTGCACCCAGAGCAGCAGGCACCGATCCAGCTCCACCACCGCCCCCGCCTGCACGCGGGCATCGGTCACCTCGCGACCGTCCACCCGCAGGGTGCGCTGCCCCAGGTTCACCAGCCTCAGCCCTCGCTCTCCGTGGGCCGTCACCTGCAGCTGGCGGCGCGACAGGTGACGCTGCTCGAGCGGCGGTCGCCGCTCGAGCCGCCCCGGCCGGCACCGGTAGAGCGCCCCCTGCCCCCGGCCCAGCTCCAGCGTGGCCGCGTGGTCGCCTCCCACCAGGTAGGCCTCCCCGCAGCGGCCCGGATCCGCGCCGCACCACACCACCACCAGCTGCCATCCTCGCTCCGGCGGCGGCGACGCCTCCTCGGGCAGCGCATTGTCGGTGGCCTGGGGATCCATCATGCGCGTTTCTAGCGCAGTGGCAGCCAGCGACGAGGATCCAGGTACAGCTCCGACGCACCCTCGAGGGGCACCTTCGCCACGCCCCCCTTCAACAGGACCCAGCGCACCTCGGCATCCTCGCTCCCGAGGGCCACCGGAACCTCGACATCCAGCACAACGTCGCTCGTGAGGGTGGCCACGCGCCCTCGCCGCTTCAGCTCCACAGTCACGTCGACGGGGGAGTCCAGGTGCACCCATGGGCCGAAGTAGGCATCCAGGGACTCGCCGCTCACCCGCTCCACATGCGCCTGCAGCCCGCTCATCGAGTGCGGTCCCCGCACGTAGAGCCCGTCCAGGGCTTCCAGCAACACGGACCGCCCCACGCGGTCAGCAAGGCCGCTCCCGAGGGCGCGCGCCAGCCGCTCGGCCCGGGCCGTCGAGACCAACGACTGCTGCTCCTGGTGGAAGCCACTGGCCACCTCGTCCCCCCAGTACTCTTGGGTGAACAGGTCCCGGTAGACCAGGCTCAACGCCTCGGGCAACCACGCTTGGTGGCGAGAGAAGGGTCGAGTGGACCACCACTGCAGCGCCATCGCGGCCACCACGTCACGCTCCATGGCAATGCCCTCGTTCACCGGTTGCTTCGCACCGATGGTCCCCCCCATCAGCCCCCGAGTCGCTCGGACCGAGATCTTGCCTGGCGACCAGGACACCGTGGGGTCCAGCTTGTTCGTCGGCAACAGATGGCGAGTCGGCGCCTGCGTTCCCGCCGGGTGCTCCACCCGGCGGCGCGGCGAGACTCGCTCCACGTGGGATCCTTGGTAGTACAGCTGGTCAGGCCCTTGTACCCAGGCCATGGATGCGTAGGGAAACGACGGCATCACACCCTGAAGAGAGCGCTGGATCGTCCACAGGAGGCCGCTCGGATCCGGCACCTCCGGGTCCTGCATCACCGTGACCGGGGTGAGCCCGGCTTCGGTGGGTTCCACCACCTGGACCGATCTCTGCCCCACGGAGAGCACCTGCCCGGACGTGGGGTGGCCCGACAGGGCGAAGCCCCATCCCTCCGGAAGGGCCGAGTCCACCTCCACCACCGCAGGGAAGGCGACCGGCAAGCCCAGGGGTCGCGGGACCGCGCTCAGTCCCACGTGCACGGAGCCGACGTCCACGAAGCGGGGCATGTCCCGAGCTGGACACCCCTCGGAGCCACCGAAGCTCACGAGCCCGCCTTCAGCCGATGGACCGCGTCTGCTGGCTCGTTGAGCCGCCGCACGGTCGACAACGGGATTGACTTCGCAGGCTCGGAGGCTGTTCATCGCCCACGAGCGAACGTCGAGCCTGCTGTCCGTCGACAGGCCCAAGCGCCAGGACACCTCGATCTGTGTGGGCTCTGGGCCCGCACTCCGAGGAAGCACCCACCGGCCTCGGGACGTGTCGGACGCGGACGGGAACACCCCCCAGGGAACGCCGGCAGGGGTCGCCCGCTCCCCCGCCATCCGGAGCTCGGGGATCGCGTCGGCCCCCGGGGCGCGTGGCAGCTCCACGTTCACGTAGGACACGGCATCCGGAGCCGCGACGGTCATCTCCGATCGCACCTCGACGTTCAACGCGTCTTCTTCCTCGTCGAGCCCGATCTCCACGCTCGATCGAGCGGACTGCGGGTGGACCATCGACGGAGGCTCGTGGTGAGGCACCCCCCACAGCACCGTCCACGGAGCCACCCCCTGCCGACCATGGACCGCGATGACCTCCCGATACCGATCGTCCACGGCGGCAGTGGGGTCCTCGACCCAGGTCAGCCACGAGTCGTCCGTCCACACCGACGACGCGTCCCGGAATCGATGCCAGCTCCGCCCGGTCTTCCACTCCACCAAGGTGCGTCGAGCCCCGCTGCGAAGCCTGTCCTCCGCCACCATCTCAGCGGGATCGAGCCCCACTGCCGCCAGTCGAGTGCTCCTGCGCGCCAGCACGGTCTTGGCAACGCGATGCGCCCCCTGGAGCCGCTGGGCCGTCACCACGACCTGCTCCTGATCCGTGGCGGAATCCGTCCAGCTCACCGTGCGGCCCTTGACGTTCACGTGGGGAAGCTCGTCGAATTGCTACCGGAGCGAGGCCTCGCCGCCGATCAACAGGAGCGCCTCGATGGACTCTTGCCATCGACGTTCCGCCATCGCAGACAGAAGCACGTCGTGGTCTGCATCGCCACCCTGGGCCAGGGTCCCGAGCCAGCGGTAGGTCTCCCACTCCGCCACCAGCGGCCAGCGCGCCTCCCCATTCCCCACCACGACGTGCCCGACGACTTCGTTGCGGTCGTCGTCCCGCACCTCGAAGGCCAGTGCGCCCTCCACCTCGACCGTCACGTCCCCCAGAGCCAGGTCCATGTGCTCGATCCACCGTGGCGACTCCCCCACCACCAGCGCCAGTGACACCCAACCGACCATCTCTGTCCCCCCCTTCCCAATCGACTGCCGTCTGGGTCCAGGGTCGACAAGCCCTGATTCGTGTCGATTTTGTATCCAACACCGAGGCCCAGGCCTCGTCCTGGTGGCGTGGGGAGTTCCTGCCGAGGTGTGGCGACGTTAAGGACGAGGTTCGGAGAAGCTCCCATGGCCATCCTCAAGGTCGCTCAGCTCGGCCACCCCATTCTGCGCGAACGCTCCCGCGAGGTCACCCGCGAGGAGCTCGCCCATCCCGGCTTCCAGCAGTTCTGCCGAGATCTCCTCGACACCATGGAGGAGTACGACGGCGCCGGTCTCGCCGCACCCCAAGTCCATGCGCTGCTGCGCGTGGTGGTGCTCGTGATCGACGACGAGCGCGGCGTGGAGTTCCTCATCAACCCCGAGATCGAGGTGCTCGCCGACAGCACGCGCCGCACCTGGGAGGGCTGCCTGTCGGTGGAGGGCATGCGCGGCCTCGTGGAGCGGCCAGACCACATCCGGCTCACCGCCCTCGATCTGGACGGATCCGAGAAAGTGCTCGAGATCGAAGGCCACGGCGCCGTCGTCGTGCAGCACGAGTGCGACCACCTCGACGGCGTGCTCTACGTGGACCGGGTGCTCCCGCGGTCGCTGATGTTCGTGTCGGAGTACCGCCGCTGGGGCCCCCCCGCCGAGTACGACCCCGCCGCTCCCGAGGACGGTACAGATCAACTCGCCGACGAAGCCGAGGTACACTGATGGGCCTGCTCTCCTGGTTGTTCCCCTCCCCCGAGGATCGGGTGGTGCGCGCCAAGCGCTTCCTCGACAACGGCCGACCAGACGAGGCGCGCCTCGAGGTGCTCGGCGTGGACCTGCCGCAGGCCCGTGACGTGCTGGTGGAGGCCGAGACCCAGCTCGCCCGCCAGAACCTCGAGGCTGCCGTGGGCTACGCCCGCGCCGACGACGACCATCGGGTGCACATCCACCTCGAGCTGGCCGATCAGTTCCACCACGGCGGCCTCGAGGAGGAGTTCCGGACGGCGCGCCGCGAGATGCGCGAGATCCGGGCCTCCCGCAGCGAAGCCGATCAGCGCGCCAAGGAGCAGGAGCAAGCACGCCTGCTCGCCGCCGATCCCCTGGGCCTCACGGGTGGCCCGAGCTGGCTCGACCGCCAGGCGCCGGGCGATCTGCTGGATCCCGACCGGGAGGAGGTGGAGCAGCGCGTGGCGCTGCTGGTGGAGAACTACCCCGAGGACCTGCGCAAGGGCGTGGCCTCACTGGGCGCCGACTTCGCCCAGGCCGTGCTCGCGCTGGAGGACGGCAAGCCCGACCAGGCGCTCCAGAGCCTGCTCGCCCTGCCCGACGACGCTGCGCTGGTGCAGTGGGAGCGGGCGCGCGCAGCCCACGCCCTGGGAGATCCGAGCGCTGCTGCGCGCGCCGTGCGCCAGTTCGGCGACCTGGCCCAAGGCCATCACCCCATGGGGCGGGTGCACTCCGGCACCTACCTGGCGCAGCTGCTCGCCGAGTCGGGCGATCCGCACGGCGCCCTGCGGGCGCTACGGGAGGTCCGTCGCCGCGACCCCGAGCAGGGGGGATTCCTGTTCGCACAGCTCCTGGCGGCCACCGATGCGCTGGAGGAAGCCGAAGCCACCACCACCGAGCTCATCCGACGCTCCCCCAAGGCGATGCCGCTGTATGCGCTGCTCGCCCGCATCCGCCTGAAGGGCGAGCACCGGGTGGAGGCGATGCGCGCGCTGGAGGCAGGCATGGAGGCCACCCACTGTGCACCGGGCAAGTGCGGCTTCCAGCCCCCCGATCTCGACGCTCATCGGATGCTGGCCACCCTGTACCTGGAGGACGGTGTAGAGCGCGAGCGCGCCCTCGAGCTCGCCGACACCGCCGCTGGCCTCGTGAAGCGACCCGTCTGGGAAGACGCCTACCTGCTGGCGCTGGTGGCCCGGGCCCGCAGCGAGCCCGATGCCCGCACCATGGCCGAGCAGCTGCTCGCCAACACGCCTCAGGGAGACCCACGGCGTGAGCGCGCGGCGTCCACCTTGATGCCCAGCATGAGCTGACGCGGCGCCTGCGGCCGCGCCCCGAAGGGTCGCCAGGCCACCACCGGCAGCGCGTTGCCGAGGTTGCTTCCCGTGACGTACAGCAGCCAGTGGTCTGTCAGGCGCACGTCCAAGGCCGCGTCCACCGTCACCAGCGCAGGGATCCCGCCGATGTCGGGTACCGGGAACGTGCCGGCGGCATCCAGCATGCCGCTGCGTCCGCGCACCGCCGCACCCAGCCGCACCCGAGGGCTCGCCAGGCTCACCTGCAGCGCTCCTTGGTGGGCCGGCACGTACGGGAGCGCATCGCCGATGGCCACGTTGCCGAACTGCGGGAACCCGCTCACGAAGCCCGTGCGGAAGCGGGTGAACGTGTAGGTGTAGGTCGCCTCCACCGGCAGCCGCACCCGGCCCGGGAGCAGCCACTCCCGCTGCGCCACCGCCTCCACGCCCGCCACCCACACGCGACCGCCGTTGAACTGCTGGTCCAGCAGATCTCCGTCGCAGCCACCGCTGATGGTGCACTGCCCCGTGAGATTGACGTAGTCGTTGACGTAGCCCACGAGCTCGAGCCGCTGCCCGGCGCCTCCCGCGCGCAGCCCGGCCTCCAGGTTCCAGCTCGACTCGGGCACGACCTCGGGGGGCTGCCCAGGCGCCACCGGAGAGAACCCGCGGTGGGCCCCTCCGAACAGATCCACCCCCTCGGCCACCTCGGCGAGCAGCCCCAAGCCAGGCAGCACCACCGTGTTCGTGACCGGCGGCTGGTCCACGTCGCTGCGCGACGTGCGCACCGACTCCACCCGCGCCCCAGGCACCACGTGCAGCGCCCCCAGCTCCAGGTCGTCGTGCACGTGGGCCGCCACCGCCAGCGCCCGCGCCCGGCTGTCCACGAGCACCTCGGTGTCGGCCTCCAGATCGCGCACCAACACGCCGTCGCGCATCTGGTGCGGATCCTCGGTGTGGAGGCGGTCCAGCCGGTCGGAGTGCACCCGCACCCCCGCCTCGAACCGAGACGCCCAGCCGTCTGCGGTGTGGCGCCAGCGCAGCGTCGACTGCACCCCCTGAGCCACGAAGCGCCGATCGTTGGTGCCGATCTGCAGCGCCTGCTCCTCGGTGGTGCTGTCTTCGTCGCCCCGCAGCACCGCCAGGAACACCGCCGACTGGCCGCCCGCGGGCTGCTGCAGCAGCGCGTGCACGTCGGGGCCCCCGGCGAAGCGGTTGAACTTGGTCCAAGCTCGCACCAGGCCGTGGTGGTAGGCCACCGTGCGCAGCTCCACGTCGTCGCTCAGCTGCAGCGGCCAGGCGAGCTCGGCCTGGGTGCGATCCCACACCATCAGGCCCGCCTGGCTGGCGGCGTAGCGCCGCAACGGCGTGTCGGCGTAGTCGTCGGGATGGAGCCCCAGGTAGGTCTCGTAGGACGTCTCGGCGGTGTACCCGAGCTTCAGATCGAGGCCCGAGGTGCGCGTGCGCCACTGGCCCTTCAGCATGAGCTCGCCGTGGTCGAAGCCCGTGGGCCCGCCCCCGTCGAGCTCCTTGAAGCCACCCGAGTGCAGCAGCACCCCCTCCGCGAGCCACCCGAAGCGACGACCCGAGCCTCCTGCCCATGCGTGTGCCTTGGCCGTGCGGAAGCTGCCGCCCCCTACATCGATGGCCCCTGCGAGACCGTCGGGGATCGACCGCGTGAGCAGGTTGATGGCCCCACCCACCGTGTGCGGTCCGTGCTGGATGGCCGCAGGTCCCTTGAAGACCTCGAGCCCCACCATGCGCGTGACCATGGGGAAGTAGTAGGCCGCCGGTGCGGCGTAGGGGGCAGGGGCCAAGAGCACCCCGTCCTCCATCAGCGTGATCTTCGCCGAGCGGTCGGCGTTGGCGCCGCGGATGCCGATGTTGGGCCGCAGCCCGAACCCGTCCTCTCCACGCACGTACACGCCAGGCACCTTGCCCACCACTGCGTGGATGTCGTTGGACTCGTACTGCTCCAGATCCTCGGCCCCCACCACGTAGGCTGAGCCCGTCACGCGAGGTGCGCCGTCCTCCACCACCACGATCTCGATGTCGGCATCGTCGTCGTCATCCGCGTCGGAAACGGGCTGGCCCCAGGCCGCGACGGACGCGAGGGCGCTGGCAACTACAGGCAACATGCTCAGTCGTTGTCGCCTGCCGCTTCCGCCGGGATGCGCAGCGCCATGGCCGTGGCCAGATCTCCCTTGAGATCGTCCGTCACCCGCTTCACGGCCTCGTACAGCGCCTCGTCGATCACCGCGTCGGGTGCCTCGGCGAGGGCGAGCGCCTCGTCGGTGTGGGTCAGCACGCGATCCGCCACGTCCGAGTGGCCCAGGTCCCGCAGCAGATCGTCGAAGCCGGCGCCCTGGCCGCCCGTGAACAGCAGGCGGAACCCTCGCAGGTTCCCCGCCACCCACACGGCCGAGCTGTCCGAGGCCATCCCCTCCGCCAGCGCCTCGCACGCCGTGGAGCAGTCCCCCAGCCCCAGCGGATCGGCGAGCTTTCGATCCTTGGTGCTGGTCTCCAGGTAGAACAACGCGTCGAACACCGCGTTGGTGGCTTCCTGCCCGGTCGCGTAGGGAGAGCCGGCCGTGCCTGGCTGCGACAGCAGGGTGCCGAAGTCCTCGCCCTGCTCCGACCACTGGGCCTGCAGCGCACTCACCTGACGAGCCACCTCGTCCACCACCGCCCGCCCGTAGGCGGAGCGAAGGGCGGAGATCCCATCGGGGCCAGCGTCTTCCCAGCTGCCCTCGGCGTTGATGTCCACCTGGTTCGGGCAGACGTTGTCCGCCGGAGCGTAGAGCAGGTGCTCCAGTGCGTCGAGCCCATAGGTGTTGACCAGGTTGTCCTGGAAGAAAGCCGGCTCGTCGAACGCGGCCCGCACCGTCTCCTGATCCACCCGACAGGGGTTGACGGTGGGCCAGGAGTAGACCTCGTCGCGCAGGTCCAGGCCCGCCGTGGTCGTGAGGGACGAGCCCGCAGGGCCCACCTGCATGACCTCCAGCTCCTGCCACACGTCCATCGCGGCCAAGAAGGCATCGCGCGCCCGGGCACGAGCCGCGTCGTCGCCATCGGCCTGCTCCCAGGCGCTCACTGCGTCGTCGAGGTCGGTGAGTGCCGCCTGCATGCGGTCGAGGGTGGGCCAGACCACCTCCGGCCCCACCGCAGCCAGCATGGCCGCCTCGGGCGCCACCGCCGCGGTCTCGGTGCCCGGATCCTCACACCCCAGCGGGGGCACCACCGCCACACCGAACAGCGCCACGAGGGCGAGCCACGAGACCTGCGACGTCTGAACCAGCTCTGCCCGAAGGAACCCGACACCCACGTTGGAACCCCCCTCTCCAGAAAATGATATTCATTTTCAACAAGGTCAGGCTCTTGGATCTAGCACAAGGGCTCGGCCACGTCATCGGCAGGATCACGAAGCCGTGAGCCCGCCAACCGATTCGCAGCCTCTCCCTACGCTTCGGCGTGCGCAGCCCGAGGTTGCGCCCCCGAGATCCGCGCCTAGGGCTTCTTCGGCGGGTCGCACGGCCCGATGACGAGGCCCTCCGCCGGGCTGGGCAGCACGATGAAGTCGTCCTCGGTCAGGGTGACCAGCCAGCCCCAGGTACCCCCCAGGAACACCGTCACCTGGAGGTCGTCGCTCTGGGGCAGCCAGGTCAGCGACACCTGGTCTCCCTCCGGGGTACACGCCGTGTAGGCGATGGTGTCGGCCAGCGTGAGGGTGTCGTCGTCGTCGTTGTCGATGTAGCCCCCCACCAGCACCACGGCGGAGCCGTCGGGGAAGTAGGGGCTACCCGTGATCTGGTGGTCCAGGGGTGGCTCGTCGGTCACCGTGATCTCCCAGGTGGCGCCTAGGGCGTCGTCCACCAGGGCGGCAGGCCAGCTCTTCTGACCGAAGGCCGTGATGGGGAACGTGGCCAGGCGTAGCTCCGCCTTCTCGTCGTAGGTCCCGCGAACGGTGGCGGAGGAGGCCTCGGGCAGCGGGAGCGGGATGTCGTCGATGGGCAGGACCTCCAGGCTCTTGTCGTCCACCAGCAGGGCGTTCCAGCCCTCCACGAGGCCCAGCCCTGCGAGATCGATGGGGAACGCGCCGTCCACCTCCAGGAACAACAGCAGCGGTGGTGCCAGGCCCACATAGAGCTCGCCTGGGTCGTGCACGCCGTCGCTGTCGTCGTCCGCAAAGGCAGCTGCCGTGTAGATGGCGCCCCGCACGTTCGGGTCGTCCTTGTCCAAAGACACGAGACCATCGGGATCAGGCACGGCCATGGTGTGCAGCGCCGAGGTCACGCTCTCCGAGGCCAGCTCGTCGAGGATGGCGCCCGACTCCGGGTCGAAGCGCGTCAGGTTGATGGCCGTGCCCGGCCAGGCTCCCTGCAGATCGAAGGTCAGGTCCGAGGTGGGCTCGGTCGGCGTGCCGGTGTCGCCGGTGGGGGTGGTGTCGGTGTCCGTGTCGGTGGTGTCGGTGTCGCCCGTGTCGGCCGTCTCCGTGGGCGTCGTGGTGTCGGTGTCCGTGTCGTCCGTGGAGCCCTGGGGGCAGCCCGTCAGCCAGAGGCCCAGGGTCAGGATCGTCGCTCGTCTCATCCGTCCTCCATCGCAACCCGATCGGACCCACGACCCGCCCGCCACGGAAAAGAAAACCGAGAGCGACACGGTGGCGCGACGGTCGGATAGAGCAGCGGCACGATCGGAGAAGACAAGCGATGGCGGCCTACGATCACCTGAAGATCGAGTCGAAGTGGCAGCAGTACTGGGAGGAGCACGGCACCTTCCACGTCACCGAAGACGCAGACAAGCCCAAGTTCTACGCGCTGTGCATGTTCCCCTACCCGAGCGGCTCGGGCCTACACGTCGGCCACCCCGAGAGCTACACCGCGGTGGACATCGTGGCCCGCTACAAGCGCATGAAGGGCTTCGCCGTGCTCAACCCCATCGGGTTCGACAGCTTCGGCCTGCCCGCCGAGCGCGCTGCCCAGCGGGAGAACCGCCACCCCGCCGAGATCACGCGGGAGAACATCGCCTACTTCCGCACGCAGATGCAGAAGCTCGGCTTCTCCTTCAACTGGGAGCGGGAGGTCTCCACCTGCGAGGCCGACTACTACCACTGGACCCAGTGGATCTTCCTGAAGCTACACGAGCAAGGCCTCGCCTACCTGGCCGAGGTGCCCGTGAACTGGTGCCCCGCCCAGGGCACGGTGCTGGCCAACGAAGAGGTGGTGGACGGGCGCTACGTGGAGACGGGCGATCCCGTCGAGCGGCGCAACATGAAGCAGTGGATGCTCAAGATCACGGCCTACGCCCAGCGGCTGCTCGACGATCTCGATGGGCTGGACTGGCCCGAGGGCGTGCTCGAGATGCAGCGGCAGTGGATCGGCCGCTCCGAAGGCGCCGAGGTCACCTTCCCCATCCAGGGTGGCGATCATCGCTTCACCGTGTACACCACCCGCCCCGACACCCTGTTCGGCGCCACCTACTGCGTGCTGGCCCCCGAGCATCCCCTTGTGGCCGAGATCACCACCGATGCGCAGCGCGACGAGGTGGTGGCCTACGTGGAGCAGGCCCGCAACCGCTCGGAGATGGACCGCCAGCTGGCCGCCGAGAAGGAGAAGACCGGCGTCTTCACCGGGGCCATGGCCACCAACCCCGTGAACGGCGAGCCCATCCCCGTCTGGGTGGCCGACTACGTGCTGATGACCTACGGCACCGGCGCCATCATGGCCGTGCCCGCCCACGACGAGCGGGACCACGCCTTCGCCAAGAAGTTCGGCCTCGAGATCCGGCCCGTCTACCAGATGGACCAGGAGCACGACTTCCAAGAGGCCGCCTGGCCGGGCGAGGGGCGTGCGGTGAGCTCGGGCGAGTTCGACGGCCTGTCCATGGCCGAGTTCAAGCCCGCCATCATCCGCTGGCTGGAGAAGGAGGGCCACGGAGAGGGCAAGGTCAACTTCAAGCTGCGCGACTGGCTCTTCTCGCGCCAGCGCTACTGGGGAGAGCCCTTCCCGGTGGTGCACCTCGACGACGGCAGCATCGCCCCCGTCCCCACCGAGGATCTGCCGGTGGTGCTACCCCACGTCGACGCCTACAAGCCCACGGCCGACGGCCGGCCCCCGCTGGCTCGAGCCGGCGACGACTGGCTGCGCACCGAGGTCGACGGCAAGCCCGCCACGCGCGAGACCAACACGATGCCGCAGTGGGCGGGCTCGTGCTGGTACTACCTGCGCTACATGGACCCGCACAACACCGAGGAGCCCTTCGGCAAGGCCGCGGTGGACTACTGGCAGTCCGTGGACCTGTACATCGGCGGCGTGGAGCACGCCGTGCTGCACCTGCTCTACGCTCGCTTCTGGCACAAGGTGCTCTACGACTGCGGCCTGGTGCCCACCCCCGAGCCCTTCACCAAGCTGTTCAACCAGGGCATGATCCTGGCCTACGCCTACCGCGACGCGTCGGGCAAGTACCACCACCCCGACGACGTGGAGCAGCGCACCGACGCACCGGTGCAGATGACGAGCTCGTGGAACCAGCAGGCCGTTCAGACCGACTGGTTCGTGCGGGAGACGGACACGCCCGTCGAGCAGAAGCTCGGCAAGATGGGCAAGTCGCTCAACAACAGCGTGGACCCACTCGACATCGTGAAGCGCTACGGCGGCGACACGCTGCGCATGTACGAGATGTTCATGGGCCCCCTGGAGCAGGTCAAGCCCTGGCAGACCAGCGGCTGCGAGGGGATCAGCCGGTTCATCGGGCGCACCTGGCGGCTGTTCGTCGACGACAGCGACCAGCTCAAGGCCTTCGGCGACACCTCCGAGGCGGTGAACCGCGCGCTGCACGTGGCCATCAAGGAGACCACCGACGGCATCGAGGGCCTGAAGTTCAACACGCCCATCAGCCGCATGATGGAGTTCGTGAACGCGTGCAAGGGGCAGCTGCCGAGCCAGCAGACCTGCGAGGCCTTCGTGCGCATCCTGTCTCCCTTCGCCCCCCACCTCGCCGAGGAGCTGTGGCAGCGCATGGGACACACCGAGAGCCTGGCCTACGCCGAGTGGCCCGAGCACGATGACAGCGCCTTGGTCTCCGACACCATCACCATCGCCGTGCAGGTCAACGGAAAGGTCCGCGCCCGAATCGAGATCGCCGCCGACGCCGATCAAGCCACCGTGCTCCGCATCGCCAAGGAAGACGCCAACGTGGCCAAGTACCTGGAGGGCAAGGAGCTGCGGCGCGAGATCTATGTCGCAGGTCGCCTCGTGAACCTGGTGGTGTAGCCGCGACACCCGCCGACAGCGCCTGTCACCAGCTGATGGGCTATGGTGTGCACCGCCATCCTGGTGGGGACGAGACCGCGTGAAGCTAGAGGTCGGGCAGGTCGTTCAGGGCTATCGCGTGGAGCGCCCCCTCGGCGCCGGGGGTACGGCCGTCGTCCACCTGGTCACCCATGTGGAGGCCGGCACCCAGCACGCGCTGAAGGTGCTCTCCATCAGCAGCCCCGCCATCCGGGAGCGTATGCTGCGCGAGGGCCGGGTGCAGTCCACGCTGCAGCACGCCAACGTGGTGGCCGTCGACGACGTGCTCGAGCTGCAGGGCGCCCCGGCCCTGCTGATGGAGTTCGTGGAGGGACCCTCGCTCGAGGCGGCGCTGAAGCGCTACCGGCTCACCATGAGCGACGCGGAGCTGCTGTTCGCCGGCATCCTCGACGGCGTGAGGGCCGCGCACGCCGCAGGGCTCGTGCACCGCGATCTGAAGCCCGCCAACGTGCTGCTGGCGCGCACCCCCGAGGGGTTCGTGCCCAAGGTCACCGACTTCGGGCTGGCCAAGATGCTGGTGCACCAGCCCGGAGCCGCCCACACCAAGGCGGGCATCTCCATGGGCACCCCGTCGTACATGGCGCCCGAGCAGATCCGAGACGCGCGCTCCGTGGATCAGCGCGCCGACATCTGGTCGCTGGGTTGCCTGCTCTACGAGCTGACCACACGCCAGCGAGCATTCCCCGGCGATCAGGCGCTGGCCATCTACAACGCCGTGGTCGACGCCGACTATCTGCCCCCGCGACGCCACGTGCCCGAGCTCCCCGACCGGATCAACCAAGCCATCCTGGGTTGCCTACGGCTCGATCCGGGCGATCGCATGCCAGACTGCGACACCCTGGCGGAGGTGCTCTCGGGGGAGCTTCCCTGGGAGGTCGAGGAGGAGCTGATCCTGGGGCGGCCGCTACCCGAGCCCGACGTGCCACCCGAGCCCTTCGACCCCGACATCCCCATGATGCCGCTCGCATCCCGCGACTCCATCACCGGGGCCACGGCCTCCACGGGGCCGCGCTCGTCGCTGGTGTCCAGCCTGTCGGGCTCGCTCGGTGCAGGGGCCTCCATCCCCCCCGACGAGCACCTCAAGCGACGTCAGGTGGTGTCCTCGCCGCTGCTTCCGGGCATCTCCGACTCCCTGTCCGACGACGACCTGCTGCCTGGCGGTCCGCTCATCACCGAGGAGCTGGAGCCCACCGTGGAGCACCTCCCTCGCCCCGGCGGCCAGGTGCTCGACGCATTGGGCGGCCTGCAGTCCACCACCAGCGCGGGCATGCAGGAATCCACAGTGCTCATGGACCGCGACAGCCTGGGTACCTTGAGCCCCCAGGACTCCTTGTCCGAGCCCACCGAGGGCGGGCTGTCGGACCCCGAGCTGTCGGACCCCGACCTCCTCGGCACGCCACGGTCGGGGGGCTCGGACTGGGTGGTCTGGGTCGGGTTCTTCGGGCTGCTGTCCATGGTGGCCATGGCCGCCATCGCCGTCATGGTGGGCGCCGTGGTGTCAGCCAAGTTCCCCGGCAGCGTGGAGGAGCCCACGAGAGCCGAGACGTCGACCACCCCGGCCCCGACGCCGCCGCCCGAGGCGGATCGGGCGCCGACCCAGGCCGCTCCTGCGCCCGTGAAGCCCAAGCCCTCCCCTCGACCCGCGGCCCCACCCACCCTCACGAAGGTGCGCCTGCAGACGTTCCCCTACGGCTCCGAGATCCGGGTGGCCGGCCAGGGCTCCGTGGGCCACGCGCCGCAGATCGTGAAGGTGCCCACCAAGGTGGTCGGAGCTCAGGTGAAGGACGACGATCGGTGGGTGTCCTTCTCCATCGAGCTGGAAGAAGGAGCCACGGACTACTGCCTCATGGTGCCCACGCGACAGGTCCACGTGGGCAAGTGTCCGGTGAGCCCCTGATGCTGGGCCTGTGGTGGATGGTGCAGGCGGCGTGGGGAGCGCCGTGCCCAGACGTCGGGGTCCTCGTGACCCAGGCCTGGCGTGCGTACCACGACGCCGATCTCGTGCTGGCTCGACGCCTCGCCAACCGGGCCGCCTCCGCACTGGGGTGCCAGCCCCGGGTGGTGAGCAACACCGAGCTGCTCGAGCTGTACTGGCTCGACGCCCACGTGGCCCTCACCCTCGACGACTCGTTGGCCATCGACCAAGCCATCCAGCGGGCCGTGGCCGTGCAGCACACCGAGGAGGGACGGCCCGGCAACATGGTGGGCTCTCGACTGCGCCACCTGTGGAGCCGGGTGCGCGACGATCAGGCGGAGCAACTCATCACCATCCGCACCCAAGGGCAGGGCTCGGCGTGGATCGACGGCCGGCACCTCACCGGCTCCGAGGGGCTGCAGGTCGCGCCCGGCCTGCACCTCATCCAGAGCGAGACCCCCGACGGCCTCACCTCGCGCGTTCGCCTGTTGGAGCACGACTACGACGTGCGCGTGAGCACCGCTGCGTCGACCGAGCCGACCTCGCCGGAGGCCACGTCCAGCCAGCCGGGACCCCCTTCCAAGGGCCGCAGCAGGCGCAAGAAGCGAAAGCGGAATCGATCCGACGGGTCCGCTCCCTGACAGGGGCTGGTAGCATCCGGCCGGAGGTCGAGACGTGCTCACCGGAATCCTGCTGGCCTGTTACCAGGCCCCGGACCTGCCGTTGCTCGATGAGCCCCCCCTCGATCCGCGGCCGTTCACGCCCTGCGACGTGGAGGACGAGAACGTGCCAGTGGCCTGCGTGATCGACGGAGACACCGTAGACCTGAACGGATGCGGTGCCGACAGCGGAGATCGGATCCGGCTGCTGGGCATCGACGCGCCGGAGACCGAGAAGCCAGGGGAGCCAGCGGAGTGTCATGCCGACGTCGCCTGGGACTATCTTCGCGACCTCCTCCAGACGGCCGAGGTCACCGTGTCCTTCGACCGCACGTGCACCGATCCGTTCGAGCGGACGCTGGCGTACCTGTGGCTCGTGGGAGACGACCTGGACCGCGCGCTGAACGATCCCGAGCTGGAAGAGTTCCTCTGGAGCTGGTACCTCGACCCCGCGCAGCCGGCGATCCTCGTGAACGAGGCGCTGCTGGGCCTCGGGCTCGCCGATGCGTTCCCAGAGGAGATCGCGGGTACATTGGCCTTCCAGGGGCGCCTCGACTCGGCCCTCCAACGTGCGCAGCGGAGCCGCAGAGGCCTCTGGGGCGCCTGCACAGACAACGAACCATGATGGAGTCCTGATGGGAGCCACAACATCGCTCCGACTGGTGGCCGACGCCCTCCAAGAGGTGGAGCGGTGGCGACGCGAGGAAGAGAGTCGCCACACTGCCGAGCTCAAGGAGACCGACGACGAGCTCCGAAACCTGGCCAATGCCATCTCGAACCTGGAGCAGCAGCAGCAGGCGCTGGCGCGCTTCCGCGACGACCTGCTGAGCAAGGTGGCCTCGCTACCCAGGCGGGGCCTCGATCGGGGCCACCAGACGCTGTTCACGGTGATGCGGGAGCAGTCGCAGGCCCTCGAGAAGCGAGAGGCCCAGGTCGCTGACGCCACCCGCAAGCGGCTCGCCAACCTCGAGGCCACGCTGCGTCAGAGTGCCGTGGCTCCCCTCGTCGACGAGTACCGTCAGTTCAAGGTGGCGGTGGAGCCCAACCTGTCGAGCCTGCCCGAGAGCTACCGCTCCGTGGTCACCCAGCACCACCACCGCATCAGCGAGCGGCTCCAAGAGCACGTACACGCGTTGCTGAGCGTTCCCGTGGAGATCAAGGCCGAGCCCCTGCGGGTGGAGGTGGTCTACTCGGTGGACGCGCCCGAGGGCACCCCGGAGCTGCTGGTGGTGGTCATCCCCGTCTCGGACCGTGTCCACTTCGGCTGGGTGGACCGGCAAGATGGGCTGCAGACCTGGCTCGCTGCGCGCGTGGTGCAAGCCATCCACGAGGCAGCGCTGGGCAGCGGCTTCAGCGAGGTGGACCCGATGGCCGGAGGCCACATGGGCCTGCTCGCGGTGGAGGTGGACCTGGTGGGTGCACCAGGGCCGTTCCTCACGATGTTCGAGGACCGCCTCGCCGTCCTGCTCTCGGGTGCCCCCGAGCTGGGAGGCGCCGCAGTACTCGCCACCGCATCACAGGTGGACGCCGACTTCGTCATGCCCCCCGAAGAGGAAGCCGCAGAAGAGCAGGAGGTCACCCATGCTGGAGGAGCTTAAGCCGCTCACGCTGACGGGAACGGCGCGACGCCTGGGGGTGGACCCCTTCGAGGTGGTGCGCCTGTTGGTGGCTGCGCGAGCCGTCCCGCAGGGGCCCTTCGCCTTGAGCCCCGACCTGGTGCAGCGACTGCGGGAGCTGGGCAAGATCGATCTGCCCTGGTGGGACACGGTGCAGCTGCCCGCAGACCCCCACCCCAAGCGTCAGCGGGTCCGAGCCGCCCTGCTGCAGCTGCTGTTGCGCAAGCACATCGACGAGTCCGCCACACGCGTCGACAACGTGCTGCGGGGACTGCCCCCCGAGGAACAGGAGCTTCTACAGCACAGTCTGACGGCCCTGGCGGAGGCTGGGATGCTCCACATCCGGCCCTCGAACATCGGAAGCGTGGTGAGTGTGGTAGGCAACCGCGTGGAGCAGGTGCGCGCCATCGCCGACGGAGGAGACATCCCCGCGGAGCTGGCGACCGTCTTCGAAGGTTAAAGGGGCTTCAATGGGTCGCCGACGCCGCAGCTTGATCAACTCCAAGGGCACGCAGCCCTCCGCCGACGAGCAGGCCGCCCAACCCACCCCCCTGTCCGCTGGCTTGGCGGAGGACTCGGCGCTGCTCGCCGCCACCGACGACTTCGACGAGGAAGAGACCGAGCTCGACGAGACGGCCGAGACCGAGGTCGACGAGACCGAGGTCGACGAGACCGAGCCGGCATCGGAGATCGAGGCGGTATCGGATCCAGAGGCGGAGGAGCTCGAAGCCGCTGAACCTGAGGCGGAGGGCGCCACGGAGACCGAGCCGCTCGCCGCCACCGAAGCGGAGCCGGAGCCGGCCGCAGCGCCCGAGCCGGAGGCCCCTGCAGCGCCCGAGCCGGAGACCCCGGCCGAGCCTGCCCTGCCCGACCCGGCGGGCGACGACGCAGACACCCTCGACACAGCCCCCCAAGCCATCTTCACCATGGCCATCGACCCCGACCTCATGGCTCGGGCCGAGGCGGAGGCCATGGCAGAGATCACGCAGGGAGCCGCTCCGGCGGCGCCCCCAGAGCCCGAGACGGCCGCCGACGAGGCCACCGCTCCCACCGTCGACATGGCTCCGCCCGATCCCTTCGGCGTAGGGACCGCCTCCCTGCCTCCAGAGCCGCCCTCCAGCGCCGCTGACCCCATCCCCTCGGTGTTGGCCGAGCTGGCCGACGAGGAGCCCATCGCCTCGGAGGACTCCTCTCCCGAGGTCCTGGACGAGGCGCTGATGCCCACGGCGTTGGAGGCTCCGCCCCCGCTCCCGGCGGTGGAGATCGAGCAGCCCCCGCCCCCGCTTCCTTCGAGCGAGCCAGCGCCGCCCGTCGACGCCCCGGCGGATCTCGACGTGGGACTCCCCTCCTGGGCGCGCTCGGCGGCCGAGGCGGAGTCAACCCCGGCACCGCCGATCCCGGCACCCATCGCCGAGACGCCGCCAGCCCCCATCGCCGAGGTGGCCCCGGCACCCATCGTGGAGCCAGAGCCACCAGTGGCGCCCGAGCCAACGGTCGACGCTTCGACCCGACCCGCACCGCTCCCCACGGACGAGGTCCTCGACGCTCCTTCTCCCGGCCAGTTCGAGCCTGCCGCCCTCGCTGACGAGGCACCCTCGGAGCAGCCCGAGGCATCGCCTCCCGAGCACTACGACAACGATCCGGAGCCCGCTCCCCTGCAGCCTCCGAGCTCCCGACCTGCTCCGCTACCCTCGAAGCTCGGCTCGGCCACGGAGGCGCAGGCACCCACGGCGAAGGCCACCGACGCAGACGAAGAGCCCTCGCTGCACACCCCTGCTCCCGTCGACGCTCCGGTGGCCCTGGAGCTGGGGGACGTGGGCCAGGAGTCTCCGGCCTACGTGGCGCCCCAGGTCTTCGCCGATCCCCCCATCCCCGGTGTGATGGACAACCTCACACCGCAGCCCGCCACGCGCAGCCGAACCCCCGTGAGCGAGGGGCTGGGCGACCAGCCCTCCTACATCGACGACACGCCCCCCGCCGCGGACACCTTCGATCCCATCAGCTGGGCCGACGAGCGACGGCGCCAGGAGCGCACGGGCCGAGGTGGCGGCGGCTCCAGCGATCTTCTCCGAGGGGTGGCCTTCGTGGGGATGGGGATCTTCGGGCTGGCGCTGATCCTGATCATCGTGCTGTTCGTCATCGAGCGCCCTCGCCCCGTGCAGGAGGGCCTGATCTCGAACGAGCCGCCGAAGGCGGGACTCGACGCTCAGCCAGGCTCGGCCCCTCCCGACGTGGTCGAGCCGATGACGGCGCCTCGCCCCCCGGCCACCAAGGTTCGCCCCAAGCCCGAGCCTCCCTCGAGGCGAGCCCGCCGTGGTGACCGGACCGAGACGCCGGCTGCAGCCCCCCAGACGGAGGCCGGTCCTCCGACGCTCCGGATCCGGAGCAACCGAAAGGTGCTGGTGTACGTGGATGGCCGCCCCATCGGCTACACCCCCCAGAACCACGTGACCGACGCAGGGCCTCACAGCGTGAGCGCGGTGGTCCCCGGCCAGCCCGCCACCCGCCAGACCCGCTCGGTGACGCTTTCGTCGGATGACGGGGCGGTGGCGGTGGAGTTCACCTTCTAGATACGTCGGCCTGCGATGGACGTGCTGCTTCTCACCATGGTCCTCGGGAGTGCCCGAGCGGCCCCTCCCGATCCGCGCCCCCGCCTGGAGCGGCAGGTGATGCGTCGGACCTCGCGCACGACCAAGGCGGAGACCCGCTGGTCGGGAATGTGCCTCGACACCCGAGGCGAGCCGGCTGCGACCGAGCGCTGCCCGAGCCGGCTGGAGCGCGGCCTGGTGAATCGTCGGGCGCGCCTCAGCCTGGTGGAGAGCCGCCTGATCGCGGTGGGCCGACCGGCCACCGAGGTCGAGGTGTTCTACGCGACGAACCGAGAGCCCTGGCGCCGCGCGCGACGTTGGTACCACCCTCGAGATGCGGGCACCCTCGAGTACGGAATCGTCACCGTGCACGTGCCGGAGAACCACCCCGCGGGGAAGCTGGAGAAGGCGCTGTCGGTGAGCCGAGTGGACGTGCTGCCGGTGGAGGAGTGGGAGTCCCGCCTCGCGGCTCAGAGCCGGGGCGCCTCCGTGCTCACCTACGTCCACGGCTTCAACAACAGCTTCGCCTACGCCGCGCGCCGCACCGCCCAGATCAGCCACGACGTGCGCACGGCGGTGGTGCCGGTGTTGTTCAGCTGGCCGTCCCACGGAGGCACCCCGCTGGCGGGGGCCAAGTACACCTTCGACGAGAACGCCGCCGCGAGGTCCAGCCCGGCCTTCGCGCAGCTCCTCGACCGGCTGTTGGCGGTGGACGGACCCGTCGACGCGGAGGTGTCGGTGCTCGCACACTCGCTGGGCACCCGCGTGGTGGCCGACGCGCTGCTGGATCTGCAGATGTCCGACACCCCCCGGCGTCCGCTGCAGCAGCTGATCCTGTCGGCCCCCGACATCGACACGTCGGTGTTCGCCCGACGCTACCTGCCACGCGCCACGCAGCTCAGCGAGCGTCTGACGATCTACTGTGCGCGCGACGATCGGGCGATCCGCCTCTCGCGGCGCGTGCACGGAGGCTACGAGCGGCTGGGCAGCTGCCGGCCAGAGCCCATGGCGGAGCTGACGAGCCCCGATCTGGAGATCATCGACGGCTCGAGGCTCACGGTCAGCGTGGTGGACCACAACAAGGTGTCGAGCTCGCCGCGGCTGCTGCACGACCTCACCCTCGTGCTCCACGGCCTCCCGGCCACCCACCCGGCACGCGCCCTGATCGCACGCGACACCCACCACGAGCTGCCGCCATGATCCGCTGCGGGGGCATCGGGGTCGGCGCTGGGTACGACAGTGCATGGAACCTGAACAACCGACGTCCGAGCCCGAATCCCAACCCCATGGCGGCCTCTGGGCTCGCACCGACACCCAGATCTGGCTGGGCCTCTTCGTAGGCATCGGCTTGGCCGTGGGCCTGGTGCTGTTCCCCGACGACTGGTCCATCGCACGCAAGCTCGCCGGAGGCGTGCTGCTGGGGGTGGGAGCCACCTTCTGCGTGTTCATGCCCCGCATGATCGGCGGGCGCGACTTCAACTGACGCGCGCCTGCCTCGGACCGAAGATGGCGGTGCCCACGCGCACCCACGTGGCTCCGTGCGCGATGGCGACCTCGAAGTCGTGGCTCATGCCCATGGACAGCTCGGTCAGGGGCAGCCCCTGGTCGCGACCGGTCGCGGCGAGCTCGGCCAGCTGCGCGAAGTAGGGTGCGGCCTGCTCGGGCAGCTCCACACGGGGCGGCAGCGTCATGAGCCCGACCACGCGGATCCCGGGCACCTCCCCCAGCGTGGCGCAGCGCTCGAGCGCCTCCTGCGGCGGCACGCCCCCCTTGGAGTGCTCCGAGCCGAGGTTCACCGACACGAGGCACCCGAGCTCTCCGGAGGCCCGCTTGGCGAGCGCCTCGGCCTGCGACACCGTCTCGAGGGCGTGCACCCGATGGGCGACGGGCGCCACGTACTTCGCCTTGTTGCTCTGCAGCCGCCCCACGAAGTGCCAGCACACGTCGCTGGGCAGCTGCGGCCCCTTGTCGCGCAGCTCCTGGGCGTAGCTCTCGCCGAAGTGCAGCTGCCCCTCGGCATAGGCCTGCGCGACCGTCGCGGCGGGCCAGGTCTTGGAGACCGCGATCAGACCCACCTCCGACGGGTCCCGCCCCGCGCGAGCGCAGGCGGCCTGCACCCGATCACGCACGGCTGCCAGCCGATCAGCGAGCATGGTGCGGCTCCACGCCGAGCTGCCGCAGCACCTGCAGCGTCTCCTCGACGGGCAGGCCCACCACGTTGGTCCACGACCCCACCACCTCGCCCACGAACGCGCCCGCGCGACCCTGGATCCCATAGGCGCCCGCCTTGTCGTCGGCGTCGCCGGTGGCGAGGTAGGCGTCGATCTCGGCCGTGGACAGCTCTCGGAAGCGCACACGGGTGGTGACGGAGAACACGGTGTGCTGTGTGCCTCGCCCCACGCAGACCCCCGTGGTCACCGCATGCTGCGCACCCGACAGCGCTGCGAGGTGGCGAGCCGCCTCGGACCGGTCCACGGGCTTGTCGAAGATGCGGTCCCCTTGGTGCACCACGGTGTCGGCTGCGACCACCACGCGGTCCTCGGGAGCGGTGGCCCCCTTGGTGGCGGCCAGCCGCTCGGCGTGGGCCACGGGGTCGTCGCTCGGTCGCCGGGTCTCGTCGACGTCGGCTGGATGCACCTCCACCTCGATCCCGCACCACGTCAGCAGCGCCCGTCGACGCGGCGAGCCGCTGGCCAGCCACACCGCGCTCATGGCGTGTTGCGCCCTGCGCGGATGCGCTCCCGGTGGGCCAGCCGCGTCTGGCGCCGCTGCTGCGCCTCCCGGTGGCGGCGGATCTCGATCTCGCTGTGAGGGCGCAGCTGCGGAACCGGGCACGGCTTGCGGTCCGTGTCCACGGCCACGAAGGTCAGGTAGGCCGCCGAGGTGTGCACCCGCTTTCCCGTGAACGGATCTTCTTCCTCCACCCGCACCCCCACCTCCATGGAGGTGCGCCCGGCCCAGTTCACCTGGGCCTGCAGCACCGCCACCATGCCGCGGCGGATGGGGGCCTTGAACACCAGCCCGTCCATGCCCGCCGTGACGACGTTGCAGTTGCAGAACCGCTGAGCCGCGACGGCGGCGCACACGTCGATCCAGGAGCAGACCTGCCCCCCGAAGACGGTGTCGAGCGCGTTGCAGTCGCCCGGCATCACGATCCAGGTCATCTCGGTACGTGTCGCAGAAGGGTGCACGATACGCACGTCTGTGGAAGCTGTTCGTTTCGAGTTGTGCGTCTCGTCGTTCATCGGAGGACTCCGCCGTGGGAAGCGGAATCACATTGTCTTCGTCTGCAGACCACTGATCGAGTCCAGACTCCTCAGCGCTTCCTCTTGATTCTCCGCCGTGGCCTGGCGGTAGAACTTGGACATGACGCAGGCTACCCGGAGGTGGTCCACATCCGATCGACGGGTGCGGGTTGCGAGACCAGCGGGGTTGCGATCATGCCCGACCCAACCGGACGGACACGACCCGGAGCATGGAGAAGGTTCGACTCTGTAGATCCTCCATCTCCAGGCGCACAGGGATCAGGTGGCCATCCACTTCCTCGGTCCACACGTCCAGCCGCCGCGTGAGCCTATCCTCGCGGTCGTAGACAGCCATCGAGGCCACCGCTCCCGTCTCCTTGTCGATGTGGAGGATGCGGGTCTCGCCTCCCCATCGGTCCGGATCGATGCGCACCACCCATTGGGCCGGGTTGGCAGGAAGCATCGTGTGGGGGCTGTCGGGCACGGCGGACAGCAGGTCCCGATACCGGAAGCCGCTGCCGATGAACCGCGCCCAGAGCATGCCGCCATCTACCTCGTACACCCCGAGCGTCGGGGAGTAGGTCAGTAGCCGAAGCGATGCGCCGCGACGACGGAAGCGAAACACTTCCTGTCCGGCCAGATCATCGGGAGCCAGCACCTCCAGGTGAGCAAGGGTGCCCCACTCGCTCCGCTCCGTGGTCATGCGTACAGAGCGCGTCCGCCACCGTCCCCATCCAGACCAAATCTCCAGCTCCAACGACCACACGCCCGACGGCAGACCGGGGATCGCATCGAGCAATGCGCTGGCATCCGGTGGCGAGGCCGGCGATGACGCATCATCGCCATGCTGTGGGGCGATGGTGACCGCCGCGACCGCCCCGAGGCTCCAGAGCACAGCAGCAGGAGTCAAGGCCCACCAGCGAGACCAGCTAGGCACAGCAACTCGCTGCGATCCCATATGCCCCTACCAAGAAGAGATCCGGCATCAGTGTGCCACCCAGGTACTACTGCGTCCACTCCCTGAGCCTGGCCGGCCGAGACGAAGATCTGCACGAGGCGTTCGTCACCGACATGGAGCCCGATGAGAAGCTCCAGGCTCGCCTTGACGCCGAGCACGCCCACAACCGCAGCGAGAACGTCGCGTTCCACCCCTGGCCGGGCCATGCGCCGTAGCGCCATGCCGGAGGCGCAACCGCCTCGCACGCATCTGGCACCGCCCCGGCGACGACTACGGCGTCACGCTCGGCGCCGTCGAGCCGGGAGAGGCTGTGCGCGTGGGGCGGCCGATCGCCGAGACCGTGAGGGCGGGCGGCGGGTCGTGAGTCACGGCACGGCTCCTGCTCGGCACGAGCCGTCGAGTTGAAAGCCGGTCCTGAACGCGTCGGCGTCCGCAGGGTTGCTCGGTATGCCGATCTGGTCGACGTTCGGCTCGACGACCACGGCCTTGGTGCCCGGGGCCCCCTCGAAGTGGCTGTCCTGGAGCTCCAATCTCAACGCACCGTGGGCTGCGCTGGCCAAGAGCGAACCGGCTCGGCCGTGTGGGGCCCGCCCGCCGAAGGACATGCTCTTCTGAATCGTGACGATCCCGCCCAGCAGCTCCAGGTCTCCCGTCGTCGACCCTCGGTTGTTGGCGAAGAGACCCTGCTGGATGCTGGTTCGCCCCCCTTCCACCTTGAGTGCTCCGGGCCCCTGATCTGCGACGTTGGCACAAGCGCGGCTACGATTCCAGGCAAGCCAGCCTCCGCTCATCCGAATCGCCCCTGCTCGCCTCGACTCATTGCCTACAAAGAGGCTTCGCTCGACGAAACAATGCGCAGAGTTGGTGCACACGACAGGTGCATCACCGCCTCGATTGTCTCGAACAACCGAGTCTACGACCGCGAGATGGCCTCCGAGTACGGAGACGGCGGGAGCATCACCGACGCCACTCAGGGTGGTGTCCTGAACGACGCCATCAGCACCCGTTTCGACCACGATGGGGACATTCGAGAGCCGGCTCTGGAGGATCACCAGACGGCTTCCGTCACCGCGAGCCACGATGGATCCACCCCGAATCGTCTGGTCTTCGAGCACGAGCACCCCCCCGTCGGACACTTCGAAGCGCAGCCGTGCCGCACGTGCTGCCCACGCCGACACATCCACGTCGCGCAACGTCAGCCGCCCCGAAGCCACCACGACGAGGACGTCGCGGTCGCTGCCGACCAACCGCACATCCTCCAACAGCACGGTTGCTCGGACCTCGTGCACCGCCTGGTGAAGAGCCAGCGTGTCGTCGGCGCGCGCGTTCGCTGCTGCAGCTGCGAGGGTGGGGTGTTCCGCCCCTGGGCCAACGGTCAGCCTAGCCGACCACGCGCACACCACACCTAGGAACAACATGAGCATGTACAGCTCCCTTGCGGATCATGGCACTGTGAAGGCATGCAGGGTGATCTGTTGATCGGGCGGAGGCGGAGGCCCGAGTGGGGCCGCCGCCTCCACACAGTCGGCAAGAAGATCACTGTTCGACGACCACTCGTGCCACTCCCACGACGTTCGCCACGTGGCCTGTCCGGTGACCACGGGCCGCGGCGGTGGGTGATCTTCGGCGCACCGTTGGACGACGACCCGCACTCCGGCCTGCCAGCTGGAGACGTTGGCCTCCTGGTCCACGGCTACCCAGGCTTCGGCAACGTCGAGCTCGTCTCGAAGACCCTGACACCCCTCACTCCACTCCGCACACCGCGCATCGAGGGAGTCGGCGAAACGCTCAGCCCAAGCTCGTGCGCGCGTCGTGTCTCGCACAGCCAGCGCGCTCCGCATCCCGAGTTCGACGAGCGGCGCCCGCCTTCCGATGCTCTCGGTGTCGTCGTGAATCGCGGCGACGACGTCGAGGACCTCCTCCGTCAAGGGAAGCCCGCTCCCGAGTGCAGCATCCGCCAGCTGTTGTGCGACGACATCTTGCACGAGCGGATCGGACGTCTGCATCAAGGCCTCGGATCCCGCATCGATCAACGCGTCCTCGTCCATCGTGCTCGACTTCAAGTGGCCTAGGGCGTACACACGATACAGCCTCGCATAGTCGCCTACCTGATGATCAGGGTGCCATTGAACGAGACGCTCGGCTGCATCGAGGAGCGGCTCCAGCTGCAGTTGCGGTCGAGGCGCATCCCCCGCGGCGCCCTCGCCACGCTCCTTCCACCTCGCCCGTGCCTCCCTCTCCTCCGCGACGGCCACCTGTCGCTCCATCTCCATCGCGAGCAGTCCGATCCACGGCGCCCCTCGAGTCAGCAGATCATTGGTTGCTCCAACGGAGTCAGCCATCTCCAGAGCGGCCTCTAGGTTCGGAGACTCGTCCGAGAGTTCACCGTAGAGGTCCATCTCCATTGATGCGTCTTCGAAGGGGAGCTCTGCTGGATCGGGCAGGAATTCGGAGGGCGACAGGTCGACATAGCTGAATCTGAGCTGCCGCATGGGGCCGCCCAACACAGGATTGTAGGTGAACAGACCGATCTCGCCGACCGCGACGGCAATCGTCACATGGCGTGGCTCGGGGTCTGCCCTCCGTTGGGCGACCGGGGGAGGGTTGGCGCGTGCGCTCAGCCGATCTTGGAGGGCGGCCTGCCCTGCCCTGCTCTGAGAGGGTGCCGGCCCCGCCTCCGCCAGTTGTCGATACCTGATTGCTGCCCACGGCAGAGCGACCAGAACAAGGGCGACGAGAACTGCGATGGAAATCTTACGGGGTCGCACCTTTCCCCCAATACGCCCACGGACGTCATCCTGCCACTAAAACGCCTCGCAGTCCGTCTCCGGCTCGACGTCTGGAGGGTCTGGCATCAGGCACCAGAGCGTACAGCCGATGTCGCATCCACCGTCCGTGGGATTGGCCACGCCCGAGCAGTCTCCAACCAGGGTGCCACCATCACCCGAGCAGCGGGTTCGATAGACGCCCTCGATGGTCTCAGCCCACACTTCGCACTCTTCGTCTGTCGTCTTGTCCTTGTCGTTTGCGGTATGGATTACCTCCAGCTCGTCAACGAGAATGATGAGCCCGTTGTTGGCTGACGAGACGCTCACCTCCACCGAAGCAACACCGGATGGTGCCGTTCCGACCATGGTCAGGTCGTAGACCGAGTCGTCGTCCACGCTGAACTGCTTTGCTTTTGTGTGGAGTGTTGCGCCCAGGCTGTCCTTGAAGACGAACTTCAAGCCCACGTCGCCCGCACCGAATGAGGACACGGAGACCGAGAGCTCTACGACCTCATCCGCAGCTCCGACCAGGCTCGTGGACACACCATTGTGACTCGACGACCCAGTGATTCCGACGAACCAGTTGGATGGTGACACAGAATCGAGCTCGCAGAGATCGACAGCATCGTTCGCACCAAAGCCGTCCCAATCCTCCTCGCAATCTGCATACCATTGGGGATCACACGTCGAAACCACATCATCGCCGAAGATCTCGGTCGTGGTCGTGGCTTCTGCAATCAACGAACCTAGTAAGATCAGCATGTCATTTCCAATCTATGAGTCCAGGAATTACTTCGCTCTGCTGGTTTCCGGCGCACCCTGGACGACACGCGGGATGCGCTGGGACACACAGGAATCTAGAAGGCCGCGCAGGTGTCGGCGGGATCTAGGACCCCAACGAGAACCTTGCAATCCGTGTCACACTTGATGTTGCATCCACCGTCTGGCTTGGGCTTTCCAGTGCACGAGCCGCTGAAGGAGCCGCCTTTGTCCTCACACGCGTCCTTCTTCTTGTTGTAGATCGTGTCTGCCCAGTCGTCGCACTCTGCCTGGGTCTCCGCGGCGGTGGTATTGACGTTTTGCGTCAAGTCGACGACGTCCACCAGAAGCGTGAGCCCAATGCTTCCCGAGTAGACTTCGGCGTCCACCGACGCGGACCCCGCTGGTGCGGTCTCGACGAAGTCGAGGATGTACTCCTTGCCATCTTCTACAGAAAACCAGTGGGACTTCGCGGCGAGGATGGACCCAGAACCGTTCCGGAAGACCATTCGCAGTCCAACATCGCCAGTCCCAGTGGTCTGTAGCAGGACCGAGGCTTCGACGTACTCCTGATCGGTGGGCAGGTCGAGGCTGGTGCCGACTCCATTTGGGCTGGCGGCTCCCTCGATCCCGACAAACCAGTTGCTCGGCGTCACGGTGTCGTCTTCGCAGAGATCCAGCGAGTCATTCACGCCGTACCCGTTCCAGTCCTCCTGGCAATCCCCATACCACTGGGGATCACATGTCGATATGATATCGTCTCCGAAGGACTCCGACGTCACCGTGCTCGCAAGAGCACTGGC
>JAHQVJ010000176.1 GCA_019634415.1 Myxococcales bacterium
ATGTCGTCGTTGAAGCCCTTGCTCACCGCGTGGTGGCGCTGACGGGCCTGAACCGTGGCCCATGCGGATCGCTTCGCGCGGGGAGACGTGCTGTCGAGGTCCACCAGCGCTGCCAGGTACGTCGTCTCGTCGTCGTTGAGCTTGATGAAGCGAGCTGCAGGCTCCACGAGCTCCGGATCGAGCCTACGAGCCCCCTTCAGCACCAGGCTCACGTAGGCGTCGGAGCGGTCGAGCGCCCGCGCGAATTGCCGCCTGGTGCGCTCCTGTCTCTCCAGCGTGAGGGAGAGGAAGCGACGGTAGTCGGTGGTGTCGTAGAGGTGGCCTGACATGGAGATGAACGGCGCGTCCTTAGATGTGAGCCAGTGTGCCACCGACAGCGTGACGGAGCCTACTAAAGCTCGATAATCACATTTTCTTCTCACTTTTCAAACGACAAAGTAGCGAACGCGCAGCGATCCGATGCGGGCCCATCGAGAGGGAATGGGCGATGGTGATCCGGGGCTACGGAGGCAGCATGCTGTCGATATCAATCTGGCTGCTCGGTTGTCAGGCGCAACCCGCCGAATCCACCACGGACACGCCCACCGACACCCACACCAGCCCCACCGCCGACACGGCCACGCCACCCGCCCCGAGCTGTGATTCACCACCCTCTTTCGTGGGCAGCGGCAGCGCGGAGCTTTCCGTCACGTCCGATGCGGTGTTCTGCGTGCTGGGGGTGACGGACATGGACGAACTGGCCGCCCTGCGACGCGTCACGGTGACGCCCGGCACCTACGCCTGGCCGGCAGACGTCGGTTCCCAGGACTACCGGCTTCCCACCTGCGTCGAGGCACCCGACTCGTCCGTCGCCGCACAGCCGCGGGGATCGCTGCAGCGCAAGTCGGGCATCAACAGCATCATCACCACCTACCTGCAGCCCTACACCCTCGACGGTGGCGAGGAAACGCTTCAGCTGGTGGTGGATCAGTGGGGCGACGCCCCGCCTGCCGTGGCCCTCGACGGGCTGATGAGCCGCGGCGACACCGGTGGCCAGACGGCCGCGTGGCTCACGACCTGCAGCGCCAATGACGGGTGCTGGCCCCTGTCCCCCTGCCGCACGCCACGGGCGGGAGATGCCCCCGAGCGCATCACCTTCGATCGCGGGCACCTCGATCTGCACATCGACGTCGTCTTCGACGAAGGGGTGTGGATCGACGAGCCACGGCTGCTCTATCTGGCCGAGGGCCAGCTCGATGGCACCGACTTCTCTCAGGGCAGCTACTTCGACCTGGGCTACGCCTATGCGGCCCATGGCCTCGACCGGGAGCTGCTGGTGCGATTCGAGCATCCCATCGGCAAGGCCTGTGCGCTGTGGGGCCGCTACGGCAGGCCCGGGCTGGAGATCCTCCGCACGCTGGACTGTTCGGGCACTCCCCTCACGGATCTGGGCGGAGTCGACGCGCCAGGAACCCACTGATCGCGACAATCAACGGGGTTGATTGTCGCGATGAGCCACAGGCACCGTCACGACGAGACCAGATGCTGCAACGGAGAGCATCTGGCGCGCTAGGGCATCGTGCTGGGCGAAGCCCGTGCCATCCACGATTGACCTTAGCGCTCCTTAAAGTTGCTTAGATGGCCAACATGCAAAAACACCGTCAGGTCTCCCTTCGCTAGGATCAGTGAAGAAGGAGCGAGAATCCGATTCGGATTCATCGCCCACAGTGACGATTCCATGTGCGGTTCCAGGAGGTCTTCCTCGGGTGCAACCCGAGTAACGCCGGAGCCAGACGGATCTAGAATCATGCAATTTTGGCAACGATCTCGCACGATGGGTGTGACTCACGAGACCAGGAGTACTGAAGGCGCGGGGGTTCCTACAGTGAAGAGAGGTGAGCATGGGAGAAATACTACGAACCTTGGCAGCCCTGCTGCTGGTCTTGGCATGGAGCTGGGGTCCACTCGGTGCATCGAGTGCCGCGCTGGCAGCCACGGCCACCGCCACGGACGAGGACGGAGAGCACGTCGCTGAGAACGTGCTCGACGGCGACGTCGACACCCGCTGGTCGGGCAACGGCATCGGCACCACCCTCACGGTCGACCTCGAGACCACCAAGACCATTGGAACCGTGAAGCTTTCGTTCTACCGGGGCGATCAGAGAACCGCATCCTTCGACATTCAGCTGAGCACCAATGGCTCGGACTTCACC
This sequence comes from Myxococcales bacterium, assembly GCA_019634415.1. Lineage (GTDB taxonomy): Bacteria > Myxococcota_A > UBA796 > UBA796 > DRPG01. The sequence goes on from JAHQVJ010000176.1 coordinate 2,193, forward strand.
ACCGTGCTGTCGGACGCGACGAGCTCGGGCGAAACCGTCTGGAACCAGAGCTTCGGCATCCCGGCTCAATCGGCCCGATACGTACGCTTCGTCAATCAGGGGAACTCGGAGAACAACTGGGGGTCGCTGACCAAGTTCAGCACTTCCTCCGCGACGACCGAGCCAGAGCCCTCGGACTGCGACGTTCCCGCCGACGTCCTCGATCTCTCCAACTGGAAGATCACGATTCCGTTCGGCGACGAGGAGGGTACCGAAGACGGCAACACGGTCTCGGCGACCGAGATCACGCAGCCCGACCTGGACGACTACGACCTGAGCCCCTATTTCACGCCTTCGTCTGATTGTGATGCTGTGCAGTTCCGCGCGCATGCGGGCGGCGCCACGACGAGTGGTTCCGGCTATCCGCGAAGCGAGCTCCGCGAGATGGTGGAAGATGGAAGCGACGAGATCGCGTGGGACTCCGACGAAGGGGTGCACACCTTCGACGTGACCCTGATGGTCACTCACCTTCCTGACGTGAAGCGCCACATCACCGTCGCTCAGATCCACGACGGTGACGACGACGTGCTGACCTTCCGGGTCGAAGGGGACATTCTCAAGACAGAGATCGACGGAGACGACGGCGACTTCGAGATGGACTACGACTTGGACGACGTCATCGAGCTGTCCTTCGTCGTCGAGGACGACGTGAGCCGTGCCTACGTCGACGGCGACCTCGTGGAGACCGTCGAACGGTCCTACTCGGGCGCCTACTTCAAGACCGGTGCCTACACCCAGTCCGCCTGTGGCGGCAGCAACGAGATCGATGGCGAGTCGTGTAGCGCCTACGGGGAGGTCCACATCTTCGACTTGTCCGTGAATCACACCGGGGTCAATCTCTTCAGCTCACAGCCCCTCGAGCCCGTCGAGGAGGCAGTCGAAGAGGCCTCCTCCCTGGGCTCCCCCTTGGGATGCTCCACCACGACCACAGTTCCCGCAGGCCCCGTCGGCCTGGCCTTGGTCTGGCTGCTCGCCTACCGACGGCGCATCGAGCTCTGACGAGGCCGGTGGATGTCCCTTGCATCGTTCGGACGGATGGCCATCATCACCACGACGGGTCTGCTCGTAGCCGCAAGCGCGCATGCGCAGACCATCGCGCTACCCCCGTTGCTGGGCGAAGAGGTCACGCCCGCAGAGCGATCGGCCATCCACCACCTGCTGTTCACACAGATTGAGTCCTTTCCAACCTTGGAAGCCGTGAGCAGCTTGGCTGGGCCCACGACCTTCGACAGCGCGTGCGTGACAGACCACGCCTGCCTGTCGGTGGTCGCTCAGCTCCACCACGCCGAAGACGTGCTCGCCGGTCGTGTCCGACGAAGGGGCACGTACCTCGAGATCGAGCTGACCTACCACGACGGCGACGGTCCCGATCGACGCGAGACGTTCGTGGTGCCAGATGACCCATCCGTCATGTCCCACACCCTCGAGCCGCTCGTTCGGAAGCTGCTGTCCGAGCTCGCCCTCGACGACATCGCCCCCCTTCCACCGTGGCTCACCCAGCCCTCCTCGCCTCTGGGATCGACTGCCCCCGTCCCAGAGCCTCCTGAACGCACACGTGGTCACACCACACAACTCGCCCTACGCATCGGGGTGAGCCAGTACTACACGTTGACATTCATCACAGTCGGCTCCGAGGTCGCAGTTCCGCTGCGGGAAGGAGCGTGGCTCACACTGGGCGTCGATAGTTACAGCGTGGACCGAGACAACGTCGACGACGGCCAAGTGGGGTGGAACACCATCTTCCCGGTGAACGTGGGCATGCGCATGGGCTTCGGCAAGCAGGTCGTACGTCCCTACCTCGGCGCCGATTTCGTCGCTGCCGTGTACGTCTGGGGACCAGATGGGGTGGACTGGGCGAGTGGAGGGCGCGTGCGAATCGGCGTCGACATCCTGTCCACCCCTCATATCGGCGTGAACCTCAATGGTGCCCTCGGCGCGTGGTACGGAGGATCCTGGCCCGCCGTCTCCCCCGGCCTCGAGACCGTGCGCCTCCTGCCCCAGATCAACGCTGGCATCATCTTCTCACCCTGAGGTCACTCGCACTCGTTGTCGCGGCGCCGAGCGCACACCCTGCTGTCGGTACGATCGGCGTCGGTCCACTTGCTGGGATCCCCGACCACCTTGAGCTGCAGGTAGCTCGCCGTCCAGGCCGCATCGCCCGCACCCGTGGGGGCCTCGTCGTCGATCCCGCGAGCGCCGCTGACGTGGGTGGTCACGAAGTTCTCCAGAGAATGCCCCCTCACGCGGACGGTCTCGACGTCCGGCAGCGAGGTCTGCGCCAGCTTCGACCAAGCCACGGGCTCGTGGGAGCCGAACACCAGGATCCGGTCGGGCGCGTCCAGCGGCGGCTTCACGAAGCCCAGGTTCTCGGTGGCGCTGTCGCCGCGTCGGCGCAGCACCTCGGTGGTGTTGCCGCGAGGCCACACCGTGATGCTGCCATCGTTCGAGAGGTACAGGATCCCCAGGTACATCTTCTGCTGCGGCTGCTCCTGCAGCGTGACCTCCAGCTTCACGCTGTTGCACATGGGCACCTCCACGTACGACACGGGCTTGGCGGCGGGCTCGTAGGGCGTCTTCTCGCAGCCCTCGCGCTCGCCGGACAACACCCTGAGCCCCAGCACCACATCGTGGGGGTAGGCGTCGTTGGGCTCCCCCGACAGCGCCAGCAGGCTCGCCTGCCGCGCGTGGAGCCCCAGGGTGGCCGCCACGTCGTACGCATCCTCGTCGTTGGCGCCCGGCAGGAGGTTGCGTCGCACACCCTCCGAACCCCAGATCTCCACGTTGCCACGGGCGTCGGTGGAGACCTCGAAGTCCGCCGTGGTGTCCACCACCCGGATGGTGCGCTTGAGCACGCGATCACCGCTGATGGCCTTGATGATCTTGCGCTTGAGGGGCACGCTCCCCACGAAGCGCACCCGGATGGCCATCGAGTCGGTACCCGGAGACTCCAACACCCCGAAGTCGCCTGGCGTCACCCGCTTCCGCGCCGAGCCGAACAAGGTGCCCTTGGCCTCCATGGCGGCCACCTCCGTCAGCTTCACCCGCGCCTTGCGCTTGGGGTTGCCGTCCTCGAAGATCTCCACCACGGCGCCCTCGGTCCAGCCGGGCATCGTGGGCCCGCGCAGGGTGATCTCGTCGCCGCGCGCACGCACCACGGGCCAGCTGTGGTTGCGCTGGATGCGCTTGCTGCCGAAGACGAGCCGATCGAGCTGCCCCTCGAAGGTCGGCACCTGAGGGCTCTGCTGCGCGGCAATCCAGCGAGGGATCACGTGGGACACCTGCTCCCAGCTGCCGTCCCCCTTCGCCTCCAGGGATCGCAGCAAGGCATTGGTGAACACCCCCTGCCCACCCCGCTCCAGCGCCGGGGTGCCGTCCTCGGCCGCGGTGATGGCCACCACTCCCCGCATCTTGGCGGGCTCGTAGTCCCCCCGCGCATCGTTGTTGCGCTCCGAAGGAGACAGCCGCTTGAGGGTCGGCACGTTGCGGGTCTTGGGGCCGCGCGTGGCGGTACCCGAGTTGCACGCATCGATGAGGACCGTGATGTTCCAGGTCTTCTCGTACAGATCCGCCAGCAGCTTGTTGAACTCGTCGTCCACGAGCTCGTCGCTGCCCCCCGGCACCCGCGAGTCGTGCAGCAGGATGGTCTCGTCGAGCCCGTCCGTCTCGTCGTCCGCGCCGTCGAAGTCCGTGGTCTGGGACCCGTGGCCAGCGAAGAAGTAGACGACGGTGTCGCCCTGCTCGGCCCGCATGAGGTGATCCGACCACGCGCGCTCGTAGTTCGCTCGCGTGGCCTGCTCGTTGGTGAGCATGCACACGTTGTCGGCGGGGAAGCCGTAGGAGCTGACGAGCAGATCCCTCAGCCGTGCAGCATCGTTGGGTGGGCCCACCAGGTCGATGCTGTTGCCCTCCACCTCGGCGAGGTAGTCCCCCACCCCCACCAGCAAGGCGAGCTTCCGCTTGCCCACCTGCCCCTGCAGCGCCGGTTGAGCCGCATCGAGGGCGGGACAGTCCGGGTTGCCGAAGGCAACGGACGCCAGCGCGAACATCCACGGGATCATTGGCACTCCTCGGAGCTACAGATGCGGGTCAGATCACGGCTGCCCGGTCGTGAGGTGGGATCCTGCTCCCACTGCTCGGCGATGGACCGGTGCCTCCAGCAGGCTCTCAGGCGCTCGCCCCCGAACCCACCCCACTTGCCACGGTCGGTGCCCTTCAGCTCGGCCTTGCGGTTCCACGCCAGGAACTGGTACTCCACACCGCTGTCGCGGGCCTGGCTGTCGAGCTCCTCGAACTCGGCCCACAGGGCAGCCTCCTCGTCGCTCAGCCGATCCCAGTCGAGGTCGCCGTAGTGGGAGCCGAACACCACGAAGCGCTCGGGGTCGATGACGATGTAGGTGTGGCCGCCGCCGCCCTTGAGGCTCTGCGTCACGAGCATGTCGCCGGTGCGCAGCTCCACGTCCATGCAGCTGGTCCAGTGCTTGGTCATGATCTCGGGCAGATCGACCATGGCAGCGGTGGAGAGGTACCCCCCACGGTAGGTCTCGTCGCTGAACAGCAGGCAGCGCCGCTGCCGGGCATGCCAGTCTCGCACCCGACGCAGATAGGAACCAGAGGCATAGGTCTCGCGCCCCTTCGGCTTGGGAACGGCCTTGTCGGTGTTGCCGAGGCAAGAGCGGGTGAAGATGTACCACATCGACGTGGAGCAATCGATCCCGGGGCTGTCCCCTAGCTCCGCGAGGTCCCGGGTGAAGTCGTAGGGCTGCGACCAGCACGAGCCGTTGGGCCACTGCGTGGTGGAGAACCGGCTCGTGTTGTTGACCTTGGAGGCGAGGTCCTCGGGAATGCACTGGGCATAGGGAAGCCCGTCGGACTCCGAGAAGTCCACCAGCTGCTCGGCGTTGAGCAGCAGGCGGTACAGGTAGCTGTTGGTGTTGGCCGGCAGGTACGGCTTGACGTCGAAGCCGTTCAGCGTGAGCTCCCGTCGACGGGTGACGGCTTCCTGAGCCAGCTCGCCCACCCGCTCCTTGATGTTGGCCTCCACCCGGTACTGGATGTGGCCCATCACCCACTCCCCCTTGGCACGGCGGGCGCTGCGCGTGTTGGTGACCGCGAACTTGGACATCACGGTGTAGTCGACCTTGGCGCCCTCCGGCCCACCGAACGCCACGACGTGCTCGGGCACCCCCAGGGGAGGCACCGACCGCAGACCCGGAGGCCGCCCCGGACGCTTCAGGGGGAAGACGTGGCTGTCGCCGGGCTGCACCAGCACCGGCTGCCCGTCCATGGGGAAGCCCAAGGTGGTTCCGTCGTTGGCGAGGATGATGCCTCCCACCTCGAGGGGACGCCCCACGCTGCGGTCCACCGTGACCTCGATCTGCCACCGGTGACACATGGGCACGATCTGCTCCTCACCGGGCGCCGCCTCCTTGTACGGGCCGGTGGTGCACACGCTCTGCTCCTCCAGCGGCATCGACACCATGCGCAGGGTCAACCCCTCTCGCGGCACGTCCATGCCCAGGATCGCGCGCTGGCGACTGAGCAGCCAGAGGTTCTCGAGCACCTTCTCCTCGACCGTCAACAGGTCGTCGCTCTGGAGCTTGTTGCGGATGGCTCCTTCCGGACCGTAGATCAGCAGCACACCGTCCTCGGACGGATCCTGAGCCACGCGAAAGGTGCCCTCCGAGCCGAACTGGATCCACTCTCGGTACCCCTTGGCCTTGACCCGCTTCTCGAGTGCCTTGAGCTGATCCCGGGTCAGGTCGCTGGGCTGGTTGCCGCGCTGAAGCCGCACCTGGGTGACCTGGGGCGGCACCTCGAAGCGCGTCATCAACGCCGCGGGGACCTGTCGGTCGTCGCGCCCGAACAAGGCGCGGTCGGTGGGGCCCGACACCTCGGGCACCTGCATGCTGGCCGAGCCCACCTTGCCCGAGAGCCGCAGCTTCAGAGCAGCGTAGGTCTCCACCTTGGGGGCGAGGTCCGTGAACGCCCTGGTGAACACCCCGCCCTTGGGCCCCGACAGGGCAGCGCCGAGGCGCGCGCCCTCCACGAGCACCACGTGGCTACTCACCCGTCCCCAGCGCGCCTTGCGATCTCCCTTGCCCAGGTCGGGATCATCGTCGGCCACGACGTTCCGTGCCTGCGGGAACTTCCCCGCGAAGCGGATCGTCTGGCGACGACCGAGGTCCTCGTCGGTGGTGGCCAGCCCCGTGTCCATGATCACCACGACGTGGTGGGACTTCTCGGCGAGGACCTCCAGGTGGCCGACCATGTCGTCGTCGAGGAAGAAGCCGTCTGCGAGCATCCAGGCTTCGTCCCACGGGTCGGGCTCGTCGAAGTTGGCGTCGCCCACCAGCGCACCAGCGCCCGAGAAGTAGACGACCAGTGGCTCGCCGTCGCGAATCTCGTTGCCCAGGGCCGTCAGCCCGGCGTTCACGCCCTGGATCGTGGCCGTGGGGCCCACGAGGGTGCGGATCCCATCCGCGGGAAAGCCGAACTCCTCCGTCAGCAGCGCGACCATCGCTGCGACATCCGTGGCGGCAGCGGGTACCGCCTGGCCCTCTTGCGGAGTGGAGGCGCCGATGAGCAGCGCACGACCGTTGTCCTGCGCCATCGCGGCAGGTGATGCCACCAGCCAAGCGGCGACCATGAATTCGAGCACTGAGCACCCCGAGCTAGGGCGGGGAAACTACTATGAAATCCGCGTCGCGGGCCACCTGGACCGGATCGGCGTCCGCTTGCTGGCGCAGGTGGCGATCGAGGAAGGCAACCACGGTGTGGGCGACGCCGCGCAGCTGCCGGTCCACGTCGCCGCGCCCGATCTGCGATGCACCGAGCACGGGTCGGAGCAGCACGGGCCGAGCCAGCAAGGGCAGATCCGACAGATCGAGGTGCCCTGCGTCGGGCACGTCCACCACGAGCGCCGATCCGTCAGAGGCGTCCATGAGCGGCTCCATCCGCGTGAAGAGCCGGGCCATGCCCGGATGTAGACGCGTCTGGCCCGCGGTGATCAGCAACGTCGGCACCGACGGTGGCGCCGGCAGCGGCTCCCCCAGGGGTGGGCCGTCCAGATCGATCACAGCAGTGCAGCGCGGATCGCTGCTGCACACCGACAGCACCACCGAGCCACCGAAGCTGTGACCGGCCAGCGCCACCTGCTGCACGTCCACCCCGAGCACCTCCGGCAGCCGCTCCAGGATCAGCCGCACGTCGGCCTCCACCATGCGGTGGGCCTCCTGGAACGTGTCGGTGCGCACCATCTCCTCGGGCTCCCGCAGCTGCGCCATCAGCTCCTGCCACCGAGGGGAAGGCGGAGGGGGCGACGCATCCGGGAAGTTGGGCATGAACGCCACGGGTGGATGATCGGCGGCCACTGCCACGTAGCCGTCGGAGGCCAGCTGGCGGAGCAGCGTCAGGTAGGCCTCCCGCCGGCCCTGGCTGCCGTGCACGAACACGACCACCGGCCCGAGGGCGCCCGACGCGGGGTACCACGCCTGTACCGGCAAGCGCCGCGGCTGCGGTGGCTGGGCGAGCTCGTCGATTCGCTGGTCCGTCCAGATCCAGGCGTCGGTGGCGATGCCGTGCGAGCCCGTGGGGAGGAGCTGGCGATCCGGCAGCGCCCACACCATGAACACCACCGCCGTTCCCAGCAGCACCAGGAACGCGACGAAGACGTTGCGGAGCGTGGTGTTCATGTCTTCAGCGCCGCCTCGAGCGCTTCCCAGGGCAGCGTGGCACAGCGTCGGCGGGCCACGAAGCGGCGCGCGGCCATCAGCGGCTCGATCGGTCCCGTCACGTCGGCCGCATCGGGGTCCGTCGCTTGGTCCACCTCGGCACACCAGGCGTGCACCTGCTCGAGGGAGGCGCCCTGCGCCACGGTGGTCAGGTGCGATGCCGCGGCCACGCAGATGGCACACGCACGCGCCTCGAAGCGCACCTGCTCGACGGCGTCGTCCTGCACGATCAGCGCCACGGTGACGCGATCTCCACACAGCGGGTTGTCGACCCGCGCCTGGTGTGTGGCGTCGGCCAGCGGTCCCCGGTTCTGGGGCTGCTTGCTGTGCTGCAGCACCCAGTCGTCGTAGGGTCCGCCACTCATCCGAGGGTCTCGATGGTGTGTCGCACGGCTGCCACGAGCCTGTCCACCTCCTGGCGCGTGTTGTACACCGCGAAGGAGGCACGGGTGGTGCCCGCGATGTCCAGCGCCTCCATGGCGGGCATGGCGCAGTGGTGCCCGGTGCGAACCGCCACGCCCTCCAGATCCAGCAGCGTGCCGACGTCGTGAGGGTGCACCCCCTCCACCAGGAAGGAGACCACGGGAACGCCGGTGCCGTCGCCGAACAGCCGCACCCGGCCGAGCTCTGCCAGCCCCTCGCGAGCCGCCTGCGCCAGGGACCGCTCGTGGGCCGCCACCGCCTCGAAGCCGATTCCGTACAGGAAGTCGAAGGCGGCTGCGAGCCCCATGGCGCCCACGGCGTTCGGCGTGCCTGCCTCGAAGCGATGGGGCGGCTCGCGGTAGGTGGTGCCCGCTTCCGTCACCGTGAGCACCATCTCCCCGCCCGCCTGCCAGGGAGGCAGCGACTCCAGGAGCTCAGCGCGCGCCCACAGCACCCCGATCCCCTGCGGCCCATAGACCTTGTGGCCCGACAGCACGTAGGCATCGGCCCCCAGCCGGCCGACGTCGATGGGCAGGTGCGGTGCTGCCTGGGCACCGTCCACCACCAGGCGCGCCCCGTGCGCATGGGCGAGCTCGGCGATGGCCGCCACGTCGAGCACGGTGCCGAAGGCATTGGAGGCGTGGGGCACGCACACCACCTGTGTGCCCTCGTCGATGACGGCTGCCAGGTCGTCGGGCGCCACCCGCCCCAGCGCATCGATGGGCGCCACCCGCAGCTGCGCCCCCGCCTCGGCACATGCCCGCTGCCAGGGCACGAAGCTCGCGTGGTGATCGAGCTGGGTGATCACCACGTTGTCGCCTGCGCCGAGGCGTGCTCCGAGCGTGCCCGCCAGCAGGTTCAGCCCCTCGGTGGCCCCACGCACGAACACCACCTCCTCGCCAGACGCAGCCCCCACGAAGGCTGCAGCGCGCGCACGCGCCGCCTCGTAGCGCCGGGTGGAGCGCACCGACGGTGCGTGCACCCCACGGTGCACGTTCGCGAAGGCGTGGGTGTGGCCCTCCGTCAGCGCCTGGAGCACCACGGTCGGTTTCAGCGTGGTGGCAGCATTGTCGAGCCATGCCAGAGGATGCCCGTGCACCTCCGTCTGCAACCCGACGAACTGGCTCCGGACGGCGTCGATGGTCCCCTCCGACCGACCGCCGTAACCTCGCCGACCGCCGACCGCTGACCCCGACCTCTGAACGCAGAACTCCTGACCGCCCCTACGGAACCAGCGCATCCCAGAAGTCACACGTCTCGGCGCGCACCCCATCGACCACACTGCCCGGATCCTCGAAGCGCCACAGCCAGTCCGCCTTGCTCTCCGTGGACGTCCAGGCCTTCAGGGGGGGCTCGCCGTTCGCGAAGGAGAGCCAGGCCGCCTGCATCGCATCGATCACCGCCTGGTCCGACGCTCCCAGCACCACGTCCTGCCGATCGGACATCGTGCCGAACACGAACCACAGCTCGAGCCCGTGGTACGCCCCGAAGATCTGACCGGGCAGGCCGCTGTTCTCGAGGATGTGGTCGTACAGGTAGCGATACACCGGCGCCTTCTGGTTGGCCGCCGCCGAGCGCGCCAGCCGCCGGGAGGGGCAGATGAACCGCAGGTCGCTGGTGAGGGCCACCATCGCCGCCCGCGGGCTCGGATAGTCCTCGAGGGGATAGGCCGCTCGGATGGCGTCGATCAGCGTGTCGGGGGCGAAGGGGTACTGCGCTCGCAGGGCGGTGTCGAAGGCCTCGGCGTCGGGGATGGAGGGCACCTCGAGGCCCGTCTCGTCGGCGTTCGCCCCCACGATCAGCGGCACCTGGTGATGCTCCCCTCGTGCGATCACGTCCCAGGGAAGGTCGGGCACGGCCCAGCCATCGATGACGCCATCGAACATCCCCCGCGTGAGCACGCTCGCGCCTCCGGGTGCTGTGGCCACAAGCTCGGTGGCGGGCATCTCCCGCAGGCAGGCCAGCGGATCAGCGCCGTCGCAGGACAGCTCGCTGACCAAGGACACACCAACCTCCTCGGCGTCTGCCAGCGGTGTCGCCGGGCACCCACCGCTCTGCAGGATCGCCCCCGACACCAAGCCCTCGGCCAGCGGAGAGGTGATCACCCGGCAGGTGCTCACCGCCCCAGCGCTCTCCCCGAACACCACGACCTTCGACGGATCTCCGCCGAAGGCCGGCGCGTTGTCCGCCACCCAGCGCAGCGCCTCGATCTGATCGAGGAAGCCGTAGTTGCCCACGCCCTTCCCCCCCGACTCCGCCGTGAGATCGGGATGGGCGAGGAATCCCAGGATGCCCAGGCGGTACTGCACCGTCACCACCACCGCTCCTGCGCGGGCCAGGTGCGCGCCGTCGTAGATCTTCGCCCCCGCCAGCTCCACCGACGCGCTCCCCTGCTGGTGGCCGCCGCCGTGGAGGAAGACGAGCACTGGGAGATCCGCAGCACCCTGTGGCGCCCACACGTTCAGGGTCAGGCAGTCCTCCTCACCCACATAGGTGCCGCCGGCGTCGAGCTGTGGGCACGAGGCGGTCCAGGTATCGGCCACCAGGGCCTCGTCGGCGCAGCTCGCCGGCACGGGCGGCCTGAAGCGGAGATCGGCGACGGGAGGCTCGGCGAACGGGATGCCCAGCCACCGATGCACCCCGCCCTCGTCAGTGCCGAGCACGGCCCCCACGGTGGTGTGCGCCACCCCCGGGCCAGGCGGTGTCTCCTCGCCACACTCCGGTGTCGGCGCCTGGGTGTCGGCGGTGGAGACGGGCACCGCGGTGTCCGCGGTCGTCGTCGTCGTCTGCCCCGTGGAGCCCGGCCCCGTGCAAGCCAACCCCAGCCACGTCCACACCATGTCCGACCTCCGTTCGCCCTCCAAACGGCCGGTGCCATCCGATATTGAAGACCGCCCTACATTGCGCTGCCCAGCGGTCCGATGATGCGCCTGATCTCATGCTGGAGGGGGACGTATGGGCCTGGGAGCACCACGGGAGAATCAGCAACCGGACAAGCCGCTCAAGCCGCTGACGCCGGAGACGTCGCGCCGCCTCGGAGAGGCGCTGCAGCACTTCGACCAGCTCCATCCCGACTTCAAGCAGGGCCGAGACGACGAGCGGGACGCACAGCGGGCCAAGATCTGGAACCGCACGTGCAAGGAGATGGACGGCCACCTGCGCCAGGTGGCCAAGGTGCTGATCAACAGCCACCAGCTCAACCTCGACATGGGCAGCGACGGAGGCGGGCGCGGCACCAAGCCCTGGATCGAGGAGACCAGCAGTCGCTTCGACCGACTGTACTTCCGCCTGGAGGGCGACACCGTCATCGCGAGCTTCGGGCAAGATCAGGAGGTCGGCCGAGGCACCATCGACGGCATCACCTACGACTGGATCGAGCAGGCCGTGGTGGAGTGGGTGATCCGCTCGGTGCAGTCCGCCACCGTTGGCGTGCTCACGGGGTAGGTTCGGATCCGCCGAGCAGCGAGGCGAACCGGTCGAGATCCACGTTGCCGCCGCTGATCACCACCCCGACTCGCTTGCCCCGTGCCGCCACGGTCCCCTCGAGGACGGCGGCCGCCGCCAGGCAGCCCGTGGGCTCCACCACCATCTTCATGCGCCCGGCGAAGAAGCGCATGGTCCGCACCAGCGCCTCGTCGGACACGGTCACCACCTCGTCCACGCGTCGTCGCATCACCGCGAAGGTGCGCTCGCTGGGCGCCTTTGTCTGAGCCCCATCCGCGATGGTGCGCGGCACGTCAATGTGCACGATGCGGCCCTGCTGCAGGGAGCGCTGCACGTCGTTGCCGGCCTCGGGCTCCACCCCGATCACCCGGCACGCCGGCTGTAGGTGCCGCGCCACGGTCGCGCAGCCCGACAGCAGCCCCCCGCCGCCGAGGCACACCACCAGTACGTCCAGCCCGCCGACCTCACGCAACAGCTCGAGCGCCGTGGTGCCCTGCCCAGCCATGATGTGCGGATGGTCGAAGGGAGGAATCAGCGTCATGCCGCGCTCTTCCGCCAGCTGCGCCCCGATCTCCTCGCGCGACTGGGAGTAGCGATCGTAGATCACCACCTCGGCGCCGTAGCCCCGGGTGGCGGCCAGCTTCGAGGCGGGTGCGTCCTGTGGCATCACGATGGTGGCCGGGATCTGCAGCAGCCGGGCCGCGAGCGCGATGGCCTGAGCGTGGTTGCCCGAGGAGTAGGCGATCACCCCCCGCTGGCGCTGGGCGTCGTCGAATTGGCGCAGCGCGTTGCATGCGCCACGGAACTTGAAGGCGCCGGTGCGCTGCAGGTTCTCAGCCTTGAACAGCATCGTGGCGCCGGAGCGCTCGTCGGCCGTGCGGCTGGTGAGCACGGGGGTCTGGTGCACCAGATCGGCGATGCGCTCGTGCGCTGCCACCACGTCGTCGAAACCGATGGGCAGGGTCATGGGGTGGGTCGTAGCGCGGAGGATCCGGATCAGTCCACGGGGTAGTCCGTCCAGCCCACCGTCCAGTCGTCGTCGGCAGACATGCAGCCCTGGGCATTGGTGGCCTGCAGGAAGTCGTCGGCCGCCACCCCTCCTCCCACCAGCGACGACGAGAAGTCGGGTGCGGTCTCCGAGCTCGATCGGTCAGCCAGATCCGCCAGGTCTGCCACGCGGTTGCCCGTCTGCTCCTCGATCACCCAAGCCGCCAGATCCACCTCCGGATCGTCCGACACGAACGGGTCGGCACAGTCGAAGCGGCTGTTGCGAACGTCGAGATCCGACAGCCACACCGTGGTGTCGGCCACCAGGCACAGCTGGTGATTGGTCACCAGGGAGTTGCTGAAGAAGAGGCCCGTACGCGAGCCGAGCCAGAGCGCCGACGAAGGCCCACGGCCCACGGCCGTGACGTTGGCGAGGCGGGGGTGCGACTGCGGCTCTGCGATGGAGTCGTCGCTGGTGCCGCCGACCACACCGCTCGAGTTGCTCTGCAGACACATCCACTGGCCACGCCCACGCCAGCCGTCCCACCACAGCAGCGAGGCTGTGAATGTACCCGTCACCACCAGGTGCCCCAGATCCACCGTGCCTCCCGAGACGGCCGCGCCGATGCCATGACTGCGGTGCAGCTGCACGTGATCAACCACGGTGCCGGCCCCCACGCCCCCGAGGGACAGGGCTCCCAGGGTCGGGTGCTCGCCGAGCCCGGCGAACTCGATCCGGACGTAGCGGAGGACGCCGCTGTCGTCGTCCAGGATGGTCCCTCCATAGCTCCCCAGGCGTGACGCCCACGTGGGCCCGAACCCGTTCACGGGCGCCCGCCCGAGCACCGTGATCCCGCCCCAGTCGCCCGGCCCGCGCGAGCCCTCGGGCTGGTCCGAGGTGAAGACGATGGGCCGGTCCGGGAGTCCCTCGGCCTCGATCCGGGAGCCAGGTGGCACGAGCAGCGAGCTGTCTGGCTGCCCCAGAATGCGCGTGCCCGCCTCGATGAAGAGGGTTGCGGGATCCTCCGACGAGCCCACCGTCACGGTGCCCTCCAGCACGTACACGCAGCCCGCGCTGAGGCTGGTGTCGCTCGACAGCTCCCCCGACAGCACCACCTGCACACCGCCTCTACAGGCACTGCCCACCGTGGTCACCACAGTGACGGGTGAAGGCACCTCGGTCTGAGGCAAGGGGGGATCGGCACACCCCGCCGAACACAGCGCCACCGCCACCGCCCGCCAGCCCATCGAGAGCCTCCGCCAGTTCCACCGTCGGCATGATACCGTCCCACCCCATGAGCGACCCCCAGGACACCGACGAGCTGGCGCAGGCCTGCGCCTGGGTGGATGCCGGCCACGGCGTGGCCCTGGCCACCGTGCTGAAGACGTGGGGCAGCTCCCCGCGCCGACCCGGCAGCCACCTCGCCATCCGCGACGACGGCCTGTTCGTGGGCTCGGTCTCGGGAGGCTGCGTCGAGGGCAAGGTGGTGGAGGCCGCCCTCGGCGTGATCGGAGGCGCCGATCCCACCACCCTCACCTTCGGCGTGAGCGACGAGGAGGCGTGGGGCGTGGGCTTGGCCTGCGGCGGAACGGTGGTGATCCGCGTGGACGCCCTGAACGCCGACGTCACGCGCGACGTTCAGCGTCGGCGCACAGCAGCACAGCCCGTTGCCTGGGTGCAAGACCTGCAGGCGGGCACGTCGGCGACCGTCACTCCCCAGCAGGACCACCCCCTGGCCGACGCCGTGGCCGACGCCTTGCGCTCCGACCGGACCTCGGTGGTCGAGCACGGCGGAGGCGACTGGATGGTGCGGCCCTACAACCCGCCCCTTCGGCTGCTCGTGGTGGGTGCCGTGCACATCGCACAGGCCCTGGCCACCATGGCCCAGGTCGCCGGGTGGCACGTCGTGGTCGTCGATCCGCGCACCTCCTTCGCGCGTCCCGAGCGCTTCGCTGGGGTGGAGCTCGTGACGGAGTGGCCCGACGACGGGCTGCAGGCGCTCGGCGTCGACACCCGCACCGCCGTGGTCACGCTCACCCACGACCCCAAGCTCGACGACCCCGCCCTCGAGGTGGCGCTGCCCAGCGAGGCCTTCTACGTGGGCGCCCTCGGCAGCCGCAAGACCCAGGCTTCCCGACGGGAGCGGCTGCTGGCGGCAGGCGTGCAGACCGCAGCTCTGGACCGCCTGCACGCACCCGTGGGCCTGCCCCTGGGTGCGCGCAGCCCCGCCGAGATCGCCCTGTCGATCCTGGCGCAGATCACCGAGGTCCTCAGGCGCCCGCCCGAGGCGTCGTGACCTTCGGCGCAGTACCCATCGACGACGCGGTGGACTGCATCCTCGCCCACACCCACCGCCCCGCCGAGGGTCGGCCGATCCGCAAGGGCACTCGGCTGTCGGCCGACGACGTACAGGCCCTCCGTCAGGCGGGCATCACCGAGGTGATCGTCGCGCGCCTCCACCCCGCCGACGTGGGGGAGGACGAGGCCGCAGCCCGGCTCGCAGCCACCGTGGCGGGGGGTGGCATCGAGGTCCGCTCCGCGCGCACCGGTCGCAGCAACCTGCACGCCACCCACCGCGGTGTGCTCGTGCTCGACGAGGCGACCGTGCACGCCGTCAACGCGGTGGATCCCGCCATCACGCTGGGCACCCTGCCGCCCTTCGCGCGGGTGGAGGCCCGCGACATGGTGGCCACCGTCAAGATCATCCCCTTCGCGGTGCCCGAGGGCAGCGTGGTGGGCGCCTGTGCAGCCGTGGCCGCGCCTGCGCTGCGAGTGGCTCCCTTCCGCCGCAAGCGGGTGGCGCTGATCACGTCACAGCTGCCCGGCCTACCCCAGCGCTTGGTGCTCGCCACTCAGCAGGCCCAGGAGCAGCGCGTGCTGAGCCTCGACGGTGAGGTGCTGCTCCGACGGGAGATCCCCCACGCCGTCCCCGACGCCAGGCGAGCGCTGATCGATGCCTGCGAAGCCGGCGCCCAGGTGGTCCTGTTCATGGGGGCCTCCGCCATCGTGGATCCGGCAGACGTGCTGCCCAGCGCGCTGCTCGCCGCTGGCGGGCGTGTGACCCGGCTCGGCATGCCCGTGGATCCCGGCAACCTCGCGCTGGTGGGTGAGCTGCACGACACCGTGGTGCTCGGCGTGCCCGGCTGTGCACGCTCGCTGAAGCGCAACGGCTTCGATCACCTGCTGGAGCACGTGACCGCCGATCTACCCATCACCAGCGCAGCGGTGGCCGCCCTGGGGGTTGGAGGACTCTTGGCAGAGACCACGGGGCGTCCCCATCCACGACAGGGTCCACCCACCCGCAGCCCTCGCCTCGGGGCGGTGGTGCTGGCGGCTGGGGCGTCGTCGCGCATGGGCCCCACCAACAAGCTCCTCGCCCAGCTCGACGGCCGTCCCCTGGTGACCTGGGCGGTGGACGCCATGCTCGCCGGAGGCGCCGATCCCGTGGTGGTCGTGGTGGGGCACCACGAGGCCGAGATCCGGTCGGCGCTGACCGACCGAGCCGTGCAGATCGTGGTCAACCCCACCCCCGAGGCAGGCATGGGCACGTCCCTGGCCACCGGCGTCGGCGCGATGCCCGAGGATCTGGACGGCTGGTTCGTGATGTTGGGGGACGTGCCCTTCGTGCGAGCCAGCGACCTGGCCGCGCTGACCGCAGCCTTCAACCCGACCGCCGGGGCGGCGATCTGCATGCCCGAGCACGCCAAGCGACGAGGGCATCCCGTGCTCTGGGCAGCGCGGTACCGTGGGCAGCTGGCGGCGCTGCGCGGCGACACGGGAGCAAAGGCCATCCTCGACGCGCACACCGCGGACGTGTGCGTGGTGCCCGTGGACAACCCGGGGATCCACCAAGACGTCGACACCCCCGAGGCCCTGCGCGATGCGCGTCAGCGCACAGGCACGGACTGACTCACGCCGAGAACAGGGCGCGCATGCGGTCCTTGCGCCGGTTCCAGTAGGGCTTGGTGCAGATCCGCTCGGCCGGCACCCCGCGGGCGAGGAGCGCCCGTTCACATCGCTGCACGGCACCCGCGTGCCCCGACACCCACACCACGCCCGGGCCCTCCGGCACGGGCTCGGCAGCGATCCAGTCCAGCAGGGCGCGCCCGTGCTCGCCATGGCGCCTCGCCACGTCCAGGGGCAAGCCGAGGGCGCCGAGTGCCGTAGCATCGTCGCCGTCGAGCTCGATGGCACCCAGGAAGGGGGTGGCGCCCGGCAGAGCGTCCAGGAGCGCACGCGCGAGCCCCACGGTGGTCTCGTCCCCCAGGAACCACGCCCACTGCTCCCCTCCCCGCGGACCCGCCATGCTGTGCACGGGGCCGAAGAGGTGGGTGACGTCGCCGGGCTGCGCGGTGGCCGCGAACCGGCTGCCCGGGCCCTTGCCGTGCACGACCATCACCACCTCGAGCCACCCCTCGTCGGCATCGAAGCGACTCGGGGTGTAGGAGCGCATGGTCCTCGGCGCCACCTGCAGCTTCACCTTGTCTCCCGGCGCGAACGCAGCGCCCACCAAGGCCGGACCCGCCAGCCGAACCGAGCGCAACCGCTCCGACAGCGTCGTCACCGACGTCACGCGTACTTGCTTGGACCCCACACCCACCTCTATTGAAATCGATTTTCATTTTCAATAAGAACGACGAGGCACCGCGGCCGTCACGTGTTGTCGTGCGCGCTACTGGGCGAGCCGTGCCCCCAGGGCGCGCGCCACCTCCTCCACCGCAGCGATGTGCACCTCGAGGAAGCGGCCCTGTGCTGCGTCGGTGAGGTTCATCAGCTCGATGGCGCCGAACACCTCGTCGCCGTGGGCCACCGGCACCACCGCGATCTGCTTGGTGACGTAGCCCGACAGCGCGTCCATCTCGCCCACGTGCTTGGGATCCTGGTCGGCAGCACCGAGCACCACGGTGCGCGCATTCTCCATGGCGTAGCCCGCCACACCGGTGCCCCGCGGCAGCCGAACGCCCATGAGCTTGCGACTGCCGGGACCCGAGACGGCGAAGAACTTGAGGTAGCCGCGGTCCGCCAGCACCACGGCGCCGCTCTCGGCGGAGACCCTGGTGAGTGCGGCGTGCAGCGCCAGCTCGCAGGCGATGATCTGCGTGGGCGCCGCCTCCACCTGGTCCAGGCCGTCGCCGTTCTGGAGCAGGGCCCGGGTCTCTTCGGAGATTGCGTAGAGCAGCTCCACCTCCGACTCGTCCTCGTCGGTGGTGGTGTCGGGGGCCTCGCCGAGCAGCTCGGGCTCTTCGGGCTCCTCCACCAGGTCCGAGGGCGCCTCCGGTGCCACGTCTACACCCTGCACCACGAAGTGGGCCCCACTGGCGATGTCGCGGGCGATCACGGTGCCGTTGGGCAGCACCTCGGCGGCGAGCCGGGAGACGTCTGCGGCGCAGCCCATCTCCTCGAGCCCGCGACCCAACGCCACGAGCCAGTTTCGGCCCTGCACCTGAACCCCCGCGCGTCCGCGGGCCGTGACGCTCCAGCTGGTCATCCCCGGTCGCTCCGTGGCCACAGTCATACCCCGATGCCGAGATCCATGGGGTGCGATACGCGCTCGCCATGGACCAAGAACAGCGGCCCGACGCCCTGCATCGCTTTCGCCGGTGGGCTGCCGTGGCCGTGGCCCTCGCCACGGTGGGCTACGTCGCCTACGCCCTGTGGCGCGGCTGGTCCGAGACGGCCACCGAGCTGGCGTCGTTCCTCTGGCCCATCTACGTGCCGGTGCTCGGCCTCACCCTGCTGAACTACGGGCTGCGCTACCTCAAGTGGCACTACCTGCTGGGTCGACTCGGCATCCACGTGCCCCACCGCACCAACGTGTGGATCTTCGTGACGGGCCTGGCGATGGTGATCAGCCCGGCGAAAGCCGGCGAGGTGGTCAAGCCCTGGCTCGTGAGGGTCTGCACGGGCGCCCCCATCCACCAAACGCTGCCCGCCCTGGTGGCGGAGCGCGGCACCGACGGCATCGCCGTGGTCATCCTGGCCGCCGTCGGCGTCACCACCTTCATGGCCGAGGCCACCGAGCTCATCTTCGGCACCATCGCCGCCATCGTGGCGGTCCTGGCCCTGATCTCCGTGCGCCCCCTCGCCAAGGGCGTCATCGACGTGGTCCGCCGCATCGGCCCACTGCGAGGCATCGCAGACGGGCTCGACGAGTCCTACGAGGCCACCCGCACGGTGCTGGCGCCCGTGCCCTTCGCGGTCACCCTGGCCATGAGCCTGGTGGCGTGGTTCGCAGAGTGCGTGGGCTACTGGCTGGTGTTCGTGGGCCTGAACGTCTCCACCGTGGGGCTGGACGCAGCCACCTTCCTCTACGCCTTCGCCACCGTGTTCGGCGCCCCCTCCCCCGGCGGCATGGGCATGGCGGACGCCGCACTGGTGGAAGGAGCGGTGCAGATCCTGCAGGTCTCGGCTCCTGTGGCGCTGGCGGCAGCACTGTTGGTCCGAGTGGCCACGCTGTGGTTCGGGGTGCTGCTGGGGGCCTGTGTGCTGCTCCGGCTGGAGAGCGTCATCGAGAGCGCCACGCGGCCCGACGCCCCCGACGAGGGCGAAGCCGCGTAGACCCTGCTAGGGTGGCGCTCATGTTTCTCGCTGCAGCGGTCCAGCTCAACGGCTCCTCCGACAGCGCACGGTGCCTCGACCAGGCCGTCGGCCTGATTCGTCGCGCCGCCTCTTATGGTGCGCGCTTCGTGGCCACGCCCGAGGCCACCAACTTCCTGGGCCCGCACGCCGACAAGGTGCGACGGGCCGAGAGCCTGCAAGGCCCCACCTGCCAGCACTTCGCCGAGCTCGCTCGGGAGCTCGGGATCCACCTACTCTTGGGCTCGTTCAACGAGAAGGCAGACGACGAGCATCGTTGCTACAACACGAGCGTGCTCTTCGGCCCAGACGGACGACAGCTGGCGACCTACCGAAAGATCCACCTGTTCGACGTCGACGTGTCGCCACAGCTGCGCTTTCTCGAGAGCGACACCGCGTTGGCAGGCGACACCCCGGTCACGGCGCAGACGCCGCTGGCCCATTTCGGTCTGTCCATCTGCTACGATCTGCGATTCGGCGAGCTGTACCGTACGTACCGCGACCGCGGGGCGAACGTGTTGCTGGTGCCGAGCGCGTTCACGCTTTCCACCGGCAAGGACCACTGGGAGCCGCTGCTGCGCACCCGCGCCATCGAGACCCAGTCCTACGTCATCGCACCTGGCCAGCACGGCACCCACGACGACGGTGGGTTGCGACAGAGCTGGGGACACTCCATGATCATCGATCCCTGGGGCCACGTGGTGGGCATGGCATCGGATGGTCCGGGGTTGGCATTGGCCGAGGTGCAGCTCGATCGCGTGGACCGAGCTCGCACGTCCATGCCCATTTCTTCGCACCGGAGGCTCACATGATCGCACTGCTGCTGTCGGGGTTGGCGGCCTTCGCCGCTCCCACCGACGAAGAGGTCAAGGGGATGGTCGAGGCCGTCTACGACCGAACCCTTCCCATGGAGGCGATGTGCATCACGCGCCCCGAGCTTCCGGCCGCCTTCCGCGAGGTGGTGGTGGCGGGCGTGCGCCGCGGAGCCCTGGGCTGCTCGGTGGTGGGGGTGGTCACCA
This sequence comes from Myxococcales bacterium, assembly GCA_019634415.1. Lineage (GTDB taxonomy): Bacteria > Myxococcota_A > UBA796 > UBA796 > DRPG01. The sequence continues at coordinate 22,412 of JAHQVJ010000176.1, forward strand.
AGGACAAGCTGCGCAAGGCCACCTCGGCCACCGCCGCGATCAAGGCGTCGGCTTGGGAAGAGCTGTCTGCCCAGGAGCGCGCCGACCACCTGAAGGCGTACACCGAGCAGGTGCTGCTGGCCTTCGCCCAGGTCCAGGACGACTCGAGCCAGGCCCGCGCGCGCGGGGAGGGCTTCGAGGTCACCTCCACCTACATCCACCGGGTGAAGAAGTCGGGCTACACCGCCCTTAGCGAGGGCCGCTGGCGCTTCGACGCCAACGGCAAGGTCGAGGAGAAGAGCGAGACGCCCCAGCGGTACTGGCGCACCAAGCTGTCGGTGCGGCCCGCCAAGGTCACGGGCACGCTGACCACCGACATGGTGGCGAGCACGGTCAACCAGCGCGGAGCGGTGGTCAAGCGCTGCTTCACGCGGGCCTGGGAGAAGGACCCCACCCTGCGGGGGCGCGTGCAGCTGACCTGGACGGTGCAGGAGGGCAAGTCGGCCAACCTGGGCGTGATCGACAACGACAGCCCACCCGAGGAGCTGGCGAACTGCTACGCCTGGCGAGCGGTGAACCAGCTCGAGTGGCCGGCGGAGGAGCGAGGCACGGTGCAGTTCGTGTTCGCCGTGAGCCGCACCGATGCGGAACCGCCCCCCCTCGACGACTGATCGTGGCCACACGCCGCTGGGTGGTCGTGGGAGCAGGTGGGATCGGCGCCGGCCTCGGAGGGGCCATGGCGCGCGACGGCGCCGACGTGCACCTGGTGGCACGCGGCGCGCACCTGCGGGCCCTGCGCGAGCGCGGGCTGCGGTGGCGCACCCCCGAGCACGACGAGCTGCTGAAGCTGCCGGCATCGGAGCTGTCTGCGGTGACCCCCGCGGAGGGCGACGTGGTGGTGCTGGCCACCAAGCTGCAGGACGCCGAGCAAGCCCTGGAGCTGGTCCACGCTCGCTTCGGACCCACGGTGCCCGTGGTCACCTGGACCAATGGTGTGCACGGCCAGCGCTGGGCAGTGGCTCGCTTCCACACGGTGGTGGCCTCGGTGATCTACGTGCCCGCCACCTACCAGGCCCCTGGAGAGGCCTGCCTGTGGGGGCAGCCCTACCGCGGCACCATGCACCTGGGACAGATCCGCGGCGCCAACACCGCCGTGCGCGACGCGCTGGCCGCGGCCCTGCAGCAGGCCGACTTCGAAGCACCGGTGCACCGCGATCTCGCACCGGTGCAGAACGCCAAGTGGGTCGTGAACTGCGGCGGGGCGGCTCAGGCGCTGGTGGTCGCGGACCAGTGGCGACAGGTCGCCGACGCCGCCATCGCCGAGGCGCGCCGGATCATGGGCGTCGCGGGGCTGCCGGTGGCGTCGGACGCCGAGCTACTGCCCCGGCCATTGAGCATGGGCACCATCGACGGGCAGCAGCGCGGGGGAGGCTCCACCTGGCAGAGCCTCACCTCCGGGCGCTCCCTGGAGTCGCGCTACCTCAACGGCGCCATCGTGGAGCTCGCCGATGAGCACGGTGCCAAGGCTCCCATCAACGAGGCCCTGGTGTACGCGGCCGCACGCGCGGAGGCGGAGGGCTGGCGTGCCCCCTCGCTGCGGGCCTCCGAGGTACTCCCAGGCGCCTGAGCTACTTGCCGCAGGGTGCCAGCATGTTGGCGCACCAGCTCATGAAGCAGCCCGCGTCGCCGCCTCCGTCGGCGGCCACCACCGCGGCCAGAGCAGCAGCGGGAACGGCCAGGGCGGCAGCCATCACGGCGATCCGAATCACACGCTCACGAGACATTCGACCTCCACACCGCCAGGCCGAGCCAGGCGAGATCGGGAGGGTATCGTGCTTCGTCCCCCGCCCCTGCCACCAGTTGTCACGCCGGCAGCCGAAGGTCAGCCCGCCAGCTCCTCTCGCCAAGCCGAGACCACGATCAGGATGGTGGTCACGAACATCCAGAGGATGAGCACCAGGAACCAGCTCGGCATGGGGCCTCCACGATCTACTCCCTTCTTAATGAAAATGAATTTCATTATCAACTTGTTTCACGAGCACGCGGCATCTCAGCCGTTTCGGCTCAATAGTCCGCATACGGATTATATGGTCCGCATGCGGACCACATGGATGCGAGACAACCTCTTCCTGCTGCTCAAGGCAGCGTGTCATCAGGTCACGACTCGTGGCGCAGCTCGCGCCACGGATCGGGTCGGCGTCCATGGAGCACAAGCCTTGGCGCTGCTGGCGCTCCAGGAGCAGCCGGGCTGTACCGTCACCCAGCTCGCCGACATCTTGGGGCTCAGGATGTCGGCCGCAGCCACACTCGTGCAGCGCCTCGTCCGAGACGGCCTCGTGCAGCGAGCGCCCAGCGAACGAGACGGCCGGGCCGTCCTTCTCCACCTCAGCGCCGAGGGGAAGAATGCTGCCGAAGGTGCTGCGGCGCTGATCGACGACTTCGCACAGCTGCTGCGTCGTGGCTTCGACGATGACGAGCTGGCCGTGGTCGAGCGCTTCTTGAACCATGCCCTGGAGGCCCTGTGAGCTGGATCGTCGCCCTTCGCCTGGCTGGCTGCGTCGTCTTGAGTATCGGTGCCGCCCACCTGGTCATGCCCACCTGGGGCTACGACTCGGAGGTGGTGGGCGCTTTGGCTCCCGAGGTCAAGGCACACTTCCACGATCTCGGCACCTACGCGATCGGTGTGTTCTTGATCGCCTTCGGAGCGCTGAGCCTGGCCTTCAGCCGTCGCCCGAGTGCCGAAGGCGCACTGTTCTGTGCCGTGATGGTCGCCGTCTGGTCGATCCGCCTCTTGCTGGAGCTGCTGTTCCCCGTGGAGTTGGCCCTGTTCCGGGTGCCCGCACCCCATGCGCCGCTCCTCGGCGTGGTGGGGACTCTGTGCGTGCTGTACGCACTCGCGGCCGTGCGGCTGGCTCCCCACCTCGCCACGAAGACACTGAACTAGACGACGTCAGCGCGCCTGCGGCTCCTCACCACACAGCGCCTGGTTGGCGAACAGCACGCAGCCGTCCACCGCCTCGGCGCGGAACAGGCTGTGGCTGAAGTCCGCGAAGTCCAGGCGATAGAGCACCTCCCCCGCCTCGTCGATCTCTGCCAGGAACCCTGCTCGCGACTCGCCACCGCTGCTTGCACAGTGGTTGCAGTGCCCGCTCGCCACCAGCCGGTTGCCCCCGGGCAGGCCCGTCACGTTGCCGTAGAACGGCTCGTGCAGATCCGGCTCGGTCCACTCCCACACGGGGCGCAGCGTGCGCGCCGCCATGTCCAGCTCGTACTCCACCGCGCGAGAGTACAGCCCGTCGCTGCGCTGCACCCCGTTGTCGAACAGCCGCAGACGATCGCCGTCGAGCTGTGGGCCGTGCTGGGCGAAGAACAGCTCCTCGGGATGCAGCACGGCCCCCGCCTCGTCCACCGCATCGAACTCGCCACGGGCACCCCCCATGCGCCAGCTCAGCCGCTTGGTGCGACGATCGATGCGCAGGATCACCGACTGGCCGCGGCAGCTCACCCACACCGCCGGCCCCAGGGCGTCGTCGAGCCACACCACGGCGTTGGCGTGCAGTGGATCGAGATCGTCGACCTCGACCCAGTCGTAGTCGCCGAGCGCAGCGCCCTCCTGGGTCTCGTAGGACCAGGTGATCTGCCCGGTCGCGGGATCGACGGCCTCGATCCGGAACCCCTTCACGTTGCGCCCCTGTAGCTGCAGCGGGCTGTCGGCCAGCGACACCACGTGCCCCTCGTCGGTGAAGGCGGCCTCGTGGTGGTGGTTGAGGTCGAGGGGTGCGAGCGGCACCTGGAAGACCACCTCTCCCGACAGGTCGAACAGGGCTGGCGGCATGCCCTTGCCGCCACCGGCGAGCACGTGCTCCCCGCTGACGCGCACCGTCACCCCGCCCGTGTTCGCCTCGGGCAGCTCGCGGTACCAGCGGATCCGACCCTTTCCGTCCACCACCAGCGCCCACTGCACCTTGGGCACGTCCACGCCCTGGCGCCAGTGGTTGAGCACCAGGTAGCCGCCCGCGATCTCGGACCGCAGCGGGTCCCCGGAGGGCACGAGCACCGCCATGTCGTCGGGCAGTGGATCGGTATGCACCTCCCCCGACCAAGCCACGGCCCGGTCCGGCTCGCCGATGGTACAGCTGTAGCGGGTGTCGGCGAGCAGCCCCTGCAGCTGCAGCGGCTGGTCGCTCACGCCGCGAACCACGTGCACCTCACCAGGGTCCTCGCTGGAGGTGCAGATCAGCTCCACGGGCCGCTGCACGCTGGCCTGCAGCGACAAGTGCTTTTCGAGCACGTGGTGCTCACCGCTCGTGACCACCACGTCGAGCTGTAGCTGCGGCGTACACGCTGCAAGCAGGCACACAGCCCACGACGTGCGATCCTCGAGCACGGAGTTCCATCCCATGCTCGAGGATAGCCACACAGTCTACTCGTCGGCCACCGGCTCGCCGTCCACGGTCCAGTACTCCACCGTGTCGAACAGGCCATCGAGCTGTTCGTCCACCACGGAGCGGTCGCCCACCACGACCCACACCAGCGACTCCGGATGCACCACGTCGCGCGCGGCACCGCGCACGATGTCGAGGGTGAGCGCCTTGTAGGCCTCGGGGAGGGTGCTCGCGTGGTCGAGGGCGCGACCGTACCGATCGTTGGTCATCATCTCGCCCAGCACGGAGTTCACCGTCTCGAAGCTGCCGGGCAGCTCGTTGACCCGCTGCTTCACGATGCGGCTCAGCTCGTCCTTGGTGACGGGACGGCGCCCCACGAACTGGCCGAACTCCTTCTGCAGCTCCTTGACCGAGTCACCCGTGCGATCCGCCTGCACCGGGGCGAACGCGATCCAAGGCCGCTGCGCGCGGGCGCCGAAGAGCACCGTGTAGGCACCGTAGGCCCACGACTTGTCCTCGCGCAGGTTCATGTTGATCCGCGCGCTGAACTTGCCGCCGATGGCGTCGTTCATGGCCTCGATGGCGACGTTGTCGTCCACGGTGCTGCTGGGCGCCACGTGGCCCGCGAGGATCACCGACTGGGGCGCGCCCGGACGGTCCACCACGATGAGGCGGTTGCGCTCGGGCAGCGCCACGTCCTCGATGGCCTTGGTGGGGAGGTCCGATCCGTCGGAGGTCCAGCCAGCCAGCGCCGCCTCGAGGATCGAGGTGATCTGCTCGAGGGTGGTGTCGCCCACCACGAAGATGGTGCCGTTGTCGGGGCGCAGCCACTTGTCGCGGAACGCCACCAGATCGTCGCGGGTCAGCGCGGTGATGGACTCCGTGGTCCCCGAGCCCGTCAGCGGCACGCCGTAGGCGTGGTCGGGCCCGAACATCGCGGGGGGAAGCAGCCGCAGGGCCAGGCTGAAGGGCTGCGCCTTCTCCTGCTCGATGCCCGCCAGCCACTGCGCGCGGACGCGGTCGATCTCCTCTTGGGGAAACGACGAGTTGCGCACCACGTCGGCCCACAGGGCCACCGAGGGCTCCAGCTGATCCGACAGCGCCGCCAGCGAGATCCGCGTGACGTCGAGGTTGGTGCTGGTGGACAGCTCCGCCCCCAGCGCCTCGGCCTCGGCCGAGATCTTCAGGGCGCTGCGTGTGGCCGTGCCCTCGTCGAGCATCTCCTCGGTGAACGACGCCGCACCCAGGGTCTCGTCGGCGGCGTAGCCTGCGTCGAACTGGATGGCGAGGGTCACCACCGGCAGGTCCGAGCGCTGCGCGAACACCACGCGGGTACCGTTCGACAGCGTGCTCTCCTGGATCTCGGGGAACGCCAGGTTCGGCATCTCCCCGACCCCCGGCAGCCCCGTGCTGCGGTCCACGGCAGGCTCGCTGGCGGTGAACTTCGGCTGTGGCAGCACGTCCACCTGGTGCCAGCCCGTGGCGAGCCACTGCTGGGCGGCCCGCTTCACGTCCTCTGCCGTGGCCTCGTTGATCCACTGCAGCCAGGTCTGCACGAACAGCGGATCTCCCGTGTACAGCTCGCCCTGCGCCAGGGCGGCACCCTTTCCTCCGAAGCCCCCCACCTTCTCGAGGCCACGGATGGTACCGGCGTTGATCTTCGTCTTGGCGCGCACCAGCTCGTCGTCGGTGGGCCCGTTGGCGGCGAACTCGGCGATCAGCTCGTCGAGCATGCCGTTGACCTGATCGAGGGTCTCGGGGTCCTGCAGCGTGACCACCGTGCGCAGCTGGCTGGTGAGCACGAAGCCCCACTGGAAGGCGTAGGCCTCGGAGGCGAGCTGGGCGTCGTAGACCAGCTTCTGGTACAGCCGCGAGTTCTTCCCGTCGCCCAGGATCTCCGCCACCAGGTAGGTGAGCGCTGCTTCGCGGTCGTTGCGGCTCGGGGTGGCCCACACCCGGTAGATCCGCGCGTTGGCCACGCCGGCGTCCACCTGCACGTCGTGGGTGACGGCCGGACGATGGGGCACCCACGTGGCCGACTTCGTGAGCGCGGGCCCGGCCTCGATGTGGCCGAAGTACTTCTCCATCAGCGGCCGCGCGGTGGCGGCATCGATGTCACCCGCCAAGGCGATGACCGTGTTGGCCGCCCCGTAGTACTCGGCGAACCAGGCCTTGACGGTGTCGAGGTCGGCGGCCTCGAGGTCCTCCATGGACCCGATGGTGGAGTGCCGGTAGGGGTGCCCCACGGGGTACAGCCCCTCGGCCAGCGCGTAGTCCACCCGGCCGTAGGGCTGGTTGTCGCCCTGGCGCTTCTCGTTCTGCACCACGCCGCGCTGCTCGTCGAGCTTGTCCTGGGTGACGGCACCGAGCAGGTGCCCCATCCGATCGGACTCCATCCACAGCACCCGGTCCAGCGCGGGCGTGGGCACGGTCTGGAAGTAGTTGGTGCGATCGAGCCAGGTGGTGCCGTTGAGATCGGTCACACCGACGTCCTCGAGGGGCGCGAACCACTCGTCGTCGTAGTGCTCGGAGCCCTGGAACATCAGGTGCTCGAAGAGGTGAGCGAAGCCCGTGCGGCCCTCTGGCTCGTCCTTCGAGCCCACGCCGTACCACACGCTCACCGCCACCACCGGCGCCTTGCGATCCTCGTGGACCACCACGCGCAGGCCATTGTCGAGGGTGAAGGCATCGTAGGGCAGGTCGAGCTTCGGGGTGTTCACCACCGACGCAGCGGGAGCTGGCGGAGGGCCCGAGGCCCCCGTGGCCGCGCAACCCAGCGCCCCCAGCACGCCCCACACCCATGGGTTGAACATCAAGACACGAGCCACGGTTCCCTCCCGACATTCGAAGGACACTCGTTTAGGCCGTCTGTGCCAGCGACGGTAGTCTGGCGGACTCGCTGGAGATGCGATGCGCTGGCCCCCCCTCCTCGCCGCCGGGCTCATCGGCTGCGGCACGCTGTCGGGGGCGCGTCCCCTCGAGCCAGGCCACCACGAGGTGGGCGTGACGCTCGGGGGACCGCTGCTGCGGTTCGGAGGACCGCTTCCGCTACCCAACGTGGTGGTGGGCGCCCGCAGCGGCCTGGGACACATCGCGGATCGCCCCTTCGATCTGGGCTACGGCATGAACCTCACGGGACTGCCCTTCGGGATCGTGGCGCTGCACGGCGATCTGGGCTGGCTCGCCCTGGCGCAGAACGGGGCCGTGCCTGCGCTCACGGTGCGCAACAAGCTGTTCTTCACCACCAACCTGGTGGCGGGCAACAAGGCCGAAGGCGTTCCGCGCGGTGTGTGGGCGGTGGATCAGATCGACCTCATCGCCAGCTGGAAGGTCGGCGGAAGCGTGGTCTACGGCTCCCTCGGGCAGGTCTTCGACCTCGGCAATCCACAGCTGGTGTTGGTGCCTGGCCTGGGCGCCTCCATCGATCCGGGGCGGGAGGGCGGCGTCACGCTGCAGCCAGAGCTGCGCTGGTGGGCGATCAACCGCTCCTCGGTGCAGCGCAACGTTCAGTGGGTGCCTGGCACCCCCGGAGCCATCGGGGTGCACCTCGGGCTCGCGGTACCCCTGGGATCGAGAGGTGACCGATGAGGTGGATGGCGATCACGCTCGGCCTCGTGGGCTGCGTCAACATCGACGGCTTCATCCACAACGGCGTGCCCTGCTCCGAGGTGAGCGAGCAGACCTGCACGGACGAGCAATGGGATTCCGTGTGCCTGACGTGCGACGAGCCCTACGACTGGGCTCGCACCTACGAGTGGTTCGACACCATGCTGCAGCAGGGCGAGTCGGTGCGCGCCATCTCCAGCGACAGCGTGGTGCGCGAGATGGTCCCCACCACCGACGGGCTGGGGCAGCTCGACACCTACTTCGTGCCCGCCCACGGCGACGACGCGGCGCTGGCGAGCACCACCCTCTTCTACAACCACGGCAACTTCGCCGGCATCGAGCACTACCTGCCCCGGCTCCAGGTGCTGCACGAGCTCGGCTACAACATCTTCGTGTGGGACTACCGCGGCTATGACAAGAGCGAGCCCGCCGCGCATCCCACCGCCGAGCAGTTCCTGGCCGACGCCCGCCAGATGCGCGACCACGTGGCCACCGTGGCCCCCGACGCCGAGCGCATCCTCCCCTACGGCTACTCGCTCGGTGCCATCCCCGCGGTGGAAGCGTCGGTGCACGCGCCTGGCTGTGCGCTGTTCCTGGAGGCCCCATTCACCTCCACCAGCACCATCGCGCAGGACGCCACCACCGCCAGCCTGCCCGAGTCCTACCTGTCCGGGGGGCAGCTCGACAACGTCTCCAAGATCGAGGGCTACCCCGGGGCCCTGCTCACCATGGTGGGCTCCGACGACGGGCGCTTCGGGCCCGAGCTGGCCAAGGAGCTGACGGACGCTGCACCCGGACCCACCGACCTGTGGGTGCTCGAGGGGGTGGAGCACGGGATCAGCAACGGTGGCGTGGTGGAAGCGGGGATGGCGGCCTACCGCGATCGCATGCGCAGCTTCCTAGAGGCCAACGCCGCTGGCTGCCTGAGCGCCACACGCTGACCGTCAGTCGGCCCAGGGGTCGATGAGGTCGTTCGTCTTCACCTCGAGCCCGTCGAGCGCAGGCTCGGGCTCGGGCTCGGGTGCAGGCTCGGGCTCGGGCGCAGGCTCCTGGATCATCAGCTCGGCATCCGCGGACGGTGCGGGCTCCTCGCGCGAGGGCGGCTCCACCGCGACAGCGGGCACCAACACCGCTTGGTCCCCCGTCCCGCGCGACTCCGTCGCGCTCCGATTCCCTTGGGCCCTCGCCTTCGGCTGCGGTCCTTCCGGAGGTGCAGGGGGCGGCGGAATCACGTCAGCCATGGGCACCAGCCCCTCCGGCCCCACACCTCGCGACTCCAGCCACAGCTGAGCCCCACCCGCCAGCGCCCCCACACCGCCACAGACCACGAAGACCGCAGCGAACAGGCCGCCCACACCCGCCCACCTCAGGGTACCGAGCGGATTCAGCGACGGGCCGTCCAGCTCCTCCTCCACCAGGCGTCGAGCAAGGGTCACGTCGTCCAGCGTGCGCTGCGCCATGCGTCACTCCAGGGCAAAAGCCGTCCATCCGTCCCACCAGGCAGAGGCCGAGCCGGGACGAACCGCGCCATTGTAGGTCGCAGACGCATCGAAGAACTCGTCTTCGGGGGGCGCGCCACCGTTCTCTGCCGCCGAGCCCGCGGCGGGCGTCCAGTGGCCCCGCGGATCGACCACCCACTGCCCGTCCTCGTCCAGCGGCGCCAGCTCCGGATCGGCCCCGAGCTGGTTGCCCTCACCCTGCTCGATCCATGCGAGCTCGTCGAAGGCCCCGTCGTCGTCCTCGACGTCTGCCGCTGCCCAGTCCGACCCCGCCCCCACGTCGTGGAACAGGGAATCCCGCAGCACCAGCGCCGCCTCGGCCTTCGGCTGCGTCCACAGGCTCGTCTGCACGTCCTCGACGTCCACGCCGTGGCCGGTCTGGCGGGCCACCAGCATGTTCACCAGCGTGGCCGCGGTGCCCTCCTTGAGGTGCGCGGCGTTCTGCGCCGTCTCGGGGTCACCGCTGCCGAGCACCGTGAGGTTGCAGAGCACCGGATTCGACAGCGGCAAGGCCACGTCGTCGTAGCCGTCCTCGTCGAGATCCTCGCCGGTGAACGCCCCGTCGCCCTCGATGCCCTCGTCGCCGTTCTTCTCCACCGCGGGGTCCCAGTGTCGCGGCAGCTGCTGCACCACCCCGAACTGCACGCGACCGTTCCACCCTTCGTCCCAGTCCAGCGAGTCGTCGCCAGCGCCCGAGACGACGATGAACTTCAGGTCCACGGAGCCGCCGAACAGCTCGATGCCGTCGTCGAGTCCGCGATGGATCTGCACGTTGCGCACGAAGGTGTTGCGCCCGCAGCCTCCCAGGGTCAGCCCGTTGAGCTCGTTGCCGTCGACTCCGTCGGTGAGCTCGAAGCCCGCGAACTCCACGCGGACGTACTGCAGGGCCCCACAGCTGTCGAAGGGATCTTCGCCGCCGTACTGGGCGCGCGGCTCGTCGCCGGCAATGCCCTCGATCTGGCGAGGTGCGGTCTTGTTGAGCCAGTCGTTGCCCAGCAGGACCAGCCCACCCCAGTCCCCTGGTCGTCGCTGCCCCTGGGGCTGGTTGCTGGTGAAGACGATGGGTGCGTCGGGCTCGCCGCGGGCGTCGATCTCGGCATCCCGCGACACGATGAGGGCGGAGCCACGCTCCCCCCGCACCACCACCCCGGGGTCGATGGTGAGCACCGCGTCGCCCTCCACGTAGACGAGCGTGTCACGGGCCAGCACGTAGGTGCGGTCGCTCGACCAGGTGGTGTCCTCGCCGATGGACTCGGACACGAGGACCTCGGGCACGACGGCGTCGGTCTGCACCGACCACGCTTCGTCCCACGGAGACAGGCATCCAGTGGCGCCGATCAGCACCACGGCACGGAGGAGTCGCACGGCACGTCCTACAGCGGAAGGGTGAGGCGGAGGCCCCTCGGGCCCACGGAGACGCGGGCCCGGGCGGGTCGTGGAAGGGCGACGCCGAGGAGCGCCACGGCTGCCCCCACGCCCGCCGCGGGAATCGAGACGTTGTTCAGGGCTCGGCTCGAGGCGTAGGCATCGGAATCGCCTGCATCACGAGCGGCACGACCCTGCAGATAGCTGACGGATGCCAGCGTCGTGAAGCCCACGCCCACGGCGCCCCCCACTCCCACCACGGCCCAGCGGGGGCCCCGGCGTGGGGCCCGCCGCACGGGCGGCAGCTCCGGAGCACCAGTGGGCTCGGGCTCGGGTGGCGCCACGGGCTCCATCCGCGCCATCAGCGCCGAGATCCGCAGGTCGAGGGCCACCTGTTCCTCGGGCGTCGCGAAGGGTCGATAGCGCAAGAGGCTGTCCACGGCGTCTTGCAGCTGGCCCAGGCGCTCCTGCGCATTGGCGACGTTGAACAGCAGCTTGGGGTTCCCCGACAGCTCGTGGGCCTCCCGGAAGGTGCCGATGGCCTCTTGGTAGCGACCGGCTTCGTACAAGCCGGCGCCCAGGCGGTACAGCTCCTTCGCCTGCGCCACCCGTTGCTCCAGATCGGCGGGCGGAGGAGCGGGCCCAGCCGCACTCACCGACCATCCGAGGGCCAACCACAGACCGATCACAGTGCCTCCGAAGGCAGGGAGACGCCCATGGCGAGGGCGGCGCCGTAGCCCACGGCCAAGCCCAACAACATGACGAGCAGGACGACCGAGAAGCCCGCCAGGCTCATCCACAGCGCCCGAGACGAGGCAGGAGGCGCGGAGACGGGCGTGACCACCAGGCGCCCCTCCACCAGCGCTGGGCGCGCCAGCGTGGCCGTGGACTCGTCCAGCAGGGCCGCCTCGCACAGCTTCAGCGCACGCTGCAGCTCACCCGCGTCGGCGAACCGGTCCTCCCTGCGCTTGCGCAGACACTGGGTCACGGTCCACTGCAGCAGGCTGGGCACCGCCAGGTGCGGATCGGCCTCCGCCAAGGTCGAGGGGATCTGGGTGAGGTGGGCCATCAACACCTTGGAGCCACCCTTCTGCGGGAAGGGGTAGGCGTCCGTCAGACCCTTGAAGAGCAACACCCCCATCGCATAGATGTCGCAGCGCCGATCCGGGTCGTCGTCGCGGATCTGCTCGGGCGCCATGTACTGGGGTGTGCCCAAGATCTTCCCCCCGCCCGTGATCTCGTCGAGGGGCTCGTCGACCTGCTTGACGAGCCCGAAGTCCACCACCTTGACCACGTCCTGAGCCTGATCGGTGACCACCAGGATGTTCGCGGGCTTGAGGTCGCGGTGGATCAGGCCCTGCTCGTGGGCCTGGTGCACGCTGGCGCACACCTGCCGCAGGAGGCGCACCAGCCGCAGGGCGGGCAGCCGTCCCGCCGCCATCAGGTGCCGCAACGTGACCCCCCGCACCAGCTCCATCACCAGGTACGGGTGCTGCCCTTCGACGCCGTAGTCGTACACCCGCACCGTGTTGGGGTGGTCGAGCCCCGCGAGCAGCGAGGCCTCGCGCACGAAGCGCTCCCGCAACCGAGCGTCGTTCATCAGTCCGTCGTCGAGCCGCACGTCGAGCATCTTCAGCGCCAAGGAGCGCTTCAGCGCGGGCTGTTCGACCTCGTAGACGGCTCCCATGGACCCACGGGCGATCAGGCGGACCACGCGGTACCGCTCTCCGACGACACACCCGACCCATCCGGTCCCGCCCTTGGCGGCTGACGCGTCGATGCCCCCCTCCCCAGACCGTGGCGGACACAGCCATCATAGGGAGTCGACGGTGGCAATCAGATGACGGATCGGTGACGAAGCACACGAACGCCGTCAGCAGCGCACCCTACGACAGGTCAAGAGTTGTTGTGCCATCCAGGCCAAACGAGGCCAGTGGCACCCCCGCGACCCCTGCCAGGGTCATCCAGAGATCGGCCACGGGCTGCTCGTCGGCGTACGTGGTGTGACGCCCCCCGGCGATCGCCCCTCCCCCGGAGCCCGCCAGCATGACAGGCAGGTCGCGATGGATGTGATCGTTGCCGTCGGACATGGAGGAGGAGAAGACGGCCACCATGCTGTCGAGGAGCGAGCCCCCACCATAGGGGTCGGTGGCGGACTTCAGACGATCCACCAAGTAGGCAAACTCGGCCACCTCCCACTGCTCCACCCGCTTCAGCTCCTCGATGTAGGCCGGATCTCCTTGATGATGGGACAGGTCGTGGTGACCCCGAGAGGCCCCCACCCAGTCGAAGTAGCGATAGGAGGCGCCGTTCTCCAGCATGAACGTGACCACGCGCGTCAGATCCTGCTCCAGCGCGAGCACCGTGAGGTCGGACATGGCCCGCACCGTGGACGGATAGTCCAGCGAGCCCTGCACGGGCCCGGCGCCGCCACCGCCCTGGTGCCCTGCCCAGATGCGCTGCTCCAGCGCTCGCACCCCGGTCATGTACTCCTCGAGCTTGCCCTGGTCGCTGATGGACAGCTCCCGCGCCAGGGAGCGCGCGTCCTCGAGCACGTAGTCGAGCACCGACGTCCGCCAGGTGCGGCGCTGAGCGGCAGCGTCGGCCGACAGCCCCGGATCGAAGCCCCCGAACAGCCGCACGAACACCTGGGCTGGATCCACGAGCTTGGGCTTGGGCGTGTCCTCGTCGAGCCAGCTGATGTTGGAGGTGTAGGCGCAGGCCCAGCCCGAGTCGCAGGCCCCCACGGTGGAGCCTGCGTTGGTGCCCAACTCGAGGCTCTCGAAGAGGGTGTGGTGCCCGATGGCGTTGGCGACCACCTGGTCGATGGAGATCCCGTTGCGCACGTCGTCCACGGACTGGTTGCGACACGGCGCGCAGGTCAGGTAGGAGCCCGTTCCGCGCGCGTGGTGGCCCACGACGGGCAGGTCCGCTGCACCGTTGTAGAAGCCCGACAGCACGCGCACGTCGTCCGTCAGAGCCTTCATGGGCTGCAGGGTAGGTGGCAGCTCCGTGAGCGGGCCGTTTGCCCCCCCTGGCCTCCACGCGTCCATGACCATGCCGCAGGGCGCGAACCAGAAGAGCAGCCGAACCGGCGGCTTGCTCGGCCCCGCGCGCGCCCCGCGCAGCGACGCCAGCCACGGAAGCGTCAGGGTGGCCGCCGCTCCCCCCAGGAATGCCCGCCTCGACGTGGGCCCTCCTCGCCACTTCGACCAGCTCACGGCTCCCCCTGCGTCATCCGGAAGGCATCGCTGGTGGCGATGGCCACGGCGAGCCCCTCGAACGTCCAGCCCGAGGCCTCGAACTGGGTGGTGGCGATCTGCAGCGCCGGGTCGTCGCTGGGCACGGGCACACGCCCGAGGGCATAGGTGAACAGCTGCTGAGCCACACACCTGCCGAACCGCGGATCCGCGGCCACCACCTCCGCCGTTCCCCTGACCCCGGTGAAGCGCCTGCCGTCGGGCAGCTCTCCCCAGGCATCGATGGGCACGCCCGCTTGCTGCACCCGCCAGGCTCCCACGGCATCGAACTGCTCGAGCGCGAAGCCGATCTCGTCCATGGTGGCGTGGCACACCGCACAGGCGGGATCGGCCCGGTGGCGGGCGAGCTGCTCGCGGGCCGTGAGCCCGTCGGAGGGCGACAGCTCCGTCACCCCGTCCGGCGGGGCCTCGGGCTCGTCGCACAGCAGCTGCCCGAGCACGAACTTCCCGCGCTGGACCACGGAGGTGCGACCCGGATGGCTCACCATCGACAGCCAGCCCGCCTGACCGAGCAGACCCCCGCGCTCCAGGGCCGACAGATCCATCGACTCGAACCCGTCCGTCACGGACCCGTCCACGCCGTAGTGCTGCGCCAGCCGTCCGTCGATCTCACCGTGGGTGGCGGTGAGCAGCTCGTGCAGATCGCGCCGACCCGCCACGAACGACCGGAAGAACCGGACCATCTCCTCCTTCATCGAGGCGCGCAGGGCCTCGTCGAAGTCGGGGAACACGGCCGGGTCCTTGACCATCTCGTCGATGCCTCGCAGGTACAGCCACTGGCCTCCGAAGCTGTCCACCAGCGCTTCGGCGCGCGGATCCGCGAGCATGCGCCGCACCTGCACGGCGATACCCTCGCGGCTGGAGAGCTGGCCGGCCCGAGCAGCCTCGAACAGCGCGTCGTCGGGCATGGTGGACCACAGGAAGTACGACAGACGGGAGGCGATCTCCCAGTCGTCGAGGGCCTCGGGCTCCGAGGAGAATCGATCCTGCACGGTCTCCACGCGGAACAGGAAGCGCGGCGAGGTGAGCACGGCCATCACGGAGAACTTCATGGCTTGGTCGAAGCTGCCCCCTCCCTCGAGCACGGCCGTGGGCACCGCCAGCAGCCGCTCGAGGGCCTCGTCGTCGACGGGGCGCCGGAACGCACGGAAGGCGAGGTCCGCGAGCACCTCTCGGGCGCAGGCCGGAGCACCGAGCGCCACGGGATCACAGGTCACCAGGTCGTTGGGCCCACCGATCTCGCCCACCGGCCCGTAGATCTGCAGCCAGTCCACCTGTAGATCTCGCTGCCCCGCCTGCCCACTGACGTAGGACAGCTCCACCGTGTGAGCTCCCGCCTGCAGCGGCAGGGCCAGCGCGAAGACCTCCGCCTCGGGCTCGCTGGTGGCCGTCACGCCGTCCACCAAGACCTCGTCGTCGTCCACGGAGAGCGTCAGCAGTGCCAGACCGCTGCCCGCGCCCCGCCACACCCGGGTGGACAGCTCGTAGGTGCCGTCGGCGGGCACCTCGATCTCGGTGGAGAGCGCCCCCGCAGACGGCACCGTCCATCCGTGCTCGAAGGCCTCTCCCGCGGTGGCCTGCAGCTCGGTCTCGGCCTCGAAGCGGAGCAGCACTGGCGGCTCCGTGGACATGCCCAGGGCCTCCTCCGCCAGGTGCTCGGCCGCCGCCTCGTACATCTCCAGGTGAAGCGCCGACAGCGACAGGTTGCTGGCGATGTTGTCGAACCCAGCCGCTCGCCCGTCTGCGGGAAACGCCATGGCGGGCCGCAGGCTGGTGCCGAGCAAGTCGCGGACGGTGTTGTCGTACTCCTGTCGGTTCAGCCGATGGAGCACCACCCGGCCGGGCACCACGTCTGGCGACTGCACATCGCGCACCGCCTCGGGCCCCCCGCCGCACCCGAGGACCTGCAGCGCCATGGGGAGTCCGCCTGCCATCGAACCCAGCACGCATCCTCCCAGCCCGGCTCGCCAGTCTACCAGCTCCGCCCCCCACCCGCCCCACGCGCTTCGAGGGTGCAACAGCGTTATGACGAGCCAGGGCGACAGGGAGGAGCACTGCCCACGGTCGGCGACGTCGTCGGTCCCTACGAGCTGGTCGCATCCCGGCACATGGGCGCGGTCCCTCGACAGTGGGAGGCGAAGCTGGTGGGCCGCCCAGGCCTGCGCCACAGGGTGATGCTGGAGTTCCTCGCCGTCGAGCTCGTCGACGACGTGCAGGGCATCGAGCGCGTGCGGGCAGGTGCGCGTCTGCTGCACCCACACATCGCCAACACGGTGGACTTCGGCACGGCCCGGGTCGACGGAGCGGACCACTGGTACGTGGCCCGGGAGCTGGTTCGAGGGGTGCCCCTGCACCGGGCCCTCGAGGCGGGGCCCCTCCACCCGCGCGCGGCGCTCCGAGCAGCCGTCGAGATCTGCTCGGCGCTGGCGGAGATCCACGCCACATCGGTGGACGCCCCTCCGTCGAGTCGCACCCCCGACTCCACCCTCGCCACGCTGTACGACTTCCCCCCAGGGGACGATCCACTCCTCACCGCCACCAGCGAGCGACTCGTCCACCGCAGCCTCAGACCCGAGAGCCTATGGCTGTCCACGATGGGCTTCGTGAAGCTGTATGGCCCCACCCTGGCAGGACTGTCCACGACGGCAGCACGGGCACACACCGGCTACCGACCGCCCGAGCAGTGGCGCGGGCAGGAAGATCACCGCTGTGATCTGTTCGCGCTGGGGGCCACGCTGGTCGAGCTGCTCACGGGGCACAGGGCGCTCCCCCAGGAGCCTCGACCGTCCGAGGCGGAGCTGATCGAGCTGCTCACGCAGGCGGCAGCTCGCGCCGAGGCGATGGTGTCGGGCCTGGGCGACGTGCTGGCGCGATGCCTCCACCCCGATCCCGAGCAGCGCTGGGCCCGGGTCGAAGACCTGCAGCCACGGCTTCAGGCGCTGTGGTCCGACCTCGAGGGGCCCGGGCTGGTCGCCGTCGTCCAGAGCCTCACTCCCAACAGAGCCACGCCCAGCAGCCTTCCCTCCGACACCGAGGAGCGAGATCGCTTCTTTGGTCGCACCGAGGAGCTCGCTCGCATCGCTGCACACCTCGAGGCTCCCGATCGGCCGGTGCTGGTCCTGTTGGGCCCAGGAGGCATCGGCAAGACGCGCCTGGCGGTGGTGGCGGCCCTCGCCCACGCGGCGGTGGGCGGCACGGTCTTGGTGGATCTGTCCACGGCCCACACGGCCAAGGAGGTAGGGCGCATCACGGCGGACGCGCTGCGGTTCGAGCCGGGACACGAGGAGCTGGTGAGCGCTGTGGGGCGTCACCTGGCTACGCTGGGGCCCGCGCTGCTGGTGCTCGACAACCTCGAGCAGCTGGCCGACGAGATGGGCGGGGTGCTCGCCGCCTGGACCGCAGCCGCTCCCGAGGTGTCGTTCCTGTGCACGAGTCGGGTGGATCTACACCTGTCCAACGGTCGGACCCTGACCCTGGGCCCCCTCGACGGGCCCTCTGCCGTGGAGCTGTTCCGGGCGCGAGCCTCCCGACAGCTGACCGAGCCCGACGCGACGGTCCAAGGCCTGGTTCAGGCGCTGGACGGCATGCCGCTGGCCATCGAGCTGGCCGCGAGTCGGGTGCGCACCCTGTCGGTCCGCCAGATCCTCCAGCGCCTGGACGAGCAGCTGCGCCTGCTGGCGGCACCGCGCAGCGACCGACCGCAGCGGCATCGGAGCATGCGAGCAGCGCTGCAAGGGAGCTACGATCTGCTGTCGGACGCCGCCCGCGCAGCGCTCGCCCAGCTGTCGGTGTTCGACGGCAGCTTCGACCTCGACGCAGCCACCGCGGTGCTGGACCTGACCCCGTGGCCCGACGCCTGGCCGGTGGGCGTGCTCGGCGAGCTCGTGGATGCGAGCCTGCTGCGACCTCACCCGCGTCGCGGGCGCTTCTCCATGCTGGTGGTGGTGCGGCAGTTCGCAGCGACGTGGCTGGATCGCGAGGTGGCTGCTCGCATCGAGCTCCGGCACGGGCGCTTCTATGCGCGCCTGGGGTCGCCAGAGTCGCTGGGCGCCCTCAACGGGCCCGGCGGCGAAGCCCACCGACAG
The DNA here is from genome assembly GCA_019634415.1 of Myxococcales bacterium. Lineage (GTDB taxonomy): Bacteria > Myxococcota_A > UBA796 > UBA796 > DRPG01. The sequence goes on from JAHQVJ010000176.1 coordinate 40,591, forward strand.
GCGCTCGGCCGAGATCTCGACAACCTGCGCGTCGCCTGGCGTCGCGCCGTCCAGCGCGGCGATCGGGACGTGGCCACCCCCACCTCCCGAGCGGCTTGGTCGGTGCTGATCATGCGAGGCCCGCTGGCGGAGTCGGGGGAGATGCTCGAGGCTGCGTTCTCGCTGGAGCAGCAGCCCGATCGACAGGCCGCGTTGCTGTCGATGCTGGCCAGCACCCAGCGGCGCCTGGGCCAGCACCAAGAGGTGATCACCACCGTCACCGAGGCCCTGCGGATCACCGAGGCCGCCGGGCTGAGGCGACGTGCCTCGCTGCTCCTCCCCATCCGAGCCCGTAGCTTCCACACCCTGGGCGACCTCGACGCCGCCATGGCCGACACCGAGGCGGCCCTGGCGCTGTGCGACGACGACGACGACGGGCAGCGGCACCGGGGTCGACTCGCGATGGATCTGGGAAACCTCGCCCACACCCGCGGCGATCAGGGCACGGCCTTGGCCTACTTCTCGCAGGCGCTGGAGGTGGCTCGGGCCTACGGAGACGAGGTACAGCTGCCAGCCTGCGTGGCGAGCGTGGGCATGGTGCAGACGGCCCTGGGAGACCGGGCACGCGGTCGCGCGAACCTCGAGGAGGGCCTGCAGCTCGCCCTCGATCAAGGCAACCTCCCCATCGTCGGCTGGGTGCGCACCATGCTCGGCCGCGCCTGCCTCGCGGATGGTGATCTGCCGCAAGCCTGGCACCACCACGAGCTGGCGTTGCAGCACTACGTCGACGCAGGCGCACCCATGGATGCCGCCCTGCAGCGCTCTGCGCTGGCCGCCGTGCTCCTGCGGATGGATCGAACGAACGAGGCCCTCGAGCACAGCCAGCAAGCCGTCGCGGTGATGCGCGCCACCGGTCCGCTGCACGAGCTGACGCGGGCCCTGGGGCTCTCGGCGGAGGCGCTGTCCCGACGCGGTCAGCCCGAGGCGGCCCTGGAGGCGGCCAGCGAGGCCGTCTCCCTGGCCGAGGAGGCGGACCTGTCGCTGGTGCAGGCGCGAGAGCGGATCCGCCGAGCACGCATCCTGCAGGCCCACGGACACCCCGATGCTGCGCAGCTCGACCGCGACGTCGCCCGTCGGATCCTTCAGGCGTGGCCAGCCGGAGGGGTCCGCGACACGCTGCTCGCAGAGCTGGCGGGCGGTTAACGGCCGACATGCGTACCCTCGCTGCCCGCGTGCCGCTCACGGTGGTGGACGCCGCCCTCGGGGCCCTGGCCCTCTGGCAGGCCTGGGCACTGCTGTGCGTGTACGCCGGCTGGTCCACCGACGTGCTGTTCTGGGGCTCTCCCTTCGCGCTGCTGTGGCTCGGCCTGCCCGATCTGCTGAAGCCCTGGCAGCCCGATCCCACGGAGCCTCCACAGGGCGGGACGCGGGGGCAGATGCCGCCTGCCTGGGCCTCGGGTCTGGGCATGGCATGTGCCGCCATCGGGGCCGTGGGCTTCACCCTCGGGGACTGGCCGGTGCTGGTGGCGAGCCTCTGGTTCGTGCCCCTGGCGGCGGCCCAGGTGTCGCCCCGGGCGCCCCTGCTCCACGGCTCGGATCCACCCGAGGGGACGGCGTCGTCCCCCCTCGACACAGCAGGTCTCGCCGTGGCCGTGGTGGCCGCCGTGGGGATCACGCTGGCCCTGCAGCGCCCCAACGTCGACGACGCCTACTACCTCAACGCCATCCTCGAGCACCTGGCCCGGCCCGATGCCCCCGTGCAGACCTTCGACGGGATCCACGGCGACCCCACGGCTCCGATCCAGCAGGTGGCCCATCGTCCGCAGACCTACGAGCCACTCGTCGCCGTGCTCACTCGGGGCACGGGCATCGCCCCCCGCACGGCCTACTGGTTCGTCCTGCCCGCCCTGGCGGCCGCCTTCGGCTCCGTGGCTCACCACGCGCTCTTCAAGGCCGTGGCCCCCCGCCTGGCCTGGCTGGCCACGCCGCTGGTGGTGCCGCTGGTCTTGCTGTGGGGCGACGGCCCCCAGGCCTACGGACGCTTCGCCTACGTGCGCATGTTCCAGGGCAAGTCCATCTTCGTGCTCGCCATGGCGCCGCTGATCCTGTACGCCGCGTTCCGCTTCGTGCGAGCGCCGTCGTGGCGCAGCTGGGTGCGGCTGATGGCGGCGCAGCTCGCCGGCTCCATCTTCACCTCCACGGCCCTGGTGGTGGGCCCCGTGGCAGCCGGAGTGGCGCTGCTCGCCGGTCTGCAGCCCGACCGTCGCCACCTGCGCTGGCTGGCGGTGGGGTTGCTGGCCAGCGCGCCGATGGTGGCCGTGCTGGGCCTGACGTTCCTCGAGATCCAGCAGGCCGGCGGCTTGGGCAACACCGGCAACTACCAAGGCTTCCGCACGGTCCTCGGCTCCTGGCGTGGGGGGCCCGCGCTGGCGGCGTTGGTCTTCGCGCCGTGGCTGCTCCGACTGCGCCAGGCACCGGGGGCGGACTGGCTCGGGCGCTATGCGCTGATCACCCTCGTGCTGCTGTTCAGCGGCTTGGCCCCACGACTCCTCGGCGACAGCGCCGCCGCGCTGCTCAACTGGCGCACCCTGTGGGCCGTTCCGCTGTACGCCTTCGTGGCGCTGGCGGGGGCCGCAGGTGCGGTGGGGATCGTGCAGGGCGTCCGCCGGGGTCACCGCATCGCCGTGGCGTCGGGTGCGCTGGGCGTGCTGCTGGTGATGCTCTTCGGCCCCGGAAAGACCACCTGGGACGTGGCCACCTGGCGATGGATGGCCCCGAAGGTCCGACCAGGCGTGGAGAAGACGGCGCGGGGCGTGGTGGCCCTGACGAGCCCCGACGACATGGTGCTGGCCCACCCCGAGGTGGCCTGGCACATCGCGATGATCGAGGACCACCCATCGCTCGTGGGGGTGTGGAACCGCTACATCCACAACCTGGAGCGCCACTGGGGCAGCGCCCGCACGAGCCAGCGCCTCCGCTCGATGGACTTCGTGCGCGATCGCACCTTCCACGTGCCCGGAGCCGCGCTGCAGGCGCTGTGCGTGCGGGTGGTGGTGCTGGGCGTGGAGCACCGCAGGCACAGCATGAGCGCCTATGGCCTGGAGGGGCTGTCCTTCGAGCGCGTGGTGGCCGGTCGCTTCGACATCTGGGCCCGCTCCCCCGACGATCTACCCCCGCACTGTAGCGAGTAGACTGGGCGGACTGGAGGGGCGATGCGCTGGATGGGATGGACGGCACTTGTCGTGACGATGGGGTGCGTGCCCGGCAAGCCTGTCGGGACGACGACCACCGATCCGGGCGAGAATCCCCCCTCCGCCTCCAACCCCCAGCTCCCCGACGTGGACTGCGCACACGTCGTGACGGACGTGACCGACGAGCGCCCCGCCAACTTCCTGGCCCGCCGCCTCACGGTCACCACCGATGTGGCGGGAGCGGTGTGGGCCGCCTGCCGGCCCGCTGGCGATCCTGCCGATGTGCTGTTGGTGGAGAGCTTCGCCGCCGCCACCGAGCACGTGCTCGACGTCTCGGGCCTCACCCCCGACGCGGACTGGAGCTGCACCGTGGCTCCCACCTGCCTCGGCGCGGAGGGGGTGGAGATCGGCTGGTCCACTCCCCCTCTGCCCGACAACCTGCCCGGCTTCAGCGTCACCGGCACGCCCACAGGGGTGTGGACGCTGCTCAACACGCAGCAGAGCCCCTTCGCCGGCTACCGCCAGTACGCAATCATCGTGGATCCCCAGGGCCGCACGCGCTGGCTGCACGATCTGGGCTCCACCTACATCACCGACGTGGACGCCACCTGGACCGGACAGGTGGTGCACATCGGCGGCGGATGGGGGCTGTTCGACCTCGACGCATCGCATCGCGGCGTGATGCAGCAGGTGGATCTCATGGGAGAGGTGCAGCTCGAGCGCACGCCTCCCACCTTCGGCCTCGGCTACAACCACCACAGCGAGCCGATGTCCGACGGCCAGGTGCTGTCGCTCACCACCAGCGCCGACACCGACGGCAGCGACACCTGGCTCGGCGTGGCCGTGGAGCGTTTCGATCCGTCCACCGACGACGTGACCTGGTCGTGGAGCAGCCAGCAGCTGTACGACGACGGGACCGTGCTCGCCCAGGACGACAGCCCCTGGGCCGCCAACGCCCTTCGGTGGACCACCGACGCCCACGGCGATGCGCTGTGGCTGAGCCTGTACACGGGTGAGGCGATGTGGCGGATCGATCGCGCCACTGGACAACGCACCCACGTGTTCTCGCCCGACGGCGACTTCACCCTGGTGGACACCGACGGCGAGACCCTGCCGGACTCGGAGTTCGCCTATCGCCAGCACGATCCCGACTTCACCGACGACGGCCGGGTGCTGCTGTACGACAACGGCGTGGGCCGCCCCGGTGGCAGCTACAGCCGGGTCTCGGAGTACCAGCTCGATCTCGACGCCAACGTGGCCACGCTGCTGTGGACGTGGACGGAGGAGGGCTGGTTCACTCCGGTGATCGGGGACGCCGACTACCTGCCGTCGGGCAACGTGCTGATCACCAAGGGCGTGGTGCGGGGCCTCACCCCCCACAACCCTCAGCCGAGCGCCCTCATCGAGCTGGATCCCGAGAGCCGCACGGTGGTGTGGCGCATGGACTTCGACCAGTCGACCTACTCGGTGTACCGATCCCAGCGCTACGACGGCTGCGAGATCTTCGCCAGTGCGGCCCATTGCCCCGCTGTGGCGGAGCGTCTCGGGCAGCTCGAGGCGCTGTAGTCGAAGGGCGCTCGCTGGCGGTTAGACCCCCTGCATGCGCGCCCGCTCCTTGTCTCTGGCCGCGGTGCTGCTGGTCACGCTGATTTGCGTGGTGATCGCCGCGGCGGTGTTCGATCTGCGAGGGGTGGCCGAGCTGCTGCTGCAGACCCGGCCGGAGCTGCTGGTGGCTGCCGTCGCGGCACTGCTGGTGGCCTTCGCCTGCCGTGTGGGCCGCATGCAGCTGCTGCTGCACGACGCAGCCCCGAGCTGGCGGCGTCAGGCGGTGGTGAGTGCCGTGGGGTTCCTGGCGATCCACGTGGTGCCCTTGCGCCTCGGGGAGCTGGTCCGCCCCCATCTGCTGGCCGACGACGGGGTCCCGTGGGGGCGCTCCCTGGGTGCCATCGCGGTGGAGCGACTGACGGACGTGCTCGCGCTGCTCGTGATGATCGCCATCGTGGGCAGCCTGGATCCGCCGGACTGGCTGAAGGTGGCCGACGTGGACGTGCTGCATACCGCCTCCCGCGCCTTCGGCATCGCGGCGGTGGTGTTGTTGGGTGTGCTGCTGGCCTTTGCCCTCGGCGGCGAGACGGTGGCCACAGCCCTCGAGGGCGTGCCCGTCTTGGGCCCACGCCTGGCCGGACTCGCCCGCAGCATGAGCCAGGGGCTGTCGGCCCTGGCCCGCGACCCGGTGCGCGGCGCCGGAGTGGTGGCGCTGGCCGCCGTGGTGTGGACCAGTCACGTGGTGGTGGCCAGCGTGCTGCTGCTGGCCGTGCCCGAGGTACCCACGGGCCTCGGCGTGGGCGTCACCGTCACCGCGCTCACGGTGATCGGCGTGGCCACCGTGCCCACGCTCGGCCAGGTGGGTCCGTTCGAGGCAGGTGCGGTGGCTGCCCTGATGATGTGGGGCTCCACCGCCGATCCTGCAGCGGCCTTCGCCGTGCTCATCCACGCCTTGGTGTTCTTGTTCAACTCCACGGTGGGTGCGGTGGGGCTGTATGCAGAGGGCGCGTCGCTGTCGTCGGTGGTGCGCGCCAGCCAGGGCTCGGCGTGACCGGACGGGAGTCGGGGCACGACGGCGACGCGTGGGATTCCGGCCTCGTCTTCGTGCTGTCGGCGGGCCGCACGGGCACGGTGTTCCTCACCCAGACCCTGCCTCGCCACGTGGGCCAGCTGCACTGCGTGCACGAGCCCATGGGCTCCCGGTCGCTGCTGATGGCAGCGAACCTCCGCAACCTGTGGGGGGTGGGCGATGGGTGGGTGCGCGACCGGTTCCGCTCAGGGCTCCGTCGCCGCCTCGAGGCCGTGCCCGCCGGCCACCGCTACGTCGAGGTCAACCCCATGATGTGTGCGCTGACGGACGAGCTGGCCCAGCTGCCCGCGCTGTCGGTGGTGCACCTGGTGCGCGAGCCCACGAGCTGGGTGCGCTCGATCCGCGCCTTTCGAGCCAGCGGTGTTCGCCGGCACCTCATCGACCACACGCCCCTCGCGAACCCCTACCCCGCGCCGCGCCCGCCAGGCTGGCTGCTCACCAGCCAGGTGGAGCGCGCGCTGTGGCGCTGGCGCTTCTGCAACGAGCAGATCGAGGCCCTCGCTCCCCACTGCGCGCGCTACGTGCGGCTGCGCCACGAGGATCTGTTCTCCGGCTCCCGCGATGCGCGCAGCGCAGCACTGCTCACGCTGCTGGACGTCTTGCAGCGACCCGCCCCCGCCGACCTCACCCCGCTGCTCCAGGCCCCACCGGCCAACCGTGCCCCATCGCGGAGGCCGGTGACCATCGATCCCGCTCGCGTGGCGGAGATCTGCGGCCCCGTCGCCCGGCGCATGGGCTACGCGCCACCCGCGGTACTGCCTACCTGATCCCGGGCGCGCGCCACACCGACACCCGGAACAAGGGCACGCCCAGCGGCACGGTCCGGGTGGCCACCCGCTCGTAGTTGCTCTGGGCCGTGGCCTCGATGGCGTGGATGTTCGTCTCGTGGTAGTGCGCATCGAACCGCGCGATGCGGCGCCCGAGCCGATACAGGGCATTCTCCGTGGGCCCGGAGAGCACCAGCACCCCTGAAGGGGCCAGCTTGGCGCGCAGCGCCTCCAGCAACCTGTCGTGGTCGGGGTTGTGCTCCAGGGAATCCAAGGCGAACACCACCTGGAAGTGCCCATCGGGGGCGTCCTGCAGCGTGGTGCGCCGGGCGTGGGGAAGGGCCTGCATCAGTGCGTGGGCTGCGGGCTCCTCCTGCTCGATGAACCAGTAGTCCGCCTCCGCGGGCAGCAGGTGCCCCAGCTCCCCCACCGACGAGCCGAAGTCCAGCACCGGCCCCCCTCGCAGGTGCCCCCGGGCCAGCTCCACCGCCGCGAACAGTCGCCACCAGCTCACCGCCGCCGCTGCCCAGTTGGCGTGCACGTACGAGGGCACGCAGGTCTCCTCCCAGGTCTCGAACTCCTTCGGCACGTCGATCCCGCGAATGAGCGCCCTGCGGCGCTTGGCGACGTGGCGCAGCCGGTCAGTCCAGTTCATCGGGCACACCTGGCGGCCGCATCACCTCCACCATCGACAGGCGAGGGTGCAGCGGCTCTGAAGGGGTGGAGGCCACGTCGTGGGCCAGGAACGAGAGCACGAGCTGGATCCCGAGCAGCACGGGCAAGCCCGCGAGCATCACCGTGCCCGCCGTGGCGGGATCGCCGCGCCAAGCCCCCAGCGTCCAGACCACCGCCCCGAAGGTGGCGCCGAAGGCGAACAGCGCCGAGCCGGCCACCAGGTTCACCGACGCCACGCTGAAGTTGCGGAGGAAGTAGTTGTAGGCGATGCGCTTGACCAAGTTCCGCGCATGGTACCAGGGGAACGTGAGCAACGCCCGAAACTCCGACAGGTGGCTCGTCTCCTCGGCATACACGGCCATCGCGGGAAGCTCCACCACCCGAGCTCGCAGCACACCGAGGCGGAACAGCAGGTCGGACTCGAAGAAGTAGCGCTTGGCGAGCCGGTCGAAGTCCAGCTGACGCGCCACGCCTGCATGCAGCGCCGTGAAGCCGTTCGTGGGATCGAACAGGTCCCAGTAGCCCGACGACAGCTTGGTGAGCAGCGACAGCCCCGCGTTGCCCACCAGCCGCAGCCACGGCATCGACGCCACCGTGCGCGGCGAGAAGAAGCGGTTGCCCTTCACGTAGTCGGCGTGCCCCGCTGCGATGGGGAGCACGAGCTTCGGCACCAACCGTGCGTCCATCTGGCCGTCGCCGTCCACCTTCACGAGCACGTCGGCGCCGTCTCGCAGGGCGGCCTCGTAGCCTGTGCAGACGGCCGCCCCCACGCCGCCGTTGGCGGCGCGCCGTACGACCCGCACGCGCGGATCGGTGCAGACGGCCTCGATGTGATCGGCGCTCTTGTCGGGACAGCCGTCGTCCACGCAGTAGATGGCGCTCGCCCAGTCCCCGATCTGCGCCAGCACACCCTCGATGGAGGCCGTCACCCGGTAGCACGGGATCACCACGGCGATGCGCACGCGCTCGAGGAGCAGCGCCTCGGTGGGCTGCATCACCACGGCGGCCTCGGTGGCGGCTCCCGGGGTCACAGCATCGCCGCCAGGCGCGCCACACCGCGGAGCGTGACCTCGGGCGGCACGGCGGTGAAGCACAGGCGCACGTGGGTGGGGTACGGCCCGAAGCTCGGCCCGGGTGCGAGCAGCAGCCCCTGCTCCCCTGCGTCTTCGAGGAACCCGTTCAGCCCGCGCTCGTCGAGCAGGTGGGCCACGTCCATCCAGAGGAACGTGCTGCCCTCGGGAGGCTCCACCCCCAGCAGCTCCGCGGCCGCTCGGCCCACCTCGGCGTAGGCCTTCCGCGCGACGGCGATCCAGTCGTCGCCAGCGGCGCCCATCACCCGCTCGGCCGTGAGCTGCGAGGCGGTGGGGGTGCTGTAGACCGTGTGTACACCCACCTTGCGCACGTGGGGCATGGCCTGTGCAGGCCCCACCACGTAGCCGGCCCGGTTGCCGGCCATGCCATAGGCCTTGGAGAAGCTGTGCGCGGCCAGCGTGCGCTCGGGGGCGAGGGGCCGCACGTAGCGGTGCTCTGCCGCGTAGACGTAGTCCTCGTAGACCTCGTCGGCGAAGATCCACAGCTGCTCGGATGTGGCGACGTCCACCATGGCTGCCATCCAATCGGCAGGAATGATGCGACCCGTGGGGTTGTTCGGCGTGTTGACGTACAGCGCCACCGTGCGCTCGGTGCACGCGGCCCGAATGGCCTGGGCGGCACCCTGCGCAGAGTCCACGGCCCCGATGAGGGGAACGGGCACGGCGACGCCCGAGAAGGACCGCACGATCCCCGCGATGAGGGGCCAGTAGGGGGCGCAGATCAGCACCTCGTCTCCGGGGGCCACCAGCCCTCCGACCACCGCCCCCAGCCCCCCGGTCGCTCCCGCGGTGACCAGCACCTCGGACCGCTCCACGGCCAGGCCCGTGCGCGCTCGCTGCCGCTCCACGATGCGGTCCACCAGGCCAGGCAACCCCGCCACCGGCGCATAGCGGTGCATCCCGGGGTGCTCCGCAACCGACAGATCCTCCATGCGACAGCCCGCCGCCGGCTCCATCCAGGTGTCGCCCACGTGGAAGGGGAAGACCTCCGACGCAGAGGCGTAGACCCGCTTCACGAGGGAGGAGTAGACCGATCCGGGCATGGCCCGGACACTGGGCGAGACATCAGGGTACCGTGGCATCGCCGAAGAAGTACCCCGCGAAGAGGTAGGCGACATAGGATCCGGCCAGGATCGCCCCCTCCACCCGAGTGATGGAGCCCTTCAACACGAAGGGCACGAGCAGCGCCGTGACCCCGATGGCCACGGCCATGTCGGTGAAGGCAGCGTGGTCGGTGATCTCGATGGGGAACACCATCGCGGTGATCCCCAGCACCATGGCCACGTTGAGGATGTTGGACCCCAGGCTGTTGCCCACTGCCAGATCCACCTCTCCGCGATGGGCGCTCACCATGCCGGTGGCCACCTCGGGCGCCGACGTGCCCAATGCCACCACCGTGAGCCCGATGAAGCGGTCACTCAGGTTCAGCACCTTGGCCACACCCACGGCCCCCTCCACGAAGGCCTGGGCGCCCACCACCAGCACCACGATCCCGCCCACCAGCAGGCCCGCGTTCCACCCCACGCTCGCGCCCTCTTCGAGGTCGTCGTCCTCGAGCGAGGCGGAGGCACGCCCCTGGAGCGCCTCGAACAGCAACCATGCGTTGTAGAGGATCCCGACCAGCAGCAGCGTGGCCCCGTCGATGGCCGACACCGTGCCGTCGATGCACACCAGCGGCACGAGCAGCTGGAGCACCAGGCAGGTGGGGATCTCGCGGCGCATCAGCGTGCGCTCGACGGTGAGCGGAGCCACGAGGGAGGCCAGCCCGAGCACCAGCGTGACGTTGGCCAGGTTCGACCCGTTCACGTTGGCCAGCGCCATCTCGGTGGAGGCCTGCATGGCCGCCGTGACGCTGACCATCAGCTCGGGCGTGGACGTGCCGAAGGCCACGATGGTCAGGCCCACGATGAGGGCGGGGACCTTCAAGGCGAGTGCGAGCTGTCCGCCTCCGCGGACCAACAGCTCCGCACCCAAGACCAACATCAAGAGTCCGAGGAGCAGGTAAATGACGAACACTCAGACTCATCCCGCGCGGTCGGCGTCGCCAGCGGATGTAACCCGCTGGCCAAGACCGCCAGCGGTTTCGAGACATCCATGGCCCTCGCGGGGTGCGAAACTGCAGCCCGGAGCTTCGCCTACGTGCCCTCACTGTCGCTCGCAACGCTGACGTCCATCGCCTCGCTGTGGGCAAGCTCCGTCGCCCTGGCCCAGACGTGCCCGGAGGTGCCCTACCCACCTGGGGTGGACTTGCCGGCCTCCAGGGTGTCGGCGCTGCTGGTGACGGACGCTTCAGGCCGCGTGGTGGAGGCGAGCGACTGGACGGGACCGGCTGCACTGGTGGAGGCCACCCAGACCACCCTGGGCAACTGCGCCCTCCCTCCTGCCACCATCGCCCGCCACACGTGGACGTTCGAGCCCCCGGCCGTCAACGTCTCGGGCCGACTGCGCGAGGGGGCCACCCGCGTGCCGGTGGCGCGCGTCCAGGTGCAGGTGGGCGACCGCACCACCCAGACCGACGCCGACGGGCGCTTCGAGCTGCGCAACGTGGCTCCGGGCACCCTACAGGTGCGGGTGGTCGATCCGCGCTGGCGGCTGCTCGGGCGCTCCCAGCTCACGCTTCCCGCCGAGGAGCACGTGCAGCTCGATCTGCGGGTAGCCACCGCGGGCGCCGTCGCCGACGAGCTGGTGGGTCGCTACCGGCCGCGGGTCCCCTCGGCGACGGTGCGCCGCGTGCCGCTGTCGCAGGCCGAGGGCATCCCCGGCACCCTCGGCGATCCGCTGCGGCTGCTGGCGGCGCAGCCCGGGTTGTCGCGCACCCCCTACGACGCAGGATGGCTGCTGGTGCGCGGCGGCGACTTCGACGACACCGGACTGTACCTCGACGGCGTGCGGGTGCCGCTCATCTACCACCTGGGCGGCTTCACCAGCGTGCTGCATCCCCAGATGGTCGAGGCCGTGGACTTCTGGCCCGGCCTGTTTCCCGCTCGCTTCGGGGGCGCCACCAGCGGCGCCGTCGACGTGGTGCCGGGTCCCGTGGGCGAGCGCGCCCGCGCGACGGGTGGCGTGAACCTGGTGTTCGCCCACGCCTTCGCCGAGGCCCCCACGCCCCTCGGCGGCATCGCCGTGGCGGCGAGGCGGTCCTACCTCGACGGGATCCTGTCGCTGGTGGTGGGTCCGGAGGGTGCCCGTATCGCGCCGCGGTTCTGGGACGTGCAGGCACGCGCCTCCGTGGGTCGCGGCAGCGTCACGGTGCTGGCGCTGTCCGACAGCATCGATGCGCCCTCCTACGGCAGCCCTGGCGAGGTGCTCCAGATCACCCAGCGGGCCGCTCAGATCCAGGCGCGGCTGCCCCTGTCGCCCCGGGTGGACCTACGGACCTGGCTCGCGTGGACCCGCCGCGACGTGGTCGGCGACGACTCGCCACAGACGGTGGCGGAGACGTACCCGGGCTTTCGCCTCGACGGCTTCGTGCCCCTGCCGGCGCAGGGGCGTCTGTGGGCCGGCCTCGAGGCCCAGCGCCGCACGTTCCGCATCGAGCGGGACGGCCAGCTCCGCTCGGGCCCGCTATGGACCGCCGATCCCTACGCCGGCATGTCCGTGGGCACGCGCGTGGTGGCCTTCACCGACGTGCGGCTGGAGACGTTGCTCACCCCTGGCCAGCGCCCCCGGGTCGCACCGTCGCCGCGGGCGGGCCTGCGCGTCGCCCCCACGCCCGACGTGGAGGTGCGGGCGGAGCTCGGGCAGGTGCACCAGCCCCCGCCCGCCACGCTGCTGCTCGGCCTGGCCGACGGCGCCTACCTCCCGCTGGAGCGGTCGGAGCAGCTCACGGCGGGTGCCAGCCTGCGCCGAGGCGGGCTGCAGCTGCAGCTCGACGTGTTCACGCGGGTGGGCAGCGACCTGGGCGGCATCGAGTTCGACGGCTCCGTGGGGCAAGGTACCGCGCGGGCCTGGGGTGTGGAGTCGGCGGCCTCGCTGACGGTGGGGCCCACCCAGGCGACGGCGATCTACCAGTGGCTGCACGCCGAGCGGGCCGAGGACCAGGCGCGGGCCCGTACTCAGGGGGTCGGCTGGTTGCCCTGGACCTTCGAGCAGCCCCATCGCCTCGATCTGCGCCTGTCCCATCGCCTCCCGCGCCAGGTCATCCTGGGTGCCCGCTTCCGCACCAGCTCCGGGTTTCCGCGCCAGCCCGACGGCGTGGGGGGCCTCGAGCCCGAGGAGGCCTACGACATCTTGCTGCAGCGCACCACCGACCTCGGGCTGCAGCCCGATGCCACCCGGCTCGCCCCGTTCCACAGCCTGGACGTGCGCATCGCGCGCACCTTCACCTTTCGTACCTGGCGACTCTCGGCTGGCCTCGACGTGCAGAACCTGACCAACCGACGCGTCGCCGAGCCCGTGATCACCGGCTTCGGAGAGGCCCGCCCCTCCTATGGCTTCGGGTTGCCGATCCTGCCCATCTTCAACCTGGAGGGAGAGTTCTGGCTTCCAGGCGAGTAGGATGCGCCCCCGGATCACGCGCCCCTCACCAGGAGGACCCCGATGCGGATGGAGAACCAGCCCCGTTCGAGCAACGTAGAGGATCGCAGAGGCCGTGGCGGCCGAGCGGTCCGGATGGGGGCTCCCATCGGCTGCGGCACCCTGATCCTCGCGGTGGCCGCGATCCTGCTCGGCGCAGACCCCGCCGCCGTGCTGGCGCTGCTCGCCCAGGAGGGGGCCAGCCCCCGGGTGGTGGAGACCCAGGCCCCTGCGGGCGATGGCCAGCCCGACGCCATGAGCGACTTCCTGTCGGCGGTGCTCGCCGACACCGAGCGCACCTGGCACCAGATCTTCGCCGACAACGGCTCGCGCTACGTGGAGCCCAAGCTGGTGCTCTTCACCGATCAGGTGGCATCGGCCTGCGGCTACCAGTCGTCGGCCGTGGGGCCCTTCTACTGCCCGGGCGACAGCAAGGTCTACGTGGACCTGTCCTTCTACGAGACGCTGTCGAGGCGCTTCGGAGCCGCGGGCGACTTCGCTCAAGCCTACGTGCTGGCCCACGAGGTGGGGCATCACGTGCAGAACCTGCTGGGCACGTCGGCACAGGTGTCGCAGGCGCAGCGACGCATGCAGCAGGAGCAGGCGAACAAGCTGTCGGTGCTGCTGGAGCTGCAGGCGGACTGCTACGCGGGCGTGTGGGGGCACCACGCCCACACCCAGCGGCAGCTGCTGGAGGACGGAGACGTGGAGGAGGGCCTGCGGGCGGCCGCCGCCATCGGCGACGACGCGCTGCAGAAGAAGACGCGCGGCTTCGTGGTGCCGGAGTCCTTCACCCACGGCACGTCCGAGCAGCGGGTGTCCTGGTTCGTGCGGGGGCTGAAGTCGGGCAAGCTCGAGGACTGCGACACGTTCTCCGGCCTCCGCTGAGGCTTAGTTCTGCACGCCCACCACGAACTCCTGCGCCAGCTCGTGCTCGGCCAATGACAGGCTGAACACCACCGGCCCCTCCTCGATGACGTAGAAGGTCACCGCCTCGTAGCCCCTGAAGTTGCGAGGGCCGTTCTCCCACACGTCGTCCACCGGCACGTCGGGGACCACACGCTCGGTGGGTGCAGCGTCGACCAGAACGGGCTCCTCGGTGAACAGACGCTCGCCGTCCGATGCCAGCGGCACCCCCAGAAACGCGATCTGGGTGCCGAGTGGCACCGGGGTGTCGGCAAGCAGCGGGCGCCAGTCCTCCGTCCATGGGTAGCGGGCCCAGGCCACGACCTCCATGGACGCTGGATCGTCGAAGGTGAACATGATGCGGTCCGCGTCCTCGCCGTCGGCAAGGGTCTGCACCGTGGCGGAGCCCGGCAGGTCGCGACGGATGTCGAAGAGGACCCCATCGCTCAGCACATCGGCGTCGTCGGAGCGGTGTCGCCACTCTTCGACGTCGTCGAAGCGCTCGGACCCCTGCTCCGTGGGAGCTACGCCCACGGTGTGAGCGTGCCGAGTGGCGAACCGTACGTCGAGGATGGACTCCTCGATGTCGAAGTCGGTCGACACCACGTAGGCGAGGTTGCCGAGCTCTCCGACGCCAGTAGCGGCGTCGAAGTTGCATGCGGACAGCGGAACCAACAGACACAGGCCGGGGATTCGAGACATGACAGACTCCAGGCGCGAGGGGAGCGAAGGAAGGGCTAGAGGGGACAGAAGTCGTCCAGGGCGGCATCGATGGAGATCTCGGCGCCGGCGGCCAACACGCTGAGCAGCACCGGAACGGGCACGCTCGCCGGCAGCACCCCCAGCACGAACGTCGCCGCGTTGCAGTCGGCGGTCTCCACCTCGCCGGCCAGGCAAGCGGCATCGAGGGCGGCCTGCACATCCCTGGTCTGCACCGTCACCCACACGTCCGCCGTCGACAGCGAGAAGGCGGGGTCTCCACACGTCGCCGTGAAGTCGGCCTCGAACGTGGTCAACACGTCCACCGGCGCCACGGGCACATCCATCGCTGGGAACTCGTCGGAGCCGTCCCAGGGGTTCACCAGCACATCGAGGTCCACGCCAACCTCGGTGAGCGGCGCCTCGAAGGAGCCCGAGAAGACGCCGTCCTCGGGGCAGTCGCAGCTGTGACCGAACGTGATCGGATCCGTCTCGCTGCCCAAGGCGAAGGTCGACTCCTCATCGGGATCGGCCACCGTGAGGTCGCCGTACATCGCCACCACCGGCGACAGCTCGAGGTGAACGTCGACCACGAGGTCCACCGCGTCGTAGGTGACGTCCCCCTCGAGGTCGAAAGTCAGCGCGAGCAGGGTGATGTCGGCCGACACCGACCCGTCGAGGTCCACACCGTCGATGCTGAAGTCGTCGTCGTAGGTGACGACGGTGGCGCCGAAGGGGTCGAACGACAGGCGCATCGTGCCGTCCAACAGGCCGCACTGGTCGAACGCGAGCACCAGCTCGGAGTCCACGATGGAGGGAACCACGCACCCTGAACCCAGGTCGGCGTAGTCCAGGTCGCCGTCCTCGGCCCAGTCACCGATGGCCCAGTGATCCAGGGCGAAGGCGAGACCCTCCGCCAGCGTCAGCGCGTCGACCACGGGCGTGCCCGCATCGATGTCGGCCGAGACCGCCGCGATCTCCCCGATCTCGATCTCCTCCGAGGTCCCCGGGGTGGTGCTCGTGCCCGGCTCCACCGGAGGGATGCCCTCCGGGGATGTGGTGCAGGCGAGCAGGACGGTCAGCAGCGTCATGTGATTCTCCCATTGGGTGACCTCATGGTGCCGTGGGCTCGCGCGCGACCTTGCCCAACACTGCCTGGCGGGGGTCGATATGCCTTGGCGCAGGAGGGCCGATGGGCACCCTCGAAATCCACACCACGACCGGGTCCGTGCGTCGCCCCCTGGCCACCACTACGCTGCTCGGCCGCCACCTGGCGTGCACCTGGCAGGTCCCTTCCCCCCACGCACCCCTGTTCTGGGTGGAGCTGCGGTGGAGGCGTCGCTGGTCCTGGAGGCCCCTCGCCGGCGACGAGCAGACCCGCGGACCCGGGCGGATCGAGCTCGGAGGCTGGCGGGCGCTTCAGCGGGGGCATCGCATCCTCGGGCCCGGCGACCTCGCCCTGGTGCTGACAGACGATGCAGCCCCCGAACCCTTCGTGGTGGACATGCGGTCGATGGACCCCATCGAAGGCGATGCGCTGGATCAGGTGGTGGAGTGGCGCTCCAGCGGGTTCTTCCCGGTCGGCTCCGAAGCCGACCCCGACTTCACCACGCCCCTGGAGGACAGCCAGCCCTTTCAGTCCGGGGGAAGACTGCTTCGCTTCCACGCTGGCCAAGGACTCACCAGCACGGTGCGCACTCCCGTGAGCGTGCAGTCCTCGGGCTGCGAGATGGCGGTGTCGCTGCGGCCGAGCCCCGCAGTCCAGCTCGTAGACGCCGACACGTCGGTGGAGCTGACGGCGGAGTTCGCGCGCGTGGCGGCTCCCTACGTGGAGGCACGTATCCACGACGCGCCCTTGGGAGGCTGGTTGTCACTGGACGAGGCCTACACTCGCTGGCTCGACCTGGGCGGAAGTACCGACTCCACCCGCGACCGCATGGCCCAGGACCGAAGCCGGCTGTGTCGCAGCCTCGCCAAGCGCGGTGTGGGAGCGGCGAGCACGTTGTTCGAGACGCGGCGAGAGGGTGTGGGCTGGCAGACCCGGGTGACCCTGCCCGCGGATGGCTTGTTCCTGGACCTCTGACGAACGCCTACAGTCCCTGCCCCCGCCAGATGTAGACCGCCCCACCCTCCACGGCACCCGCCGTGTCGCCCGGAGCCCCTACGACGAGGTCGTCGTGACCATCGTCGTCCAGATCCGTGACCGTCAGCGCAGACCCGGCGTCGTGCCCGACCCCGTTGCCGGTCAGCGTGAGGTCGGCGGTGTCGACATCGTGAAGGCCTGGCTGCTGGGGTCCATAGAACGCGTACACCGCCCCTGACTCCAGCGCGATCTCGGAGTCCCCGGGCGCCGAGACCACCAGCTCCTCGTCTCCGTCTCCGTCGAGATCGGGGGTCGCGAAGGCACGGCCGAAGCCCGCACTCGGTGGACCCACGATCCGCAGCCAAGACCGCTCGTCGAGGGAGCCGGATGGGGCCGTGGCGTCGAGGAGCCACACGGAATCCCCGGCCGGAGCGCCGACCGCCAGCTCACCTCGGCCGTTGCCGTCGAGGTCTGGCAGGATGGCGAGGGATCCCCCCGCGCGAGTACCCGCCAGACCGCCGGCATAGACGCGATCCGCATCGTCCAACGTCAGGTCCTTGGCGAGGGGACCGTAGACCACCCACACCCGGCCGATGTCGGCAGCCACGAGGAACTCGTCCTCCAGATCGTTGGAGACCACCAGATCGGGCTCCCCGTCGCCGTTCAGATCTCCGACCGCTACCGCGGACGCCGTCGGCCCGACGAGCTGGACCCCCACCTCGGAGATGGCGAGGAGGCCCGTTCCGGGCTCCGGCACCCACCGAGCCGCCACGCCTTGCTCCCCCGACGACATCAGAAGCCCCCCCTCGGAGCTCATCGCCAGCACGCCCCCGACGGGGCCGAGCACGTCCCCCAGGATCGTGGCCGTGGCAATGTCCGCGAGGCGGATCGGATTCGAAGGAAAGTCCCACGGCAACACGTGCACGGTGCCCACCCGGAACACGACGCCGTCCTCCTCCTGCACGGCGAACCCGCCCGGCGCGGATGCGAGCTGAATGCCGGTGTAGGCCAGGAACCCCGTCCCCAGCGCCTGGGCTTCCACCAGCGACTCCAAGGAGGCGGTGGTGAGGGGTGTCGGCAGCACGATGCGGAGGACTCCGCCCGCTCCCAGGAACTCACCGGGCATCCCCACGACGATCGATCCACGCTCCGAGACAGCCAGGGTGGTCCCCGCCCGCCGCAGCGCGATGGTCGAGGCAAAGCGCGCATCCGCCGCGTCGAGCGGGTGCGTGCCCAGCCGCAGGCACGCTCCAGCCGTTCCGTCGCAGTCGTTGTCGATCCCGTCGTTGCAGATCTCCTCGGCACTGGGACGAATGGCAGGGTCACCGTCGTCACAGTCGTCGTCCCGCAGCGAGAATCCCGCCCCGCCGAGACAGGTGAGGCTGGGCTCGCCTGCCCCGAATCCGTCGTCGTCCGCATCGACATAGAGCTGGACTGCGTCGATGGCCTCCTCGTCCACCTCTCCGTCACAGTCGTCGTCGATCCCGTTGCAGATCTCGTCGGCACCCGGGTTCACATTCTCGTCGTCGTCGTCGCAGTCCCCCGCCGCGGGAGTGACCTCGTCTCCATCCCGATCGTCGTAGTCGGCGCAGTCGGCACACGGTGGAAGCGGCCCCGGCCAGCAGCCGAGCAAGAGGAGCATCACCATGTCGCCACCCACATCAAGCCTCCGGCACCCAGGATGCCGACCCCCACTCCCGCGACGCCCAGGGCCACCGAGTGGCGTGTGCGTCCTGTGGCGTGATCCCTGACGAGGAGGTCGTACGCGTCGCTGTCGAGGCCACCCGTCTGCAGCTCGTTCAGTCGACCACGGGCCATGCGGGCCTCGCGTGAGAGCCAGAGGCCACCCCCGAGGAGCAAGGCCGCCCCCGCCGCACTCATCGGCAAGCGCGCCCGGCGAACGAACGGTGGTCTCGTCTCGATCCACGACTCGTCCAGCGTCCAGGTGCTCCGACGACCAGGGGCCACCACGGGTCGCTCGAGGCCCGCGGCCTCGACCAGGCCCTCCACCGAGCGACGGGCCCTCGGCTCGTCGATCTCGCGCACCAGTGAGTCATCGACTTGTTGCGAGAGGATCAGCCAGTCGTCGTCATCGATCCAGACCCACAGGCTCTGTGCTCGGTCGCCCAAGGCGAGCTGCACCAGGTGTGGGCCTCGCGACACCGTGAGCTGCCCCTCCAACGGAGCCACGGATCGTCCGTCGATGCGGAGCGCCAGCTCGGCATCGTGGGGCACGAGGGTGACGGTGACCGGCTCGTAGGACCGCTCCGCACGCACGCGCTCGAAGACCTCTCGCGCATCGGGCGCCGTGTCGCGATCCCAGGCGAGATCGGGATCGGAGCGCAGCGCCACCCGGAACGCGTCGGCAGCTGCCAGTGGATCGCCCACCGCAAAGGCGACCACACCGAGCAGGAAGTACAGGCGGGCACCGAGGGTGGCGTCTGCGGGCTCTCCCAGACAGGCCCACGCAGACGCTCCCTGCAGGAGGGTGGCTCTCGCGAGATCGGGCCGCATCGTGAGCCGCAGCTCCTCCGCCTCGCCGATGAGCCGGAGGATCCGCGCATTGTCGGTGGGCTCCCCCGTGCACTGCTCGATGCGCTCGGCGCGCACGAAGTGGGTCTCCGACGAGGTGATGAGCTCGGTGGCCGTGACCTGTCGCACCGTCTCGATGCCCAGATCCGCCTCCACGCGTCGGCGTGCACGGGCCAGCTCGTCTGCGTGCAGCATCGCCGGGGGGCCAGCGAATGCAGTGGTCGCCAAGATCAGCATCCCATCTCCACCACAGCGTGCCACCCCAGAGCGACAGACCTTGCCGAACCTTGCCCAGCGCTCAGCATCCGATCTCCGTCCCCGTACGCAGCTGCACACACAGGCGACGGTCCCCCTCGAGCACGAGGTCTTGCTCCCAGACGTGTCCTTGGTCCGACTCCAGACGGATGTGGTGGCTCCCCATCGGCACCACGAAGGACGTGCCCGCATCGGAGGTGCGCCCCTCCCTCTGCCCATCGATGTCGACCCAGCTCCAGGGGCGGCTGGTGATCCGAAGGACCACGGGCTCGCCGGACGGCGTCTTGCTCTCGGTGGATGGCCTGGACTGCGCAGGAGCGACCGCGTTTGGCTCGGTGGCCGGCGCAGACGGCTCGGGGGGGACCGGCTTCACGACCTCCGCCGTGCGGCCACGCCCTTCGGTCGCCGGCTCGCTGGGCTCGGTCGCCGAGACCGACGACACGGTCGAGTGCGCCTCCTGCTGGACCGCGGGCGGCGTCCATGCCCACAGCATCATGGCCACCATACTCGACGCCACCACCGCCCCCACGACGGCCCACGACCGCCGGGGAGTGACCAGGCGAGCAACCAGCGGCGCCTCGATCGACGGAGAAGTGGGGGTGGCCTCGGGGGGCAGCAGGGTAGGCAGGGGCTGCTTCGCCGCGAGCGCCTGCAGTGCCGCACGGGTCTGAGCGAGGGTGGGGCGACGACTCGGCTCCAGCGCCAGCAGCGCCGATTGCAGCGACACGAAGCCCTCGTGGGGGTGCTCGGCACCCACCTCCTGCGGGTGCCTCCCCGTCGCGAGGAACCCCAGGATGCCGCCCAGGGCGTATAGATCGGCGGCGGGCGTCAGGGGGTCTCCACGATGCTGCTCGGGAGCGGCGTAGGCCGGGGTGAGACTGCGGTCCGTGGTGCGTGCGACGCCACTGTGCAGCGGGCGGGAGATGCCGAAGTCCGCCACGCGCAACCACGGACCATTCTCGGTGAGCGTGACCAGCACGTTCGACGGCTTGAGGTCGCGGTGCAGCACTCCCACGTCGGCCAGCGCTGCCAGGGCCTCGACGACCTGAAGCCCGCAGCCGGCCACCTCGTGGACCGGACGCGGCCCCACCCCGAAGACCCAGTCCTCTAGGTCTCCCCCCTCCACGAACTCCGTGACCAAGACGGTGGTGTCCTCGTCGGTTCGGTCCGACAGCTCTCGGTAGGCCACGATGTTGGGGTGCCGCAGCGTTCGCAGCACCGTGGCCTCGCGCAGCAGGTCGACGATTCTGCGCCGGTCCTCTCCCCGGACCACCTTCACCACGACCGGGCCGTTGGGCCCCTCCGCTCGCCACGTCTCCCCACCCGCCCCCTCGGCAAGGGGAGCCACCAGCTCGTATCTCCCGAGCAGCGTGTCGCCGGCGCGTAGCATGAGCCAGATCTACCTCACCGCGTCCCTCGTTGGGTCGGGTATGCTGCATGGCCCCCACGACGTTGGAGGCCCCTATGCTCCGTCACCTCGCTGTCCTCTTGCTCGTTGGCGGTCCCCTGCTCGGCTGCACGGGCGACGCCACCACGAAGACCGACGTGGACACCGATACAGACGCAGACGCAGACGCCGATGCCGACGCCGACTCCGATGCCGACACCGACGTCAGCACCGACTCCGACTTCGATGGGCTGACCGATGCCCAAGAGGCCAAGTTCGGGACCGATCCCAACGATCCCGACAGTGACGACGACGGCCTGCTCGACGGGCAGGAGATCGCTCGGGGCACCGATCCCAACGACGAGGACACCGACGGCGGGGGCGGCAGCGACGGCGACGAGGTGGATCGCGGTCTCGACCCCCTCGATCCCGCCGACGACGAGCGTCTGGTGGACTTCGATCTGGACGGCCTCAGCGACAAAGAAGAGAAGGCGCTGGGGTCCAACCCCGAGGTCGCCGACAGCGACGGCGACGGACTGGACGACGGCGTCGAGGTGAACACCCACGGCACCGATCCCACCGACCCCGACACCGACGGAGACGGCCTCGAGGACGGAGCAGAGGTGAACAAGCACAGCACCAACCCCGCCCTGGCCGACACCGACGGTGGAGGTGCGCCCGACGGGGTCGAGATCGAGGTGGGCCGCGATCCCCTGGACGCCGGCGACGACATCTTCTGCGGCAGCCTCACCTGCGATGCCGGCGAAGACAGCTGCACCTGCCCCAAGGACTGCGCGGACGTGCCGGACGAGTGCTCGATCTGCGAGTGCGCAATCGGGATCAGCACCGGGGGCTGCTTCTGCGACGAGTACTGCGCCAAGAAGGGAGACTGCTGCAAGAACCGCGACGCGGTCTGCGGCACGTAGCTACGCCAGGGCCACGAGGCTCACTGGCGGGCTCGTCGACGGCGCAGGCCGACGGCAGCGACCACCAACCACGGCCCCACGGCCAGGCTCGTCGGCCCCGTCTTGCAGCCGCACTCCTCCGACGAGACCCGCGGCAGCTCCTCGTCGGACACCGCCAGCGCCGGAGGCGGGGGTAGCTGGGGAGAGGCTAGTGGTCCTACGGCGCGCTCGTACGCGTCGATCTCCCCCGTGCCGTGCGCGTCGGCGAACAGCGCCGAGAAGCCCGCCACCGCACTCGCCGTGCGCAGCCCGAGGAAGTCGTCCTCCTCGAAGAGGCGCTCCACCCCCTCCTCGAGCTCCAGCTCGTCGGGATGCAGCCAGTCCGGCGCCCCCAGCTCCAGCACGAAGGCGTGCTCGTCCACCACGATGGGAGCAGCCGCCCACAGGGTCACCACCGCAGCCGGCTGCAGCCGGCCCTCCACGCTGGCCTCCCCGATGTCCGTCGCCTCCCCCACCACCACGATGGGCGCCGCGAACGACAGGGCCAGCCCACACCACTCCCCTGGCGGCACCGCCAGCTCGTCGCGGTTCACCAGATCCACCTCCTGGTCCACCACACCGCGCTCGTAGCCTCCACCACAGCCGATCCAGTCCACCGTCAGCGACTCCGCCACCGCCTCGACCACCTCCACCCCCTCCGAGGGGGCGGTGCGCACCATCTTCTTGCCAGGGTTGCCCACCGAGGTGCCCGGGCGCGGGCCCTGATCCACCACACAGCCCAGACACAGCAGACCCAGCAGGGCAGGACGAGTTCGCATCAGGACTCCCGGGGTGCGGAGAGCGGAAACAGGTGGAGGTTGACCTGGTAGACCTGGTCGGACGCGCCCGACGCGGAGTCGCACAGGTTCAGCACGCGCTCCTGGAAGGCCACCAGCTCCTCCTTCAGGCGGGGCACGAGGTCGGCGGGCACGGCCACGGTCAGGCCACCGAAGTGCCGCTCCTCCGGGTCGAAGGCATCGATGGCCTCGCGTGCGCGGGCCAGCATGCCCGCGTGGTAGTTGTGCACGGCCAGGCCAGCCACCTCGTGGGGCGTGACCACGCTGGCCTCGGCCGGACGCACCCTGCCCTCGTGCTCCACCAACAGGCGCATGGCCATCAGCTCCCGCAGCGCCCGCGTGGCCTTGGCCGCGGTGATGCGAGGGCGCAGGGTGCTCGCGATCCAGGCCGGATCGGCTCGGAAGTCGTCGCGGTGGGCGAGCTCGCGGATCGCTGGGTAGTACCAGTGCGACAGGTAGGCGAAGCCAGCCCCTTCCACCAGGCGTGCCTCGCGGAAGCGCCGGGTGGCCGCGATCCGCTCCCAGGCATCGTTGCGCTCGGTGTCGGTGGTGGCCTGCCCCAGCTGCACCAGCAAGCCGAAGAAGGCAGCGTCGGGCACCGACAGCTTCATGGCGCGCACGAACGCCTCGGTGGTGGCGGCGGTCAGGTTGCGGTCGCCGCGCACCACGGGGTGCAGCAGCGACGGCGACTTCTGCCCCGCCATGCGCGCGAACATGCGGTAGCTGAACTTCGGGTTGCGCTGCTTCTTCGAGGCGAACCAATCCCCCAGGTACCGGCGGAAGTCGAGGTACTCGTAGACGTTGGGCACCTCGGACGAGGTCTCGCTCAGGTCGTGCCTCCGTCTTGAGTACACCTCGCTTGGTCACGCTCCGCAATGCAAGCTCCAACGAGGCTGTATTCGACAGGTTCGTTTGCCATGCAACGCCAAGCGTGTTCTCGCGCGGAGAACGCTTTCTCCTCCTTGCTGCCCCATCTTGAGTACAGCTGCAGCTAGGCTCTCCCCCACGGGAGGTCACGATGCGATGGACGTGGTGGGTGTTGTTGGCGGTGGGCTGCGTGACGGGCCAGGCCGCGGTGGAGGAAGGCGGCAACGTGCTCCGC
This sequence comes from Myxococcales bacterium, assembly GCA_019634415.1. Lineage (GTDB taxonomy): Bacteria > Myxococcota_A > UBA796 > UBA796 > DRPG01. The sequence continues at coordinate 64,149 of JAHQVJ010000176.1, forward strand.
AGCGTGTGCGCAGAGGAGGTGGAGGCGCTCGAGGAGGAGCTGGACCAGGCCTACGAGGAGGCACGCGAGGCCTTGGAGGCGGAGCAGGCCGAGGAGCGTGAGGTGCTGGAGCACGAGCAGGCCGAGGAGCGCGAGGCGCTGCAGCACGCCCACGAGGAGCGCGAGGTGGACGTGATCGAGGGCCTGGAGGCCCTCGAGGAGGAGTGCGACGCCGTGCTCGGCGAGATCGAGGAGGAGCTTCAGGCCGCTCGCGAGGAGGAGCGCGAGGGGGCGGTGGCGGAGCTCGAGGAGCTGCTGGAGATCGAGAGTGCCGAGTGCGAGGCCGCGCGCGAGGAGCTCGAGGAGCTCGCCGAGGCCCTGGACCTCGAGCACGCCGAGGACGTCGAGATCCTCGAGGAGGAGCACCACGCCCAGCTCGAGGAGCTGGAGATCGAGCACGCCGAGGAGATCGAGGCCCTCGAGGAGCGGCACACCTCGGAGCGCGAGGAGGAGATCGAGGAGCTCGAGCGCGAGTGCGAGGAGCGCTCCGACGAGGAAGAAGAGCCCGAGCGCGAAGGCGAGTAGCCGAAGCGATCGTGGGGGAGTGCCGAGGGGACGGGCCTAGTGGGCCAGCCTGTCAGCCACTCCTCATACTGCGGCATGTGCCTTGGGCTGGCGGGCGCGGCTGCTGCGCTGGAAGGTCCACAGGAAGTTGGTGAACCCCTCGTCGTAGTCCGACAGACCGTTCTGCCCCGTCATCTTCATGCGCTGGTCGTACAGCGAGCGCATGGCGCTACCCACCCTCGACTCCGACCCGGAGGCTGGCCGCATCTTGCGGAAGGGCTCGTCGAGCTCCTTGCGCAGGCAGGCGGTCTCCACGAGCTCGAGGTAGCGCACCTCGTCGCCGCCGCAGAGCACCGCCAGCTGACGGTGGAAGCGCTCCACCCGCGCCCCCTGCACCAGCACCGGGTGGCCCGACGACCGCATGGCCAGAAACGCCACCACCTGGGCGTACAGCTCCTTGAGATACCCCTTGCGGTGACAGAACTCGTGGGCGATCACGTGGGGCTCCCACACGCCGTTGTCCTGGAAGATCGCCACGTCGCCGCTCACCACGTCGCAGGTGCCGGCGGCAAAGGGGAACACCAGCTTGGCGAAGTTGAAGCTGCGCACCTCGGAGCTGGTGACGATCTGCTGCCCCGTGATGCCGGAGACGTACTCGGTGAGGCGGTCGTTCACCATGCGGGCGAGCTGCTTACGCTCGATGCGCTCGTCGGTGTAGTCCTCGTTCAGCGCCCGCGCGAGCAGCCGAACCTCCCACTCCCGAGCGTCCAGCGGCATGGCCTCGAGCTGATCGACGTCGGCGTCGAACTCCTCGCGGAAGTCGATGGGTCTCACGCCCAGCCGGGCGAGCCAGTCCGCGGCAGCGCTGCCCAGGTACAGGGCGAACAGGGCCGTAGAGGCGACCTGACCGGGGAGCGTGGCCCCCAGCAGGACCCGGGACGCCAGGGGCGCACCGAGCATCAGGTCGGTGAGTGCGACGGGGCTGTAGGTGGCGCCGCCGGGGATCTCGATGCGTTCCATGAACGTCCCCTAACAATCCCCCAGGATCTGCAACGTCTGGTACGTCCGACACCCGCCGCGCACCCGCCACAAGGCCTCACCCGATCGCTTCGGGTACCAAGCCACGGCAACAACCGACGGAGTGGATTGTCGCTGTCAGGGGGCGGGCAGCACGATCACGTCGGGCATGGGCTCGGGCCCTGTGTCGCCGAACAGCCGCGACACCGTGGGCCACATCACCAGGGACACGGCGAGGAGGAGGACGAGGCCTCCCATGACCACCTGAAACACCGACACGGCGGTGGCGAGGGCGTCGAGCCCACTGGCGCGGCGTTCGTCGTCCGACATCGCCCTTCCCTAACGTCTACAGGCCACGCATCGACTCGGGACGGAGCGGAAGCTGCCCGGCGATGGCTTGGTCCACCAGCTGAAGCAGCCGCTCGCGGTCCTGGGGAAGCCGCCCGCGGATGGGCAGGTAGTTGCTGGCGTGGTTGGCGCGGAACAGCGCATCGGTGGGCGTGGCGTGCTCCACGATGGTGCGCAGCTCACCGAGCAGCTGCGGCACCTCGGGCAACACGAAGTCCCCGCGCTCCTGCAGGGTGGCCTGCGGCGTGCCCGGGATCACCGACAGGGTCAGCGTGGCGAAGAAGGCAGGGTCCATCTCGGTGACCAGAGCTGCCGTGGCCTGTGCGTGGGCTGCGGAGCGCTCCAGTCCACCGGCACCGAGCAGCGCGATGACCGAAAGCTCCATGCCCGCCGCGTGGGCACGGTGCGCGGCCTGCACGTGCTCGTCGAAGCTCGCCCCCTTGGCGATGCGCTTCAGAGTCACGTCGTCGCCGGACTCGGGGCCGATGTAGAGCCGGGTCAGGCCGAGCTGCCGAAGCGTCTGCAGCTCGGACTCGGACTTCTCGAGCACGTTGCGCGCCGTGGCGTAGCAGCTCACCCGCTTCAGGGGACCGAGCGCCGCGGGCAGTGCGGTGAGGATCGCCCGCCAGGTGTCCAGATCCATGGCCAGCGCGTCGCCGTCGGCCACGAAGACCTTCTGTACGCGCCCTGCCAGCACCTCGCCTGCCATGGACACGTCCTGCAGCGTCTGTGGCAGGTCGCGCACGCGAAAGGTCTTGTCTCGGTACATGTCGCAGTAGGTGCAGGCATTCCAGCTGCATCCGATGGTGGCCTGCAGGATGTAGGCATGGGCCTCGCTGGGAGGCCGGTAGAGCTTGCCCTCGTAGCGCACGATGCTCCCTCGACGTCCGCCCGTCGTAGCATCTGGAGCAAGGGGGGTCACCGATGGTAGGTCCGGTGGAGATGTTCCGAGACGGTGGGCCGTGGATGTACGCGCTGCTGGCCCTGGGTCTGTTCCTGTGGGCGGTGCCGATCGCGATGGCAGCGGCCACGCTGAATCGGGTGCGGGTGCCAGCGCTGATCTGGATCGGCGCAGCCTCCTTGCCGCTGATGGCGGGACTGATGGGCACCTGGTCGGGGGCGATGATGGGGGTGCAGGCCCTAAGCTACGCCTCGTACGAGGTGAAGGCGCCGCTGGCGGCGTCGGCCCTGGAGGTCTCGCTGTACACCACCGTGGCGGGGGCCTTCCTGGCCACGCTGGTCTTCGCGGTGATGGCGCTGTTCCAGGGCCTGGCCACCTACGTGGTGGTGCAGCGCCAGGCCGAAGAGCGCCCCCAAGACACGCTCGCTCACGGCGCCGGGGCGCTGGCCGTACTGTTCGCGGCCGTGGCAGCCGCGGCGCTGGGTGGCTGGACCGGGCTGCTGTCGGGTCTGGCTCTGGCCGTCGGGGGAGCGGCCGTCGCGGCGCGGCTGCCCGCAGAGCAAGGCGCGCCCATCGAGTCCGCTGCAGCCGAGCGTGGCCTGGTGGCGGGCTTGGGCTTGCTGTCGGTGGCCAGCTTGGCGCTGTTCTCGATGGCCTGGCGGCACGTCACGGTGTTCGGTGCGCTGGCCAGGGCCTCTGCCGAGGTCAAGGCCGCGCTCCTGGACCAGGCGGAGCAGCTCGTGTGGGCAGACGCCACGGGCGTGGGAGTGCTGGGCGTGGCGGTGATGATCGGAGCGGCCGTGATGCTGATCCCGGTGGCTCGGCACCTCCTCACGCCGCGCACGCTGGCGAGCGCGGTGGGAGCGCTGCTGGTCCTGACCCCCACGGTCGGACTGGGCACGGGTGCTGTGGGTCGACTGACGCAGCTGCGCGCTGCGTCGAAGAGCTTCGCCGACGAGCGCGCCGAGGTGCTGGAGGCTCTGGATCTGCAGCTGCCCGAAGCCCCGGCGGCGGCGACCCGACCCTACGAGCCAGCTCCCGTGCTGCAGCTCGGGCCCCAAGGAACCACCCTCGACGGAGACACCCCCACGGCGGATGCGCTGCGACGAGCCGAGCGCCTCGCCGTGGAGGCGGAGGCCTCCACGCGTCTGTCGACGCTGTCCAACCTCGCCCGCTCCATGACGGATACGCCCGTCGCCTGGGCCGTGGCCTCGGTGGCAGGCCCTCGGACCGTAGCGATCGACGTCGGCGCTGGCGCCACGGACCCGGACGCCTGGAAGCTGGTCCCCCGCGACGGAGGCTGGCGACTGCAGCATCCGCGGAAGGGCGCCCGCGGCATTGCCCTGGCCCCACCCGAACTCCCGGGCGCCCTCGATGCGCTGGGAGAGCCGATGGTGGCGGTGCTGCACGTGTGGATGCCGGCGGAGGCCACGGTGCAGGATCTGGTGCTCGTGGGCGCCCACGCCCAGCTGGCCTCCAGCGGCGCGGAGCGCGTGATCTGGCAGCTGGGAGAGCCGCCCGAGCCCCTCGACATCTTCACGCGCGACACCTTCGAGCTGCAGGCCCCAGATCCGCGGCTCCGCGCCTCCATCAAGGAGGTGATCCGCTCCTACGCGCCCCAGATCCGCAACTGCTACGAGCGCCAGCTGCGCAAGCAGCCCTCTCTTCAGGGGCGCCTGGTGGTCGCATTCACCATCGAGGAAGACGGCAAGGTCAGCGCCGCAGCCATCGAAGACAGCACCCTGCAAGCCGAGGAGGTGGAGCAGTGCTTGCTGCGGCAGCTCACAGACATGACGTTCCCCGCACCCGAGCAGCCGCCCCTCGAGGTGCGCTGGCCCTTCGTGTTCGCCACTGAGTAGCCAGCTCCGAACAGTGCATTCCCGTGATCCGTTACGGAGCTGTTTCATAGGATCGGGAAGAGGGTCTCGTAGGCCGGGTCACGCATCGCCGGTGGCGGTGCGGACACACCTAGGGAGACCCTATGGAATGGTCTGACATTCCCGAACCTGTCGTCGACCTCGTGACCGTGCACGCTCCCCAAGCCGTGGCCGTGATTCTCCTGCTCCTCGGGGGGGCCGCGGTGGCCATGCTGGTGCGCGCTGCCCTCCGGCGCGGCCTGGCCGCCCTGCGGCTCAACGACCGCCTGCAGCAAGCCTCCGGATCTCACCTGGACGCCGAGGACGGCGTCGCGCGCGTGGGCTTCTACGTGGTGTGGCTGGTGGTGGGGATCGCGCTGGCGAACGCCCTGAACCTGGAGCTGGTGACCGAGCCGTTGCAGGCCCTGGTCACCCCCATCCTGGGCTTCCTCCCAGGGCTGCTCGGAGCAGTCGTGCTCGGTGGGCTGGCCTGGGTCGTAGCCACGGTGGCGCGGGAGGTGACCCTGCGGGGGCTGCGCTCCACCCGCCTCGACGATCGTCTCGCAGAGGCTGCGGGCACCACGGTGAGCGAGAGCCTGGCCAGCGTGCTGTACTGGCTCGTGATCTTGCTGTTCGTGCCCCCCATCCTGGATTCCCTGGGCATGGAGTCGTTGCTGGCGCCCGTGCAGTCCATGTTCGGCAGCGCGCTGGCGTTCCTCCCCAACGTGTTCGCAGCGGCGCTGATCGCGGCGGTGGGTCTGGGTGTGGGCCACATCCTGCGCTCCATGACCACGAACCTGCTCTCGGCCACGGGCCTCGACTCCGCGGCCAAGGAGGCTGGACTCGACAACGTCGTGCCCTCTCGCCTGCTCGGCACCGTCGTGCAGGTGGCCGTGGTGGTCCCCGCCGTGGTGGCCGCGCTGGACGCCCTGCGCATCGAGGCCATCTCGGCGCCCGCCACAGCCGTGCTCGACACCATGCTGTCGGCCATCCCCGACCTGTTGGTGGCTGGCGCCATCCTGGGGTGCACGTGGTTGGTGACGAGGCTGGTGGTGCCCCTGGTGGTCTCCTTCGCGGCGGGTGCCGGAGCAGACGGGTGGCCGGAGCGGATCGGCCTGGACGGTGCGATGGGAGAGCGTCCGCTGTCGGAGGTGCTGGGACGCACGGTGGGCGTGGGCGCCATGCTCTTCGCGGCGGTGGAGGCCGCCGATCAGCTGGGTCTCGATCAGGTGGGCACCTGGGCGGGCGTGCTGGTGACCTTCGCGGGTCAGGTGTTGCTGGGCGGTGCGATCCTGCTGGTGGGCCTGCAGATCGCGCGCTGGGTGGGCCAGACCATCGAGCGCTCGGGCGGTCAGCACGCGGCGTTCCTGGCCACCCTGGCGCGGGTGGTGATCACCGGGCTGGTGCTGGCCATGGGGCTCGACGCGATGGGCGTGGCTGAGACCACGGTGAACCTGGCCTTCGGCCTGACGCTGGGCGCTGCGGCCGTGGCGGTGGCCCTGTCCTTCGGGCTGGGCGGCCGGGAGCCAGCGGGTCGCTTGGTGGCCCACTGGCTGGATCGCTTCCATCAGCCCTCGGCCGACGTCTCCGACGAGGCCTGAGGCTCCAAGACGGGGTGGCCGTGCAGCGACTCGGCCACCTCCACCGCACGCGGGTCGCAGACGGAGGCCATGGCCTCGAGCAAGGCCTCCACCAGCCCCTGGCCGGCGGTGGACTCCGCGAGCCAGGCCGCGTCGCGGTGGGCGTCGAACAGCTCCCACAGCCCAGCCACTCGGGCCTGCGGCTCGACCTCCACCCGATGTGCCGCCACCTCCGCCTCCACGCGCAGCTCCTCGTCGACACCCCTCTGGCGCAGCAGCCAACGCGCCGCAGCGGCCGAGGTCTGGTGGAGCTGCCGCTCGCGCGCCTGGCGCATCACGGCCTCGAGGTCCGAGATCGCACGGTCGTGGGACTGGCTGGCAAGGGCCACGAGTCCGTCGTCGACGCGCTCCTGTAGCGACGCAATTCCCCCCCGCTCCACCAGTCCACCGAGCGCCCGAAGCCACTCTGGCGTGTGGGGTGAGGCCCATGACGCGATGGTGGCCGCCTCGTCGTACAGCGCCTGCTCGGGATCGGAGGACGGCCTCACGCGGAAGGCCCCCGAGCCGCCGAACAGCGGCCCACGGCGCTGCATGGCGTCGTCGAGGATGGGCAGCGCCTCCTGCACACGGCGCAGCCGCAGCAACGCCGCCGCCTCGGCCCGTCGCGCACGGTCGATGCCGTCGTGGCTCTCCGACTCCCGGAAGATCGACGCGGCCTGTTGGCAGGCCTGCCGTGCCCGCGTCAGCTCCCCGTCCTCGTCGGCGCGCCGCGCCAGGAGTAGCAGCCCCTCGGGTAGCAGCGCATGGTGGGTGCGCTCCAGATCGGCGACCAGCTGCTCGGTCTGGGCGGTGGCGTCGTCGTCGGCGACGGCCATCAGGTGCTGGAAGCGAAGCTCCAGCACGTCCGCTCGATCCGGGGGCAGCGCCGCGAGCACCCCCGCGACCCACCAGCTGCGCCAAGCCCGCTGCACGATCGTGCGGGACAGGCGCTCGGTGAGCCGGTTCTGGTCCGTCACGTGCCGCCCGACGTCGAGCCAGCGCTGGGCGGCCGGCTCCACCTGCATCAAGCCATGGACGAAGGCAGCGGGGGCCGCCTCCCCTGCCCCGTCCACCAGGTGCTCCACGAGGATCTGCCACGGAGTGAGCTCACCCTCCAGCAGGGCCCGAGCGATCGTCGGTGTGCCGCTCAGGATCGTGTCGATGACCACGCGCCCTCCCCCCGCGCGGTCACCCTTATCCGAGCAATCCTCAGACTTCGCCGTAGGCGCGCTTGACGATCTGGCGAGCCACGGTCTGGGTGCCCGTGTGCTCCACGTAGTTGGTGCCCACGTCCACCGCGGCCGCCAGCACGTCGAAGCCACCCTCGCCGACGTCGAGCAGCTGCTGCAGGCCCGAGCCGATGGACTGCTGGGTGATTCCTCGGCTGCGCACCACCTCGGTCACCCAGTCCCCCACGCTGTCGAGCGTGCGCACCACCAGGGACTGACGCTCCGAGGTGGAGCCGCCGGGGAGCCACTCGCTGATCTTGCCGAAGAGGGCGCTGTTCTGCAGCTCCCCTGCGGACGCCGCTCCGAAGCGGTCGATGACGAGCTGCAGGAAGTCGGGCCCGAAGGGCAGCACGCCCTCGGCCACCACCCAGGTGGTGAGCCGCAGCCGGTCCTCGTGTGCCGCATCGGCCAGCGAGGCAGCGAAGTCGCCCACGGAGTCGCCGGGCAGCCCGTTGATGGCGGCGAAGCCTGCGAGCTCGGCGGCCAGCTTGGCGGCGGTGTCGATGGCCTGCATGGTCTCGGGCTTGGGGATCAGGCGATCCATGAAGCCCAGGAACGACACACGCTTCGCCACCTGGTCCAGGAAGCTGGCGGTGCCCACCAGCTTGTCCATGTCGTCCACCAGGCGGAAGATGCGGATGGCGCGCTGGTAGCGCTCCTCCGGATCGGCGAACAGCGCCACGGCGCGCTCCCCGATCTCCTGCAGGTAGCTCTCGTCGTCCTCTCCCGTGACGGTGCGGATCATCACCGCGAGGTCGGTGACGTTGGTCCAGTCCTCGTCGGCGATCTGACCGACGAGCTTCAGCATGCGAACGGTGAGGTTGCCCTCGGGCAACGCGCTCAAGGTCTCGTGCAGATGTTCCATGGGGACCTCAGTGCAGATCGGCGAGGGAGTCGAGCTCGGCGGCGGACAGCCAGGCGGTTCGGCCCCGGTGATCGAGCACGTCGGAGGACACCCGCACCTGGAAGCGATCCTGCACGAGCACCATGGAGCTGTTCTTGCCCCGAGACATCACGGGGAAGCTGCCGATGGCCTCGGTGGCAGCGCCGTACTTGTCGCGGGCGCTGGGGTTGTCGCGGGTGTCGGAGATACTCATGGTGAGCACGGTCTGGCCGTCGAGCGAGTACTCGGCCTCGGCGTAGCCCTCCTTCTCCTGGGTGAAGACGCGGCTGTGGCCCTCGTGGCCGTCGTCGGGCAGCAGCGCGTTGAAGGCGCTGCCGTGCACGATGGCGCCGATGGGCTTGTTCGCCCCGGCCTCGGCTTGCTCGGCAGCGTCGTCCCAGGGGGTGGGGGGCTCGACGGCGAGCTCGCCGCCACAGGCCAGGGCCACGACCACCATCAAGGCGGTCACGCCAGCCATCCACCGATGCTCTAGGTACATGCACACTCCTCGATGCCCCGCCGTAATGCAGCAGGCAGCTCCGAGGGGAGCCCTGCGACTTGCCCGTTACCGTTCGAGCCTACGACGGGGGGATCGCGATCTCGACGATCTCGCCCTGCCGCTCCACCTCCAGCAGCGCCGGTCCCTCGAGGGCCTGGATCTCCGCCGGGTCCAGGTCCACTGCCAGCTCCCCGTCCACGGCCACCACCACGTCCATGGGGCGGATGCCTGCCTGGTCGGCCACCGAGCCCTGCTCCAGATCGTAGACGCGCAGCCCCTCCTCCACCGGATACAACCCGAAGCCGAGGCCCTCGGGGATGGGCACCTCCAGATCGAGGCCCTGCACGTCACCGGAGCCAGCGACGAGCTGCACGGGCTCGGAGTTCAGCTCGGCCCCGGCGAACATCCGCCGCACGAAGACCTCGCAGTCCTGATCGGCAGGCACCTGCAGCTCGTAGACGCCGTCGGCGGGCAAGGCCCCGGAGAAGCCGCCGCGCTGCGGCTCCTCGCAGCGGGCGTGCACGGCCACACCACCGACCTCGATCTGCCCGGACACCAGGCCGTGCACGGTGCGGAACGGCAAGGCCTCGAGCTGGACGAGTCCCACACAGGCGCCGTCGGCCCAGGCCAGGGCCTTGGGTCGGTGACGGCGCGTGCGCACCCAGCCCAGCCCGTCGCCGTGTCGGGGGACGAAGCGGATGTAGCCGTCGCGCACCCAGGGCCGATGGGCGGCGACGGGCTCCAGCGTGTCCGGATCCACCTCGTCGACCACCACGGCATCGTAGTGCTCCACGGGATCGGACAGCTGGCACTCGACCTCGCGGGCGCCAGGCTCGGCAGGCTCCACCACACCTGGGGCAGCCGTCGAGGCCGCGGGCTCGGGTCCTTCTGCCGTGGCAGGCATCGGGACGAGCGCCCGAGGGGGCGGAGCGATCGCGGAGGAGGTTCCCCACCACAGGGCGGCCAGCCCGATCAGCACCACGATTCCGAGGATGGGTCGCAGGGAGCGTCGCATGGCGAGATCTCCGTGGATCTCGGCTGTTCTATCGACTCACTGCCTTGCAACAAACCTTGGAGCGCGCGGTATGCCGAGACGTCACGACCGCCGGAGATGCCGGCAGACGATGTTGGAGCACCCATGTTTCTTTTCGGTTGGCTCACAGCCGCAGCAGGCGCCACCCCTGCCCCTGATCTGTCGTTCTCGAACGCCGTGTTCATCACCAACCGCACCGACCTGTGCTTGCCGTCGGGACTTCGGATCCTGTACCACCAGGAGCCGCACCACCCCACGGTCACCTGGACCACCGTGATCGGCAGCGGCTCGGTGTCCGATCCGCCAGGCAAGGAGGGGCTGGCGCACCTGGTGGAGCACCTGTGGTTCCGCTCCACGCCCCGGCGCGCCTCCGTGTGGCAGGAGGCCGACGCCATCGGGGCCTCCATCAACGGGAGCACCCGTCCCGACGACACCCGCTACCCCACGGCCGCCCCCGCCTCAGCGCTGCCCCAGGTGGTCGAGCTGGAGGCGGCGCGCCTCACCCGTCCGCTGCAGGGCGTGAGCCCCGAGGTGTTCGACACGGAGCGCGAGGTCGTGCGGGCGGAGCTTCGCTGGCGCTACGAGAACAGCTCGGGCAGCGGCTACCTGGCTCTGCTCGGTGAGGTGTTCGACGAAGGACATCCCTACCACCGGCCTGGCATCGGCACCCACGCCTCCCTCGACGCCACGACCCTCGGCGCCGCCCAGGCCTGGGCGGCCTCGCACTACGTGCCCGAGAACACCACGTGGATGATCACCGCTCCGCTGTCTGCCGAGGACTTTCGCGTGGTGCTCGCGGAGCGGCTTCCAGAGTCGATGTTCGCGGGAGCCAGTCAGTGCTCCGAGCAGGATCTCCCGACGGCTCCCCTCCCCGAGCCACGACAACGGGACCCGGTCACGGTGGAGGCCTACGTCCAGAGTCCCCAGGCTCTGATCGGATGGGCGCTTCCTGCGGGCCTGACGCGTGGCGACGCCCAGATCCAGCGGGTGACCGCGCTGCTCCAGCAGGCCATGTGGCGGGTGAACGCGCGCTGCTACAGCCGCGCGATGGTGCACGCCACGTTGGTCTACTGTCGCCTGGGGGTGCCCGAGGACGAGCCCGAGGCGCGTGTCGCCAAGGCCCTCGACCAGGTCTACCTCGCCTGGGACAACGCCAACCCGAGCTGGTCCGAGCGACGGTTCCAGCGGCAGCGCTCCCGAGAGCTCTCGGATCTGTTCCGAAGCGTCGAGAGCCTGACCGCCAGCCACTCCGACGCGGCGTACGTGCACCACACAGGCGATCTGGATCAGCTGACGAGCTGGCTGCGCGACACCCTGGACGCCACCCAGCACGCCGACGCGGCCTTCGCGTCGAAGTGGCTCGATCAGCGCCGCGCCGTGTCGGTGATCCTCACGCCTCGAGAGGAGGCACCCGACAGCGTGCCCCATGCCGAGGGCCGTGCTCCGGCCTCGTCCGTGCCCACCCAGGAGCTCGACGACAGCATGCTGTCGGGCCTGGACACCTCGACGCTGCGCAAGGAGAGGCTGCCGAACGGCCTCGAGGTGTGGGTGTATCCGTACGGTCGCGCGCCGTTCGCGCGGGCCACGTTGGTGATGGACGGGGGCTGGGCCCTGGCCCCGAGCCGCGCGGTGGAGAGCCAGCGGAACGCCTCCACTCGCTCCCTCGGGGGGGTGCTCGACGACACCGAGATGGCCTACATCCCCGTGCGGGTGGGGGGCGACTGGTTCGTATCGGTGAACGCCACCACCCTCGAGTACGGGATCCGGGGAGCCGCAGGGAGCCTCGAGGCGTTGCTGTACCTGCTGCGGAAGCGCATGGACCACATGGTGGTGCGTCCGGAGATGCGTCGCGAGGTGCAGCGTGACCTCGAGGAGCAGCTGTGGAGCGGCCTCGAGCGCGCCAGTGTGTGGGCCGCCATGGAGCGAGCCACCCACCTGGTGGGCGAGCACGGCTGGGATCCCGAGCTTCCCACCGCCTCACCGAAGGAGGTGCGGGCGTGGTCGCACGAGGTGGTGCGACCGACCGGGTCCACCCTCATCATCGTGGGTCGGGTGGATCCCGACGAGGCCATCGCCCACGCGAAGACCTGGTGGGCGAGCTTCCAGGATCGGGGCACGGGTCAGCCGCACCAGCGGCGCCTGCAGCCGGCGCCGAGCCGGCCACGACAGATCGTGGTGCTCGACGAGCCCGCGCGAATCGGCGCGGCGGTGCACCTGGCCTGCCCGGTGGGCCCCACGGACCACGAGGGCCTGGCGGCGCGTCAGGTGCTGTCGACCACCCTCGACACGCTGGTGCAGGGGCGTCTGCGCGGCCAGCTGGGTGCGACCTACGGCGTATCGGCCTGGACGGAGGCGCTTCCCACGGGCGACGCAGCGCTGCACGTCACCACCGACGTGACCTCGCCGGCTGCGGCCACCGCCGTGCAGAGCATCCTGCATCCACTGACGGTGCTTCGCGGCGGGAAGGCTGGCCAGCGGCACATCGCTGGTGCGCGTCGGACGCTGATCCGCAAGTCGGTGCTGGGTCTGCGGGACTCTCGCGAGGTGTCGAACCGCCTGCGGGCAGCACGTCGATCGGGGCACGGGGTGGCGGTGATCGACGAGTCGCAGGAGCGGCTGGCGGCCGTGGACACCGCGGCGGTGGCGGGGTTGTTGGAGACCTGTGTGGGTCACGAGGTCGTGACCGTGCAGGGGCCGGTGGGCGAGCTGCGCGAGGCGATCGAGACGCTGATGGCGGACGGCCACCCGGTGCGGGTGCTGGACTGGGAAGCGGAGCGCGACGCCTGGATGAAGGAGCACGCGCCGAAGCGGTGGCGGCGCCGCTGACGTCGAGGGGTCGGACAGGCTAGACGAGCGGCATGTCCGATTCCGACTCCGACGATCTGATCCCGCGCATCACGGCTGCGGCGGCCCTCCTGGAGGAGCTGCTGGAGGACCGTGGGCTGCTGGCGGACGTGGCGGAGCCGCTGCGCAAGCGGCTGTTGATGGCGGCGGGGCGCGTGGCGCAGCCGTCGGCGCGGGAGCGCCGGCGGCTGAACCGCGCGCGCCGCAACAAGGACAAGGCCGCAGTCCGCACGGCAGACACCGAGCTGGCGGCGCAGGCGGGGATCCGGAGGCTGCGGGAGAACCCGATCTTCCACACCCCCAGGCGCCAGGATCCGGAGGCGGCGCTGCCGGCGACGCTGGGCACCTTCGCGCGGGAGCGCGTCTGCTACACCTGCCGCGCGCCCTATCGGGAGCTGCACTTCTTCTACGACCAGCTGTGCCCGAGCTGTGGCGATCTGAACTTCCGCAAGCGCTCGCCGGTGGCGGATCTGCGGGGGCGGGTGGCGCTGGTGACGGGTGCGCGGGTGAAGATCGGGTACCACGCGGCGATCCTGCTGCTGCGCTCGGGCTGCCACGTGGTGGTGACGACGCGCTTTCCGCGGGATGCGGCGAAACGGTATTCGGCGGAGCCGGACTTCGACGCCTGGCAGGACAGGCTGCAGATCGTGGGCATCGATCTGCGGCGCGTGGGCGACGTGGAGGCGATGTGCGCGCAGCTGCTGGAGCAGCTGGATCGCCTGGACTTCATCATCAACAACGCGTGCCAGACGGTGCGGCGTCCGCCTGGGTTCTACGATCACCTGATGGAGAGCGAGCTGACGCTGGGCAGCGATCTCGAAGAGGGGCTACTGCTGGAAGCGGCAGTGGGCAGCTCCCAGCCCGCGCCCCCCGCTGAACGCTCCTTGCTGACCGCCGACTCCTCCCGGCTGAACGCTGACGGCTCAGAGCTGAACGCTGACGGCTCAGAGCTGAACGCTGACGGCTCGGAGCTGAACGCTGACGGCTCGGAGCTGAACGCTGACGGCTCGGAGCTGAACGCTGACCCCTCCGTAGCGTCGGCAGCGATCTACAGCGCGCTGGAGCTGCTGCCCGGCGACCAGGATCGCACCGCGTTTCCCGTGGGGCGGCTGGATGCCGACTTGCAGCAGGTGGACACCCGCAGCGTGAACAGCTGGCGGCTGAAGATGGCCGAGGTGCCCACGGTGGAGCTGCTGGAGGTCCACCTGGTGAACGCGGTGGCGCCCTTCCTGATCAACGCGCGGCTGAAGCCCTTGATGGAGCGCGTGGCGTCGGCCGACAAGCACATCGTGAACGTGAGCGCGATGGAGGGGCAATTCTATCGCACCTTCAAGAGCGACAAGCACCCGCACACGAACATGGCGAAGGCCAGCTTGAACATGATGACGCGAACGAGTGCGGCTGATTTCGTCGACAGTGGCATCCACATGAACAGCGTGGACACGGGGTGGGTGACGGACGAGGATCCGATCCATCACGCGGAGCGGAAGCGTGAGGAGCATGGATTCCATCCACCCTTGGACGTGGTGGACGGGGCTGCGCGGATCGTGGATCCGATCTTCGACGGAATCAACACGGGCGAGCACGTCTGGGGGCAGTTCCTCAAGGACTACAAGCCGACGGACTGGTGAGTGCTGGTGCAGATCGTCGAGCGGCTGGGCCAGGAATTGCGGCCGATTTCGACCGATCCCGGCACTCCGAGCTGTCGAGCGATCCCTCTCTTCGCTGCCCCCTCTCCGCAAGAACGTGGACTGCCAGGGCTTCCTCCTTCGAGAGCTGGCGGCCCATCGCTCCTCCCTGTCCAGGAATGGACACAGCGTCGCTGACCTTCAATGCCTTGGGGTCAAGCAGGTGGGGAAACATCGATGCCCCCCAAGAGCGAGCCTACGGGGCTTCCTGACACGGGCTCGATTCGCAGGGCTGGCACGGCCAGTGGCCAGTTCGGAGCGCGCCCGGGGCGCCACGGCGAGGAGCCGCACCTCATGGCCTCTTCGGCGACGCTCTTTTGGAGTAGTATCTGCACCGTCGAAGAGGCGACTGGGTTGGGTATGTTGTCCTACCATTTCCGGGGTGCGGAGGGCCTTCGACGGGCACTCGAGGCGGCAGGGTTGCTGGAGCAGGAGTGAATTCGAAGCGGCTCCACGAACTCTTCATCCGGCTCTTCGACGAGGCCTCCGCCCTTCGTGCCTTCATCAAGGGTGGGCCTGAGGGGCAGGAGATCGAAGCCGGCCTCCCCGAAGGACTGAGCCGAGCTGATCTGGTAGACGAATATATGGCCGCCATCGAGCGAAAAGGCGTAGAGCCGAGGGAATTGTTCGACTCCCTGCTCGAGGAAAAGCCAGCTCATGGAGAAGAGATTCGAGCGGCCCAAACAGCCGACGACGGGGACCGGCAGGAGCGCCGGGCGGCGGCCGCGGAGCTGGAGCGTCTGATCCGGAGGCGCCGAGACCAACACGAAGCGGGTTCCGTCGCGGAGCTGGATGCCGAGATCTTGCGGCTGAAGCGGATCTTGCGTGTAGGTCCCACGTTGAAGGAAGGGGAGATCCTCAACGGGGTCTTTCAGCTCAAAGAGAAGGTAGGAACCGGCGGCTTCGCCACCGTGTGGCGCGCATGGGAATTGCTTGCGGGCGGTCTGCACCGAGAGGTCGCGGTGAAGGTGCTCAGAGGCGAGTACTCGGAGGATCGCACAAAGCGAGACCGCATGTTCCGCGGGGCTCGACTGATGTATTCCTTGGAGCATCCCGCTGTGGTGAAGGTGCTCAAGACCCGCGCCGAGGACGTTGGCTTTCGCTACTACGTGATGGAGTACCTGGCTGGCGGAAACCTGCGGACGGCCGTGCTCGAGAAGCGATTGAACTATGAAGAGGCGCTCGATTTGCTTCAGCAGGTGGGCGATGGTCTGCAGGCGGCCCACGATCGCGGCATGGTGCACCGAGACGTGAAGCCAAGCAACATTCTGCTGGACGGTGCACGGGCCGCGAAGCTCTCGGATTTCGATCTGGTGCGGGCCCCGATGACACGAGCGTTCACGGTGCCGGGTGGGGTTCTGGGAACGGTGGCGTTCGCGGCCCCCGAAAGCCTGAAGGGCTCCGAGCAAGCAGGCGTGCCTGCGGACGTGTTCAGCCTTGCTATGACGGCAGCGTTCTGCGTGTGGGGAGCACCGTTGCCATGGCCAGACACCATCCGAGATCCGTCGGCGTTCGTGGATGGGCTGAACTGTTCCGATGCCCTACGGGAGGTGTTGCGGCAAGGCTTGGCCTTCGATCCCCACGCGCGGTTCGCCAGCGTGCGAGCACTGTGCGAGGCGATGGCGGACGCGTTGGAGGCGGAGGCCACGGAACAGCTGCTGCGCGACTCGTATGCCGAAGCAACCACGGACGGCACGGGGATCGCCAAGGAGGCTCGATCCGCCGAGCACGTGGAGCTGTGGCCGAATTGGCAGCCCGAGCCGCTGCCGACGTTCGAGCCTCGAGGCGGCGACGAGCCCGACACACTGCCGAGTTCGCTCGAACCGATCTTGGCCAGAGGCCGTCTAGAGGCTCTGGATGCAGAGCTGCTTCGCATCCCGGCGCCGCCGGTAGCAGAAGCCCTCGACGAAGCGGAAACGAGAATCCGGCTACAACCAAGCGGGCCTGTCGACGAAGAACAGCGCGTGCGAATCCTCGTACCGTTCTCGAACTCCGGCGCACCAGACAGCCTCCTGGCTGCAGACGGCCCCTCAGCTGACGATTCCGACATTGGCCAGGAGATCCCTCCGGACACGCAGACGGGTTTCCGAACCTGGCGAATGCTCACCATTGCGGCACTCCTCGCTGTGCTGCCGATTGCGTTTCTCGCCTTTCTGTGGAACCTGTGGAACCTGGCGGACACCGTGCTGGCTCTTGTCGGGCCCGTGCCATCTCAGCCAGTGATGGTTCAGGGAACCCCAGCAGCGCAAATCCCCCATCCCATAACGGGCCTCCAAGAAGCCTGGATGTCGGAGGAGGAAGGGAGCATCGTGGTCCCCGTGGCGGCAGCTCCGTTGGCTGACCTCGAGCCCCACGCCCCCTCGATGGGTGGGGCCGACAAGGGTGAGCTGGAAGAGCGTCCTGAGCCAGCTCCCGTAACAGAATCCCCTGAGCCCGCGTCCTCCGGCCTCGGCCTCTGTGTGCCGAAGCCTGGCCCCGGTTTGGACATCCGGGGTTTGTGGATCGGCGCAGCGGATGGCCGTTCCTTCAAGCTCACGATTCGGTCCCAGAGCAAAGCTTCCGTCTCTGGGATGGCCGAGATGAATCAAGACGACGGCACGTGGGAGAAATACCAGGTGACAGGATTCGTAGACGATCGGGGAGCGGTGTGCCTCGGAACGGAGGGCCAGGTCGAGTTGCGTGGGTCGCTCCGTGGCATGCGGCTGAACGGCACGTACGTCCTCGGCTCGGACTCGCGGCCGAAGAACTTCAGCCTGATCCGGTGAAGCGAACCTCACACCCGTCGACCCGAGGTCACCGGTGAATGCTCCGCGCGGCGTCCCGGCCCATGAGGACCCTGGACGACCTGACGAGCAGTGGCCCCACCCTGGCCTACCTCACGGGCGCTGGATGCGCTCGCCAGCCGCTGGGCCCCAGCCGCCACCCGCTGAAGGAACCATCGCACCGACGGAACCGTGAGCAACAGGTCCGTCTGGGCGAGGATCGGCGCCGCCATCGAGAAGTGCGGTACCACCGCCCCCACCACCCGATGGACCCATGCTCAGACGCCTTGCGACCGATGGGACCCCTGCCCTTCTGGAGCGGGGTCGTGCGGATCTGCAGATGCGGGAAGCGCGCCCACGCGCCCAGCGACCAGTCGTCGAAGGCGGGGTGGCCCCGGCGGCCGTACGCGGCCCACGGCCAGGTTCCGATGACCTCGCCGCGCAGTCCCTCGTTCTCGATGCCACTCGGCGGGATGAGGGCGTCGTAGCGGCCTTCGGTCAAGTGCCCAATCGCCCCGTCGGAGCGTGGCACCAGCTCGACCGCACGCCGGGCGGCGAGCCTGGCAACACACCTCACCTGGGCGCCCCTCAGTCGCGCAACCGGACGGGCAGCACTGACTCGGATGGGGCGTGCGCCTCGCTGCGCACCACGTCGTCCAACAGGTCACGAAAGTTGTTGCCCGCGACGTCCTCGAGAGCGCTGTCGACGACGAGCCACAGCTCCCCGGAGGCCCACGCTTCGTCCGGCGTGAAGCGCCAGACTCTCCACAGTGTGTACAACCTGAACAGTGCACACCCACAATGACGAGGTGCATCACGAAGTCCGCCGTGGGAGAGAATCCAGGCGCATTCGCTGTGGGGAACAGTGGATCGATGATCGTCTCCTGCCCCTCTCGGAGCAGGGTCATGAGGAACATGGCTATGAACAGCTCGACCCTCTGGAAGGCGACGATGGCGGCAGAGACCAAAGCCATCGTCAGTGTGCGTGCAGCGAACTCGCATGCAAGCCTCCGATCGGCAACGGTGTCGATCGTGATGCCCGAGGCGCGGACGGCTTCGTGATCGAGGTAGAACTCGTAGACCTGCGTCGACATAATCAAGATGAGCAGCACTTGCAGCACAGAGATCCACGGAGGGGGATCCGTTTGCTGCGGGTGTTGTTGGCAGTGGTCATGTTCAGGCTCCCCGATGCAACGGCGACGCTCCACACGCGCCGCCGCTTCGTTGCCTGGCTGACATGCACCCACAAGATGAAACACATTGGATGATGCACATGCGTGATGAACATCATTCAAATAAGGCAACCGTGCGCCCGCGACGCACACGATGCGCCCCTCATCTAGGCGTAGGTGATCGGTAAGTGGCTGGAGCCTCGAGGCAGAGCGACTCTCGCCTCACGGCACAGCCGCCGGAACCCTGCAGTCACACGGGCCTCGACTCGAGGCTAGCCATCCTGGAGGAACGATGTGCCTACTGCGCGCCCTGATCCTCGTCTCGATCGCCACGCTCACCTTCTCCACCCCAGCGAGTGCAGCAGATCCTCCGTCTCGGTTGACCCTCGATACCGCCGAATACCACCTGAAGAACTTCCAGGAGCAGGTGTCCAATGCCAAGGGGCGGCCGATCAAGATGTCGGAGTCGGGCAAGGAGGCGCTCAAGCGAATCAAGTCGCTGATGCGCTCCCACCCCGACCACCCGCGGGTCATCGAGCTGTTCGATCAAGCCAAGGCGGCACTTCGGCTCAGCAAGGGAAAGACCTTCGAGATCACCGACG
>JAHQVJ010000177.1 GCA_019634415.1 Myxococcales bacterium
GATGCGGATTCAGCTTGCGATGGAGCGAATGGGCTACCCCCGACCAGATCGCCTCCCCGAGCTTCTGCCAGCGCCCCCGTTCGCCTGCGAATGCGATTCGCGAAGTGAGTCTTAGCCGCCCATCAGGAGCTCCGTTCGATCACTGAAGTCGCAGACGACCGAGTCGACAGAATGGGTGCGTTGAGCAGCGGAAGCTAGCCTCCGAGCTTGCTTCGATCTTAGAATCCCACACGGCGCATCACCGCGCGCGGTAGCTGCTTGATCACGAGCATGATCCAGCCCCAGATCCAAGGCGCGTAGACCACCGGCGTGCCGCGGTCCATCGCGCGCAGCACGCGCTTCGCCACCGCGTCGGGCTCCCCAGCGAAGGGAGGGGGCTTCAGCCCCTCCGTCATCGACGTCTTCACGAAGCCCGGCTTCACGCACACCGTGACCAGCCCCTGGCTGCGGTAGCGGTGGTCCAGCGACTCCAGGTAGTGCGACAGTCCGGCCTTCGTGGACCCGTACAGCCCCACCGGCTTGCGGCCTCGATCGCCGGCGACCGAGGAGAACACACACAGGGTGCCGCCCCCGCTCGCCATCAGCGCCTGACGGGCGTGCTCGCAGAGCAGGATGGTGTGGGCGTGGTTCACCGTGAGCACTCGCCGGGCCAGCTCCAGATCCGACTCCAGCGCCTCCTGCGTGCCGAACAGCCCGGCCGTGATCACCACCGCGTCCAGTCCGCCCAGCGCCTCCTTCGCCGCGGTGAGGGCCGGTCCGAAGGTCTCCGGGTGCTGAAGGTCACACAGGGCGGTGGCCACCGACGATGCACCCCGCTCCCGCAGGTCGGCGGCACTGCGCTGCAGCCCCTCGGCGTCTCGCCCCAGCACCGCCAACGCGTCCTGGCGTGCCGCCATCAAGCGTGACAGGGAACGCCCCATGCCCTTCGTGGCCCCCACGATCGCCACCTTCACGCTGCCCTCCCGTTTTCGCGCATGTAGTGCAGGGCCCGGTGATCCGCACGGGCCCGCTCGCCGTATGCTGATGGGGGAGGGCGCTTGCCCGCACCGGCCCACCATGTCTCACAGTCCGATCTGCTCGGCTACGTCACGGGATCGCTTTCGGCCCCGGTGGAGCTGTGGGTGGCCTGCCACCTCACGTACTGCCCGGCCTGTCGCGCCGAGGTCGAGCTGCTCGAGGCTGTGGGAGGGGCGCTGCTACAGGGGTCGTCGGAGGAGCCGCCGGCGCTGCCTGTGCTCCCCGACGTGGACACGCCTCCCCCCAGCGCGCCAGAGCCGCTGCCCGTTCCCGCGGATGCGGTCTTTCCCAGCCCCCTGCGCCAGCGCGCCGGATCGCTGCAGGAGCTGTCGTTCCGCGATGCGGGCTATGGCCTTCGCATCGCCAAGGTCGGTCGCGAGGAGGGCCTGCGCACCTTCGTCGTGGACTTCCCCGCCGGCATGAGAGTGCCGCGCCACGGCCATCGAGGCATCGAGCGTGGGCTCGTGCTCCGTGGGGGCTACGCGGAAGGTGGGCAGCACTTCGCCGTCGGCGACGTGGACGTGCACGAGGGGCCCGACGATCAGCACAGCGCCTTGATCGACGACGATGGACCCTGCACCGCACTCTTCGTGACCGAGGGCCCCGCAACGGCGCAGCCGCCCTGGCTCGGCTGGCTCGCGGACTGGTGGCTGCACCGATAGCTCTGCGGATGGATCCTTTGGTGGCTAAGATGCCACTGCTGTGTCCTGGGCTGGGAGGGTGGTGCGGATGGGGATCGTGGGCCTGTTGGCGGCGATCGGCTGTACCGACGCTCAGCACGCGAACGACGACGCGGGGCTGGTGGGGTGGGAAGCGCCTACGCTTCCCCAGCCGGAGCGCACCCGCCTCGCGGTGGATCCCCTCGATGATTTCTCGGGCCTCGAGGGACTGTCCTGCGCCCGAATGGAGTCCTGCGCGCCTCGACCGTCGGTGTGGCTGGGAGAGACCTGCTGCGCCTGGGGCCCCCCCATCACCGTCGAGCACACCTACGACGACTTCGACGAAGGCGTGCACGTCGACGCCGACGGCGACGTGGTGGCGATGTGCACGGGTCAGGGTGGCTTGGCGGGAGCGGTGGACGAGATGGGGGCCCTCGATCCGTTCCCTGCAACTGTGCCTCGCTGCCAGGAGACGCTGGTGGGCCCCGAGCAGCCCGACGGCACCCGGGTCGTCTACTACGCCCACCACGGCGACTCGCTGGACCCGCGGCCGCGGCTGTGGGCCATGCAGCGCGCTCCCGAGGGCAAGCTCACCCCCCTCGACGATCTGGGCGAGAGCAACATGCTGTACGAGGGCATGGCGCTCGCCGAGGACGGCACCCTGTGGGTGGGGGTGCACAACAACGGGCTACGGTCCTACGCGCTGCAAGGGGACGGCACCTTCCGCTTCTACGGAGCGCTCGGCGGCTTCGACAACGCCAGCAAGGTGGCGATCCACGGAGACGTGGCCTTCGTGCTCGACCTGGACCGGGTGGTGGCGGTGGACGTGTCGGATCGCGAGGAGCCGGTCTGGCTGTCGGACGTGCCCACCGAGGGGCAACCGCGCGACGTGGTGGCCGACGACGAGCACGTGCTCGTGGCCCTCGGCGTGGGGGGCGTGCAGGTGTTCGAGCGCGGCGAGGCCGGAGCGCTCTCCCCCTTGCGGGTGATCGACGTGGGCGGATCGGCCCAGACCCTCGACATGGACGAACGCGTGGTGGGTGTGGCCGCGTGGGATCACCTCGCCCTGTTCGAGCGGCGTGGCTTCGCCCGCATCGGCGGGCTCCGGTTGCTGGGCTCCTTCGAGCAGTCCTGGGGCATCGCACTGGGGTCCGACTATGCCTTCGGCATGGAGTGGAACGGGCTCACCACGCTGGCGTTGCATCCGGGCCAGGTGCTGCCGGAGGTGTCGGTCGACAAGGAGCTGCTTGCGTTCACCCCCGACGGCCCCGGGCAGGCGGTGCTGCGACTGCGGAACCGGGGGCCGCTCAACGCGTTGATCCACGAGCTCGTGAGCAACGACGAGGCGCTGTCACTGTCGTCCGATCGCACGCGGGTCCTGCCGGGGGGCGCCGCGACGGTGCAGGTCTCCTTCGCGCCTCCGCTGGACGACGAGCAGCTGTCGCCCGCCGTGGGCATCGTCACCAACGATCCCGACCGGCGGGAGGATCCGCTGATCGTGCCCGTGTCGGTGCGCGACACCGAGGGCATCGACGTGGGCGACCGTCTCCCCGACGACTTCGCCTTCCTCGATCCCGGCGGCGACCTCGAGAACCTCGAGGGTCAGGTCATGATGCTGGCGTACTTCGCCTTGTTTTGACCCACCTGCGGTCAGGAGTTTCCTGACATCGAGCAGGCCATCCGACAGCGCTACCCGAACGACCAGGTGAAGGTCATCGGGCTGCATCCCGCCAACGAGCCAGGGGCACTGGTGGTGGACTTTCGCGAGCAGACGGGCGTGACCTTCCGGCTGGCGCCCGACGAGCTCGACACGCTGTCGCAGTTCTCCTTCCCCGACGGCGTGAGCGGCGCGCCCTACCCGCGCGACGTGGTGGTCGACAAGGATCTGGTCGTGCGGTCCATCAAGAGCAGCTTCAACCCCCTCGAGACCCAGGAGCTGATCGACCAGCTCCTCGCGGAGTAGCCATGCGCCTGTTGGTCTCGTTGGTGGTGTTGTGCGCGGCGTGTCGTCCTGGGCCCGCGGGATCCGGCGGGCAAGACGGCGAGACTGGCGTGACGGGGGCCACCGGAGACGACGGCCGCAACGGCAACCCGCCTGCACCGTCTGATCCCGGTCGGCGGACCCTGCTGTTCGAGCCTGCCGCGTTTCCCATGTCGGACACCCAGAAGCGCGAGGTGTTGGTCACGAGTGGGGCCGAGATCAACGGTGTGGAGGTGCCGCTCGGCTACACCACGCTGCTGCGCAGCGCCGACGAGTCGGGGAACGGGGTGTTCGGGCTCGTGCTCGGAGCAGCGGGAGCCGCCGTCACGGAGCCCGACGGCAGCGACACCATCTCCGATCGGGCGGACTTCACCAGCCTGCACGCGGTGGACGGGGACCTGTGGGCGCTCACCCAGTTCGGCGGATCTCCGGGTGCCCTCTACCTCACGGATCTGCGGCACGACGCTGCCACGGGCGAGGTCGTGGCGCAGTCCACCGAGGCGGTGGACGTCTCCTCCATCGACGGGCTGTGGAACCCGTCGGCGGGCTCTCGCACCCCGTGGGGCACCCACCTGGCCGCCGAGAGCATCCACGGCGCCACTCCGCAGCGACCCACCGATGGGCGTGCGTGGGAGGAGGTGGCCATGGTGAGCGAGTTCCGGCGAGCGCTGTTCTTCGCGCGCTACCACGGGCTCGACATCTACACCGACGACGACGAGGACGGACAGCCCGACAACATCACCGTCGAGGATGTGCGGGCGGTGCTGCATCCCTACCGCCATGGCTTCCCCATCGAGATGGAGGTGGGCGTGGGCGGGGCGGTGAGCTTCCACAAGCACCTGGCCATGGGCCGGATGTCGCTCGAGCACGCGCTGGTGATGCCCGACGAGCGCACCGTCTTCCTGTCCGACGAGGACACCAACGGCACGCTGTTCCTGTTCGTGGCCGACACGGCTGGCGATCTGTCGTCGGGGGAGCTGTTCGCGCCTCGCTGGCACCAGACGTCGGGGGACTTCTCCGATGGGGGAGCCGCCGACATCGAGTGGCTGTCGCTGGGGCACGCGAGCCGCGTCCAGATCCAGAGCGCGCTGGACGACTCCGTCACCTTCGACGACCTGTTCGCCACGGCCGATCCCATCCTCGCCGACCATGACGGGGACCCGAAGACGCCCGAGCTACCCGACGGCACGTGCCCTGCGGGCTTCGTGCCCAACAAGGCCACGGGCGTGGACATGGAGTGCTTGGCCCTGGTGAAGGGGGCGGAGGTGTGGGCGAGCCGCCTCGAGCCCACGCGCTACGCCGCCTGGGTGGGGGCCACCACCGAGCTCAACACCCTGGAGGGGTTGGCCCACGACCCCCTCACGAACACGCTCTACGCCGCGATCAGCGTGGTGGAGCGAGGGATGGAGCCCGATCACCGACCGTTCGATCTCGGCGGCGCCGACGACATCCGCCTCGCGCGCAACGCGTGTGGCGCGATCTACGCGGCCCGGCTCGTTCCGAGCGTGGCGGTCGGCTCCGACTACGTACCCGAGAACCTGGTGAGCATCCTGGTGGGCACGCCCACGGCCTACCCACCGGGCACGGCCTTCGCGCAGAACACCTGTGCGGTGGACGGGATCGCCAACCCCGACGGTCTCACCTTCGTGGATGGCTACGACACGCTGATCATCGGGGAAGACAGTGCCGCGGGTCACCAGAACGACGCGGTGTTCGCGCTGGGGGTGTCGACGGGGCAGCTACAGCGCATCCAGACCACGCCCTAGGGCTCGGAGACGGCGTCGTTGGACTGGTACGCTGACTTCCAGGGCTACGGCTACCTGCTGTCGGTGGTGCAGCACCCCTATGGAGAGTCCGACCAGGCACGGCAGCAGTCGGACCGGGAGCAGCGAGCCTATCTGGGCTACGTGGGGCCGTTTCCGCCGCTGGATTGATCGGGCACCAGCCGCCACTCCCGGAGAAACCGCTCGATGCGACGGTTGATGGTCTCGGGGTGCTCGATGATGGCGGCGTGGCTGGCCTCGGCGAGCACCAGCAGGTCCGACAGCGGCAGATCGTGGGCCATCTGCTGGGACAGCGCCATGGGCGTGAACTGATCGCGCTCGCCTGCGATGATCAGGGCGGGGATCCGGAGCGTGGGCAGGTAGGGTCGGGCATCGTGCTCGGCCATCTGCAGCACCATGCTCAAGAAGACGCGTGCGTCGATCTCGGCGAGGTGCTGCATGTACTCGGCGATGTCGCTCCGATCGGCGTAGTGGCGATCGATGAGCCCCGCGGCCGCCCCCACGTCGAAGGAGTACGACGAGCGGTAGAAGGGCTTGAGCAGCCGGTTGCCGGCGTGACCGGACCACCGAACCACACGGTTGAGCCAGGTGACAGCTCGCTTCGCGTTGGGCAGACCGAGGAAGGTGTCGAGGGGTCGGCCCGCGGCACCGAACAGGGCCACCATGCCGGCGACGCGCTCGGGGTGTCGGTGGGTGTACTCGAACACCACCTGACAGCCCATGGAGTGGCCGAGCAAGATCAGGGGGCCCTGAACCGAAGCAGCGTCGAGCACGAGCTGCAGATCCTCGGCGTTGCGCTCGATGGACAGCTGCGCACCGTCGATGGGCTCGTGGGGGGCCGATGACTGGCCGTGGCCTCGATAGTCCCAGAGTAGGACCTGATGGCGATCGGAGAAGTGCTCCACCACGTACTTGAAGAAGAAGGTGGAGACACCTACGCCGTTGCAGCACACGAAGGTGGGCCCGCCGCTGCCGTGGGCCTGCCAGTGGAGCTCAGCGCCAGGTACCCGTGCCAAGCCGCTTCGGACGGGTGGCGAGACGGTGGCTGGGTCGGGGTAGGATCGGTCAACCATGGTGGATGGAGGATAGGGGAGTCGAACCCCTGACCTCAGCATTGCGAACGCTGCGCTCTCCCAACTGAGCTAATCCCCCGATCAGCGTTCACCTAATCGGCCAGACATGCGCGTCAAGGTGCGAGGCCTCAATCCAGATCCCGCGCTTCCAGATCCTCTTCGGAGAGCCCGAGGAAATGGCCCAGCTCGTGGAAGACGGTGATCTGGAGCTCCTGGAGCAGGTGGGTCCGGTCGAGCGCGAAGCGCTGGAGGTTGCGCCGGAAGAGCAGGATGGTGGCGGGCAGGTGCGACCACGGATCCTCCACCGACCGCTCGGCCAGGCTGGAGCCCGTGAAGACCCCGAGGATCTCCGAGGGAGGAGCCGGAGGCTCGAACTGCAGACAGACGTCCTCTGGGGGCACCTCCTCCACGAGGATGGGGACCTGGCCGAGGTAGGCGCGGATGGCGGGATGCAGGGTCCGCGCAGCGTCGGCGACCACGGCCTCGATCATGGCGTCCGTGAGGAGGACGGGGCGAGGGAACAGCAGGGGCTCCGCCCGGGACGCGCGCACGAAGTCGCGGTCTGCCCCGGCGATGTCGCCTCGCCGCTCCCGCAGCAGCCCGCGCACGTAGAACGCCTCGGCGCTCACCGAGCGCAGGCGAATCGCGCGCGTGCAGGCAGATCGGGCGCGCCCGAACTCGAGCTGATCGAAGAGCACGTAGGCCAGTCCGCTCCACGCAGGCGCATGCTCCGCCACGAGGGTGGTCACGCGATGGTAGGCGGCCTCTGCGTCTCGCAGGGCGCCCACCTCTCGATGAGCATCCGCTGCCAGGAACAAGGCGCCCGGGTGATCGGGATGGGCGCCGAGCACCTGGGAGCACAGCGCCAACGTGCGCGAGACGTCGCCCTCGTCGAGGGCGTCCTCGGCCTGGTCGAGCAACTCGTCGGCGGGATCCGTGGTCACGCCGGAGGTTCGGTGGGTGGTCATACCTCCGACTCTAGCGTGTTCCTGCCCCGACCCCCTCTCGACGAGACGACTCAGCCGGTGTTGTTTCGCCGGGCGTCCCGGATGTTGGCCTGCTCGCGCAAGCGCATGAGGGCCTCGCGCTCGATCTGACGGACTCGCTCACGGGACAGGTTCATGCCCTTGCCCACCTGCGACAGCGTGCGGAACTGGTTGTCTTCCAGGCCGTAGCGCCGCGACAGCACGTAGCGGTGCCGCTCCGACAGCACGTTGTGGAAGGCATCCAGCATGCGCCGGATCTCCTGCGCGTGGATCGCCTCGTCGTCGGGATCGGCGGCGGACTCGTCCGCCAAGAAGTGCTCCAGCGAGCGAGCCCGAGGGCCGTCGTCCACGGGCTGGTCCAGGGAGACCGTCTGACCCTGCGACAACAGGAACTCGGCCCGCTTCTTGTCGATTCCCACCTCGTCGGCGAGATCGGCCACGGTGTAGTCCGCTCCGAGGTCCTCGAACCGCTTGATGGCCTTTCGCAGGTTGCGCGTCTGCTCGACGGCGCACCCCGGAAGGCGCACGGGGCGACCGGTGTGATCGATGGCCCGGGTCATCTGGGCGCGAACCCACCAACGGGCGTAGGTGGAGAAGCGGATCCCCCGGTCGGGATCGAAGCGCTTGGCTGCGCGCAGCAGGCCGATGTAGCCCTCCTGCACCAGGTCGGCCTCGTCCATGAAGGGGCCCGCGAGCTTGCGCGCCTCGCCGTGGGCGATGCGACGCCCGCTCATGGCCAGCTCCCAGCGGATCGCCTCGGCCTCCGCCCACGCCTGCTTCGCGGCACGCGCGGACTGCTTGTGGCCCGGGTCGTTGCGGAACTGCTTCCACACCTCGTTCACCGCCTCCTCGAGCCGGTCCACCATTCCAGCCCGAGTGCGCTCCGCACGCTTGGGCTTGCGCGTCAGAATCTCGTCGGCGCACGTCAGTCCATCGATCGCCTTCCGGGCACGGCGCTCAGCGGTGTGAATCCGCCGCGCCATGTCCTTCTCTTGATCTGCACTGAGCCGCTCCGACTTCTTCTGACGGGGAACGAAAGACTCGATCGCCATCACCACTCTCCCGAGGATCGAACAATCCGCAATTCGATGCCGCCCTGCGCTTTAGGGTCGGCGACCAGACCAGTTAAGGGGTCGCCTCACGGTCGCGCAAGTGAAGCACACCCTGCCCGTACGTGCGGGCAGTTTGCAATCCTTCGACGAACGATGAAGTTCTTCCACATTGTCTGGTCTTGCCGGTTCCGCCGCTCCCTTCGAAGGTGTAGGGAAGGAACTCCGTGCGGTCGTACTGTCGCCCGGCGTGCCCGGCCACAGAAACCGCCGCGGCGCGTTCGCGCATAGGCGGACATTTTCTGGTTAGAGGTCACCCTCAGGGATGGGTCTCGGCGAGGATCTCCACTGCGCGATCCAGCTCCGAGAGATCCAGGCTGGCGAACCCCATGCGGGCATAGGGGAGGGCTTGGCCCCGCAGCGCCAGGGACCGGCCCACCTCGAACGCAGCTCCCCTCGCCAGGGCTCGGCTCGACCAGTCGGCGGGATCGGCGAGGAGGGTGCGGACCCACAGCGCGAGACCGCCCGCGGGAACCTCGAACGCCACCCGCTCGCCGAGGGCGGCCCGCAGCGCGCGGGAGAAGTGGCGCTGACGCTCGTGGTACACGCGGCGCATGCGTCGCAGGTGACGCGGCACCGTGCCGTCCTCGATCAGCGTGGCCAGGGCGTACTCCGTGGCCAGATCTCCCTGGCGATCCACCTCCACCCGGATGGCGGCCACAGCGTCCGTGAGCGCCGTGGGGCCCGTCACGAACCCCAGCCGTAGCCCAGGGGCCAGCGTCTTCGACAGGGTGCCCAGGTAGGCCACCACACCGTGGGTGTCGCGCGCGGCCAGCGGAAGCACTGGCTGACCTGCGAAGTGGAACTCGTTGTCGTAGTCGTCCTCCAGGATGGCGAAGCGGTACTCCGCCGCGAGTCTCAGCAGCTCCATTCGACGAGACGCGCCCAGGGTGGCCATGGTCGGGTACTGGTGATGGGGAGTCACGTAGACCGCCCTCAAGCCGCCCTTGGCGGCGTCCTCCACCTGATCCACGCGCAGGCCCTCGGAGTCCACTGTGATGGACACGAGCTCTGCGCCAGAGGCTCGGAGGGCCGCCCAGGCCAGCGGGTAGCCCAGCTCCTCCACCGCCACGCGATCGCCCGGTCGCAGCAAGGCGCGGCCCAGCAGGTACATCGCTTGCTGCGAGCCACGGGTGATCACGATGTGGTCCGGATCCGTCACCAGCCCCCGGCGGGCGGCGAGCATCGCCGACAGGGCCTGGCGGAGCCGCGGGTGCCCGCGTGGATCTCCATAGGCGAGGAGCTTGCCGCGGGTGTGGCGGAGGGCAGACGCCCAGGCACGAGCGATGTCGTGGATGGGAACGAGGCGGAGATCCGGCTTGCCCCCAGCCAGATCGAGCACGCCTGGTGCCACGGGCTCGGTGGTGCGCGGCATCGCCATCGGCTGGATGTCCAGGGCAGTGCTGCGCGGGGTGGTATGCCGGGGCGGAGGCGCTGGGAGCGAGGCGATGCGGGTGGCTGCGCCCTGGCGGGTCTCGAGCCACCCTTGGGCGCGCAGCTCCCGCCATGCGGCGACCACCGTGTTGCGATGCACGCCCAGCTGAGTGGCCACCTTCCGGGTTCCGGGCAGGGCGTCTCCCGGGCGGAGGCGGCCCCGCTGGATCTCGGCGACCACGGCCTCCGCCAGGCGGAGGAAGGTGGGCCCGTCGCCCTCGGGCACCGTCAGCGTCACACTCCAGGCCATGCCGCCTCACTGGTCTAGTGGAGTCGAAAGAACTGGTCCATTTCAACAGACCAGCGCGGGTGACGTGTAGCCCAGTGGAGGTGCTGGATGGGAGGCCGATTCGCATTGACGGAGGACGAGGGCTGGGAGCTGCTCCGGCGGGCGCCCCAGGTTCGGGTGGCTGCGGTGGTGGATGGCCAGCCGCTGCTGCGGACCATGCACGCCGCGCTGGTGGGGAGGCGCCTGGTGCTCCACGGCACGCCGCGCTCCACGAAGGCCGCCTGGGAGGGCACGCCGGTGGTGGCCGCGGCCGAAGAGGTGGTGGCGAGGGTCCCGAGCTGGATGCGCCACCCGGAGAAGGCCTGCCCCGCCACGACCTACTACCGCTCGGTGCAGCTCGACGGGCACATGGTGAAGCTCGACGATCCCGAGCTACGGGCCGAGGCGCTCCAGGCGTTGATGCACCAGCTGCAGCCCGAGGGCGGATATCGACCCCTGAGTGCCACGGATCCGTTGTACGCGGCCTCGATCCGCGGCCTGGGGATGTGGGCCATCGAGCCCGATCGCATCAGCGCCGTCGCCAAGCTGGGTCAGAACCTGAAGGCGCCGGAGATGACGGGGATCCTGACGGGGCTGTGGACGCGCGGTGGGCCAGGGGACCTGTTGGCCATCGAGGCACTGGCGGCGGTGCATCCCGAGCGCCCGTCCTTCTGGTCAGCCCCCGAGGGGCTCCGGCCACGCTGCCACCCCTCGTCGCGCGACGTGGACCAGGCCGTGGCCTTGGTGCGAGGGACCTACTGGAACCACCCCTTCGACGACGCCACCCTCGCAGGTGCCGTGCGTGGCTCGGCCTGGGTGGGTCTGGAGCGCGAGGGTGAGCTGGTGGCCACGGCGCGCGCCATCAGCGACCGGGCGAAGCGCGCTTGGATCTACGACGTGGCGGTGCACCCGAGCCAACGAGGCCAGGGCGTGGGCACCGCGATCATGCGGCTGCTGATGGACCATCCCCTGCTGCGCGACACCTACCAGCTGCGCCTGACCACTCGGGACGCCACGGCGTTCTACGAGAAGCTCGGGTTCGTGGCCCTGCACACCCACGGAGGGCACGACACGGTGCGCACCGAGCTGGCGCGCACCCGCCATGGCTGGCCGGCCTGATCTGACCGCAGCCTACAGGCGGACGTACTCGTACTCGAAGGGCTGGCCGTTGATGCCCTTGCGGGGGGCAGCGATCCAGTTGGCCACCTTGCCGGGCTCGTAGACGGCCTGCATGAGCGAGACCACGTAGGCGCGATCCTCGTCGGTGGGCAGCCACGTGTCGCGGTTGGCCTCGAACTCGTCCGCTGAGATGGCCTTGCCGGTCGGATCGAAGTGGACGTCGGCGTAGATGCCCTGGCGGCGGTGGAAGCGGGTGGAGGGCAACGTGATGACGATGTCGGGCCGTCCTTCCTGCACCAGCGCCTTGTTCCACTTGTCGAGGACCTTCACGCAGTCCTCGACGTACTCGTTGCGCAGCACCTCGTTCATCGCGATGCGCATCTCCACCTCGACGTCCTCGAGCTTGCCGTCCTTGACGTGGGGGATGTTCATCACGCTGTCGAGCGCGGTGTGCTCGTCGTACTTGTCTTCTCTCCAGCGACCCTTGAGCCCGCTCGCGAAGAAGTCGGCGGCGTTGGACGACACCTCGGAGCCGAACAGGTCGAGGCTGTAGCTGAACCAGTAGTTGACGAACTTCTGGATGGTGTCGAAGTCCACGCCGCCCTGGGCGCGCACGTCTCCGTTGGGATCCTGGGCCGCGAGCTGGCACGCGCGGCGCAGCACTCGTTCCACACCGGTCTGGCCCACGAAGAGGTGGTGGACCTCCTCGGTGAGCATGAAGCGGCAGGTGCGCGCGAGGGGATCGAAGCCCGACTCGGCGAGTGCGCCCAGCTGGTACTTGCCGTCGCGGTCGGTGAACGTGGTGAAGCAGAAGAAGGTCAGCCAGTCCGTACACGCCTGGTTGAAGGCGTCGAGGATCCGGGGCTTGTCCTCGTCGCCGGCGCGGCGGGCGAGCAGCTCCTCGGCCTCCTCACGGCCGTCTCGGCCGAAGAAGCCGTGGAGCAGGTAGACCATGGCCCACAGGTGGCGACCCTCCTCCACGTTGACCTGGAAGAGGTTGCGCAGGTCGTACAGCGACGGCGCGCAGGCACCCAGCGCGCGTTGCTGCTCCACGCTGGCCGGCTCGGTGTCGCCCTGGGTCACGATGATGCGCCGGAGCATGTTGCGGTACTCGCCCGGCACCTCCTGCCAGGCGTCCTCGCCCATGTGGTCGCCGAAGCCGATCTTGCGGTCCGGCTGGGCGTCGGCCAGGAAGATGCCCCAGCGGTACTCGGGCATCTGCACGTAGTCGAAGTGTGCCCAGCCGCCCTTGTCGACGCTGATGGCCGTCCGCAGGTAGACGTCCTTCTCCTGCCAGCCCTCGGGCCCCATGGAGCGCCACCAGTCGAGGTAGGCCGGTTGCCACTTCTCGAGGGCACGTTGGAGCCGGCGGTCCGAAGACAGATCGACGTTGTTGGGAATGCGCTCGCTGTAGTCGATGCCGGACATGCCGCCCCCCCTCCGAGTGAAGACGACGACGTAACACTCGTGGAGGGGCAGGGTGCGGCCTCGCTTAGGTTCTGCGCCAGTCGAAGGAGGGGCGGGTGGGGTGGCCGTACAGCGTGAGCGCACCCTCGTCACCCACGGCGTTGGGGCGCTGGAAGATCCAGTTCTGCCAGGCGGACAGCCGCCCGAAGATCTTGGAGTCGCAGGTCTCGGCCCCCACGAAGCGCAGGTTCTGCTCCATGCCCGTCAGCGCATCGGGCGACAGGCTGGCGCGCTCCTCCACGGCGATGCGGATCTCGTCTTCCCAGTCGATGTCGTCGGGCGCGAGGGTGACGAGTCCCATGTCGAGGGCAGTGGGCGCGTCGATGGCCTCGCCGCGGGTGAGCGCCGCCTCCACGTGCTCCGGCGAGCGCGGGAAGCGCGCCTGCAGCCGCGTGATGCCGGTGGACATGGGGTAGGCGCCGGCGGAGGCCTGTGTGACGCGAATGGTGACGGCGCCGTCCTCGTCCTCCAGCATGTAGGAGCGATCGGCGGCGAGCGCGATCTCGAGGAGGGAGCCGGCAAAGCAGCTGCCTTCGTCGATGATGGCGAACATGGACCGCGCGGTGTTGTCCATGCGGCGGAACACCCGCGCCTGGTACAGCCGGATCTCGCGGGTGAGCCAGTCGTCCGCGTTGTCGAGCACCAGCGCGTCGTGCTCCAGCACCTTGTCGGCGTCGCCGCGGGTGTAGAGCAGGATGGTGCCGACCTTGTCGTGGTTGAAGCGTAGGTGGAGCAGCGCGTCGTCGAGCTCGCGGAAGGCGCGCATCAACCAGGCCTGGTCGCCCTGGGCACGCAGCTCCTGAAGGGAGGCGGGGGCCGGCTCGGTGGGGGCCGACATCGTGATGTAGGCGACGCGCTCCTCCTCCTCGAGGCGCAGCGTGACGTGCTCGTAGGTGCGCTCGAGGCCGTCCTCCGACAGCTCGCTCGTCACCTCCGACAGCTGGATGCCCTCGGTGGCGTCGGGCGTGCGATCGGCCAGGGTCTTGGCGCGGGTGGCCACGCCCTCCTCCCACTTGGAGCGGGGGAAGCTGCCGTCCACCAGCGCGAGGCGCTCGGCGTCGCGGGCGCGGAAGCCCTCGGCCTTGGTGCAGAACAGATCCGCCACGTCTCGCCGCACCTTGCGCTTGTCCACCAGTCGCGTGAGCCCTCCGGTGCCTGGCAGCACGCCCAGGAGTGGGACCTCGGGCAAGGAGACCGCCGAGGAGCCGTCGTCCACGAGGTAGATCTCGTCACAGGCCAGCGCCAGCTCGTAGCCGCCTCCCGCGGCCGTCCCGTTCAGGGCCGCGATGCTCCGAAGACCGCTGTGCTCGGACGCGTCCTCCAGCGAGCAGCGCGTCTCGTTGGTGTAGCGGCAGAAGTTGACCTTGAAGCCGTGGGTGGAGGTGGCCAGCATGCGGATGTTGGCGCCAGCGCAGAACACCTTGGGCTGAGCGGAGTCGAACATGACCACGCGCACGGCGGGGTGCTCGAAGCGCAGGCGCTGGATGGCATCGGCGAGCTCGATGTCGACGCCCAGGTCGTAGCTGTTCTGCTTGAGGACGTAGTCGTCGGGGCGCAGCCCGTTCTCCTCCTTGACGTCCATCGTCAGCGTGGCGACGGGTCCGTCGACGGACAGCGTCCAGTGCCGGTAGCTGTCGGGGTGAGCGTGGAAGGACTCGATGCGCTGCACGCGGGTGTGGCTGGCCATGCCGAATGCTCCGTGGGAAGGCGGCTACGTACCCTGTTGGGTCGCAGCTGGCTCACCCGCGGCGTGGGATCACGAGGGTCCGTTCGCGGGGATTGTGATCCAGGTGGCGTGGGCAATGGCGAGCAGCCCTCGACTCTCGCTGTGCACGGCCGACGCGCAGTGCAGCTTGCGTCCGTCGACGTGCAGCTGCCACCCCATGGTCACGCAGGGCTCGTCCTTCTCCGGCAGCGCCACGATGCGGGCGGTGAGGCGTCCGAGCAGGGCGAAGGGCGCCTCGGCGCCGAAGGCGAAGTAGCTGGGACAGTCCAGCGCGCCCCAGACGATCTCCGGTCGCACCAGCCCATCGTCGCCCACCACCGAGGCGTGCGGCGTCCAGGGGGCGGCCACCAGCGGCCTGCCCGTCACCGCCCCCGGATGCACGCACAGGCCGTCGTCGGCG
Source organism: Myxococcales bacterium (assembly GCA_019634415.1). Taxonomy (GTDB): domain Bacteria; phylum Myxococcota_A; class UBA796; order UBA796; genus DRPG01. The sequence continues at coordinate 15,024 of JAHQVJ010000177.1, forward strand.
GTGCGCTGGGGGCCGCACACGAAGCAGGTGGGGAAGGGGTGGCGGTCGAAGAACGGAAAGCGCGTCGCGGCGTCGCGGGCCTCCTCGATCGACACGGGCTCCGGAATCCCGCGCGACTCCGTCGCGCTACCATTCCCTTGGGCCCTCGCCTGCGGCTGCGGGCCATCCAGTGCGTCCAGCGCGAGCTGTGCCGGTCGAGCGCTGGCCACCAGCGTGTCCCCGTGCAGCACGTCTGCGCCGCCCTCGGTGCGATGCACCCGCAGGTCGGTGTCGAGGGGGGGCGGGGAGCGCAGGGTGACCACGGCCGTGCCGTCCACGAAGGCGGCTGCGATCCCGCAGCTCACGCCCCCGTTGCCGGAGTCAGGTGGGCCGCGGAAGCGACGGTCGATGCGGACCGTGGTCATCGCACGCCCCGCCGCCGTCGGCTGAGGAGGGGAAGCGCCAGTGCGATCACCCAGGCTCCGGTCGGATCCAGGGAGCGGCAGCCGCAGCTCTGGGGGGCCGGCTCCGGCTCGGTGGGGGTGCCGGTGTCCGTGCCGTCGGTGTCGGTGGGCTCGGAGGTGCCCGGGGGCACGGTGGACAGCGACAGCTGGAAGGTGCGTCGAATCACCATCTGGTCCGGATCGAAGGTCTCTCGGCCGGTGTTGACCACGCCCACCGCGGCCAGCGTGCCACCCGCGAGATCGATGTCCACCTGGAGCGGCTCACCGGGATGGATCGTGCCCGTGCGCGCCGGGCCGTCGTCGGTCCACACGGCCCACACGAGGCTCCACTGCACGTCCTGCTGGCCCACTGCGTCGACGCGCAGCAGCTCGTCGGTTCCCTCGCCGAGGTCCACGAAGACGTAGCTGGTGCCGAGCTCGTAGGGCTTCTCCACCGGCTCGATGGGGGTGCCGTCCACCTGGTCCAGTGTGAGCGAGGCCTCTGCCCCCACCCGAGTGCCTTCGCCCCACAGCGCGGCCTCCTCGAAGTGGGCTCCGTCGTCGAGGCTGGCGGCGAACATCCGCCACAGGGCGAACTCCGTGTACAGCTCCGCAGCCGAGGTGCCGTCGTCGAGGGTGGCCAGCGCGTCCACGAAGTCGGGTTCGTAGGTCTGGGTGGGCTGAGCCAGGGCGTCCCACAGCGCCAACAGCGTGGTTCCGTCGCCGGTGCCGTAGCGCTCCTCCACGAACATCCCGAACACGATGCCGCCGTATTCGTAGAACGAGTAGGGGTCCACGGCCACCACTTGGTCGCGGTAGCCGTCGAAGGCGAGGCTCAGGAACGGGAACTCCTGGAAGTCCTCCATGGCGCCGTAGCCGATGTAGTCGTTGCTCTTGTCGTCCACGACGTCGGCCATCACCTCGGCGGTGGCTTCCCACACGAAGGTGCTCCACTCCCACGCGTCGATGGTGTACTGCGAGGCGTGGTTGAGCTCGTGAGCGACGAACGAGGCCATCTCGGCATCGGCGATGCCTTCGTCGAGCGCCATGTAGGTGGGCACGGAGTACCAGTCGTCGCCGTCGATCACGTCGGGGCCGAACCCGTAGACGTAGGCGCCGCCGTAGGTCTCCTCGTTGGTGAGGTACACGTCGTAGGCGTTGCTGCCTCCTCGGCCGGCGTCGGGGGGCGGAGCGGGCCAGCCCACCTGGTCGATCTGGACGGCCCACGCCGTCTCGAGTGCGGGCAGCACCACCTTCTCGGCCCGCTCGGCGTCGACGGGGCGCCGATAGTGCACCCGCACCGGGTAGATCTTCGAGTCCACCACGCCCGAGGAGGCGGGGCGTCCGCCTCCCTTGAAGCTCGCCACGGCGGGTGGGTGCTCTCGCAGTCGGGGAAGCTGACAGAAGGGGGCTGCCAGCGCGGGTTGAGCGGCGAAGAAGAACAGCATGCAGGTACCCCCCGAGTGGTCGAGGGTACCGCACTGCGGTTGGTACCTCTGACCGGGCTTCGGTTTCGCGCCCCGCGAACCCCGCGAACGCGCACTGGGGCTCTTCGGACCCTGCTCGGCGCACGTCCGAGGAAGCCCTCGGCTACGAGTCCTGCCCGAACCTGGCGCGGGTCATCTCGATCACGTCGGCGGGTAGTCGGACGAGCTTGTCGTCGGGTCCCACCGCCACCAGGTGGATCACGCACTGCACGAGCGGCGCTGCCTCGTCGCCACGGTGGATGTCCTGGTGGAAGACGGCGCGGAAGTCGCTCGCCAGCTCCACGCGGGTTCGGACCTGAAGCTCGTCGCCGAATCGGGCGCCCTGCTTGAAGGTCATCTCGGCCTTGTAGACCACGAACCCCACACCGCTGTCCCGGTACATCGAGACGAGGCGATCACGCCCCAGCAAGTGCTCCCGCCCTCGCTCGCAGTACTTCAGGTAGTTCGCGTGGTACACGAGTCCCGAGAAGTCGGTGTCCTCGTAGTAGATGCTGACGGGATGCACGTGGGGTGTCATGGGCGGACCGTTATCACGCCACTTCGTCCGGGCGTTCTGGATCACGAGGTGCCCCAGCGCGCTCCCATCCGGATCTCTGGTTGGGGATCGGGTTCGGGTGAGAACGATCGCCGACGACGAGGGTTAGGGTTCGCCATCACTCGGAGGGTGGGTTGGACCTCAACGGACGCACGATCTTCATCACGGGAGCGAGCCGGGGCATCGGCAAGGCCATCGCGCTTCGCGCAGCGCGCGATGGGGCGAACATCGCCATCGCGTCGAAGACCGCCGAGCCGCACCCCAAGCTCCCCGGCACCATCTACACCGCCGCCGAGGAGGTGGAGGCCGCCGGGGGCAAGGCGCTGCCGCTGGTGGTGGACGTGCGCGATCACGAGCGGGTCGCCCAAGCCGTCCAGGAGACGGCCGAGCACTTCGGCGGCATCGACATCTGCATCAACAATGCCTCGGCCATCCAGCTCACCGGCACGGCCGACACGCCCATGAAGCGCTTCGACCTGATGTTCACGGTCAACGTGCGCGGGACCTACGTGACCTCGCAGGCGTGCTTGCCGTACCTGCTGAAGTCCGAGCACGCCAAGATCCTCAACATGTCGCCGCCCCTGAACATGGACGTCAAGTGGTTCCAGAACCACGTGGCCTACACCATGAGCAAGTACGGCATGAGCATGTGCGCCCACGGGATGGCAGCGGAGTTCGCGGGCAAGATCGCCGTGAACGCCCTGTGGCCCAAGACCGCCATCGCGACCGCCGCCATCGACATGCTGGGCGGGGAGGCCATGCGCAACGCGAGCCGGAAGCCCGAGATCATGGCAGACGCAGCGCACTGGATCCTCAGCCAGGGGGCGGACTGCACCGGGAACTTCTTCATCGACGAAGACGTGCTCCGCGAGGCTGGGGTCACCGACTTCGAGCCCTATGCGGTGGTGCCGGGGGGCCCCCTGATGCCGGACTTCTTCCTGTAGGGTCCGACGAGAATCGACGCGACGGAGGCTGTGGACGGGGTTCCATCCTGTTCCAAACTGTTGCAGGTGGAGCTGTGATGCGTGCGGTACACCGGCTGAGGCCGACCGGGAACCGCCGTGACGGAAGACGACCTCAGTGTGGAACGAACCACGGAGCGCTTCCAGCCCCTGCTGGGAGCTGGCGTAGCTCGCGAGTTTCGGGTGATCAGCCTGCTCGGGAGCGGCGGCATGTCGCAGGTCTATCTGGCGCAACAGCGTCGGCTCCGCCGCCTGGTGGCCCTGAAGGTGATGGCGACTCCGCCCGGCTCGGGTGACTCCTCGTGGCACCATCGCTTCCGAATCGAGGCGCGCACGCTGGCTCAGCTCGATCATCCGAACGTCGTGGTCGTGCACGACTATGGGCAGAGCGATGATGGGCTGATGTACCTCGTGATGGAGTTCGTGGACGGGCCCAGCCTGCACGATCTGCTCCGAGGTGGCCCTCTGGACCTCCCTACGGCGATGGACATCGGCCTACAGATCTGTGCTGGGTTGAGACATGCACACAATCGGAACGTCATCCACCGAGATCTGAAGCCTGCAAACATCTTGGTGCGGCGCAACGACGACGGATCGGAGCAGGTCAAGATCGTCGACTTCGGGCTAGGTAAGATCCTCAGTGCCGACCCAGCGCTGACGCGCCCCGGCGTGATCATCGGCTCCGCGCCGGTGATGTCGCCGGAGCAGGCCCAGGGACTCAAGGTCGATACTCGGTCGGACGTGTACTCGCTGGGGGTCGTCCTGTTCCGGATGTTGACGGGACGCTACCCCTTTCCGGGCAGGGGTCTGCCCACGATCTTGGCGCACATCACGCAGGAGGTGCCTTCGTTCTCGCAGGTCGCACCCAGGGTCGAGGTCCCCGCCGAGCTGGAGAACCTTGTGCTGCGCTGTCTGGAGAAGCGCCGCGAGGATCGGCTGCAGACCGTGCAGGATGTGATCGATGGACTGCTGCCGTTCAGCGGGCGGGGGTATTCCGTACACATCGCCTCGTTGAGCAGAGACTCGCTGGTGAAGCCCGTGCCCGTGCTTCATCCGTCGCCTAGGGGTTGGTCTCCGCTGATTCCTGCGATAGTGGCGGGCTCGCTGGCGGCTCTGGCGCTGCTCGCGGTGTTGGGCGTTCTGTTGACCAAATACGTCGAGGTCCCCGCGGCGGCGCCGGAACGCCCCGCGATGGAGCCGCTGGTCGCTCCACGGCCAGCGACGCCCGTCGCGGCTCCCTCAAAGCCACGGGGAGCCGAGGCTGCCCCTCCGCCGCCCGTCGCGCCTCGTCGGGCGCCAGCCGAGCAGACGCCACCGAGCAGGCCCCGGCCCCGCGCCAAGCCGGTTCCGGCACCTGTGCGACCCGCTCCCGCTCCGCGGGATCTCGAGATCGAGGTCCACGGCAAGCGTGCCCGACACGCGCGGGAGCCGCTGCCTGCTCCAGTGCCGCGGCCGAGCGGCCAGACAGCTGACCCCTTCTTGGATGTGCCCCCCGAGCTCAGGGGCGACTGATGCACGCGCTCCTGTCGTGCCTCCTGGCGGGCGTGCTCGGCGTGCCGGCCCATGCCATGCCACGCGAGGACGCCGCCAGGCACTTCGAAGCCGGGGTGCGGGAAGCCAGAGCTGGTCACTTCCAGGTGGCGATCGAGCAGTTCCTCGAGGCCCACGCCACCTTTCCGCATCCTGCGGCGCTCCACAACATCGCCCATGCCTACATCGGCTTGGGGGACTGGGAGAGCGCCTACGTCTACTACCTGCAGTACCGCGACCTGTCGTTGCGTGTGAACGGAGTGGTCTCGCCCGACATTCCAGACCTCGCAAGACTTGCAGAGCAACGGGGGGCCCTGCGCCCCGACGGGTCTCTGCAGCCTCCGGCGGCCCCGCAGGCGCCTGCCCCTCGGGAGGGCCCCGAGCCCTCCGAGGTGCCTCCGGTGTCCGAGGTCGTGCCTGTCGAGGCCGTTCCGCCCGATCCGGGCCAATTCGTGGATGCGGCGTACGATCAGGTGGTCGTGACCGCCTCTCGAATCGGCCAGGATCCGCTCGACTCCCCGGCCACGATGTCGGTGCTGACCGCAGAGGACATTCGACTCTCGGGCATCGTGGATGTTCCGGAGCTGCTCAGGCGGGTCGCAGGGGTCGAGGTGACGTGGACCACGGCTGGTCAGCCCGACGTGGCCATCCGAGGCTTCCAGCGTCCGTCCAACAACAGGGTTCTCGTCTTGATCGACGGCCGAACCACCAGCGCGGACTTCACGGGGACCACGAACTGGGCCACCCTCCCGATCACGGTGGAGCAGATCGCGCGCATCGAGGTGATTCGTGGCACGGGATCGGCCATCTACGGGGCCGATGCGGTCACGGGCGTCATCAACATCATCACGCGCTCCCCGGACGGAGGGGGATTCGTCGCCAGCGTCTCTTCGGGCTTCCCTCAGCTGGGGCGGGCCGCAGCGGTGGCCTCGGGTCGGATCGGTGGTGGCGACTTCGAGGTCGCCGCCAGCTACCATCGGCAGGCACGCTGGGCCCGGGGAACTCGACCGGATCCCGACGAGGCCGACGTACCCATCGACTGGCTCGTGGACCCCGAGGTGGCCACGGAGTCGCTGCGCATCGACATGCGGGCGGATCATCGCCTCGGCTCCAGGGGGCTGGTGAGTGTGTCGGGGGGAATCGCGAGTGGGCCCTCGGGCTTCCGGCCCTTCGGGGAGAAGCCCGAGTACGGGATCCTCAACGAACACCGCTATGTGCGGGGTGATCTGTCCGCGGGGCCCGTCCACTTCCGTGCGTTCTGGAACAGCGACCACGGCACCATCGGACCACTGGAGCAGTACACGGGCGAGCGTGATGGCACAGCTCGCTTCGACAACCAGGTGGTGGACGCGGTGGTGGAGCTGCCGCTGGCGTTTCGGACGGGGCCCGTGGAGCACCGACTCAACATGGGTGGAGGGTGGCGCTACGAAGGGATCAAGTTCGGCTATCTGGAGCGTGGCTTCGAGGGGCGCCACCACGAACACCACATCAAGGCCTTCGTCCACGAGCAGATGACCCTGGGACCGGTCTCCGCAGTGGGTTCCCTACGAGTGGACAGGTTCCAGGATCCCCAGGAGTTCCGGTCGCCGACCATCAGCCCGCGTGGCGCGCTGCTCTACCGGATCTTCGACGAGACCAGCCTCCGATTCACGGCCGGTCGAGCGTTTCGGGCCCCCACGGCACTGGAGTTCTACATGGACTTCGCGGTGCCGGTGGGCAACGATGGGCTGTACGCCGAGTTCTTGGGCGACGAGACCCTCGATCCGGAAGAGATCACCACCATCGAGCTGGGGATCCACGACTCCTCCACGCTGTTCCACGAGCTGGATCTGGTGGTGCACGTCAATCGACTCTCGGGGGTCATCGGTACACCCTCAGGGCCCCCGGCCCACGTGGCCTTCGATGCGTCCGCGAACGGGTTTCGGGTGATCGACGGCCTGTGGTCGAACGCCTCCGACGTCTACGAAGGAATGGGCGCCGAGGCAGACCTGGAGCTGTTCCCCGGTGACGGCCTGGACCTGTTCGCCAACGTCGCCGTGAGCCGTCTGAGGCGACTGGGTGAGGAGGACGCCGAGCCCTCGGAGATCTCCACCGTGCCCGTCGTCGCCAACCTGGGCGGAAGCGTGCGCTCCCCGTTCCGAACCGACGTCTCCGTGTGGGCCAACTGGACGTCGGATCGCGCGTGGACCGTCCGGGAGCGCTCTCCGGGCGGGGTTGTGACCGTGCAGGAGCGGAGCTTGTCGTCGCGTCTGCGAGTGTCGGCCCGGCTGGCGGTGCGTCCGCTGGCCCGGGAGGACTTCGAGGTCTCGGTGAACGCCTGGGACATTCCAGCATTGATAGGTGGGGACCGACGTGATCATCCCAACGGCTCGCTGGTTGGCGGGCGCGTGTACGGAACGGCGAGCTGGAGGTTCTGATGCGGGTGGTGCCATGGACCCTGCTGGGTGGCCTGGCGGCGTGCGAAGTGCCCGTCGACCCCGAGGCGCCACCCGTGGGCAACGTCATCTCCGGAACGGTGACCCTCACCACGGGAGGCGCACCGAGCACCACGGTCGTCTCGGCGCGCCGTCCATCGTCGCCTTCCATCTTCCAGGGGGGTGAGCTGCCCCGGTTCGCGACGATCCCCGAGGCAGAGTTCGACTCCGAGGCGGTGGGGCCCGTGTCCAGCTCGTTCTCGCTGACGCGGGTTCCCGACGGAGACTGGAGCTTGAGTGCCCTCGTCGACGTCGATGGCAACTTCAGTCCCTTCGACCCGGTCGCGGCGGACGCCACGTGTGGCGACTTGATCGGTCACTACGTGGACAGTGTCTCGGGCGAGGCTGCCTCCGTGCGCGTGGCTGGCGGTCAGCACCAGACGGGAGTGGCGGTGATCGTCAGCGAGACCTTTCTGACGCAGCGCCCCGTGTTCTCCCTGCTGGAGCCGCTCGTCTCCCTCGGAGGTGCGACCGGTGGACCGCTACCCCGGTTTCGTGTGCAGGCCGACGAGCTGTGTGTGCAGTTCTCCGACCGGCGTCCCGGGAGCGACGTGAACCGGTTCGGGTTCGAGGTGGATCTTCAGTCGCGATGCACCCCAGATCCGTCGGAGATCTGCAGCGCGACGACGCCCCAGTGCACCTGTGACCTCTCCACCATGAGCCTGTGCGACACCGCGGTGTGGATGGAGCTGCGCGACGAGGACGGTGACGGTGTCGTGGACCCTCACCCTGATCCTCCGGCGCGTGCCGACATGGAGATCGTCGACATCTGGCCGCGTGTGGCCCTCGTTCACATCCCGGCGTCGGAGGACGGGGCGCGCGGCGAGCTGTGGACTGTGCAGGCGCATCCCATGGCTGCAGAGATCAGCGCCTCCGCAACGGCCCTCGGGATTCCTGCCGGAGAAGCTGCCGCCTCCTTCGGGCCGGTCGGCACACCGTTCCCCGTTGCCGAGCTGTCGCTCACCATCGACCCCGTCTTTCGTCGCTTTCATGCCGGCGGCACGGCAGGGGTCGACGAGGAGAAGGGGCCATTCGACGTCGTCGAGGCCCCGTCGAACGAGATCCCCGCTGGCCCGTGGTCGGTGACCTTGACCTCTCGCAACGGGCAGTTCTGGACGGTGCCCAACGACGGGGGATCCGACGAGGCCAACTCCTGCGCCACGGAGGACGAGGTGAACGCGCGCCAGGCGGTTTCCTTGATCCTGTCGCCCTGACGGAGGCAAGCAGCAGCCCCTCGACGGGTGTGCCGTGGTGGGGCATACTCGCCCTTGCACGTGGGAGAGGCGTGGACTCCAAGGATGGGCCAGGCGACGTAGCGGGCCGAGGACTCCCCAAGACGCCGGAGCCTCGGGCACAGCCCCCGGGCGCGTCCAGCGCAGCGTCCACGGAGGGCCCGGCCGATCAGCTCTCTCCCTTCGCTCGCTACACCCCCGACTCGGCCTCCCTCGATGCCCACACCGACGCGGCCCGTCGCTACAGCTTGGGTGTGTTCGCCATCGTGGCCGGCATCGGGGCGGTGGTGATGGGCGGGCTCGCGGTGGTGGTGCTGATGGTGGGCGGCGTGTACCTGGTCACGGGCGAGGCAGGGCCTGGCGCCCTCGCGGGAGGGGGGCCGGCTCACGTCACCGACACGGGGCACGGTCAGGCCGTGCCGTCCGAGCCCCGCCGCCGACGACGGCGTACCGGAGGAGGAGGCGTAGCCGCACCTCGAGGCCCAAAGCCTGGGCCAGCCACGGTGATCGTGCCCACCGACATGGCGTTTCTGTCGATGGAGCTGGACTGTCCGGGCGGCTTCTCGCGGCGCGGGCGGTTCCAGCCCCAGGCAGGTGGGGCCACCATGCGGGCCACGGTGCAGGCCGTTCCGGCGGGGGTCAGCTGCCGCGTCACATTTCAGGGCTCCGAGCCCGCCAAGACGCGCATCGCGGCAGGCCAGACGCGGCGCTGCACGTTCAACCCGACCGTGTGCAAGACGATCCGCTGACGATGTGGGTCAGGGCCCCAGCTCGGTTCGCACCTCGGCGCCCGGGTAGGCCTTCGGCACCAGCTCGATCACGGTGTGCAGCGGGATCTCGAGGAACGGACAGTCCTCGGGGCTGCGATCCGTCAAGTAGGCGACGAGGCACCGAAGCACGGCCTGATGCGCGACGATCACCACGGGATCTCGCTGCCGCTCCAGCTCCACGATGAGGGGCTCGAGCCGATCCATGACGTCCTCGTAGGACTCCCCTCGGGGGTAGCGGTAGCGAAGCTTGTCGAGCTTGCGAGCGGCGAACTCCTCGGGCATCTGGGTGCGGACCTCGTCGTAGGTCCAGCCGTCGCAGCGGCCTGCGTCGATCTCGTCGAGGCTCCGCAAGGCGGTGGGGGTCCAGGGGAACGCGCTGGCCGTCTGGATGGTGCGCTGCAAGGTGCTGGTCCACAACGAGGGAGGGGTACTGCAGCGCCGCTGCAGGTACTGCGACGCGCGATCGGCGAAGTCGCGTCCACGCTCGGTGAGGTCGGGGTCGCCGCCGATCCGCTTCTGCACGTTGTAGGCGGACTCGCCATGGCGCATCAGGAAGATGGGCCGAGGCACGATGTGCAGGTTCATCAGGAAGAAGACGATGCGAGAGGGGAGGAAGCCGCGGATCCGGTTCAGGTGGACCTGCTCTCCCACGTCCACGAGCTTGATCCACGGCCCCTCGCTGGTGGTCAGCGGCTCGTAGCTGCGCTGGTAGTGGGCGATGCGCGCCCGGAAGTCTCGCGTGGCGGCGTCCGGTCGGGCGTCGGCGTAGTCGGGCATCGACAGCTTCGTCTCGCGGATGTTGGCTTCGACCACGGCCTCGTCGGTGCAGATGGACTCCACGAAGATGGGCTCGATGTCCACCTCGGCGAGGGTGCGCGTGAGGTGGGCGCGTCGGCTGCGGGTGACGTTGGTGGCGTCGTAGACGGCGACGCCGTTGGGGTTGTGCGCCACCCACTGCATCAGATCGTCGAGGGCTGCCTGGGCCACCCCACGCCGCGCCTCGAAGCCGACGGGGTTGTCGGGATCGAAGAAGGCCGCTGGCTGCGCGCTTCCCAGGTCCCGGCGCCGATAGTTGCCCACGTTGAACACCTGGGCCGTCACCCCCCGCCAGTTCAGATACCGGACCAGCTTGCGGGCGAGGTAGGTCTTGCCGCGGGCGGGCAGCCCCACCATCACCAGCACCCGAGGCCCGTTGTCGACGAGTGTGCGCATGCGAGCGCATAACCGTTAGAAGCCTGGACACCTCCAGCCCCCCGGAGGGAGACTGCCATGGTGACCGGGATGGACCCCGACGTTCTGGCGGCGGCGCTGGCTCGTATCGAGCGAGCCGCGCGTCGCGTCTCTACACCCCCTGGGGTGTCGGACCTGTCGCTGCCGATCCAGACACTGGTGGTGTCGGCCGAGGGCTTCAGGCCCGGCACCATGAACCGAGCTGGCCGAGCTGCCATGCTGATGGTGCACGCCTTCGCCTCGGACTGCGTGGTGCTGTGGCGAGGGCTGCGTCTGCCCGGCTGGGAGGCGCTCCCCACCGATCCGGTGCAGGTGGACGATCTACTGGGCCGACTGGACAGCGGCGACGCGGGCCTGGCGACTCGTTGGCCCGAGGCCGTGCTGGCGCACGAGGTCTACCGACGGGTGACCCATCGTCTGGCTCACCAGCCGGTGCAGGATCTCCGGGTCGACTTCTTCTCCACCATCGACCTGCCCGAGGAGGAAGTGGACGACATCGCCGTGGGTGTTGCGCACTGCTTGCTCGAGGACCATCGCTCGGGGCTGCTGCCGCCCCGCGTGGGCGTGCGGTTGGGCTCCATCCAGCCTGGGGCTGCCTCGCGCACGCTTCGGATCCTCGGCCAGGTGATGAGCGTGCTGTCGTCGGGAACGGAAGGCACTCCGGATCCATTCCTGATCTCGGTCGCGGGCGCGAGCTCGGCCGAGGGGGTGGCAGCACTCGTGCAGCTGCTGGGGCACTTGGAGGAGCGCTGTGGCCTGCGGCGCTCCTCGCTGAGGCTCGAGCTGGCGGTGGATCGGGCGGAGTCCGTGCTCGACGACACCGGCCGAGTGCGGGTTCGTGAGCTGATCGCGGCCGCTCGTGGGCGCTGCGACGTGGTGCGGATCGACACGGATGCGCTGGCCTCGGCGCAAGGCACGGGGGTGGCGCATCTGGTGCGCGATCTGGTGCGGCTGTCGGTGGCGGGGCTGCCGGTGCAGCTGTCGTCGGGGGCGTCGCCGCCGCTGCCCGACATGGACGACGACGACGTGCTGAGTGCCACGCAGCGAGCGACCCAGTTCGCCGAGGTGCACGCGGCGTGGCGCACCCACGCCGAGCACGTGCTGGAGCAGCAGGTGGCGGGAACGCCCTGGGGCTGGGATCTCGATCCGGGCCAGCTTCCCGCTCGCCTCGCGGCCACGATGGCCCATGCACGCAGCACCTGGACCACGGCCATGCGCGAGCTGGCGGGTACGTTGCGCCGGGCGCTGGCAGAGCGGCCCTGCGGACCGGAGGTGCTCGCGGACGGTCAGGCGAGGCTCGAGACGGTGCTCCGCTGGCTCGACTGTGGGGCGCTGGATGCGTCGGAGCTGGCGCGGGCAGGACTGGATGCCCAGGACATCGGGTCTCGCTCCTTCCAGGTCATCGTGGATCGCCGCCGGGCCTAGTCCTTCGGCGCTGTATGCTGGCGGGCCGGTGAGGAGGACTTCGCCCGATGAACGCGGTGCGTGTGATGGCATGGATCTGGGTGGCGATCGCAGCGATGACGGCCTCGAACGCGCGGGCTCAGCAGCCCTCCGACGCCTGGCGCACGGTGCGCACCGAGCACTTCAGCGTGCACTACCCGGTGCAGGCTCAGTCGTGGGCGACGGACGTGGCCAGCACGCTGGAGTCCATCCGCACCCGGGTGCAGGCGGAGGTGGGGTGGGTGCCCCGCAAGCGGGTGCACGTGCTGGTGGCGGATCCCGTCTCGGGGGCCAACGGCATGGCGCTTCCGCGCACCTGGTCGCCCCGGATGCAGCTGTGGGTGTCACCCCCCGGGCCGCAGAGCGGGCTGGGGCACGTCCGCAGCTGGTCCGAGCTGCTGCTCGTCCACGAAGACGCGCACCTCGTGCACTTGCTGCGCGATGCCCGCAACCCCTTCGAGCGCGCGCTGCAGAGCGTGTTCGGGGTGGCGCCCATCGCGCGCAAGGCACCTCGCTGGGTGATCGAGGGCTATGCCACCGTGGTGGAGGGACGGCTCACGGGGCTGGGTCGGCCCAACACCGATAGCCGTGCGCTCCTGCTGCGCCACCTCGCCGTAGCGGGACGCCTGCCGACCTACGGCGAGCTGTCGGGGAGTGCGCGCTGGGGTGGGCGGGGCTGGGCCTATCTGGTGGGCTCTGCCTACCTGGAGTGGCTCGAGGAGCAGGCGGGACCCGGCTCGCTGCGAGACCTGTGGGCACGCATGACGGCGCGCAGGATCCGGTCGTTCGAGAGCGCCTTTGCGGGGGTGTTCGGAGACTCTCCCCACGCGCTGTACGGACACTTCGCGGCCCAGCTCACCGCAGATGCGATGCGACAGCACGAGGACTGGCCGGCCTCCGACGCCACGCTGTTCGAGGACATCGGCTGGAACGTGGGCGGACCCAGCACGTCGCCGGACGGATCGGGGGTCTTGGTGCCCGTGTGGCCGAAGACCGGAGTGCCGCACCTACGCGTGTACGACACTGCGGTGAACGACAAGGCGATCGAGGCGCGTGAGCGGCGCATCGAGCGCACACTCCAGCGTGATCCGCTGGACGTGGCGCCCACGGGCCTGGCCCACCCGCCCCATCGCGTGAAGCACCGCCGGCCCCATCGCACTCGGGTGGCGCGAACGGCGCGCTGGGTGAGTGACGAGCTCGTGATCTTCGATGCCTGGGTGCCCGACGGCGACGGGCGCCTGCGGCCCGATCTGTTCCTGTGGGAGACCGGGAGCCGCCGAGATCGTCGACTCACCAAGCGCCAGGATCTGCACTCGCCAGATCCTGCTGCCGACGGCCGCTGGGCCGCGGCGGTGCGCTCGGTGTGGGGGCACCATCAGATCGTGGCGGTGGATCTGGTCGACGACGTGGGCGCCTTCGAGCCGCTGGTATCGCCGGAGGGCGGCGTGCACCTGGCCGTGCCGCGTGTCTCACCCGACGGCGAGCGGATCGCCTGGCTGCAGAACACCGGCGATGGCTGGGCGGTCGCCGTGCGCGACGTGGCGGGCGGCGAGGTGCAGGTGTGGACCCCCGAGCCCTCGGGCCCGCAGCTGATGAACATCGCCTGGGATCCGCTTCGGGGCGGCCTGGTGGTGCAAGCCGGTGAGAAGGGCTTCGTGGAGGTCAGGCGCCTGAACCGAGCGCTGGACGGGCTGTCGGACCCCATCACGGCCACCGTGGGGGGCGCGCTGTCTCCCGAGGTGAGCACCGAGGGCACGCTGTTCTACCTGTCCATGACGCCAGGCGGCATGGACCTGCATCGGGCGCTCCCTGGCGTGCCCACACCCCTGCCATCCAATGCCACCTCTGCGGTGGGGCGCCTGGAACCCGGTCCCGCCGTGGCTTCTCCCGAGCGCGTCGATCATCCGTCGCGTCGATACGGAATGGGGGCCCGAGGACTCGCGTTGTTGTACGGTGTGGGAATGGCCAGTACCGGTCAAGGCCAGGTAGAGCTTGGCATTCATTCGGTCGACCTCATTGGTCGGTACGAGATGTTGGCCCTCGCGTCGACGCCCTTGCGAGGAGGGCTCGGGGTGCGTGGGGCTCGTGCGTCCTTGACGGCTCGGCGGCTTCCGCTGGACCTCACGGCGTCGGCCTTCGCCACGTCGGACCGCCGCTTCGGCCTGGACCGTGGAGGAGCCGTGATCGACGTGGGGGCTGATCATCGGTTCACCAGCGGGCGCCTGACCCTGCGGGGCGGAGGACTGTGGGAGGGCACCCTGTCGGATGCGGACGAGGCCGGTGCGCGCCGGGCCGTCTTCGGGGCGGCCACCCTGCGGCTCGTGGAGCCACGCCGACGAGTCTGGGGTGTGGGTCTGGGTGTGCGAGGTCAGCGCGGGCAGGCCGCCGGAGAGCCCTACCGCCTCACGGAGGCGGGGGTTCGGGGGGCGGTGTTTCGGGGGCCCACGCTCTCGGCGGCCTACGAGATCGGGCGCACCACGGGCACCGGCGTGCTGGGTGGGTTCCGCTTGGGAGGCCCCGAGTCTTCGGCGCTGCCCGATCCTGCCCGCTGGGGGTGGGTGACCGACCCCGTGATCGCGGGAGGGACGGCGCGGGGGCGCGTGCGAGACCTGACGGAGGTGGGCCTGCAGGTGCAGGGGATCCAGCCCTTCTTCCGCCGCCACCGCCTGGGGGACACCCTCGGGGCACAGGGGTGGTCCCAGGTGGGGCTTCAGGTGGGCTCGGCGATTCCGGCGAGTCCGTTCCTGCGGTTGCCCTCGGGCGCGGTGTCGCTGGGGGTCAGCTGCCTGGCGGAGGACAGTGACGGATGGCGTGCTCGGGCCTGCCGCGACCTGACCCACTGGGGCGCGTGGCTGAGCCTGACCTACAACCAGCGTCGACCCGCGTCCGTGCGGAGGTAGCGTGGCGTCGGACCCCCACTGGATCGAACGGTTCGAGCTGGTTCGCCACGTGGCGAAGGGGGGCATGGCCGACGTGTGGTTGGCCCACTACGACGGCGACAGCAGCGTGCCCGTCGCCATCAAGGTGCTGAGCGAGCAAGCCACCCAGAAGGACGAGTTCGACAAGCGCTTCGGCGACGAGGTGCGCGCGGTGGCGGCCCTGGACCATCCAGGGGTCGTGATGGTGCTGGATCACGGACGCATCGATGCGCGGAGCGCGGATCCCTCCCAGGGCATCGTGGAGGGCACCTTCTGGCTCGCGATGGAGTACGCCTCGCGCGGCACGCTGTCGCACCTGCGCTCGGCCCTGCCGTGGCGCATGCTCAAGCCCGTGCTCATGGCCCTGCTCGAGGGCTTGGCCCACGCCCACGCCCACGGCGTGATCCATCGGGATCTGAAGCCGGCGAACGTGCTGTGTGCCGGCAAGATGGACGCTCGTCCCGGCATCAAGCTCACGGACTTCGGAATCGCCTGGGCCGGGGAGACGAACCCCGAGAGCAACCGCATCGTGGGGACGCCCGCCTACATGGCCCCCGAGCAGATCCGCGGAGACTGGCGCCACTTCGGACCCTGGACGGATCTGTACTCGCTGGGCTGCCTGGTCTGGTGGTTGTGCACGGGTCGCGCTCCGTACTCGCGGCCCCATCGCAGCGTGGGCGAGGTCCTCGTGGCTCACCTGCAGCAGGAGCTGCCGGACTTCGAGCCTCGCGTGGCCGTGCCGCCTGGCTTCGAGGCGTGGCTCCGTCGGCTGCTGGCCAAGCCCCGCGAGGACCGGTTCCGCTACGCCGCCGACGCCTCCTACGCGCTGGACATCCTGGGCGACCCTCCCGGCGCGGCCGACGGGGGCCGCGACGTCGAGCTCGATCCGGCGCTGCAGGCCACCATCACCTCCACGGACGTGAGCTTCGGGGAGTCGTGGCGGCTGTCCATCGAGGAGGCGGCGCTGCGGGCGAAGGAGCCCCGCCGTGGGCCGATGCCCGTGGTGGGTCAGGCGCCGATCCCGCCCGACTGGCGCCGGCCCGTGCCCAAGCCCCCTCCGGCACAGCTGCTGGGTGCCGGCCTGTCGCTGTACGGGCTGCGCACGGTGCAGATGGCCGGTCGACAGGCCGAGCGCGACCTGCTGTGGTCGGAGCTACGGCGCGTGCACGAGGAAGGCCGAGCGCGCTTGGTGCTGCTGCGCGGTGCCGCGGGCACGGGCAAGAGTCGACTGGCGGACTGGCTGTGCCGGCGCGGGCACGAGCTGGGCTCCCTGTCGTGGTGCAAGGCCACCTTCTCCACCGACAAGGCGCCGGGGGAGGCGCTTCGTCAGATGGCGATGGACTACGTGGGCACCGAGGGCATGTCGCGCGACGAGGTGGCCGACCGCGTCCGTGAGTTCCGTCGGCTGCGCGGCAGCGAGGACGAGCTCGCAGCCGAGCTGATGACGGAGCTGCTGTGCCCGGCCACCGACGCCGATCGCAAGCGAGGCGTGCAGCCCGTGCGCCTGACGCGGCCACGGGAGTACTACGAGGGCACCGCGGACACCTTCGAGCTGGTGAGCCAGGAGCGCCCGCTGGTGGCCTGGTTCGACGACGTGCAGTGGGGGCCCCACGGGCTGGGGTTGTGCCTCGAGGTGCTCGGTGCTCAGGCCACTCGGGCCTTCCCGTGCCTGATGGTGCTGACGATGCGCGAGGAGGCCCTGGAGGAGGACTCCAGCGAGGCCCGGCGCCTCGATCGCCTCATGGAGGTGGAGGGTGCCACGTCGGTGGACGTGGGGCCGCTGGACACCACCGCTCACCGCCAGCTGGTGCGCACGCTGCTCGGCTTCGACGACGAGCTCGCGGCCCGGGTGGAGGAGCGAACCCAAGGCAATCCGCTGTTCGCCGTGCAGCTGGTGGGATCCTGGGTGGCGGATGGCACCTTGGAGGCAGGTCCCAGTGGCTTCCGGTTGAAGGCGGGCGCCACGGTGGATCTGCCCGATGATCTCCACGAGGTCTGGGCGTCGTTGCTCGCTCGGGTGCTGGACGTGTTCGCCGACCAGGCGCAGACCTACCTCGAGGTGGCTGCTTGCCTGGGCATGGAGGTGGATCAGGAGGAGTGGGGCCGGGCCTGCGACGATCCAGAGGGCCTGTTCGTTGGCCGACTTCCCAGCGACGATGCGCTGCGTGGCGCGCTGGTGGATCGGCTGCTGGATCGTCGGCTCGTCGTGGGCGGCAGGCACCGCTGGTCCTTCGTGCACGGCATGCTGCGCGAGAGCCTGCTGCGCACCGCGCAAGACGCGGGCCGCCTGCAGGGGCACCACGAGTCGTGTGCGCTGATGCTGAGCACGCGGGCGCACCTCCCCACGGTGGCGGAGCGTCTGGGGAGGCACCTGGTGGAGGCGGGCCGCGCCGAGTCGGCGGTGGAGCCACTCCTCCGCGGCGTGCAGCATCGGCTGGCCACCATCGGTGCGCAGCCCGCTCAGCTCTTGCTGGCCACGGTGCGCGACGCCATGGGGGAGGCCCAGCTTCCCCAGACGGACGTGCGCTGGGGGCGCCTGTGGACGCTGGAGGCCGAGGTGCAGGCCGAGCTGGGCCAGCTCGAGGAGGCGGTGCAAGGCGCGGACCGAGCGCGCACGGCTGCGCGGGTGTATGGCTGGGGCGAGGTGGAGCGCACCGCGTTGTTGGTGCAAGCGCGCCTGCAGCTGCAGCACCGTTCCGGTCGAAAGGAAGCGCTCGTCGAGGCGTCCGGGCTGTTCGAGGGGCTGGTCGAGAGCGCTCGGCGCGCAGGCGACGACGCGCGGCTCGCTGCTGCGCTGGGAGGGCTGGCCAAGGTGGCCTGGCAGCAGCGCGAGATCCGGCGAGCCGCGGATCTACAGGACTCCGCCCTCGACGTGTACGTGCGACTGGCCAGCGCCTCGGGCCCGGGAGGGGCCTGGGAGGTGGATCGCGCCGACACCCTGCTGCAGCGAGGGCGCTCCGCCGAGGCGCTGGAGCGCACCGACGAGGCGATCGCGATGTACCGGCAGGCGCTGGCTCACTTCGAGGGACTGGGCTCGGGGTTGGGGGCAGCGGAGTGCCTGGATCGGCTGGCACGACTGGCCCTGCGGCGTGCGCCGCCCCTCGGCACCGCGGTGCCCTCGGACAACACGTCGACCACCCAGCGGGTGGCCTTCGCGCCGCTGGCCCAGGCCGAGGAGCTCTTCGGACGAGCGCTCGCGCGCTACGAGGCCCTCGGAGGCGACCTGCGCGCCTTCAACTGTCGCATGCGCTTGGCTCGCACGGTGTTGCGACGCTCGCCAGAGGAGGTGTGGCCCATCGTCGCGCGGGTGGAGCCGCTGCTGGCGCGGCTGGGGCACGGCAGCCGCATGGCGGCATCGGTGTCGGTCCGGCTGCTGCGGGCCGCACTGGACGGCAGCTGGTCCGTGTACGACGAGGCGCTCGCCGAGGCGCAGAGCAGCTTCGCAGCGCTGATGGGCGCCAAGAATCCCCAGGGGCCCCTGATCGTGGCCTGGATGAGCCAGCTCGCGGGGGAGGCGTGCCTGGCGCGGTACCAAGACGATCGAGGGCATGCGACGCTGCGGGGCGCGTCGATGATCTGGCGCGCCATGGGCCAGAGCCAGCAGGCGGAGGAGGTGGAGGCCCTGGTGGCGTAGCTACACGCGGAGCAGCCCATGCTGCAGCAGCTGGTGGATTTCCGTCACCAGCTGGTCGGCATCCAGATCTGCGCCATCGATGGAGGCCTGGACCACCGGCTCCTTGATCAGACCCAGCAAGCACCGAGCCTTCAGCCGAACGTCGCCGCCTTGCACGATCCCGAGCCCCTGACCCGTCTGCAGCGCAGCCTCGATCCGGCCCAAGGCCTGCCCGTAGAAGGCGCGCAGCGCGTCGTCGGCCTCCTCGTCGATGCCCAATGCCTCGCTGAACAACACGCGGCACACGTCCTCGGCTGTGATGGCGCGGATCAGTCGGTCGAGGTTCGCGAACACCTGGGGTGGGATCTCACCGGCCACGTCGATGGGAACCACGACGGAGACCACCTCCGCCATCATGCTCTGCAAGATCTGCTGGAAGACGTCTCGCTTGGACTCGAAGTACCGGTAGAAGGTCCCTCGCGCGACGCCCACCTCGCTCACGATGTCGGCGATCCCTGCTTTGTGGTAGCCCTTGCGCGCGAAGACCGCGCGTGCGGCCAGCAGGATGGCAGCGCGCCTCGCGTCGGGGTCCATCGCGGAAGCTCGGGGCATGTCCGCGGGCTAACATGCCTCGATGTTCGAGCGGACGGATCTGGACGTGGTGGTCGAGATCCTGGGGGACCAGGATCTGGACGTGGTGGACGTCGGCTGCGGCAGCGGGGGGCTGGCCCACGAGCTCGCGCGCCGCGGGCTTCGGGTGACGGGCGTGGAGCCGGATCCGCAGCAGCGCGCCCTGGCCGAGGCGAGGGCTGCATTGCCCGGGCTGACGTGGCTCGCGGGTGGTGCGAGCGCGCTGCCCTGTGGCGATGGCTGCGCCGATGCGGTGATCTTCAACCGCTCTCTGCACCACGTTTCGCCCGATCGGATGGACGCGAGCCTGCTCGAGGCGGCGCGGGTGCTGCGCTCGGGTGGGCGGCTGCTGGTGCTGGAGCCCGATGCCGCAGGGGAGCACTCGGTCCTCATGCAGCCCTTCCACGACGAGTCGGTGGTGCGCGCACGAGCGCAACAGGCGCTGGATCGCGTGCAGGGGCTGACGGAGCAGCCTGCCCACAGCTACCTGCGCGTCTACACCTACGACGATCTGGAGAGCTTTCGCGCCAAGATGTCGACCAGCACCGTGATCGCGGTGGACGAGTCAGGCTTGCGGACACCAGAGGTGGCCCACCGCTTCGAGGTGGGGCGCACGTCGGATGGGCGCTATCGCTTCACCAATCCCATCTGTGTGCGAACGTTCCGCAAGGTGGCCGAGGGGGCTGGGTGACCAATCCCACGCTACGGGCCATCGCCAACGACCTGCGGCGGCTGGACAGTCCCGGTGCCTTCGCGGCGCATCACCCGGAGTCCGGGCTGGGGCTCGGTATCGAGGTGCAGGGCGTGGGGGAGTGCCGCTTTCCGCTCGCCACCGAGCGGATCCGCGAGCTGATGGCCCAGGCGATACCGTCGCCCTTCGGGTACTTCGAGCAGACGCTGCACGATCGCACGGTGCGCGACTCCTGGGAGATCGAAGCCGACCGGATCCGGCTCGATCCACGAGCCTGGGAGGTGCGGCTCACGCGCGGTGTGCAGGCGATCGCGGCGGCGCTCGGGTTTCCACCGGAGGCTGTGGTGACGCCCACGCTGCGCAAGCTCCTGATCTACGAGCCGGGGCAGTTCTTCGCGCGCCATCGCGACTCCGAGAAGGAGCCAGGTACGGTCGCCACACTCGCCATCGTGTTGCCCAGCACCTACACCGGGGGAGAGATCGTGGTCACCCACGGCGGGCAGCAGCTCGACTTCGCGACCGCGGCGGAGAGCCTCGCGAACCGGCTGGCGTTCCTGGGCTTCTACGTCGACTGCGTGCACGAGACGCGGCCGGTGAGCTCGGGGTACCGCGTGGTGCTGACCTTCACACTCCAGGTCGAATCGGCGCGGCTGCGTCCGGTTCCGAACACGGATCGTATCGAGCATCTCAGAGCGAGTCTCGCCCGGTACTTCCGCCTCTCCGACGGCGACTGGCTGGTTCACCTGCTGCAGCACCAGTACTCGGAGCAGGGGATCGACTGGGGCCGGCTCAAGAACGGCGATCGGATCCGGGCGGAGGCCTTGCGTCGGGTGGCTCGTGATCTCGACTGTGTGTGTTTCCTGGCGTTGGCCGACGCAGTGGAGGGCTACGACTACCATGGCCCCGATCTGTCGGTGGACGACGGCGAGGAGGACGACGATCCCAGCGTGCCGGCGTGGGTCGCACTTGCCGGCCC
>JAHQVJ010000020.1 GCA_019634415.1 Myxococcales bacterium
CAGGAGCCAGCGACGCGAACGCACAGCGGCCCTCGGCGTCCGTCTCACAGGTCCTGGACTCCCGCGCACCGTCCGTCAGCTCCAATGTCGCGCGCATCACCGGGAACTCCCGTTCCCGCGTGTCCATCTCGGCCAGTGGTGCAGAGCCCACCGGGGGATCCGCTGTTGCTAGGGTTGACAACCACGGCAGGGCAATCCACATACCGCGATCGTGTGGTCGACCCTCCCATCTGTCAACCTGCGACCAGCCCCCCAGAGCTGGCCAGGTCTGCCGCTACCTGGCACCCTGCTCCTCGTCGTCAGCGTCGTCGTGGCCTCCGCCCTGGCACCCCTCGCGACCTATGCGACCACCCTCGCGGTGTTCGGTCTACCCCACGTGATTGCCGAGCTGGCCTACATCCGAGCGAGGTTCGGCCACTGGCTCGGAGCGTGGTGGATCGGGCTCGTTGCTTCACTGGCCGTGGTCCCTGGCGCTCGGATCGCGGCCCTCACCGGCTTCCTGGACGTCGACCTCGCCCGCACCCTCGAGCTGCTCGCCGGTGTGGCCATGATCGCTGTCGTGGCCCCGATCTGGTGGTCGAGCGGCACCCGATCGTCCATCGCCGGACTGGGTCTGTCCGCGCTGCTGCTCGGCGGCCTCCTCTGGTCACCGCTACACGCGCTGTTGGCCGTCGCAGTGCTGCACAACTGGACGCCCCTTGCCCTCGTCTCGGAAGCGGCCGGACCCGCGCTACGGACCCACGTGTGGACCGTCGGACTGCTGATCTTCGTCGGCGCTCCGGTGCTCGTCGGATCGGGTGTGGTGTCCGCAGGCTTCGAGCTGATCGCCGTGACCCCCACCGAAGCCAGCCCCATCGGCGCCGGCTCGTTGGCCCGAAATCTAGGGGCGTACCTGCCACCAGAGATGCACGGCTGGGGCAGCGCGGCCAACGTGTTCTCTGCCATCGTGGTCGCTCAGTGCCTCCACTACGCAGCCGTCCTGCTCGTTCTGCCACGGCTGGGTGGCCGACTGCAGCTCAGGTGGGTCGTCGCGACCGCAGGCGTCACCGCGGTCCTGCTGTTGGCCTACCTGATCGACTTTCGCGCCGCCCGCGCCCTGTATGGGGTCGCTGCCTCGCTCCATGCGTGGGTCGAGGTTCCGATACTCGTGCTCTGCATGCTTCCAGCTGGTGATCGAGGTCCACCCAATCGTCCGCAGAGGTAGTGCTCCCCTACCCGAATGTCCCACGGCACGTCCTGCCGATCCGACCGACGTACCCTGGCTCCGACGAACCGATCCCAGCCCATCCTCAACCGCCGAGCCGGGCGGCCGATAGCGACCACACCCGAGGCGAGCATGCTGATCCCCGTGTCCGTTGGCGAAGTGGTGGACAAGATCACGATCTTGGCCATCAAGGAACGTAAGATCTCCAGCGAGGACAAGCGCGCGAACGTGCGTCGCGAGCTGTCCGCGCTGCGACAGACCTGGGAGCGCGAGGGCCTGGCCTGGCCCTCGGAGCACGCAGACGCGCTCATCGAGGTGAACGAGGCGCTGTGGGACGTGGAGGACGTGCTGCGACGCCACGAGGCCGCAGCCGACTTCGGTGACCGCTTCGTACAGCTCGCCCGCTCCGTGTACCAGCTCAACGATCGGCGCGCGCTCCTGAAGCGCCAGATCAACGAGCAGCTCGGCTCGGACCTCGTGGAAGAGAAGGACTACGTCGCCTACTAGCTTGGAGTGGCCGTGCAGGACATCGCCCCCGCCCCGACGGATGGGATTCGGCTGAACCTCGGGTGTGGCTCGAGACAGATCCCGGGATTCGTGAACGTGGACCGGGAGGCGGCCTGCCAGCCCGACCTCCAGTGGGATCTGGAGTCCGTTCCCTGGCCCTTCGAGGACGACAGCGTGTCCGAGGTGCGCATGTCGCACGTGCTCGAGCACTTGGGGCAGGACACCCGGGTGTTCCTGGCCATCTTCCAGGAGCTGTACCGCGTGTGCCGGGCAGGGGCGGTGGTGGACGTGCGCGTGCCGCACCCGCGCCACGACACCTTCCTCGCCGACCCCACCCACGTGCGACCCGTCACCCTCGAGACGCTCTCGATGTTCTCGCGCGACCGCAACCTGGAGTGGCAAGCGGGCCGGTGCGCGAACACGCCGCTGGCCCTCTACCTGGGTGTGGACTTCGAGATCGCCCACTACGAGAATCGCCTCGATCCGCGCTGGCAGGCCCGCCTCGACGCGGGCGAGATCGACGAGGCGATGGCCATGGACGCCATGAAGTCGCACAACAACGTGGTGGAGGAGATCGCCGCACAGCTCGTGGTGGTCAAGACCGACAGCGAGGACCTGACCCGTCGGCTGCTCGCCGCCGGCGAGACGGCCAAGGCCGTGCAAGCGGGTCTCCAGGCCGTGGAGCAAGACGCGAACAACCCGAACCACTGGCAGATGCTGGGCACGGCGATGTTCCAGCGAGGCCAGTACGAGGGCGCGGTGCTGGCGTTCCGACGCACCACCAACCTGGACCCGTCGCGCGTGGACGCCTGGTGCGATCTGGGCCTGGCGCTGCGACACCACGGCAACCCCGAGGAGGCCCTGGAGGTGCTCGGCCGAGCACTGGAGCTCGACGAGCTGCACACCCTGGCCCGGGTGAACCGCGCCGCGGCCCTGGGCGATCTCGGCAGGTACGGAGAGTCCGCCGCAGAGGCCGGCACCGTGGTGCGCGACCACCCACGCCAGACCGGATACCGCGCGAACTATGCGAATGCCCTGCGCCGTTGCCGGCGTTTCGACGAGGCCATCGAGGAGCTGCAGGCCTGTGTGCGCCACGCCCCCGAGGTGGCCTCGCACCACTGGAACCTGGCCATGGCCCTGTTCGCGGCAGGCCGCTACGGCGAGGCGTTCCGATCGTCGGAGTTCCGCTACCGCAGGCCGGGGATGGAGCCACCCGAGTGGGTCGACGCCATGTGGGACGGCTCGTCGAACCCCGGACAGACCCTCCTGCTGCAGACCGAGCAGGGCATGGGGGACGCCATCCAGTTCGTGCGCTTTGCACGCCTCGCCGCGCAGCGAGGCATGCGCGTGGTGCTGCGCTGCCCCGAACGCCTGGTGCCGCTGCTCGGCACGGCCCCCGGCATCGACGACGTGGTGCCCGCAGGTACCGCCGTCGAGCACGACCACGCGGCCCTGATCATGAGCCTCCCCGCCATCCTGGGCCTCGAGCTCGAGGACGTGCGACACGACGTGCCCTACCTGTCCGCCGATCCGGCACGAGGGTCCCGGTTCGTCGAGGGGCTGCCCGAAGGCTTCCTCGTCGGCGTGTGCTGGCAAGGCAACCCGAAGCACGACGAGGATCGGACACGCTCCTTCCCCCTCGCCCACCTCGCTCCCCTGGCAGAGCTGCCCGACACCCACCTGGTGAGCCTGCAGCACGGCCACGGCACGGATCAGCTGGCAGCCGTGGACTTCTCCGTGCACGATCTGGGCGCTGGGCTCGACGAGGAGGCGGCGTTCGTGGACACCGCCGCCGTCCTGTCGCGCCTGGACCTGGTGATCACGTGTGACTCCGCCATCGCGCACCTCGCCGGAGCCCTGGGCAAGCGCTGCTTCGTCGCCCTTCCCTACGCGCCGTGCTGGCGCTGGATGCCGGGCGAGGAAAAGACGCCCTGGTACCCGAACACCAGGCTCTTCACCCAGCCCGAGCCCAACGTCTGGCGGCCCGTCTTCGAGGCCATGGCGCAGGCGATCCGCGACGACGCACGCGTATGATGGCCCCCGGCGCGTCGACCCCCGACGCGCCAGGGAGGCTCCATGGGGTTCTTGCGCGGATTGCTGTTGGTGGGCGTGGTGCTCGGGCCGCTCTACATGTTCAGCCTGCTGTCTCCCATCCTGAACACCAGCGATCTCACAGCGCAGAACGCGTCCTACGCCGTGGTCAGCCACGAAGGAACCGTGCTGGATGCAGCGCTGGGCACGAACTACATCACGCTGTCGGACACCCAGATCCCCTGCTCGGCCCCCAGCGGCCACGGCGTGGAGGTCCTCTACGACGGACTGAAGCCACGACGGTGCCGCGAGGCAGAGTTCGTGGGCCGCCTCGCCCCATCCGAGACGGTCAAGCTGTCGGTGGCCGCCGTGCTGAGCGTGGTCGCGTTCGGGGTCTGGTTCTTCCAACGCTGAGTTCGAGACACCGATGTTCCTGACGATCTGGGCCACCGCGGCCATGGCAGAGGACCAACCCACGCTGCGCGAGGTCTGTGAGGCCTGCGACTACACCACGGTGCGAGCAGCGGTGTCCGACGCGGACGACGGAGACACCATCGTCGTGTCGGACGAGGCCGTCACGGACGACGACACCGTGTCCGTGGACGCCTCGGTGACGATCCGGTCCGCCTCGGGCAAGGCTCACTGGACGATGCACGGCAACCCTGGACTCGAGATCGATGCGTCGGGCGTCACCGTGACCGGCTTCGTGCTGGTGCCCGACAACAGCAAGCGCGCCGTCCGGGCCTCCGACGTGACCGATCTGCTGCTCGAGAACCTCACGATGGAGGACCACTACTTCAACGCCGTGGGCGGGGGCTTCCTGCTGGAGGACGAGACGGAGGCCGAGGTGCGCAGCTGCACCTTCGTGAACAACCACGCCAACGGAGAAGCCGCCGCCATCTACGTGGTGCGGCAAGCCCAGGTGACGGTGTCCGACTCCCACTTCGAGACCCAGACCGCCACGGGACCGGGCGGAGCGATTCGCGTGGGAGACGGAGCAGAGCTGATCGTGCAGCGCTCCACGTTCCTATCCAATGAGTCGAACGTGGAGGGGGGCGCCATCTCCGTGTGGGGGACGACCTCGCGGCTGCTGGTGCACGACTGCATCTTCCACCACAACACGTCCAGCGACGGCGCTGCCATCTACACCGGCGGCGCCCTCGAGCTCACCGGCAGCGGCAACCACCTGTGCGCCAACACCGCCGTGGACGGCGCCTCCGTGCGCAGCGGCGCCACCACGCTCACCTGGTGGAACAACGTGCACCGCGACACCACGGGAGCGGCCCTACACCTGCACGGCGTGGCCTCCGACGTGCACGACAACGACGTGCTCGGTAGCGACGAGGGCATCGCGGCCCTGGGCTCCTCTGCGTCCATCCGCAACAACCTGCTCGCCCACATCGGCGGCACGGCCCTCGACACCCCTGCTCCTGCCACCGTGCAGGTGGACCACAACGGCTGGTGGAGCAACGGGCTGGACCGCTCCAGCGGCCATGTGGGCCCGAACGCCGTCACCGGTGACCCACGAGTACCGTTCGTGGCGGACGGCCTCTGTGACGGCGATCTGCGGCGACACCCGGACAGCCCCCTGCTGGGAGCGGGTGACCCAGAGCTGGCGGATCAGGACATCGGAGCCCTGGGCAAGGCACCATCCGAAGGCACGGAGGGCGGCAACACGGGCACCATGCCCACCGACGAGCCGACCGATGCCCCCGCTCCACCGCGAGGAGCACCCGACGTGCCACCCCTCGCCAGCGGGTGCCGTTGCGCCTCCTCTGGGACGGCTGGAGGGGCATGGACGGCAGGATGGGTCCTCGCCATCGCCCTGTGGCGCAGGCGGCTGCACGGGGCCTCCTAGGGGCAACCACGGGGCAACGCCCACATTCGGCGTTCGCGCAGCGCATTCGAGCGGTCGATTGCAAGCCTAAAAGGCCAACTATGGCCTCGTGCGCGGACAGCCTGACGGGTTAGATCACCATGCGCGCGCACACACTGAAACCCTTGCTTCGCCCAACTCATTGGAGCGAATGGGAGCACCTGTGCCCGAAGACTATTCTGCAGCTGACATCCAGGTCCTGGAGGGCGTGGAAGCGGTCCGCAAGCGACCCGGCATGTACGTGGGATCCACCGGCCCCCATGGCGTGCGAAACCTGTTGCTCGAGGTGGTGAACAACTCCGTGGACGAGCACCTCGCCGGTCATGCGAGCCGCCTCGAGATCCAGCGCCACCCCGACGGCGCCTACACCGTCTGTGACGACGGCCGCGGCATCCCGGTGGACCAGCACCCCGAGGTGATGGAGCGCATCTTCTGCACCCTGCACGCCGGGTCCACCTTCGACGACCACACGCCCCACGTGCACCTCGGCATGCACGGGGTGGGATTGGCGGCGGTCAACGCGCTGTGCGCGCTCACCACGGTGGTGGTGGACCGCAACGACGCCCGCTACCTACAGACCTTCCAGCGAGGTCGGGCGCTGTGCGAGCCCACGCACCTGGGCCGCTCCCACCGCCGCGGCACCTCCGTTCGCTTCCTGCCCGATCCCGCCATCTTCGGCGAGGTGGGGTGGCTCGACGGGCTCGACGGCATCGCGCGGCAAGTGGCCGTCCTCAACCCCAATCTCGAGGTGGTGCTCGACGGTCAGGTCCACCGCGAGCCGCTGGGGCTCGAGGGCCTGGTGCGCCGGCGCTGCGCGGGGGGCGGCTTCGAGCGCATCGTGACCGCCCGCGGACGCGCTCACGAGGTGGACGTGGACGTGGCCGTGGCGCTGGGCACCCAGAGCGGCCACGGCGACCACGTGGCCTTCGGCAACCAGCTGGAGCTGCCCGACGGCGGCGTCCACCTGGACGCCGCCCTCGAGCTGCTGGAGCCCCTCGGCAAGCCCGTGCTGGTGGCGGTGGCCGTCATGCTGCAGGCGCCGCACTTCGCGGGTAGGACCCGGGGCCGAATCGAGAACGCAGAGGCGGCAGATGCAGTGCGCGACGTGCTCGGCCCGGCGCTCGCCGCCCTGAGCTAGCGTCGGAGAGCCCGTGGGCGGACTCGACGCCCGCGGGCTACGCCCTTCCCGTTGCCGGGCTTCTCGATCGACCCCCGCGATACTGCCAACAAGGAACTGGCGCACTTCGTGCGCTGGTCAGTTCCTTGCCGACAGTACCGCAGCGGTCGCGAAGCCCTTTCCCGACTGGACGGAACGTGCGGACGACCGACCTCCACGAGCGACTCTGCCGGGGCGCACCCGAGGACTTCCTGCATCACCGCGTGGTGCTCGTGGAGCACGGTGCGCCGGGTCGGCGGCTGGCCGGCGCAGAGGTCCAGCGCTGGTGGCAGCAGCGCGCCCCCATCCTGGTGGACCCGCTGCCACGCCCATGGGGCCTCGCCGCCACGCTGTGCTGGGCCGAGTCACCCGCGCTGGTTGCCGGGGAGGTGCAGGTGAGCACCGAGGCCAGCGCTCGGGTTCACCGCATCGACGTGTGGCTGCTGCCGCACCCGATGCTGCCGGTGGAGCGCACGTCCGTGCGAGCGCTGCTCCTCACTCCGGCCCGGCAGCTACTCCTCCTCGCCATGCACGACCCGCGCACCGACCATCGCTGGTGGATTGCCCCCGGAGGCGGGATCGAGCCCGGTGAGACCGATGGCCAGGCCCTTCGACGGGAGCTCGCTGAGGAGGTGGGGATCCAGCCTGCCACCCTCGGCCCCTGCGTGTGGACCCGCACCCACACCTTTGCGCTGGCCGACCGAGCCGTGCGGCAGCACGAGCGCTACCTGCTCGCCCTCGTACCCGCCGAGCACGCCGTCGTCAGCACGGCCCCCGACGCCGGTGCGGTGGGCCACCGCTGGTGGACGGCACCGCAGCTGGCTCGAGCCTCACCCTCCCTCGCCCCCAGCCGACTCCCCGAGCTGCTCGACATGCTGCTGGCCCAAGGTCCTCCTTCGTCCCCCATCGACGTCGGACTTTGACAGAAAAGCAATCTACTTTCCAATCTGGCGAGGGGCCGCCTCCTTCCCTCCCGATGCTCTGTCGTCACCCGGCGTACCTCAAGTCCGGCAGGGGTCGACCGATTGCACCCGCCTGGAGGCGGCCGGATGCCAGAGTGGCTGCAACAACTGCGCACTCAGGGCGATGCCCTGCTCGCCGTCGGGGTGTTCGGGCTGCTCGGCATCATGGTGGTGCCGCTCCCCCCCATCCTGCTCGACATGCTGCTGGCCGGCTCCATCTGCCTGGCGCTGCTGCTGTTCTTGACCGCCCTGTACGCGCAGCGTCCCGTGGACTTCAGCGTGTTTCCCACGCTGCTGCTCGTGGCCACCGTCTACCGCCTGGCCCTGAACGTGGCGAGCACGAGGCTCATCCTGCTCAACGGATCGGAGGGTCCCGAGGCGGCTGGCCGGATCATCGAGACCTTCGGGCAGTTCGTGGTGGGTGGCAACTTCATCGTGGGTGCGGTGGTCTTCACCATCCTCGTGCTCATCAACTTCGTGGTCATCACCAAGGGTAGTGGTCGCATCGCCGAGGTGGCCGCGCGCTTCACCTTGGATGCCATGCCCGGCAAGCAGATGGCCGTGGACGCGGAGATGAACGCCGGGCTCATCGACGAACGAGCCGCGCGCGTCCGGCGGCTGGAGATCGCTCAGGAAGCCGACTTCTACGGGGCCATGGACGGTGCCTCGAAGTTCATCCGCGGCGACGCCATCGCGGGCATCGTGATCACCATCGTGAACGTGGTGGGGGGCGCCCTCATCGGCACGCTGCAGCAGGGCATGCCCCTGCTCGACGCCATCGCCACCTACACCATCCTCACCATCGGCGACGGACTCGCCGGCCAGGTGCCCGCCCTCATCGTGAGCACCGCCGCCGGCCTGCTCGTCACTCGGGTGGACGACGCCCAGTCCCGTGATCTGCACCGCCAGATCTCCGGCCAGCTGTTCGAGAACCCGCGGGTGCTCGGAGTGGGCGCCGCGCTACTGCTCGGAATCGCACTGATTCCGGGCCTGCGGCTCCCCTTTCTGCTCTCGGCGGGCGTCGTGGGGACCATGGCGTGGCAGGCCCGCGACCTGTCGGGCAGCCGAGCCGCACCGAAGCCCGCCGCGAAGAGCCTCGACGAGGACGCCAGACCCGAGGACCTGCTACCGCTCGAGCCGCTGACCATCGAGGTGGCCGTAGACCTCGTCTACCTGGTGGACGAACGTCAGGGCGGAGAGCTGCTGCAGCGGATCCAAAAGGTGCGCAGCCAGTTCGCCCGCGAGAGCGGGCTGGTGATTCCCCCCATCCACCTACGCGACAACCTCGAGCTCGAGAACGGGGACTACGCCGTGATGCTGCGCGGAGAGCGCATCGGGGAGGGACGCGTGCAGCCACGCGCCCACCTGGCGCTGAACCCCGGCACGGCGCGAGGAGACGTGGACGGTGTTCCCGTCACCGATCCCGTGTTCGGCATGCCCGCGTTCTGGATCCTGGACCGCACCGTGC
The DNA here is from genome assembly GCA_019634415.1 of Myxococcales bacterium. Taxonomy (GTDB): domain Bacteria; phylum Myxococcota_A; class UBA796; order UBA796; genus DRPG01. Next base: position 9,205 of record JAHQVJ010000020.1, read on the forward strand.
TCGACGCCCAGTCCAAGGGCTACACCGTGGTCGACGCCCCCACGGTGCTCACCACCCACCTCGTGGAGCTCATGACCACCTTCGGTCACGAGCTGTACGACGGAGCCCAGCTGGACGCCGCCCTGGAGCGCGTGCAGACCACCCACCCCAAGCTGGTGGACGACCTGATCCCGGACCCGCTCCCGCGCTCGAGCGTGCTGAAGATCTTCCGGAACCTGCTCAAGGAAGGTCTGTCGATCCGCGACACGCAGACCATCCTCGAGGCGCTGGCCGACTTCGCGCCGCGGTCCCGCGACCCCGACGTGCTGACGGAGTTCACGAGACAGCGCATGGCCCGCCACATCACCCGACGCTTCGCCCGCGGAGGCGTGCTGCGAATCGTGCAGCTCGGCCCGAGCATGGAGGACGTGGTCTTGCGAGGGCTGCACTCCCAGGAAGGGATGGCGCCGTCGCTACAGCTGTCTCCCGACGATGCGCGTGGACTCATCCTCGGCATCCGGGACCAGGTGGAGCGATATTCGGGGCCCGGTCAGGCCGTCGTGATGTGCCCGCCCTTGGCCAGAGGAGCACTGCGTCGTCTGCTCGAGCGCGCATTGCCTCGTGTCGCCGTCCTATCGAGTGCAGAGCTGTTGCCAGAGGTCCAGATCGAGGCCGTCGGACGTGTGGAGCTGCAACCCGCATGAACCGCGACCGCCTCAAGTTCTGCCTTGGCGTACCGATCGGAAGCCCACCACACGGAGTGCTACGTGAGCGGTGCACGTGCCTACGAGAGCGCCGGGCCCCCGCGCCTCGTCGAAGGCATGACACGGGACCAGATCTGCGCCAGGTACCACGACAAAGTGTTCCTGGTGGCGCGCCGTATCCACGAGCGTCTCAGTCGAAATGCCACTGTGCAGATCGACGATATGGTCGCCTGGGGTGCGATTGGGCTGCTCGAGGCCTTCGAGCGCTACGACGCGGGCAAGGGCGTGCGGTTCTCCACCTACGCCGAGCACCGCATCCGCGGAACCATCTACGACGCGTTGCGGGCGCGGGACACCTCCACGCGACGCCGTCGCGACCTGGCGAAGCGCATCGAAGCGGCGCGCCAGCGACTGCTGCGGCAGCACCAGCGAGAGCCGGTGCCGGAAGAGGTGGCTCGTGAGCTCGGCATCGACCTCGAGCGGTACTGGAGTGCAGTCGACGCCACCAAGCAGATCACGGTGGTCAGCTACGACACTCCCGACGAAGAAGGGCGCCCTCTGATGGACGTCCTAAGCGATCCGAACGCATCGAGTGCGGAGCAGCGTGTGCTGGCCACTCAGGTGCGGGAGGAGCTGCGCCGGGCCATCTCCGAGCTCCCCGAGCGTCAGCGCCACTGCCTGATGATGTACTACGACCGCGAGATGTCCCTGGCGGAGATCGGCGCCGTGTACGGCGTGAGCGTGAGTCGAATCTCCCAGATCCTGTCCGAAGCGCGCCAACGGCTGCGTCGTCGCCTCAAGGCGGTGGTGGAACCGTCGGACCTCGAGGGGGCCGTATGAGCCAAGACCTGTACTCGGCACTCTCGGGCGCGTTCGGCGCCTGGAAGCAGATCGACGTCGTCGCGAACAACCTGGCCAATGCCCAGACCACGGGCTTCAAGCGAGAGCGCCTGGCCTTCGAAGGCAAGGGTGCGCAGTCCAGCTACGCCCGCGTGGCGGACGGACTGATGGACCGCCGAGACGGCGTGGCCCGAGCCACGGGTCGCCCCCTCGACGTGGCGCTGCAGGGTCAGGGCTGGATGATGGTGGCGAGCTCCGACGGCGGCGATGGACCGCTGCTGACCCGCGACGGCCAGCTGCACGTCGATCCGAACGACGGCGTGCTGCGTACGGTCCACGGCGCCGCCGTGATGGGCCAGGCAGGCCCCATCGTGGTCCCCCCCGACCAGTCCGTCTCCATCGACGACCAAGGCGTGGTGCACGCCTCCGAGGACGGACCGGTGGGACAGATCCGACTCGTGGACGGACCCGCAGAGCCCCTGGGCGCGAACCTGTGGAGACCGCTGGGCACCCTCACGGACGTGCAGCCCACCTTGGTCTCCGGGGCCCTGGAGCAGTCCAACGTAGATCCCGTCATCGAGATGGTCGCCCTGGTGGAAGCCAGCCGCACCTTCGAGATGCTGCAAAACGTGATGAAGACGAGCGACCAGATGGACGCCCGTCTCAACGAATTCGGACGAGGCTAGCCCCACATGAAGGCACTGCACATCGGCGCTTCCGGCATGTCCGCGCAACAAACGCGTATTGACAATGTCGCAAACAATCTCGCCAACGTGAACACCACTGCGTACAAGAAGTCGCGCGCGACCTTCCAGGACGTGTACTACCAGCAGCTCGCGGGTGGTGCGCGCGGCGTTCGCGCCGATCTCGGCGGTGGCACGCGGCTGACGGGTCTGGTCAAGGACCACAGCTCGGGCACGCTGCAGCAGACTGGCGACCCGCTGCACGTGGGCCTGGCGGGCCCCGGCTTGCTGCAGCTCGAGGACGCACAGGGTCGCGCCGTCTACACTCGCGACGGGTCGCTGCGAGTCGACGCGGACGGAACGCTGCGGAGCGCCACCGGCCTGCCCGTCGCTGGCGACATCCTCATCCCCGAGGACACCCGCTCGCTCCAGATCGAGGTGGACGGAACCATCTCCGCGGTACTCGACGGCGACGACCAGCCCTTCGTGCTGGGACAGCTCATGATCGCGCAGTTCACCAACGTGGCGGGGCTGCGCGCCTTGGGCAACAACCACTTCGAGGCCACCACCCAGTCGGGTGAGGCGTTGCTCGACGACGGCGAGACCCAGGTACGCCAGGGCCACCTCGAGACGAGCAACGTGGACGCGGCCGAGGAGCTCATCGGGCTCGTGGCCGCCCAGCGTGCCTACGAGCTCAACAGCAAGGTGATCCAGACCGCCGACGAGGCGCTGCAGATCGCGGCGAACCTGAAGCGCTGATGGACGCCGCAGCCGCACTCGCGGCCTACACCACGCTGCTGTGCGGTGCTGCCGAGGTCGAGGTCCACGCCGTGGCCGTCGCGCCCTCGGTGCTCGAGCATGCCGAAGACCTCAAGTGGACCGGAGATCCTTGCTCCCCCACCCCGGTCCTGCGGCTCGAGGTGGTCGAGCAGGGTGCGGTGGTCGCGCGCTACACCGTGCGCCCCTCGATGACCATCCGCATCCACGGCTGGGTGGCTGCATCGACGGCCGAGGCCGGAGAGGCCGTACCTGCCCGGCGCGACCTGTTCATCCTCGACCGCACCACCGGTCGAGCCATCGACGGCGGTGGCCCCTGGCGAGCGCGAGTGGCGCTGGCCGAGGGCACTCCCCTGAGCCGAGCCGTGGTGGATCCGCTACCCGATGCGCCGCGCGGCCAGCCGGTCACCCTGCGGGTGATCCGCGGCGCCGTCACGCTGACCGCCGACGGCGCCTTGCTCGAGGACGGAACGGTGGGCGAGGAAGCCCGCGCCCGCAACGAGGCCACCCAGTCCACCGTTCAGGGCGTGCTGGTCGCACCCGACATCTTGGAGATCCGGTGACCTTTCTCCTCCTCGCCGCCCTGGTGGACCCGTCCCACGCCCGTCGCCAGGCGGCTCCACCGTCGCCTCCCGAGCCTCCCATCGCCATCGAGCCGGCCGAACAGAGCGAGCCAGCATCCCCCGGCTCGCTGTTCGACGACGTGCAGGCACGGCGCCTCATGGGCATGGACGGCTACGCTCGCCGACGTGGTGACCTCGTCACCGTGCAGATCCTCGAGGAGAGCCGCACCTCGCTGGCCGCCGAGACGGACACCAGCAAGGCCAACTCCCACACGGCCAACCTCCGCGCGCTGCTGGGCATCGAGAAGCGCATCCTGAAGGCCAGCAAGGACCTCGAGGAGATCGGCTTCGACCTCGGCAGCGGCGCGGACTTCAGCGGCGGTGGACAGACCCAGCGCGACAGCGATGTGCAGGCCATCATCACCTGCCAGGTCATCGACGTTCTCCCCGGCGGCAACCTCCGCATCTGGGGTTGGAAGCAGGTACGAGTGAACCGCGAGATCCAGTACGTGGTGCTCGACGGTATCGCTCGCCCGCGCGACATCCAGCTCGACAACACCGTGAGCAGCGACTTGCTCGCCCAGGCGCGCATCGAGTTCACCGGCAGCGGCGTCATCGCCGACCGCCAGGGCCCCGGCTGGCTCTCCCGCGTACTCGACAAGCTCTGGCCCTTCTGATCGGCTGCGCACGCAGTTCGCGGCCAAGTCGGTGAAGGACATCGACTAAGGTAGCCGCGCTGGTGCGGAGGCAGGTGTGGTCGCGTTGGTGTGGATGGGATCCCAGGCAGCCTGGGCCGGGTGGGTCCAGCGGAACGTCGAAGAGGAGACGGTACAGTCCTCCGAGGCCCAAGAGGTGCGCCAGTCGACGGTGCACACCTCCTTCGACTTCTCCGATCCGGCCTTGCTGGAGGGGCATACCCGCCTGGTGGTGACCTGTGAGCGCTGGGAGAGCCAGATGGTTCAGATCGCTCAGGTGATCATCAAGGAGAAGCTCCGCGCTGGCGAGGTCGTCAAGACCAAGCGCAAGCTCGTGGGCAACCCGCGGACCGTCGCGCGCGACACTCCCCACACCAAGGAAGACTGTGGAGAGGAGTCCGTGGCGGGGGCGCAGGTCGAGCTGTTCGGCAGGGTCGTGGAGCTCGGTCCGGACGGCACCTGGTCCGTCGCACGCTCGGAGCTGCGCACCGATCAGCTGACCCGTCTGTCGCGGGGATCGGGCTCGGTGGAGGTTCGGTCGGACCACGGCACACAGACCCTGCCGTTCCCGCCGGAGGCCGAGCTGTGGGCGGCGCGCGCCAAGACCCAGGCGAACGTGACCCAGACCCAACGGGCCGAGACGCAGCAACGCACCGACGACCAGTCGCGCCAGCGACTGCTGGCGCAGCTCCCTGACCGGCTCCAGCAGTACCAAGGCCCCTGGGAGCTCGCCTGGGAGCATGCCCCCGTGGATGGCCGCTACACCGTGACGGCGAGGCAACAGGCCGAGACGCGAGTGGCCACGAAGCAGGGATCGGCACTGCCTGCCCTCGTGGCACGGTGCGGCGACGACGTGGATCTGTTCGTGGAGCTCGACACCCGGGTCCAGGACGAGCTCGGGCTCCGGGAGCTGGTCACCGTGATGGTCCGGGTCGACGGCGACGACCCACAGGAGCTGCGCGTGACTCGCTCCGGCGACCGCGAGGCCGTGTTCTTCGACGAGCCGCGCCGCTGGCTGGACGCCCTGGCCTCCGCCGACCGGTTCTTCTTCCGCTTCACGCCGCACCGCGCCACGCCCGTGGACACCACCTTCGCCCTCGACGGGCTGAAGGACGTGTGGTCGATGATCCAGGTGGCCTGCCCCATCTAGGGGAACACGACGAATGTTCGCATTCGAGGGTAACTGTGATGAGCCGCGACAAGCCCCGCGGCAGCTCAAGAGGCGCTGTGAGAAGGCCGATGGAGGGGCTGGAGGTCGCTTGACCCTCGCTTTGCCCCATCGTCTGGTACTGATGGCAGTCCTCGCACTGCTCGCCTGCACGGTCCCCCTCGAGGCGACCGCTGCGCGTGCCAAGGACGTGGGCCGGTTCTTCGGGGTGCGCGACAACACGCTGACCGGACCTGGCCTGGTGGTGGGCCTTCGCCGCACGGGGGATTCCCCGCGCAACGCCGCCACCCTCCGCTCCATCGTGTCGCGCCTGCAGGGCCAGGGTCTGTCGCTGGGCTACGAGGACATCCGCAGCCGCAACGCCGCACTGGTGATGGTTCGCGCGACCCTTCCTCCGGACTACCGCGCCGGAGACCGGGCGGACGTGAGTGTGGCCAGTGCTGCCGACGCCTCCTCCCTCGAGGGCGGCATCCTCATGTGGACCCCCCTGTTCGACCAGAGCAACCAGCTCGTGGCCGTGGCAGAGGGGCCGTTGGTGGTCGGAGGCTTCTCCACCACCGCCGCAGGCAACGCCGTACGCAAGAACAGCCCCACCTCGGGCATCGTCCCCGGCGGAGCCATGGTGGAGCGCGAGAACGCCCGGGCGATGGACTACGCAAGCCTCGATGTCGCCGACTTCGTGCTCGACAACCCCGACTTCGCCACTGTGGACGCCCTGGCCACCGCAGTGAACGAGGCCTTCGGTACAGAGCTGGCGGAGCCCGTCAGCGCATCCACGGTGCGCATGACCCTTCCCGAGGACCTGAAGGGCAAGTTCCCCGTGTTCGCGGCCCGGGTCGAGGCGGTGGAGATCGAGATCGACGCTCCCGCTCGGGTCGTCATCAGCGAGCGCACCGGCACCGTGGTCATGGGGGGCGACGTCCGAATCGCCCCGGTGGCCGTGGCCCATGGCGGGCTCACCATCAAGGTACGTCGGGTCGACCAGGCGAGCCAGCCTGGTCTGCTGTCCCTCGGCACCACGGCCGTCGTGTCCAACACCGAGATCACGGCCACCGAAGAAGACGGCGAGCTCACCCTCGTGGAGGGCGCCCAGATCGGCGACCTCGTGGCAGCCCTCAATGCGATGGGGGTGAAACCGAGAGAGCTCGTCGTGATCCTCCAGGCCATCCGGGAAGCCGGCGCCCTTCAAGCTGAGATCGTGGCACTGTGAACAACCTCGACCCAGCTCTGCTTCGGGCATCGACCCTCGCTCTTCCCAAGAGCGACGCTCCAGAGCGGCAAGCAGCAGCCGAGGTGTTCGCACGACTGCTCGTCAACGAGATCACCCGAGCCCTCCCCAGCGGTGGGCTCTTGGGCGATGGGCCCACCTCGGCACTATCCACATTGGCAACCGACGCCCTCGCGTCGGTGCTGGTGCAAGGAGACGCCCTGGGTCTCGAGGGGTTGTTCGGCGGCCCTCCGAAGGCAGCGCAAAAACCGGCTCCGGACCTGAATCCTGTGAGGAAGGGAACCGTCAGCAGCTCCTTCGGGATGCGGCTCGACCCGTTCACGGGAGCCCACCGACATCACGATGGCGTCGACATTGCAGCCCCCGAGGGCACCGCGGTCCATGCGACGCGCGATGGCATTGTCCGTTCAGTCAAGGAAGACCCAGGGTACGGTCACGTGGTCATCCTGGACCACGGAGGCGGCCGAGAGACCCGCTACGCCCACTGCGCTACGATCCTCGTCACGGCGGGGGAGCGTGTCTCCAGAGGCGACAAGATTGCCACTGTGGGACAATCGGGTCGCGCCACGGGTCCGCACCTCCACTTCGAGGTGCGTGAAAATGGCCAGCCCATTGATCCGGAAGGACCTCGGTCCGACGACTAGACGTCCGGCGCCCTCTAAAGCGCCTCCTCGTGGCACCGATAGGCCTTGTGAGGAACTTGGACGCTGAGGTTGTCATGAAGATTGGCTCGCTTCCACCCGTGAATCCCGTCGATGGGTCGGCGCAGCAGCCGAAATCCAACGAAGGAGAGACTACGGAAGCCGACAAGGTGACCCTCTCCAAGGACGCGGATTTCGTGGCCGAGATGAGGCAACGCGCTAGCTCTGCGCCATTTCGGCAAGACATTGTCGAAGAGGTGAAGGCACAGCTGGCGCACGGAACCTTCGAGCCGCAGACCAACCTCCAGCGGGTTGTGGACGGCCTCCTGGCCGACCTGTAAGCTGCGGCATGATCGAAGTTACCAAAATGGTAAACTCTCTGGCTGAATTGACCGAGAGGCATGTTCAGGCAGCAGTGACGCTAGACACCACGACCGTGGACGCTCTGGCAAGGGCCCGAACCGACCTGGCCTTCGAGATCCAGGTGCACCTACAACGTGCGCCCGTCCTCGACGACCAGGCCCGAGTCGAGCTCGCCGCCGCTGTCGATCGACTGAATCAGGCCGAACATCGGCTGGGTCGCGCGTTGCGGTCCGTGCTTGCCGTTTTGAGTCCAAGACCGAGGCAACCCGCTGTTTACGGGCGCCGAGGTCAAGCCTCCGAGGTGACCAATGGGAATGCTTGATACCGTTCGCGTGAGCGCCACGGGGCTGTCGGCAGCCTCGGCAGGCGTTCGCGCCACTGCACAGAACGTGACGAACGCCACCACGCCGGGCTTCACCCGTCGGTCCGTGGTCCAGTCCGTCTCCGAACCGCTCCGCGACGGCGTTGTGCTGTTGGGGCAAGGTGTGAGCGTCGACGCGATCACCAGCGACCGTGCGAACCTGCTGGGCATGCGCCAGCTGCGGGCCGCCGGCGACAGCAGCGGATCCGCGACCTACCGCCAAGCGCTGGCCGAGGTGGAGCCGGTGGTCAACGAGGTCTTCGCCGATGGGCCGCGAAGTGGGCTGGCAGCCTTCTTCGACACCCTCACCGCCGCCACGGTGGATCCTTCGGATCCGGGGCTGCGCGAGTCCGTGCTCCGCCAGGCGGACGGTCTGGCGGACCAGGTCCAGCGAGCGGCGAACGGCTTCTCCGAGCTGCAGAGCAGCTTCTCCGATCAGATGGCCATCGAGATTCCCCCGCTGACGCAGAAGCTGCAACAGGTGGCGATGCTCAATCGCCAGCTGCAGTCTGCTGGCGGAGCGGCCCAGGCACCCGACATCGCCGACGACCTCAACCGCCTGCTGCGCGAGCTCGGTGAGCAGGGTGGCTTCACCGCCCACATCCAGAGCGACGGCATCGCCACCGTCATGCTCGACGGCCACGCCGTCGTGTACGGCGAGACGGCGCGGGCGATCAGCGTCGACTCGCCGAACGCCGTGCGCATCCAGGTGGACGAGGGCTACGTCACCGCCACTCCGGGCGGCGCCCTGGGTGGACTGGCGCGCGCCTACGACACGGTGCAGGGCTACATCGACCAGCTCGACACCTTCGCCGCCGACTTCGCCGATGCGGTCAACACCACCCTGGCTGGCGGATTCGACCAAGATGGCAATGCGGGCGCCCCCCTGTTCACCTACACGGCGGGCGACGCTGCCAGCAGCCTGGCGGTGAGCGCCACGGCCACCTCCCGCACGCTGGCCTTCGCAGGCTCCGCCACCGCTGCCGCCGGGGACGGCGTGAACCTCGACGCACTGCTCGCGCTCGAGTCGTCCGCCGTCGTGGGTGGGCAGACCCCTGCGGACGCCCTGTCGGCGCTGACCAACGACGTGTCCCTCGACATCTCGTCGGCAGCCGTCACCGCCGTGCGGGACGGACTCGTCTCGAGTGATCTGGACCAGCTGGCCGCTAGCTTGCACGGCGTGGACCTCGACGAGCAGGCGGTTCAGCTCACCGCCTACCAGACCGCCTACCAGGCCTCCGCTCGGGTCCTGACGGTAGCCAACGACCTACTCGGTACGCTCCTGGAGCTCGCGTGATCATCCGGCACACCCCACTGCAGCAGCTCGACCAGACCAATAGACAGATCAACGATCTGAAGTCGCGGTTCGAGCGACAGACCCAGGTGGCCACCACCCAGCTCGAGGTGCTGTCTTCCGAGGATGCGGCTGGCGCCTGGCAGCAAATCGACCGGCTGCAGAACGCGCTGGCCGACCAGGACGTCTTCGAGGCCAACGCGGGCTCGGCCATGGGCCTGCTCGACACCATGGATGTGGTGTTGCGCGACGCCGCCAACGAGGTCTCTCGAGCGCGAGAGCTGGCGGTCCAGCTGTCGAACGACAGCTACAACGACGCCGACCGCGCCGAGGTGGCCGTTCAGGTCACCTCGATCCGGGACAGCGTGCTTGCCTTGGCCAACACTCAGATGGCGGACCGCTCCTTGTTCGCCGGCACGGCCTACGACGATCTGGCCTTCGCGGCCGACGGCACCTACCAAGGCAACACCGACGTCTCCACCGTTCGGGTGTCCCAGACCTCCGACGTGCCGACCTCGGCGGTGGGGGAGGACATCTTCCGCACGGCCCTGGACACGCTGGACGCGTTGGCGACGGCGCTGGGCTCCGGGGCGGGAAGTGCAGCCGCCACCGCAGCTGAGCTCGGCGACCTCGACACGAGTCACGAGACGCTGGTTCGTGCGCGTCAGAACGTGGGCTTCGACCAGGTGGAGGTGCTCGACGCCAGATCCATCGCGGACAGCTTGCGCCTCACGCTGCAAGAATCTCTGAATGCCAGGGTGGCCGCCGATCCCATCGAGTCACTGTCCACCCTCGCAGAGCTGCGCAGCAGCTACGAGGTGGCGCTCCAAGTGACGGCTTCGACCGGATCGACGACGCTGTTCGACTTCCTCCGCTGAGCGAAGCTGAAGAAGGTCGACACAAACACAAGCGCCTCAACACGGTCAGATGGTGATCCGAAACAAAGGGCGAGGCCGGAAAGGAAAAGGCCTCCCTTTCAGGAACACCATCACGACACATCGGAGGCCATGAATGGCGCTCACCGTCAACACCAACCTCGCGTCGATGCACTCGATCTCGGCCCTCAACCAGACGAACATGAACCTGAAGGGTTCGTTGAGCCGCATCAGCTCGGGCACGCGGATCGTCTCCGCGGCCGACGACGCCGCCGGGCTGGGCGTTGCAGAGAACCTCAGTGCGGCCCAGCGCAGCCTTCGCATGGCAGCGCGGAACACCAATGACGGAATCTCCATCGTCCAGACTGCCGAGAGCGCGGCTGGCGAGGTCTCGAACATCATCAAGCGGATGCGGGAGCTCGCCGTCCAGTCGTCCTCGGACACCCTCGAGGACACGGAGCGTAGCTACATCCAGGACGAGTTCGTGGCGCTGGCCACGGAGGTCGACCGGATCGCCAACGTGACGGAATTCAACGGCGTCGCACTCGCAGAGGGCACCAACGCCACCATCGCAGTGCAGGTCGGCATCAACAACGTGGCCGCCAACGACCGGATCGACATCACCCTCGGTGACCTCACGGGTGGAACCCTGGGCATCGACACCGGCAGCATCGACCTGTCGTCCTCGGGTAACGCCCAGTCGGCCCTGGCCGCCCTGGACACCGCACTCGACACGGTCAACGGCTACCGCTCCAGCCTCGGCGCCTCGCAGAACCGCCTGGAGAGCGCCTTCCGCCAGCTCGACTCCTACACCCAGAACCTGGCGGCCGCAGAGTCCCAGATTCGGGACACCGACTTCGCCGTGGAGTCGGCAGAGATGGCCAAGTACCAGATCATGCAGCAGGCCGGCGTGGCGGTCCTCGCCCAGGCCAAGGCCATCAACGCCCAGGCTGCCCAGCTCATCCAGTGATTCGACTCGCCCGGCCCCGTCGCACGGGGCCGGGCGCCCTCTCTGTCTGCTCTGCTCTTTGTGCGTTCTTCCACCGATTTGAAAGGACTCTCTGATGTCAGTGATGATCGACGGTGTCTTCAGTGGTTTCGACACCACCGCCCTCATCGATGCTGTCCTCGCCACTCAGGCGACGGGCAGAGATCTGATGCAGGCGCAGCGCGACGCGGAGCAGCGCACGCTGGACAAGATCTCGGAGCTGTCGGGGCTGCTCAAGGACCTCTCCACAGCAGCAGACGACCTGAAGTCGGGCGCCACCGACACCTACAAGGCCACCGTGGCCGAAGGTGCGGGGTTCACGGCCACCACGTCGAGTGGCGCCGTTCCCGGTACGTACGACGTGAGCGTCATCTCGCTGGCGGCCTCCGAGATGGAGACCAGCCAGGGGTTCGCCAGCAGCAGTGCATCCGGCACGGTGGCTCAAGGCACCTTGACCGTGTCCATCGCCGGCGAAGACGTGGACGTGACCATCGACGGCACCAACGACTCCCTGAGCGGTCTGGCGTCGAGCCTGAACCAGGTGGACGGCCTGAGCGCCTACGTGCTCAACACGGGTGCCGACACCGACCCGTACCAGCTGGTGGTGCAGTCCACCGAGTCCGGGGAGGACAACACGCTGTCCTTCGACACGTCTGGACTCGCTGGCGGCACCGTGCCCACCTTCACCGAGGTGCAGGCGGGAGCAGACGCGGAGCTCACCATCAACGGTCTGACGGTGTTCTCCGCCTCCAACCAGGTCAAGTCCGTGCCTGGTCTGACCATCGGGATCACCGAGGCGGGCCTGGGAGCTTCCACCGTCGAGGTGGTGGCCGACGAGGACGCGCTGCAGGAGCAGCTCCAGGCCTTCGTGGACACCTACAACGCCGTGTTCGACCAGGTCCAGGTCAACTCCGTCTTCGATGCCGAGAACGGGATCGAGGGACCGCTTGTGGGAGAGAGCTCGGTGCGTCGGGTGCTCGGCGGCCTGGGAGACCTGGTCTCGAACCCGTACTCCACAGGGGGAACCTTCTCGATCCTCGCCGAGGTGGGCATCGAGACCACACAGACGGGCGAGCTGGAGCTCGACACGGAGGCCCTGTCCGACGCCTTGGAGTCGGGCTTCGGCGACGCCCTCACCCTGCTCACCTCCGACGACGGGCCCCTGGCGGCGTTGATCACCGAGATCGACGACGTGTACGTGGACCCTGACTCGGGCTCGCTGGAGAGTCGCGAGGATTCGCTACAGTCGTCCATCGAGGACCTCGAAGAGCGAATTGCAGACGAGGACGATCGGCTGGCCGATCAGGCTGCGCTGTTGCGCACTCGCTTCACGGCGATGGAGCAGATCATGGCCGAGCTGCAGAGCACGACCCAGTTCCTCTCCACCCTGTTCACGCAGACCTCCACCACCACCTAGACGAGGCACCATGCTGCAAGGCATCGATCGGTATCGACAGGCCCGCGCCGACGTCTCTCCCGAGCAGCTCGTGACGCTGCTCTTCCGCGAGGCGGTCACCCGGTTGTCCAAGCTGGAGACCTTGGACGCCGACGACGACGCCTGGATCGGCGACCTGCACCACGTACGCAGCATCCTGCTGGAGCTGCGCCAGGCCCTGGATCCATCCGCCGACGAGCTGCTGGTCACGCGGCTGTCCGAGCTGTACACCTGGTGCATCGACGAGCTGCTCAAGGCGGGCAAGGACCGACGTGCCGTGACCATCGAGCCCGTGCGCAAGGTACTGGAGTCGCTGCTCGAGGGATGGGTCGCAGCCCTGTCGGCTCCGCCCGACCGAGCCGCCTGATGACGACGACGGACCCCAAGGAGCAGGCCGCACAGCTGATCGACGCGCCCGCCGACCAACCGGTGGACGAGGATCTGCTCCGGCAGCTCCTCGCTCAGCTCCGCAGCAGGCCACCGACCACGCCGTCGGAGCGCGACGAGTGGCTTCAGCTCGTCCGAGACCTGCGCTCGCGGGTGCGACGGGAGCTCACGGCGGTGGGGCGCGAGCTGCGACGCACGACGAAGGCTCGACGCGGCCTGCGCGGCTACGGCGCGCTGAAGAGCGTCCGCCACTCGCAACACACGGACAAGGTCGTCTGACCCGACGACCGCTAAAGGTCCGGCCTGGGTGACCGATTCGGGACGCATGTTTGCCGTCTTGTCGATCTTCCTGAGCTCCAGCTGGGCCACCCCCACGCCCACGGGAGACACCGGGTCCGCCACCTCACCCGCGACGTCCACCGGCGACACGGGTACGGCGAGCCCCACCACACCGACGACGCCGGGAACCGATCCGACGACGCCGGGAACCGATCCGACGACGTCGGACACCGCGGCGGCACCAGCAGCGGTGACCGCTGCCTCCCTGGCAGGCGAAGTGGGTGGCTGCCACTGTTCCTCGGGACGCGGCACTGCTCCTTGGCTGCTCATGTCCCTCGGCGCCGTGGCGGTGGTCGCTCTTCGACGGCGGGTGGAGCTGCGATGAGCGAAGAGTTCCATCACTTCCCTGCCGTCGTGGATCTCGCGGTCATCCCCGTGGATCACGAGCAAGAAGGCGACGAGCCCATCGGCCCGCCTCCGCGAGGTGCCCCGCTGGCGGACCGGGCTCGCGCCACTGCTGCCCGCGTGGGCCGCGCCAACCTCGAGATCCGAGACGCCATGTGGAGCATCATCGATGCGCTGGCGGGGCTGGAGCGAACCGTCGATCGGTTGACTCGGCTGATGACCCTCAAGGATGCGGGCGTGGAGCTGCGCCGAGAGCTCGTGCACATCGGCGGCGACGGCCTGGAGCTGCAGCGAGCGGGCCCTTGGCCCGACGGGCAGCCCGTCGACGTGCACCTGTCCATCGACCTGCGCGCCGTACACCACCTCATGTCGATCCGCGGCGTGGTGGACCAGCGAAGCAACGGAGCCCACATCCAGTTCACCCGTCTGCGGGAGGAGGAGCGCGACCTGCTCGTGGCCTTCGTCTTCCAGCAGGAAGCCAAGGAGCGCCGCCGTGCTCGCAGCGCTGATTGCTAGCCTCTCCATCGCCCACGCCGACACGCTGCTGGTGGCGCGCGGCTCCGCCGAGCTGTGGAACGACGGCTCCATCGGCAGCGTGTACCGCAACGGCGCGCTGATGGGCGGTGCCGGCGTGGTGGTGGATCTGTTCGGACCCATCAGCCTCGACATCGACGTGGCCTACCGTCGGATGGAAGCGGCCTCGGGCAACGAAGACCAGGTCTTCGAGCTGATCCCGGTGACGTTCCTGGCCGAGTTCACGTTTCCCACCGACGACGCCCCCCTCGATCCCTACGTGGGCTTGGGCTTCGCCATGGTGGCGTTCTCGGAGCGCGCGGCCCCCCAGGCCACTGGAGCCACGGTGCTCCGCGGCACCCGCCCGGCGGTGGAGGTGCGCGGCGGTGTGCGGTTCGATCTGGGCCTCGTCCCCACCTCCATGATCAAGAGCAACCCGATCAAGGGTGTGGATCTGGAGGTCTTCGGCGCCAGACGGATCCAGAGCCCAGGGGGTGCGGGATTCGATCTGGCGAGCTGGCGCGGGGGCCTCGGGCTGGCGGTCCGCCTGTGAGCCCCACGTCGGGAGCCCGGATCCCATCCGCCCTGCGTGCGTGCCTGGCCGCACTCGGGGTGCTGTTGTTGCTCGGGGCCGCCCCACGGCAGGGCATCGTGGCGTTCCAGACGAGCGCCGACGCCGAGATCCTGACCTACCCTCGAACGGATCCGATGCGGATCGATCTGATGGTGCGTCGCAATCGCGTGTCCCTGAGTCGGCAGATCGAGGGGCTCACGGCGCGCTACCTGCAGGAGATCTACGTCACCTCCATCGGTGGCGGCACCTGGTTCGTCACCCTGCACGTGGACGATCCGCGCGTGGTGGCGCGCACGGAGATGACCCCAGGGCGCCTGCTCATCCGGCTGCGGCCTGGCGCTCCCCGGGTGTTGGCGGAGCCGGAGCCAGCCACCCTGGCCGACCTGCTCACCGACGACACGCCCCGACGACCGGCTGCTCCCCCTCCCCTAGCGCTGGCGCCCCTGCGAGGTGACGCCTCCACGATGCTGCAGCCAGGGGGGCGAGTGCTGCAGCAGCTGCCGCTGTGGCGGACCCGCCTGGTGAAGCCGAGTGAGGGCCGCGGATGGTCGGCGGTGGACGACTACCGGCTCACCATGGCCACCAGCGACGACCCTCGCGTGCACGCTGCAGCCAGCTATCGCCTGGGCCTGGAGCACCTCGGACTCGGCTGGTACCGCGAAGCGGCGTACTACCTCGAGCGCACCCTGAACAGCGAGGTGCCCTTCGACGTGGCGGCGGTATCGCTGGCGGCGGCGCGCGCCCACCTGGTGCTGGGTCGAGCGGATCGCACCCGCCAGCTGTGCCACCAGGCGCTGGAGAACGGGGCCTCCGAGGTTCAGGTGCTGGCGTGCCTGGGCTCGGCGGCCCTGCACGACGGCGTACCCAATCCGACGGCCGTGGGGCGCGCGCTCATCGCCTCGAGCCGCCTGCCCCCCCATCGGCACCTCGCTGCGCAGCTGCTGCTGGCCGATCACCGCGTGGAGGAGGCACGACGGATCCTCGAGTCCCTCGCCTACGGCGTCGAGGATCCCTGGGTTCACGCCAGCTTGGGCGACGTGCGCTACATCACCGGCGACCTCGAGGGCGCCAAGGCGGCGTGGGCACACGCCGCGACGGCCAGCCGGGTGCTGGCCCGCCGTCTGGTGATCCGCACGCGGATGGCGGAGATGCTCGAAGACGGCCCCTCGGAGTGGGCCTCCCGGATCCCGGTGCTGCTCGACACCACCCGCTCCGACGATCTGGTGGCCGCCGAAGCGCACTACCTGCTGGCGCAGATCGGCGATGCCTATGGCGATCCGGACTTCGCCGCCGAGCACCTGAACCTGCTCTGGGACCGCTTTCCCAGGGTCGCGCTGCGCTCGGACGCCCCCGAGCGCCTGATGGACGTGTGCCGCCAACGCCTGGAGATGCTGGAGCGCGAGGGTCGCCACGCGGACCAGGTCGCGTTCTTCTCGGCCTGCTGGCGGCCGCAGCTCGACGAGCTGGCCGCCGATCCGGACCTGCTGCAGCACACCTCGGAGCAGCTGCTGGAGCTGGGCTTGCCCGACGAGGCGCTGGCGCTACACCTGCGCGCCGTCGCGGTGCTCACCCGGCTGGGCCGCGACAGCCCCCGAGCCCTCACCCAGCTCACCCACCTCTACGTGGACACCAACCGGGCGAAGGAAGCGCTGGAGACCTTGGAATACGCGGAGACGCTGCCGGAGCGGCTGCCCGAGGTGGAGTACCTGGTGGCCGAGGCGCGAACGCGCGATCGCCTGGGCGACGTGGAGGGAGCGCTGCAGGCATGGAGCCTGGCCCAGACCGCCGGGTCTGCAGTGGCAGCGCGCGCCCGGGGCATGCTGCTGGCCCGGGAGCGGCGGTGCGAGGAGGCCGTGGAGCTGCTGCAGGGCGCCACCGACGACGACGGCCGGCTGGCCCTGGGACGCTGCCTGCTGAACCTGGGTCGCCCCCAAGAGGCGGCCGAGGTGCTGCCCACGGAGGGCCCCGACCCCCTCGCGCTGGAGGACGCGGCCTGGATGCTCGGCAAGATCGCCACCCTCGATCCGCCCGAGGAGCAAGCGACGGACGACGACGCCGACGACGACGGCGCACCAGACGACGACGAGGCGGACGACAGCATCTGGGGAGCACTCCTGGAGGAGGAGCGGGCGGCCGCCAGCTACGACGCCACCCTGGACGCCCGGCGACGCTGACGACGTCAGACGCCGTGCTTGCCAGTGTGGGACAACAGCTCCGACAGCTGGGCGCGAGCCTCCGTCGATGCAACACCGTGGCGACGACCGACCAGGTGCTGCGTCAGCGTGCGCAGCAGGGTCACCTGCTCTTGCGACAGCACCAGCGAGCCCACACTTCCCGATCTGCCGTCCAGACGCTGCCATCGCACGGACTCGGGCGCGACGTCGATCTGGTGGAGGTCCTCCCACAACACCCGACGACGGCCGACGGTCAAGCCATAGGCGTCGACCACCACGGACAGCGGGGCCGACAGCCAGCGGGCACCGGCCCACCCCGTGACCAGCAACGAGGCCACCGCGATCCAGCCCACCACTCCACCGGTGATCGCCGCAATCAACACCAGCCCTCCGACTCCCGAGGTCAAGATCGTGACGCTCGGAAGGCCGGAGCCCCGAGCGCACTCCAACTCCACCCGATCCACTCCCACGTCCACACCAGACCGAGGGACCGGCTCGTTCAGCTGCGCCCGCCCACCGAGCAGCATGCGGCGCTTGTCCGCCAGTGCCACCGGGAAGCCCACGAGGGCCAGCGCCAGGCCCCAGGCCGCCCCGACCCAGACCGGCAGCCCGTACAGCGCGAGGCCCACCAGCCCGAAGATGCCCACCATCACCCACGTGACGATCCGAAGGAGGGGCTCCAGATGGGAGCGCCTCCGCACGGTGGGCGCCACTCCCGTCCAGCGTGACACGTCGCCTGCCAGGCTCTTCGCCATCGCCGGCGAGAGATCGGCGGTCGACCACAGATGGGGGCCGCACCAGATCGCGAGAAACGCCGTCTCGTCACGGCCTACCGAGGTGCCATCGGAGCCCATCGCGGACCATCTCCAGACGTACAGCTCCACAGCATCGATCGGGGGACCGGGTCGTCCGTCGAGCTGAACGGTCACCCCTCCCTCCTCTGGATCACGCATCAGCTCGAGCGTGCGCACTCGTCCCAGGGGGTGCAGCGTCACCTGCCGATCCGCGGCCACCACGAGGATCACCGTGGCAGGCAAGACCACCGTGAGCAGGCCCAGGACACCCATCTCGGGAAACCGGAGGGCCACACCGAAGACCACGAGAATCACCAGCACCGCTCCGAGACTCGTCCATCTCGGGCGATTGGGTGGACGACGGAGCACGAGCGGAGGTTCGTCGGACATCCTGCAGGACTGTAGCACCACAGCGTTGCGTGCGAGCCCCCTTGCCAACGAGGGACGTTCGTTGTGTGATCCACCCTCGAGACCCTCTTCCTTCTCCTCGAGGTGTTCGTGTCTTGGTTCCCCGTGGTGCTGTCCCTCCTGTTGCCCGGCTGCGCCCAGCTCGCCCCTGGCCGCGTCGCCGAGGGTGTCGCCCAGCTCACCGTACGCGACCTCGGTGGCGTGCTCCTCGCCGTCAACGAAGACGCCACGTGTGGGTTCGCCAGCCCCGCCGTGGACGGCTCGCCCGAGGTCGTCGGTGCCCTCGGTGGACCGGGAACCGCCAGCTGGACCGTGCAGGACTGCACCATCGATCTGGGCCCCGAGCTGGTGGAGCTCGCCACCGACTGCAACGGGGTGACCACGTCCGCCCGTGGCGCCTTCACCATCAGCGTGGTCAAGGAGCTGCAGGGTCACTACACCGGCGACCCCGCCACACCCGTCATCCCCACCCGCCCCGACGCCGTCACCTTCGAGGTTCAGCGCGTCGACTTCGCAGACTTCGAGGTCGTCAAGGCCACGAGCGACAGCGCCATGCGCATCGTGCAGGGCACCGCCTCTGCCTCCCTGAAGCCACAGCTCGGCCTCGACGACACCGACGGCGCCTGCTCGGTGGCCACCCCCAACCTCGACGCCCGCGACATCCTGCTCACCGATGCGACGGCCGTGGTGACCAGCGGCAAGCGCGTGTTCGACGTGGACGTGCAGCGCGCCACCCTCGACGCCACCAACGGCGTGGTGGGCGAGCACGAGAACAGAGTGGACGGCGTGGTGACCGTGTGGGGCAAGGCGAAGGCGGTGTCGCTGTCGGGGCCCGCCGACGGCCTGGATCCCGACTACGATCGGGCCGTTCACGAGGCCAGCTACCAGTGCCTCGACGGCCTCGCCCAGCCCGTCCGCTTCGAGTGTCCTCTCGAGCCCACCCTCGTGGAGGGAGTGGCCCGGCTGGTCGTCAAGAACATCGCCCTCGTCACCAAGGAGACGGACCTCGACACCAGCTGCGGCTTCAGCAGCTTCACCGAGCAGCTCTGGGAGCTCATCAGCTCCGGTGCTCTGGGAGGCCTGTTCACCGGCGAGCTCGAGACCATCGTGCTCGATGCCGTGGACTGCCAGCTCGGCGGAGCCCTCGAGCCGATCTACACGGACTGTCTCGACACCGAGTACCTGCTCGACGGCACCGTGGTGGTCACCGCCAGCAAGACAGTCACCGGAAAGGTCTCGCTGTCGGCCAACCCGCTGCAGCCCCAGGATCGGCGCAGCGCCGTGATCCAGATGGACGAGATCCAACTGACGGAGGCCACCGTCGTGGAGCGACGCTCGGGCACCTCGCAGCTCGAGCCCGGCCTGACCATGCACGACGGCACGCTGTCGGGCATCTACCTGCCCGTCACCGGCGAGGCCGACGACACGCCTGGCGCATACTTCGTGGTGATTCCCGTGGGCGAGTGGCACGGCGTGCGGCTCGTCGACAGCGACGTGACCCTGCGCCAGGGAGCCATGCAGTTCCCCATGCACGTCGACCACACCGAGCTGTACGCCTTCACCGGCGGTTACCTCGACGAGGCGAACTGGCTGTATGGCACGGTCACCGTCGACGGCACCGTGTGGGAGATCGGAGGAGCCGACCGACCCATCGCGCTGGACCCAGAGTACGATCAGGCACAGTTCGACCTGTCCTACGAGTGCATCGACAACCTGCGGGAGGTCGTGCCGGTCACCCAGTGAGCACGGAGGCTCGCATGCCCAGGGGTTCGAAATACCAGGGTCCGCCCGAGGCCCTCGATCAGTACATCGCAGCGATCGAGCAGAGCAGCAGCGGCGCCGAGGTCAAGGGCGCCAAGAACCCCTACACGTCGCGCAACGGGCACATGTTCAGCTTCCTCGATGCCACGGGCGCGATGGCGCTGCGGTTGTCGAGCGAGCTCACCGAGACGTTCCGCGCAGACCACGAGAGCGGCGACGTTCAACAGCACGGAGCCACCATGCGCGGCTACTCCTCGGTTCCCGCGACCCTTCTCGCCGACACCCAGGCACTCACCCAGTGGATCGACCGCTCCTGGGAGTGGATCGGCACCCTGCCCCCCAAGCCGACGAAGAAGTCATAGAGCGATCGAAAAGCCTGGCCCACGCCAGAGCCTGCCGCATGTGACGATCCCATGACGCGAGTGACGATCCACGATGCCGAGCGGTACCGATGGACACGAGGAGATCCGTTCGCTATGATTGGCCCCGACATCAAAGGTCGACCTCCCCTGCTTTAGCGCGCGGGGTGCGGGGTCCGCACTGGATGTCTGCCGCGGTGAGCCAAATCTCCCGTGGACCGGCCCATCGCTCGATGAGGGGCGTGGGCCACGAGGGCTACGGAATGAGTTTGCCGGGGAAGCACGCGTCACGTCAACAATTCGGGGAAGAGCCCCTCGAGATGAGAGAGAGCGACCACTACCACGCCGAGTACGTGCAGTCCTTCGTGGAGAAGTGGGACGAGCTGATCGACTGGGAGGCGCGCCGGGAGAGCGAAGGGCAGTTCTTCGTGGAGCTGCTCCGCGGCATGGGCAAGCACAAGGTGCTCGACGTCGCCACCGGCACCGGCTTCCACTCGGTGCAGCTGCTACGGGCCGGGTTCGAGGTCACCAGCGCAGACGGCAACGCCGAGATGCTCACCAAGGCCTTCGAGAACGCGCGCCAGCACGGCCACGTGCTGCGCACCATCCACGCCGACTGGCGGTGGCTCAACCGCGACGTGCACAGCAAGTACGACGCCATCATCTGTCTGGGCAACAGCTTCACCCACCTGTTCGACGAACGAGACAGGCGACGTGCACTGGCCGAGTTCTACGCCGCTCTGCGCCACGACGGCGTGCTGATCCTCGACCAGCGCAACTACGACGCCATCCTCGATCACGGCTTCGACAGCCAGCACAAGTACTACTACTGCGGCGAGCAGGTGAGCGCGGCACCCGAGCACATCGACGATGGTCTTGCGCGCTTTCGCTACACGTTCCCCGACGGCTCGGCCTTCCACCTCAACATGTTCCCGCTGCGCCGGGCCTATGTGGAGCGCCTGATGAAGGAGGTGGGCTTCCAGTCGGTGCGCACCTACGGCGACTTCCAGGAGACCTACAAGCTCCCCGAGCCCGACTTCCTGGTCCACGTCGCCACCAAGTCGTGGGACAGCGCCGAGGAGGGCACCTCGTGACCACCGACTCGAAGGCCGTGGTGGATCAGGCGGAGGCCTACTACGACAGCGACGATGCCGACAACTTCTACTTCCACATCTGGGGTGGCGAGGACATCCACATCGGGCTGTACGAGACCCCGCAGGACGCCGTCGGCGATGCGAGCCATCGCACGGTCGCCCACCTCGCGAGCCACCTGACGCTGGGCGCGAACCACCGCGTTCTGGATCTGGGTGCTGGCTACGGCGGAGCCGCTCGCTACCTCGCAAAGACCCACGGCTGCCACGTGACGGCGCTGAACCTGTCCCAGACGCAGAACCAGCGCAACCGGGAGCTGACGGCGGCCCAGGGCTTGGCCGACCGGATCGACGTGGTGCACGGCAACTTCGAGGAGCTGCCCTTCCCCGACGCGTCCTTCGACGTGGTGTGGTCTCAAGATGCCATCCTGCACAGTGCGAAGCGCGATCAGGTGCTGCGCGAGGCCTTCCGGGTGCTGAAGCCGGATGGTGAGCTGATCTTCACCGATCCCATGCAGTCCGACGACTGCCCGCAGGGCGTGCTCCAGGCCGTCTACGATCGGATCCACCTCGACTCCCTGGGCTCCTTCGGCAGCTACGCCACCCTGGCGGCGGACGCTGGCTTCACTCCGATCGCTACAGACGATCTCTCCGACCACCTCGTGCGTCACTACACCCGCGTCGGGGAGTCGCTGCGCGCGCGCTACGACGAGATCTGCAGGCTCGCGTCGCAGGCCTACGTGGACCGCATGCTCACCGGGCTGCAGCACTGGGTCGACGCGGGCCAGGCGGGCCACCTGGCGTGGGGCGTGCTCCACTTCCGAAAGACCCGCAGCCGAAGGCGAGGGTCCAAGTGAATCGTAGCGCGACGGAGTCGCGCGGGAGTCCGGAAGTAGCCGTGTCCACCACCGCCCCCTACGAGACCGACTACGAGATCGGGCAAGACAACCTGCAGCGCTGGGGGATGGACGTCCACAACCCCGTGTTCTGGGTGTCCACCCTGCTGATCACGGCGTTCGTGGTCGGCACCCTCGCCTCCCCCGCGCAGGCCAGCGCGATGTTCTCGGCCGCCAAGGCCTTCGCCATCGGCAACTTCGACTGGCTGTTCGTCGTCACCGGCAACGTGATGGTGTTGTTCTGCCTGGCCATCGCTGCCTCGCCCATGGGTCGGATCCGACTCGGCGGGCCGTCGGCGACGCCGGAGTTCTCCACCCCGTCGTGGTTCGCCATGCTGTTCGCGGCCGGCATGGGCATCGGGCTGATGTTCTGGAGCGTGGCGGAGCCCGTGGGCTACTTCACGGACTGGGCCGGCTCCCCCCTCGGCGTTCAGGCTCGCACTCCAGAGGCCGCGAGCCTCGCGATGGGCGCCACCTTGTTCCACTGGGGGCTGCATCCTTGGGCGATCTACGCCCTGGTGGGCCTCACGCTGGCCTTCTTCACCTTCAACAAGGGCCTGCCGCTCACGCTGCGCTCGGGCTTCTACCCGTTGGTGCAGGATCGGACCTGGGGCTGGTTCGGGCACCTCATCGACATCACGGCCGTCACCGCCACGATCTTCGGCCTCGCCACGTCGCTGGGCTTCGGCGCCAAGCAAGCCGCCTCCGGGCTGGGGTTCCTGTTCGGGATCGACCCCGGTCTCTCCACGCAGATCGGCGTCATCGCCGGGGTCACCGCCGTGGCCACCCTGTCGGTGATCCGAGGGCTCGACGGCGGCGTGAAGCTCCTGTCCAACCTCAACATGGCGTTGGCGGCGGGCCTGCTCCTGTTCGTGTTCGCCGTGGGCCCCACCCTGTCGATCGTGAACACCATCGGCCAGACCGCCTGGGCCTATGGGTCGAACATCCTGCCCCTGAGCAACTTCGTGGGCCGCACGGATCAGGCGTTCTACCACGACTGGACGGTGTTCTACTGGGCCTGGTGGATCTCCTGGTCGCCCTTCGTGGGCATGTTCATCGCTCGGATCTCCCGCGGCCGCACCGTGCGTCAGTTCATCGTGGCGGTGTTGCTGGTGCCTGCTGCCGTCACGCTGATCTGGATGAGCGTGTTCGGCGGCACGGCGCTGCACCAGGTGCAGGCGGGTGTGGAGCCGCTGGCGAGCGGGATCGGCGAGGTGTCCCTGTCGCTGTTCCAGATGCTGCAGAACCTGCCCATGGCCCAGGTCACGTCGCTGCTGGCCATCGTGCTGGTGCTGGTGTTCTTCGTGACGTCGTCCGACAGCGGCTCGCTGGTGATCGACAGCATCACGGCGGGGGGAAAGCTGGAGGCACCTGTGCCGCAGCGGGTGTTCTGGGCGGTGACCGAGGGCGTCATCGCGAGCGCGTTGCTGGTGGGCGGCGGAGACGACGCCCTGGGCGCGTTGCAGACGGCGGCGATCGTGGTGGGCCTGCCCTTCTCGGTGGTGTTGCTCGTGATGTGCGTGAGCCTGTTCCTGGGTCTGCGCCACGAGCAGGCAGCCCTACGGCGCGACGAGGCGCAGACCGCCAGCTAGGTGCATCGTCGTCGCGCAGCCCCCGCCCCCGAGGCTGCGCGTGGTGGCGCTCCCTGCGCTCGGCGCCTGGTAGTCTGCGCCACCCACCCTGGGGGCGACGATGCGAGCCATTCTCTTCCTGGCGACCCTGTCCTGTAGCGGCGGCTCCGATCACACGGTGCTCGAGCTGTACGGCGAGAACCTCTTCGGGATCCCATCGAAGAACACCGGCCTCGACGCCTCCGAGTGCGCGCCCACCTGCGAGGGCTGCCCCGAGGGCTTCGCCCCCGTCTACGGCCCAGACGACGTGGCCGCCCTGCGCGGCTGGACGCTGCTCGATCCCCCGGCCGCCCCCACCGTGGACCCCTACGACAGCGACCCCGCCGGCACGCCGCGCACGGGCGCCTGTGCGGTGGTGGACGAGGGAGACCAGACCTACCGGCTTCAGCACTACCCCTCCGAAGGCGACGCCCTCGACGATGGCGCCATCCCCACCCACGGCGGCCCCTGTGGTCTGTGCTCGAGCCTGCAGGACCTGTCCGTCTACATGGAGACGCGCGATCTGACGGTGGCTGCCCGCCAGTGCGGCCTCGACGCCGTGGGACGCAGCGACGAGTTCCTGGTGGGCTGCCTGCAAGACCTCGGCTTCACCACCCCCTGCGCCACCATCTGGATGTTCAACTCCCGCCACACCCAGTCGAAGTGCATCGGCAGCTGCCTCACCCGGATCAACGCCGATCACCACGAGGAAGACGGCACCCTCAACCCCTGCCTGCAGTGCGACGAGGACGAGTCGGGAGAGATCTTCAAGGAGGTGGCGGGGCGCACCCGGCGCAACTCCGGCATCCCGACGGCCCTGTGCCGACCCTGCGAGGAGATGTGGCCCTTCGCTCATGCCTATTGACGGACTTCGCGGACGGGTCGCAGGGCCCGGTTTTCCGTCGGAGCCGGGTCATGTGTCGATGAGTGGAAGGGGGCCGACATGACCACGCCGATCCTGCTGGGCCTGATGGGCTGCAGCTCACCCGCCTCGAAGAACCACGAGGCCTGCGACTGCCCTTTCGAGGGACACGGTGCCGTCTACGAGGACCAGTGCCTGTGCCTGCGTGCCGTGCCCGTTCCCGCCGATGACGCTCCCGACCAGGTCTTCTACGTGGACCCGGCCACCGAGGCAGCGGGCGACGGATCGGAGACCAACCCCTGGCCGCTGGTCGACTGGCCGGCCGTAGACACCGCTCTGGACGAAGGCATCGTGCACGTGCGGTTCGACGCGCGCGGTGAGCTGCCGGATCGCCTCGAGGTCCTGCGCACCAGCACCTCGACGCACCGCCTGCTGCTCGACGGCCGCGGCTGGGTGCGCGACACGTCGGGCTGGACCCAGAACAGCTCCGACGCCCGGGCCATCGCCCCCGGGATCCACACCACCTTCGACGACGTGCCCCGCAGCTACGTCACCGTGCGCGGCTTCGAGGTCACTGGCTCCCGCGACAAGGGGGTCTACTGGCGTAGCGGCGACCACGTGGTGCTCGAGGATCTCGTCGTCCACGACAACAAGGGCACCCCCGCCATCCTCCTCGACTACGCCAACCGCTCCGGACACCGGTCGGCGTCCTTCGTGGTGCGCAACACCCACGTCTACGATCAGCTGGGCGAGTGCATCTACATCGGCGGCGCCGAGGGCACGGAGCAAGCCGCCCACGAGCATGTCGAGGTGGTGGCCAACCTGGTGCACGGCTGCCGCGACCCCTTCGACACCAAGCACGACGCCATCAACATCAAGGATCAGATCGACTCGGTGGTGGTGGAGCGCAACGTGGTGTTCGACACCGACTGGGGGATCGAGGCCGCGAGCCCCGGCCGCTACGCGCACAACCTGGTGTTCGACACCAAGCGGGAGGGCTTCCAGATCAGCGACGCATGGGGCGATCTGAACGGCTTCACCCTCACCGACAACACGGTGATCCGCGCCGGTCAGGACGGCGTGCACATCTCGGTGCAGCGCAACGCGGTGACCGACGTGCAGCTGCAGCGGCTGACGGTGATCGACAGCCGCCAGGCGGGCGTGTTGCTCGGGGCAGACCCTGGGCTACAGGCCACCCTCGACGACGTGGTGCTCGTGGGCAACGACGTCGGGCTGGACGGCTGGGGCACGGTGGACGTGACCGTGGGCGCCTGTGCGGCCGCCGACAACGGGGAGCTGGCGGATCGTATCGCCGAGGCACCGGACTGCAGCTCGGTGGCGCTGGGCGACGTGTCGAACCCCGCGGGGCCCGACGGCGAGCTACTCACCGACGACGATCCCTGGCTCGTGCAGGGAATGGGAGCGCGCCTCCCGAAGTAGACTCCCTGCATGCTCACGATCCTCCTGGCCTGCACCGGCTCCACCACCCCCACCGAGCCCCCTGTGACCACGCCCACCACCGGCGACTCGGGGAGTCCCACCGACCGAGTGGGGCGCTGGCTCGCAGGCGATCTGCACGTCCACAGCAGCGTGGGCAGCAACGACACCGATGGCCTGGGCACCCCCGACGTGCTCGGCGCGGCCATGGACAAGGCGGGGCTGTCCTTCCTCTTCCTCACCGACCACAGCAACAGCATGGGCTCCATGGACTGCCCCACCGGCGACGTGGAGGACTGCCCCAACCAGGGCCCGGAGCTGCCGGCGGCCGACTGGCCCGAGGGCGTGTTCCTCGCCAGCGAGATCAGCCCCGTGCACTCGCTGGACTTCACCCAGGAGCCCACGGGTCACACCCTGTGCCTGCCCCTGAACAGTACCTCCTTCCCGAAGCTGGACCACTTCGAGGATCGGCCACCGGGCAAGGTCACCGGCGGGCAGGGGGTCGCACAGTGCAAGGATGCAGGCGGTCTGGCCATCGTCGCCCACCCCTTCGCCATCGCCCAGTGGATCCAGTACGACTGGACCAGCGAGGACTTCGACGGGATGGAGGTCTACAACGGCACCGTGCGGTTCGATGCCTGGGACGAGCGGGGCGTGGCTGCATGGGAGGAGCGAGTCGCCGAGGGCCGACGTGTGGTGCCGGTGGGGGGCAGTGACTGCCATCGCTGGGGTACCGAGGCCCCCGGCACCGTCACCGATCCGCCGCTGGGCTGGCCCACCACCTGGGTCTACGTGTTCGAGGACGAGACCGTGGTCCAGGCCATCGCCGCAGGCCGCGTGACGATCGCCGAGCCCGGTACCACGCTGGCGTTCACCGCCTCCAGCGAGGCTCGCACGGTACAGGCCGGGCAGCAGCTCCGCGGGCCCGCCACCGTGACGGCGCGGGCCACCACCGCAGAGCGCGATCGCGTGCTGCAGCTCAAGCAGGCCAACGGCGCCGTGCTCGCGGAGGTGGCGCTCGAGCCCGGCGTGCAGGGGGAGCTCGAGCTGCCCGTGGACGACGGCCTCGTCTACGCCCGAGTGTGGCACACCACCGAGTCCGCTGGCCCCATGACCGCAGGCATCGCGCTCACCAACGTCATCGCAGTGAACGCATTTTGACCAGTTGTCGCGTGACGTGTGCTCCGCAGGCGAGCACCAGACTCATGCTCTTGGAGGAAGACCCATGTGGATGTTGGCGCTCTCGGCTCAGGCGGCCACCTGGACGTATCGAGCCCCCGTGCCCACCCAGCCCCCCTCCGACGGCCGTGGGTTCGGGGTGTGCCTCGTGTTGCCCGTCGATCTCGGCATCGAGGGACAGGTCGAGGACGTCTCGGGCAACGTCTCGCTGACCTGCAGCCGCCAGGAGGAGCGCACCCGGATCTGCTACGACGTGAGCAACGAGGACTGGCCCACCACCTGGGAACCGCTGTCCTGTGCAGGCTCGACGACCACCGTGGTCCTCAAGCTGGTGCCGGCCTTCGATCCCGAGCAGGATCCTCGCTTGGGGGTCTCCATCCATCCGGGCGTGGACGAGGTCGCAGCGAGCTTCGTGCTGCAGGGCGAGTGGCCCCCGCAGTCCGACGAGGACACCCGCGGCACCCGCTGTCGGATCCGGGACGGCCGCCTGTGGATCTGGCGCGACGGCCAGTCTCGACGCAAGGGAACCTGCGTGATCCGCGAGCGAGATGGCACCAACCACGAGCTCACCATCCGCTTCAGGGCTCCTCGCTGATCTCCTCGCCCTCCTGCTCTGCCCCGTCGTCGGCCCACCACATCCAGGCCGCCCCTGCGCTCCCCAACAGGGCCATCACGCCGCCGACGATGCCGGCGAGGAGTGCTGGCGGAAACAGCTCGCGCTGGGGCGGGACGGGCGCGCCGTCCAAGCGCATGCGCCGCACCGACGGCTCCTCCACCTCGAGCGGCGGCAGCGAGCTGCCCGCCTCCTCGGTGAAGAAGGGAAGCCAGGTGTAGAAGCCCAGGAGCATGCCCACCAGCCACCCCACGATGCCCCCCACCAGGGTCCGAGGGCTGTAGAGCATGGCGAGCCCGATGCCGCAGGGGCCGCAGAACATCCCCGCGATGAAGCCGATTGCCAGGCTGTTCGTGTCGGTCTTGGCCATGTTGCCTCGAGGTCCGTCAACCCCTACGTAGCTGGGCGAGCACCACTGCGACCAAGCCGATCCCCAGCACGTACCGTCCATAGCGGCCCCACGGGCTCAGCTGGACGTCCGCCATCGTGTACTGATCGTCGATGGCCGCCACGATGGTGGGCTCCTCGCTGTACTCGTCGCCACGGAAGGCCACCGGCATGCAGTCCCACCGATGCACGTAGGCCCAGAACAGACCGAAGACGCTGCACTTGTAGCCAGCCCGCCAGCCCTCGGTCTCGGGCGAGGAGACCACCTCGGGCAAGGCCCCCACCTCGAAGATCTCCTCCCCCGTCTGGATCAAGGCGAACCCTGGCCGACCGGCCGATGCGTCGGCGGGCATCCACGCCAACGCGGCACACAACCACACCCCAATCCATGACCTCATCCAGCCCCCTGTCGCGGCGGCAGGGTACCAGGCAGTCCAGCGAAGGCGTCGTACCTGGGGTACGTTCGGGGCCATGCACGCACGGAGAACGTGGCTCCTCGGGGCGCTGGGGATCATCGGCCTCGCCACGGCGGGAGCCGTGGCCCTGTGGCCCGGCACCCCTGCACCCACCACGCCCCCCAACGTGCTGGTGGTGCTGTGGGACACGGTCCGCGCGGACCGCATGAGCCTGTACGGCCACGAGCGCGCCACCACGCCCGCCCTCGAGGCGTTCGCCGAGCAGGCGCTGGTGTTCGATCAGGCCACCGCCCCGGGCACCTGGACGCTGCCCACCCACGCCACGATGCTCACGGGGCTCTACCCCACCACGCACGGCGCACGCGCAGGGTACCGCTGGCTCGATCACCACCACCGCACCCTGCCCGAGATCCTCGGCGACGCCGGCTACGACACGTTCTGGTTCAGCTCCAACCTGATCGCCGGCCCCCTCACCAACCTCACCCAGGGGGTGGCCACGCTGCGCACCACCTACCCGCGTAAGGGAGAGCGGGGGCCCCAGGTGGAAGCCGCGAAGCGCGCCACCCTCGGCAAGCTGCTGCCCGACGACGCCAGCAACGAGCTGGGTCCTGCCTTCGCCGGCAGCGCCGACGACCACTGGCCCAAGGCCGCCTTCAAGGACGCCGCGCCGGTGATCGTCGAGGGCTTCCTCCGCTGGCTCGATCGACGCGACGACTCCTCCGCGCCCTTCTTCGCCTACCTCAACCTCATGGAGGCCCACACGCCGCGCGTGCCCAGTCGCTCGGCACGTCAGCGCCTGCTCGACGACGACACCCTCGCGCTGGGCCTCGCCACAGACGTCTCGCTGCGCGCCGAGAACGAGTTCATGATCGGCCAGCGGGACTACACCGAGGCCGAGCTCGAGGCGATCCGGGGCGTGTACGACGCCGCCCTGCTCGATCTGGACGACGCCACCGCCGAGCTGTTCGACGCGCTGACCCAGCGCGGCGTGCTCGACGACACCCTCGTCGTGCTCGTCTCCGATCACGGGGAGCACCTGGGCGAGCACCAGCGCTTCGAGCACCGCTGGTCCATCCACCAGCAGCTACTGCACGTGCCCCTGGTGGTCCGACTGCCCGGAGCGCGGCGCACGGGTCGGGTGTCGCGCCGGGTGAGCACCGCCGACGTGTTCTCCACCGTGCTCGACGTGGTGGGGATCGCCGAGCCCCTCGGCACCCAGACCCGCACGCTGCTGGCCTCCGACGAAGGACCCGCCACGGTGTTCGCGCAGCTCCTCGATCCCTACGCCAGCCAGCTGCGCAACGTGGCCGAGGTGTACGGCGACCTGGGTGACTACGCCCAGCTGCTGCGCACCTACTGCGCCGTGTTCGAAGACTCCCACAAGGTGGTGCACGCATCCGACGGCGCCACGCAGCTGTTCGACCTGGCCACGGATCCCGGCGAGCACACCGACCGCGCCGCCGAGCAGCCGGATCGGGTGAAGCGACTGCTCGGTGCCCTGAGCGCCTGGGAGCAGCAGCTGCCCGTGTACGACCCCGCCCAGCGCATCGGGCGAGACCGTCGCGGCAAGGCGGGCGGCCAAGACCGTAGCGAGCTGCAGATGCTGCAGGCCCTGGGCTATGTCGGCGACGACGACGACGACGACTACAGTCGCACCCACTGCAGCCCATCGACGAACGCGGAGCACAGCCATGAGTAGACACCGGATCGCGTTGGTGCTGGGTGCGGTCGCCCTACTGGCCATGGCAGCCGCCTCTCTGTCCATGCGCAGCGGAGACGACCCGGGGCCCCCAAACGTGCTCGTGATCCTGTGGGACACGGCGAGGGCAGATGCCATGTCGCTGTACGGCGCGAAGCGCGACACCACCCCGCGCATGAAGGCCTGGGCCGAGGAGCACGGCGTGATCTACGAGCGCGCCATCAGCCCCGCCATGTGGACCGTGCCGTCCCACGCGAGCCTCTTCACGGGGCTGGCCCCCAGCACCCACGGCGCGGGCTTCGATCACCGCTGGCTCGACAACGACAACGTCACACTCGCCGAGCACCTCGGCGCCAACGGCTACCAGACCTACGCCTTCTCCGCGAACCCCAACCTGTCGCCCAAGCGGGTGAACCTGCTGCAAGGCTTCGAGCAGATC
>JAHQVJ010000178.1 GCA_019634415.1 Myxococcales bacterium
CCCGCGACGAGACGTTGGCGTGCCGCCCCGACCGTGCCCGCCGATAGAAGATCGTCGGGCAAGGTCGCCGACGAGGGGGGCTCGGTGCCGAGCCCGTTCCATCGGTCCAGAGCCCGCGGGAGCCGATCGCAGCCGGCACCGAGGATGCGGAGCCAACCGCGGTCCAGGAGCAGGCCGCCCGTGTGGTAGCCCAGGGCTCCGAGGGGCGAGCGGGTGGTCACCTGGAGCGCTTCGAGGGTCCGCTGGCCGTCCTCGGGAGCACACGGCAGGACCTCGACGGCGTGAGGCGCCGCCGCGGCCCACTCCCGGATCAACGACAACGCGTCATCCGGGTGGAGCAGCTCGAAGAACGGGCGGCTCACTCGCTCTCCCCGTCTTGCTGGGCGTTCCAGGACTGCTCGAACAGCTCGACGACGTCGGCCCCGTCGAGCCAGCGCTGCATCGGCGCCTCGAGCCCCATCCCGAAGGGGAAGAACGCATCCGACCAGGGCTGGCCGTCCACATGCGGGTTCGGCTCGAACCACACGATGGCCTCGTCCGATGAGTCCAGGTCGACGCACAGGTACATGGCGCACCCCAGGTGGACCAGCGGCAGCAGATTCGGCGGCCACTGCCAGTGCGGGTCGTCAGGGTCCGGCTGGCGGTAGCTGTCCCAGAGTCCCAACGCGGTGTCCTGCTTCGCGTCCGGGTGGGGACGCGCGACCCCGAGATGCCCGTAGGCGAAGCCGTAGCCTCCGTCGCCAACCTCGGTCAGGAGCGCCTCTAGGAACGGCGGAAGCTCGCGCCCGAGTCGTGCCTCGACCTGCGCCACCTCGCCGGGGGTGAGCGGTGCGCCTGCTGTGTCACAGAGGTCACAGTGCGGACCTGGGCAGGAGACGCGGGTCTTCATGCGCTGGAGGGTGTCACTCATCCCAGTCCTCCGGTTCATCGACCAGGTCCAGCACGCTGTTGGCGATGCGCTCGACTTCCTCGCCGTGGAAGTCCCAGAAGTACACGGTGTCGTCGTACCGGGTCTCGTCCTCGGGCATCAGGACCAGGCGGTCCGCGTTGCACACGGCGATCGCGAGGGCGTCGGCCGGATACCAGTCCACCTCGCGGCAGCTCTCGGTCTCTGCGACCAGGTGGTTGAAGGTACGGGTCAGGTACCTCCGGTCCCGCTTGTCCCAGACTGGGTGGACTTCCCAGACGTCGTCCGTCGCGTAGAGCTCGCCGCCGTTGCGTTCCTTCAGCAGCTTCCGCAGACTCGCGGGGAGGCGTCTGCCGAGCGACGCCTCGGCTTCGTCCAGCCACTGGTCCGTCGTCGTGAGCGGCATCAGAAGTGCTCCAGCCCGCGGCAAAGGTCCCCGACAGGTACCTTTGGCTGGGCCGCCTCATCGAACTCCAGGCCGGGGAAGCCGCCCCACCGGAACGCCAGCCGCAGATACTCGACGAAGGGGTCGGCCCGCTGGCCTGCCGCGGACCCGGCCTCCCACCAGACGAAGGCATCCTCGATTCCAGGTGAGGGAAGCGCGAAGCCGTACGGGCCGCCGCCGCTGATGTTGGCCTTGTGGAACCGGTCCGGTGCCAGCGGCAGCAGCCAAGGCTCGTCCTCCTCGTCCTCGAGCCATTCCTCCCGCTCGCTTTCCAGGGACTCGAGACCGGGGCCCCAGACCCGGTCGAGTACCAGCGGATCGAGCCGCTCCGGACCCGGCCAGTCGGGATGGAAGCCAGCCAGCGACACCGCGCCGACGTGGCGGATGAACGCCTTGTACGTGGAGGGCAGGGCACCGAGCACGTTCTCGGCTTGTTCTGCGGCGCCTTCGGGGGCGATGGAGCGCCCTGGGACCCACCACGGCGGGTTGTTCCAGTAGTTGGGTTCGCCATCGAGGCTTCCGAGTCGCCAGCCGGCCTTCTCGAGGTTGTCGAGCAAGCGGTCGGTGTTGCGGGCGACGATGGTCATCATCTCGGTGAGCACCGCGGCGACAGCATCGGAGGTGACTGTGCCCCCCGAGTTGTTCCGGAGGAGCTCGGCCCAGGCGCGCTCGTGGTCCCCGGCTCGGTAGGCCTGCACCAGCTGCTCCGCGCTCACTCGGCCGCCCAGTCCTGAATCTGGCTGAACTCCGCCGCGCCTGGCTTGCGGTGCCACGCCGTACCGTGTGGCTGCTTCACGATGGCCTCCAGCGACTCATCGCGATCGACGAGGTCTCTCAGCGGGACCCGCAGGACGTTCTCGGGGTCGTCCACGTACTCCTGGGACTCGTCTCCATGGGAGAACCACCACCCGCTGTCCTTCTCGCGGTCCGTGTGATCGCGACAGCAGAAGCCGATCCCGTGGTCCCACGCGCGCTGCGTGACCAGTGCCAGCTCGGACAGAGCGCCGAAGAAGCGCTCGTTTACCGCCCGCATCCGCTCGACCGTCTGGTCGGTCGCGAGCTCGACCCGCGCTCGGACCACCTGCCCGTTCGCGTCCAGGTCCCGGTGTACCTCCCAGATTCCATCGCCCCAGGTGGTCATGAACACAGTTGCTGCGGCGCCGTCCAGGTCCACGACGCCCGACTCCGTCTCGCCGCTCCGAACCTGTTCCATCGCGATCCAGTGGTGGGTGTGCGGCCGGAAGTCGAGGGCGAACTTCTGCTCGCCGGCGTCTCGGACGGCCTGGATACGGTGGCTGAGGTCCACGATCTCGTCGACCGGCCTGTCCCGCCAACCGTAGTTGTCTTCACCGAGCTGGGGCGCGGCGAACTCGGCGGCCACGCTCGCGGCGTCGCGGTCCCAGAACACCAGGTCGGCCTTGCCGTCGATCGTCTCCCGGTCGTTCCACACTCCGAGTCGGTCGAGGTCGCAGAACATCAGCCGGGCCTCGTCCACCATTGCCCAGCCGGCCTGTTCGGAGCGGACGATCTCGGCATCCCGCGCGACCACGTAGACCCGCTGCCACCGACCGGCGAACTCGGTGCCCTCGTGCGCGTCGGCGAACACGGGCAGCTCGCGGTCGGTGGGCAGTCCGGATGCCACGGACGCCCAGATCCCGTGGAAGTTGATCGAGCCCCCGGGCTGGCGCGCGATGATGTCGTGTGCGCGCTGGAGGTGCGACAGCTGGGGACGAACGACCTCGATCTGCACGTCGAAGCCGTGCTCGTCGGCGAAGGTCCGGAGCCCTTCGATGCGCTCGTCCACGTGTGAGCCCGGGATGTCGAAAACGAACAGCGGGTGGTGCGAGCGGTCGTACGCCAGCCCACAGGCCTCCGCGTCGGGGCCGGTGAGCTGGAGGTCGGCGGAGTTGTTCGCGTTGGCGGTGGCCTCGGGGGAGCTGAGGACCCCGTCGGGTAGTTGGGGCGGGCGGTCGTGGCACCACAGGTGCATCAGTCCACAGTCGAGAGTGGCGAGGATGCCGCTCGGGGTGTGGATGGTGCCCAGCCGGACGGGGCCTGTGCGTTCGGGATCGCGGTGGGTCATTCCACGGTCTCCTCGACCGGCAGCGAAAGGCGGACAGCTACCTCCCGTAGGAAGTCGGCCGTCTCGGCGTCCGGTCGGATCGCCAGCAGGCCGCGCGGTCCCACGGGGAACTCCCGGCGCCAGCCATCGCTGTGGTCGTGCCAGCGTACGAGGTCGTCGCCGTCCTGGATGACCTCTCCGGTCTTCGGATTCGTGATTCGGCTGGCTTGCCGCGTGGTGATTCCGTCGGTGCAAGCTGCCCAGTCCTCCAGCGACCGTCGAGCCTCCGCATCTGGCGTGGTGACGCGGAGCTTGTGAGCCACGCTCCCGCGCGGAGGAGCTGTCGCCACAGGCGCGCGCTCCATCGGGTCTCCGAAGGCGTTCTCTCGGAACAGCTCCATCCGCCGGAACACGTCTCGGTCAGACGTCTCGACGATGGGCGTCGGGTGCCACCGCACGTGCCAGAGGCCCGGGTGCTCCTCGCTCCACTCGCCGCCGAACCTGCGGAGCGCCTCGACGGTCTGGCGCATCACCCGGGGGTAGTCCGCCCCGAACCACATGCGATGCCCGAGTCCCTCGACGAGCCCCTCGTTCCGGATCCGTCGGCGTCCCGGGTTGCGGCTCGTGTCGACGACCTGCTGGTTGAGCGGTGGCGGGAGCCCGTTGTCGACCAAAAGTAGTCCCTGGAGGCGCTTCGGGTGGTTCCGGTAGAGCAGCTGGTCCGCAGCGTTCTGCCAGTACTCGAACTCGGCGTCCGCGATGCGGGCGAAGCGGACCGGACACACCTCGTCGACCGCCGGCGCCAGGCGTGCGAGGGTCTCCTCGTCCGCATCGGACTCGACCATCACCAGTCCCGTCGGGCCTCGGCCGAGACGGGTCACGTGGTAGTCGGCGACGTCGCTGGAGAGCCTGCCGGTGTGCTGGCCGTTCGCCTGGTTGCACGCTCGGGTGACTACCGACTTCCGGGGTCCGCCGCCGTGGGTCTCCACCAGGACGCGCAGCACGTCACCGACGCGCAGCTCAGGGAGCACACTCATCTCGAGGAGCCAACGCCTCATCCAGCTCAATTCCTCCGGACGCCCAGACTACTCCGCGGGGGCCGCTGCGATCGGCACGTTCGAAGACTTCACTCGGCCTCGACCGAGGTCTCCCAGCCGTCGTACCGGCCAGCGAGCCGGTCGGCCTCGTGAGCTGCCGGGACCGTGTGTGCGGTGACGGCCTCGAGCGTCGGGCGAATCTCGTGCGTGTACGTCACCCGCCACACCAGGTCCTCGTCGTACGCGTCGTCCTCCGCGACGCTGATGTCGTCGAGTCCTGCGTTGGCAAGCCACTCGACGAACATGTCCGCACCGACTCGCGACGAGAAGTACGCCCAGTGCTTCACCTCCCGGGCGACACGGAGCGGATCGCCACGATCCGTGAGGGTAGCGATGACCTTGCGGTCCGAATCGATGATGGCTTCTTCGTTTGGCACCCTTCCTCCGTCGGGAGACTACGCGCGGTGCCGCTCAGCCCAAGTGGCGACCAGAAACTGGGCCATGGAGCCGGCAAGGTTCACCGCGAGCTCCGCATGGCGCGGAGCAGGACGCACCGGTGCCGGCCCTCCCCGTCCGTGGGCATCGCTGAGGCGGTTGCGGAGCGAACCCAGCTCCCCCACGACGGCGGTGCATCCCCCCAGGATCTTCCGAAACGTCTCCTCGGTGTGCTGGCTGGGCGCGAGGTTGAGCTCCTTCGCCACCAGTCGGTAGAGCTTCGGGAGATCCTCGCGGTCCGTGTACTCGACGTCGCAGCGGTCGAGAATCTGCTTGCAGATCGCCTCAAGCAGGGTCCGCGCGGCCGTGATCGCACCCTCGGGATCAGTCTGCCGCCGTTCGAGGGCCTTGCTCCAGACTTCCTGCACGTAGGCCGAGTCGAGCACCTCCAGGGCACCGCCGACGGAGGCGTCGGATGGGTGGGCACCGCCCCGCTCCAGTTGCTCGAGCAGTGGTCGGAATCCGGCCCAGATGAACTCCCGTCTCCCAGCGTAGCGGTCAGACTTCCCCTTGATGAAGGACCAGAACTGATCGAGCGAACGGCAGCTCCGCACGAAGGGAGGGAGCGCACCCCAGACCTCACTGTCACGCCGAACCCGGCGCGAAGGTGCTGATAGTCGTGCTCGGCGGCAATGCCCCCTGTGGCGCGCGCAAGCAGCAGGTTCTGGATGGACAGGACGTCCTCGTACAAGCGATGCATCTCTTCTTCCGCCTGACGGGTCTGACCGCCAGTGGACTACGAGTAACTCTGCAGCATCATCGATCCCCGATTGCCGGAATGTGCGCCACCGCCGACCGCATCTGCTCCAGCGACGGCTTCGTGTAGCTCGTCGCCCGCGTGCTCCTCCCCGAGTGCCCGACCAGCCAGTCGATCACCCCGTCCCGAACCCCGGCCTCCTCGAGCGTGGCCTGGTACACCGCCCGCAGCGCATGCGTCGTGCTCGCCTTCTTCCGGTTCCCCGGCTTCCAGACCCCCGCGCGCACGACCTCCTCCTTCTCCGCCCGCTCCCAAGCCCGCTTGAAGTGCGCCGCCAGGTTCCGGGGCGAGGGCATCACCTCCTCGTACACCCCGCCGTACCGGTCCTGGTGCCGGATCAGGAACCCCTCCCGCATCGCCCCCAGCTCCCCCAGCGTCGGCACCAGCCACGTCGGCACCGCTACCGTCCGCATCAGCGCTTTCTCCCGCCGCGACTTGCCCTTCCTCACGACCATCGTCCCGGCCTCGACGTCGAAGTCGTCTCCGCGCACGTGTGCCACCTGCTCGATCCGCAGTCCGGTCCCCCGCATCAACACCGCCGCCGTCCGAGCCCGCGGCACCGTGATTCGCCCGATCATCGCGTCCACCTCGGCCAGCGTCGGCAGCACGTTCGGCGGCGCGTACACCGCGTTCCTCGGCATCAGCGACCCGGTGTCCCGAGGCGCCACCTCCATCCCCGGCACCCCGCGGTCACTCGCCCACGGCCAGAACTCCCGCAGCACCGGGTGAAGCGTCTGGTACACGGTCCCCTCGGCGTACCGGGCGGCCAGCCACACCGTGACCCGCTCCACCACGTCCCGGTTCAGGTGCCGCCCCGGGATCGGCCCGTCCGGCAGCCCCTCGACCACCCGCACCCCCTCGAAGAACCGCTTCACCGACCCCTTGAGGTTCGCCTTCGTGGATGCGGACAGCCGCCTGCGACCGACCTTTCGGACCAGCCACTCCCCGGCGAGCGCCTCCAGATCGACCTGAAGCGGCTTCACCAGCTCCGAGACCTCGACCGCACCAGGCTCCCACCACCCCTGCCGGTCCAGCGCTCGCCGGATCTCCACCGCGACCACCGGAACCTCGGCCTCGTCGGCCAGGGTGAACGATCGCGCCTTCCGGACGACCCCGTCGGGTGTCTCGTGTGTCTCACGCCACCGGAGCTTCCACCCGCCGCGGTACGGCGCGTAGCTGATCCCTTTGATCCCTGCGATCGAAGCCATGAGGTCTCCTGTCCATCGGTGACCTCACGTTAGGCATGTGTGTCTCGGAACGTGTCTCGAAGAAGTTTGCAGCCGCGAAAACGCAGTTACAAACTACAGCTACACATTGAACCGGAAGTGCATGACGTCGCCGTCTTGCACCACGTACTCCTTGCCCTCCAGGCGCAGCTTGCCCGCCGCCTTCATGCCCGCCTCCGAGCTGTACTCCATCAGGTCGGGGATGGTGTAGACCTCCGCCCGGATGAAGCCGCGCTCGAAGTCCGTGTGGATCACCCCCGCCGCCTTCGGTGCGGTCCAGCCCTGGTGAATCGTCCAGGCGCGGATCTCCTTCTCGCCCGCCGTGAAGAACGTCTGCAGGCCCAGCAGCTCGTAGGTGCCGCGAGCGAGCACGGACAGCCCCGGCTCCTTCAGCCCCAGGTCCGACAGGAACTCCACACGGTCGTCGGCGTCGAGCTCTGAGATCTCCGCCTCCACCTTGGCGCACAGCACCACCACGCCGCTGCCCTCCGAGGCGGCGTGGGCACGCACCGTGGTGACGTGGGCGTTGTCGGCGGACAGGCCGTCCTCGTCCACGTTGCACACGTAGAGCACGGGCTTGGCCGTGATCATCTGGCAGCGCTGCAGCAGCGCCTGATCGGCCTCCACCCAGTCGCCAGAGCGCACGGGCTTGCCTTCGGTGAGCAAGGCCACGAGCCTCTCGGCGAAGTCGCGCTCGGCCACCGCCTCCTTGTCGCCCGACTTCGCGGCCTTGCGCCACTTGTCGAAGCGACGCTCGGCGACCTCGAGATCGGCGAAGATCAGCTCGAGGTTGATGGTCTCGATGTCGCGGGTGGGAGACACGTCGCCGTCGACGTGGGTGATGTCGTCGTCGTCGAAGCAGCGCACCACGTGCAGGATGGCGTCGACGGCGCGGATGTTGCCGAGGAACTGGTTGCCGAGGCCCTCGTTCTGGCTTGCGCCGCGCACCAAGCCCGCGATGTCGACGATCTCCACGGAGGTGGGGATGATCTTGT
Source organism: Myxococcales bacterium (assembly GCA_019634415.1). Classification (GTDB taxonomy): domain Bacteria; phylum Myxococcota_A; class UBA796; order UBA796; genus DRPG01. The sequence goes on from JAHQVJ010000178.1 coordinate 7,925, forward strand.
CGGTGGTGATCTTGGACGCGATCTGGTCGAGCCGCGGATCGGGCACCGCCACCACGCCGACGTTGGGCTCGATGGTGCAGAAGGGGTAGTTCGCCGACTCCGCTCCTGCAGAGGTCAGCGCGTTGAACAGGGTGCTCTTGCCCACGTTGGGCAGCCCGACGATGCCGGCCTGCAAGGCCATGGGTCTCCTCCGGTGAAGGTCAGCCCATAGCCTGATGGCTTGTGTGGCGCGTGCCCTTTTCGGTAGACGCTCCAGAGCCGTGGCTGGACACATCCGAGACGGTCATTCGACGGTGCAGGGAGGCACACGTCTGTGACATTTGCACGAATGTTTTCGGGGTGTCTCGGGAACGTAGAATCGAATTCGGTTTTCTGTGGATGCGTTGAGCTGTTTCGATTGTGCAATTCCCACGCACGTCCCTCCATGCGATGGTCGAGGCGTTGGTTTTCTTGAAGTTGGTTTGGAGCGTTTATGGGACAGACACCCTCGTGGGGTCTGGTGTGCCTAGCGGCCGTGTCGTGGCTGTCATGCAACGAAGCAGACCCCCCTCTACTCGTCGTGGAGCATGCGGAGGAGGATCCGCTGCTGCGGACCGCCGTGGATGGTACGGCGGACACCATGGCCGGAGTGCCCGACTGTGCGGACGGCGTAATCGACGCCGCTGGCGTGTACGTCGGCTCGCTGGCTGGAGCAGGCGACCACGTGTCGCCCCACGGATGCCAGGACGCGGGGGGCGAGGATGCAGTCCTGTTCTTCGCACCGCCCCACGACGGGGAGTTCCTGGTGCTCGTGCACGCGAGCGACGTACCGGTTCAGGTGTTCGCCTTGGACGGGTGCCAGGGAGCCGAGCTGGTCTGCATGGACCAGCCCAGCGGATCGGATCCGCTACGTCTGTCACTGACCGCCGACGATCCCGTGTTGCTCGCCGTGGACGGCGACACGCGAGGTACCGACGGGGCCTTCGAGTTGCGCGTGGTGCCCCTGCAGAGCCAAGACGCGACCTGCGATGACGGGATCGACTCCGATCTCGATGGCGCGGTGGACTGTGCTGACGAGGACTGTGCCCACGACGAGGCGTGTGGTGATCTATGCCCTGAGCTCGTTGCCGATGGGGACCTCCCGCTTCGCGTGACGGGGAACACGACGGGCAGCTTGGATCCCGAGGTTGAATCCTGCGGCCTCGCGGGGCCGACGGCCACCGTCGCGTTCACTGCGGACGAGGAAGGCACCTACACGTTCCACCTTGGAGACCCCACCTCCTTCTCGCTGGCGCTCCACGAAGCGTGCGGAGCACCTGCCACCAGCTGCCAGCCGTCGGGGCCTGGTTCTGCCTTCTTGGAGCGCGAGCTGCTGGCGGGCCAGACCGTGATTGCTGCCGTGACGAGCGTCGATCCGAAGGGGGCGCCGTTCGAGCTCTTCGTCGAGCGTGCCGACCGCGAGATCTGCGACAACAGTCTGGACGACGATGCGGACGGCGCGTTGGACTGTGCGGATCGATCCTGCACCTTCGACCCGGCCTGCCCAGAGACCTGCGACGACGGCATCGACGACGACGGTGACGGTGACGTGGACTGTGTGGATGCACGCTGCCACACGCACGAGTCCTGCTCGGAGACCTGCGACGACGGCATCGACAACAACGGCGACTGCCAGGTCGACTGCGCCGATGCGCGGTGTGCGAACCTGAGCGAGTGCGCGTCCACGTGCCTGGATGCCGAGCAGGTGGTCTCGGTGCCGCGCCGGGTGGTGGGGTCGCTGGCTGCCCTCGGTGACGAGCACGCCCTGTCGTGCTCGCTCGGAGGCGGAGCCGACTTCGCGGTGCCGTTCACGGCTCCGGCGGATGGCACCTACGTGTTCGACGCCGCCGAGTCTGGCTTCAGCGCCGCCATCGCGCTGTACGACACCTGCGGGGGACGGGAGCTCGGCTGTAGTGCATCGGGCGTGGGCCAGCAAGGCCATGCCGGCCAGGTCGTGGTCGAGCTGTCTGCCGGAGAGTCCGTGATCGTTGCCATCGACCACGTGTGGGACCTGGCCCAGACCGGCACCTGTGGCGTGGAGCCCGCGCTGATCGAGGTGGCCGCATCCGACGAGGTGGTGCTGAACATCAGCGAGCTCACGGAGCGAGAGACCGCCTGTGGGGGCTGGCGCGACACCGATGCCGATGGCCTGCTGGGATGTGCCGATCCCGACTGTGCCGACCACACGCGCTGCCTAGCCCTCGAGGACGAGCCGGCTGCCATCGAGAGCGAAGATCCCGTGTGCATGGAGCGAGGGGACTGCACTCCCTCTGAGCGAGTCCCGGCGCGCTTGTCTCGCTCCACGTCTCCCGTCTTCGCACAGTCCGTCTGGCCGGAGGACCGCGCGGCGCCCGCCGGTCCGCTCCCCATGATGATGCCTCCTGGAGGAGGGGGACTACCCGACCCCAACGACACGCCCACCCCTCCGCCCACCGGCACCTTGATGGTGAAGACCTCCGGGTGGAGCCCGGACCGGCCCGCGGGTGAGCCGCGCGACCCCGTGGTGGCGAACACCGGTCTGCACATGGGCGGCTACCCCGACTCCGTCGAGATCGAGGTGCCCCCTGCGCCCAACGACACGGTGCCGTCGTTGGCCATCGTGCACGATCATCGGTCCCGGGACTCGGGGCTGGGCGTGGGCTTCTACCTGTCCCACGAAGCCGCCATCTCGAGGCAGAGTCGGGATGGGGGACCCCCGAACCAGACCGCCGAGGATCGGTACCTGCTGGGCGGAAGCCAGCTGTGGAACACCGATCGTGGCTGGGAGCCGCAGCGCCAGGATGGGCGGGTCCTGATCTACGACGAGCCCAGCAACACGTGGACCGCCTACCTGCCTGATGGAAGCACCCTGATCTACGGCACCATCGGAGGCGTGACTGGGGATCACGCCACGGTGCTCCTAAGCCAGGCCGACGGGCGCTCCAAGGAGGACGTGCTCGGACCCCTCGACGCTGCACAGGACACTTTCTACCACCCAGACCACGAGCTGTGCCCTCGTGACGACACGCTCTGCAACACGGTGCGGTGGTTGCCGTCTCTGCGTACGGACCCCTTCGGTCTGCAGATCATCTACGACTACGAGGTGGGGCCCGCGGTGTCGGGGGCACCCGTCGATGCCGACTACTGGTTCTCCGACAGCCGTCACCACCGGCTCCGGGAGATCCGGTACGGGATGCCCAAGAACACACCGCGGGAGAAGATCCTCTTCTCCTACGGACCACATCCCAACCCCACGATGAGCGTGTCGTCGGGCACGCCCACTTTCTTGACGGAGCGCCTGACGGACATCGAGGTCACCTCGGCTGGCCTGCCCGTCTCCCACTACCAGTTGACCTATCTCGACGAGGACGGAACGGGCACGGACTACAAGGGCTCCTATCTGTGGCGGATCACGCGACTGGGATCGGCAGGCGAGGAGCGCGTGGAGCGCGAGTACACCTACGCCTTCGACGCACCCAGCTTTTCGGCCCCCGTCGACGTCACCGAGTACTTCGACTTCGGGGACATGGACTTGGTCGACGACGGGGTGACCCACGGATGGAACAACGCCACCGACAGCGTGATGATCCTGCCCCTGAAGCTGAACCGAGACGGTCGTGCCGACGTGGCCATGACCCGCGTGTTCTGCGACGACGGTGGTCAGGGCTGCGTGGTGAAGACGCTGAAGCGCGTGTACCAGGAGGACGAGAGCTTCGCAGGTACCACCGACACTGATCGATGGCCCTTTCCCTTCTCGGCCACGACCTTCAACGGCAACAACGGCAAGGGAATCGCCTTCGAGATCCTCGATCTGAACGCAGACGGCTTCAGCGAGATCCTCGACGAGGACGGCAACGACGTCACTCGCTACGATCCCTACGAAGACGACTTCGACACCGACGACTTCGGGATCGGATCGGACATCTGGAAAGCGGGACGCTTCGCCGACGTGAACGGCGACGGATGCGTGGACTTCGTGGAGTTTCCCGACGGGCCGCCCTGGGACTGGAGCTGGTACCGCAACAGCTGTGTGGCTCCCTACTTCGACGACACCGATCCCCGGCCGTTCAGCTGGGACGATGCTGGAGAGGCGGACTGGGAGGCCGAGGCGGAAGTCTCGCTGGGCGGGTGGCCCTTCCATGTGGATCCCGAAGGTGACAACTTCCAGATCCGCTTCACTGACGTGAACGGAGACGGGATCACCGACGTGGCAGTGGCGCTCTTCACGGAGTGGCGCCGACACGTGGACTGTCCTGCCGACCTCGACAGCAACCAGTGTCGCTGGGTGCCCAGTGACGACACCGTCGCGTTCTCCCGGTTGTACTGGGGCGACGGCTACGGTGCCTTCTTCGACAGCGGGCTCGAGGTGGGGGCTCCCTTCTTCATGGAGGTGCCCCGGAACTCGGGGCCCGATCGCGATCGCACCATCTCCAGCCACTTCTCGGTGCGCAGCGACATCGACGGTGCCCAGATGTTGGTGGCCAGTGCCGACAGCCGCACCGACGGTGGGGGGCTCGAGATCAAGGGCTCCCACTTCCGAGGGGTGGTGGACGGCTTCTCGCTGCAGACGTACCAAGCCACCTACAAGGAGAACGTCGACCCACAGCCTCCCGAGTTCGAGGAGTACGGTCCCGACAACCTCGTGTCCTATCGAGGACCGCACGAGATCGACTTCCCGCTCGACACCACGACCGTCGGGGACAGCTGCTTCATGGATGGCAGCAACGTCGCCATGGCCGACTTCGACGGGGACGGGTTTGCCGACATCCTCGAGGTGCAGACCGACGCCGACACGCCTGCGAACCCCGGTGACTCGAGCTGGGGTCAGAGCACCACCTGTGGCACGCCGTTCTGTGTGCTCCTGCACCGCTCCACCCTCGCCAACGCCCGAGGACGGCTGGTGGGGGTCAAGCGGTGGTCCGGCGGAGAGGTGAGGCTCACCTGGGGCAGCTCTGCGGGCTTCGATCAGGACAACGAGGACCTGCCGCGCTCGGTGGCGGTGCTGTCGAAGGTGCAGGGCCCCGAGGGCGACGTGGAGATCCGATACGGTCGGGGAGGCAGTAGCCCTGAGGGCTTCGCTGGCTTCGGCGTGGTGGAGCGCAAGCGCCACGGGGCCATCGACAGCTTCGGATTCTACACCACGCCGATGCTGCGGGGAAGTCCGCTGTGGTCGGCGCGCTATCGGCTGAACGGAACCCTGGAGCGTGCAGACGTGCACGTGTACGGGGAGGCCGTGAACCAGCTGGGCCTGAGCCTCAACTATTGGGGAGAAGGAGACAACTACGACCCTGCGACGGGGATCCTCTACCCGCTGCACCTGGCGCGCTTCAATCCCCTGATCCAGACCTGTGTGTACGAGCATGGTCCCACGGATCAGATCGAGCTGGACTCGCTGCTGGAGTACTGTCACCGCATGGGGCAGGCGCCGTCGCAGTCGGCCTCTCGGTCCTCCATCTACGCGGTCTCGGGGATCTGGCGCTACCCGACACGGTTCGGCGGAGGCTCACCCGTGGGGGTGCTCGCCAAGGACGCGTGGGAGGAGCCCTGGGAAGTCTTGACCCACACGAGCCTCGAGCAGGTCGGGGTCGCGGACCTGTACCAGCTCGCGCCGCAGCCGGGCTGGCCTCCCGGCCCCCCGCCGGTCATGCCCGATCTTCGCTGGGCCCGTCCGCCGGACGTGGCCGTGCCTCCTGCCCTGGGCCTCACCGAGTACGAGAGCCACCGGGTCGCCGCAGCGCAGATGTCGACCGGATCGGCCTTCGTGACCCAGTACACGTTCGATCCGACCACCCAGCGACAGACCCAGAAGATCGAGTATCGGGATCATGCCACCGATCTGGACGACCGCACTACCGAGTACACTTGGGTGGATCTCCTCAGTCAGCCAGCGCTGGCCCGTGTCGTCGAGACGAGCACGGTGCTGGGGTCCCCCGGTCTGCCGAGCTATCCCGGAGATCAGATCGGTCGCACCGAGGTGGTCTCGTGGTCCACGCACGGCTTCGATCGGGCGGATCTGCGGACCGATTGTGGGGGCGTCGACGACACGGGGACGGAGTGGTGCACCACCACGTCGGCCTCCTGGTACGACTTCGGTCAGCTCGAGGAGCAGACGCTCACGCTGTCGGATGGCACGGAGCGCTCGAAGCAGTTCGGCGTCGTGGACTACTGCCGGTCACACACCGAGACCAACGCCCTGGGTGAGATCCGAACCCTCACGTTCGATCAGCGCTGCGCCAACACCCTAGACAGCTTCCGCGGCGGGAGCACCACCACGCAGCACGACTGGCTGGGCCGCGTCGAGGTCCGGTCGGTGGATCCCGGGACGCATCCCGACGGAACCGCGCTGCCCGTGCAGCGGGAGACCTTCACCTACCTCGACGCCGTCCCTGGTAACGAGGTGGTCGACGACGACTTCACGTTGCCGCGACGGACGATGCGCGACGACTTCGGCAAGCTCACTCGTACCTTCACGGACGAGTGGGACCGGACCACCCTGGTGGAGGAGTGCGTCGCTACGGCGGGCGACGCCTGTGACACGAGCCACCCCATCCGCAAGAGGTGGACGGGCTACTCCACTGACGGCAAGGAGATCGCCAAGTCCCAGGGCTGGTTCGATGGGGACATCGCGGTGGCGAGCCGCGTGACCCGGGATGGCTACGGCCGCGTGATCATGAACCAGAAGCCGGCGTCGAACGACGACGCCGCGGTCACCTGGGACACGGTCTACACCTACGTGCTTCCCCACCGAGACGTCGTGGTGGACGTGGTCGATGCCACGCTGCAGCGATTCGTGGACGTGGACGACTGGTCCACGCTGCACCGCGAGTCCTTCGTGGACGGAGTGCAGACCTCCCTGATGGAGCTCGACGCCCAGGGCCTCGCGGAGCGCATCGAGGAAGACGGGGTCGCGAGGCTGCAGGCCTTCGATCCCTGGGGCCGGCTGGCGGAGGTGCGCCACGAGGCGGACGCGTTTGTGGTGGACGAGTCGGATCAGCTCGTGCCGAGCTCGCACGTCGAGACGTTCACCTACAACGATGCTGGTGAGCTCATCGAGCACGTCCGGGCGGACGGGGCCAAGGACGTGCACGACTTCGATGCCCTGGGCCGGCGCGTGAGCAGCGCGCTGTGGCAGCAGGTCGCTGTGGGCACGTGGGCGCCCTGGACCACGCTCGAGACCGTCGCCTATGCGACGGGTGCGCAGGGGCACCTGCAGACCACCACCACCACACAGCGTGGCACGACCTGGCAGGAGCTGACCACCGACCACCTCGGCCGTGTCCTCAAGGAGGTCGACCACTTCGACCACGAGACGAACCGGGTGCCCTTGGGCGCCTGGCCGGCCGGGAGTGGGGGCACGCGCCTGCAGATCCGGACCGATCACGGCTCCTTCACGGAGACCAGCTACGAGAATCACGACGTGTTCGGGCACCTGGTGCAGACCGAGTCTCCCAAGGAGGGGACGACCACCAATACCTACGACGGCCAAGGCAACCTGCTCAAGACCGTGAATGCAGACGGCGTGACCACGGCCTACGACTACGCGCACGACGGCACGCTGCTCGCCACCAAGCTCGGCAGCTGGACGCTGGAGGAGCGCACCTTCGACGAGCTGGGTCGCATGGTGACCGAGGCGTCGTCGGAGGGCACCAAGACCTTCACCTACGACTTCCTCGACCGGGTGACGCGGGAGGTGCTCGGCGATCCGGCGACGCCCACCATCGAGCGGACGTGGACCTACGACGGTGTGTCGGAGCGGGTGCTCACGGAGTCGGTGATGCCGACCTCGTCGGGAACGAGCACCTGGAACCACACCTACGACGCCTGGGGACGTCTGCGGACCACCACCGATCCCCTCGGCCACGTCTCCGAGGTCCAGCACGATCTGCTCGGGCGCGTTCGCGTGGATGTCGACGAGGAGGGGTACCAGCGAATCACTCGATACGATCTCACGGGCTCACCCGTCTACGAGGAGGCCCTGGGCTCCGACGTCACGACCACGTCGTACATCTACTACCCACACCTGTCGGGTCCGTTCTCGACCATCTTCGAGGGGTTGCGGGCCACTGTGGCCACGGATGGCGAGGGCGTGGTCACCACCACGTACGAGGACGGTCTGGGGCGCCTGGTCTCCGAGCTCCGGGGAGACGGCTCCAAGCTGCAGCGTAGCTACGACGGGCTGTACGTGTCGCAGGAGCAGATCGTCGCGAGCGACGGAACGGTCTTGCAGCAGACGGACTACGATTACGATTCAGACGGCAACCTCGACAGCATCACTGGGCCACACGATCCGGCAGACACGGGGACCAAGCCCGTTCGCACATTCGGCTGGACGCCAGGGGGGCAGCGTGACTGGGTTGAGGCCTCGGGTGAGCGCACGGACTTCGGCTACGGAGCCACGGACGGGCTCCTCGCCACCGAGACGTATGCCGGGCTCGTGCGTGAGATCACCTACGCCACAGCGCCATCGGGCACGGGCTACTACGCCTGGTCCGAGTCGCTCATGCCCACCTCGGGCACGGGCGACGTGCGCCTGATCATCTACGGCGTGGACGACCACGGGCGAGTGGAACAGGTCGACTTCACCGCACCGGGTGAGTCCGTCACGCGAACGTATTCTGGCTTCGACGCCTTCGGGCATCCCGCGGCCACGTCCGCCGAGACCACCGCGCCGGGTGGGGCGACCGATCTGGTGGAGACCACGTTCGTCTACGACGGTGTGGGCCGGATGGTGCAGCGCGGCCTCGAGGTGAACAGCGGGGGCTCCGACGTCACCCAGATCGGCTACCACGCCAACGGGGCCGTGGCCTGGCTCGAAGGGCCCTCGGGGGTCCGGGTCGAGTACGACTACGGGGCCACCTTCGACCACGAGGTGGACCAGGTGGTGCAAGGAACCACCACCCTGTTCGAGGTCACGGACCGGGACGGCGTGGGTCGGGTGACCGAGGTCCTCCGACACTTCGGCGGCACGGGCTCCGTGGTGACCCAGTCCTACGACGACATGGGGCGCCTGAGTCGACGCGACGAGGTGGTGAACGGCGTGCTCCAGAAGGAGTATGTGCCCACCCACGACCCGCTCGGGCAGCTCACCGATGTGGTCCAGGTGCACTACGGCACCACCTACGAGGAAGCCTACACCTACGACGGAAATGGATATCTCACCTCCGAGGAGCACACCGACGCTGGGGTGAACACCGCGACCTTCACCTACGTGGTGGACGCGGCGGGCAAGCGCACCTCCACCACCGAGGACCTGGCAGGGGCCGTCACCACCGCTGCTGTGACCTACAACGCCGAGGGTCTGATCGACGAGGTGGGTGGAAATTCCGTCACCTACGACGACTGGTGGGGGGTGACCGCCAACCACGATGGCACCACGTTCGTACGGGATGCCACTGGGGCCGTACGCGAGAGCACCGCCAACGGGGTCACCGTGCGGTACATCCGCGACGCGCAGGGACTGCCCGTCGCGCGCGACGAGGCGGGGGCGGTGCGGGTGACCCATTGGGACCCCGCGAACCCAGGGCTGTCGCCGGTCGAGGAGGAGCTTCCGAGCTCCGAGACGCTGGTGTTCGCCGAGGGACCGAGTGGCACCCAGCGCCTGCTGTTCGATGCCTCGGGCACGCTCACGCAGTCCGTGACCAAGGATCCGAACGCGATGCGCAGCAGCATCGCCGAGGACGACGTGCGGGTGGAGGTGGGCAGCGCCTTCGGCATGCATGCAGGGGCTCGTCCGCTGGCAGATGACATCCTCGCCTTCGGAGGCATGCAGACGCTGCCAGGCAGCGACTCGCTGCACGTGGCCCGTCATCGTGTGCTGGACGGCGCGACGGGGCAGTTCCTGTCCCTCGATCCCTACGGGCTGATGGGCGGCGCGTACCGCACCGTGTTCGCGAAGGCGAACCCCTTGAAGTACTCGGACGCCATGGGGCTGGCCCCGGACTGTGAGGATCCGGGGGAGCTGGATCTGCCCAGCGGGAACTACAACCTCCCCACCACGCCCTACGAGATTCCGCCGGCCCAGCTCGAGACTTCGGGAGCCAGCGACCTGGGGAACATGGGCTCCATGGGGCCCTCGGTGGGCGATGTGGCGAGCGCCACCTTCGTGAGCATCCAGATGAACACGGCGCCGATGTCGCCCGTGGTGGGCTGCATGCTGGGCGAGGGAGAGGCGTGTGCGGGGCCTGCGGGGTCCGACGAGGGCTCCACCTGGAAGGACAACCGGTCCAAGCGACGCAAGAAGCGAAGGAATCGTCCCACGCGGCGCCAGCGAAGGGAAGCCAAGCACAATGCTCACAACCTTCCCGGAAATCTGGAGGAGTTGGAAGCTGCGGTCAACGACGGTCAGCTGACCGCGCAGCAGATCCAAGACGCGATCTCCCAGATGATCGACTACGGAGATCGCAAGAGCAAGCGCCTCGCAAAGCAGCTTCTGACGAATATGTGGCTCGGCGCGAAGCAGGGATTCTGGGAGGACATGACGGCTATCAGCCGGATCCAGGACTTCTTCAAGAAGCTGGACGTCAACAGCCTGAAGCAGGCGTGGCGGACCTTGAAGCAGGAGTCGCAGAAGCCCGAATTCTGGACGGATCTGCTGATGGACATCACCGGCTTGAATGACGCCAAGCAGTTCCTGAAGGACGTGGTCACGGCGCTCGATCCTAAGGCCAGCAAGGAGGCGCGCAAGGCTGCTGGAATGGCGCTGGGGAAGGTGGCCTACGGAACTCTGAAGGACGTGGCGGTGACTGGAGCCACGGCGGGTGCGGGTCTCGTTACTCGCAAGGCTGCCGGGAAGGTGGCCCAGAAGGCCATGGAGCTAGCGCGGAAGGGCTGCAAGGGACGATGCTTCGTCGCGGGCACCCAGGTGGTGACACCCAGTGGGGCAAGAGCCATCGAGCAGCTCGAGCCCGCGGATCTCGTAGTTGCTGCACAGACGACCGCGAAGCCAACGGCGTGGCAGGTGTTGTCTCCCGACCCCGAACCGCCCGTCGCGGTGTGTCGCGTGGCGCGGCGGTGGCGTGCTGCAGCGGTGATGCCCGCCATGTTGCTGGCCGCTTGTGGCCTGCAGGCTCCGGATCTCCCGATGCCAGGGGAGGAGGTCGAGGTCTTCCAGCCCCGCTCCGGAACCTGGACATGGCAGGATGGGGCGGAGCTCGAGCCAGGGGATACCTACCTGAACGATGGGCACCTGATGCGGCGTACGGCCGACGCCGCCGAGGATCTCGGACGAGCCCGTCGCGCAGATCTGGGGACGGCGCTCGCCGCCTGGATGTCGGGCGCGGTGCTCCAGGCGCCGCGAGGAGACGACTGGGTCTGGGCGCTCGGCGAGGAAGGCGGCCTGGTCCGGGCGGATGCGCTGGCGCCAGGGGACCGCTTCGCCTACGCGGGCCGCGTGTTCGACACCCAGGGCACCGACGCGGGGGCGGTGGAACTCCGGGCGACCATCGATGTGGTCTCCGTGGTGGAGCGGACGTGGCAGCGTACGGCGCCGGCGGTGATCGACGCCCGCGTCTCCTACGAGACGGGCCGCACCGACACGATCTCGGCCACCGCAGAGCACCCGTTCTATGTGGACGGCGCCTGGTTGCCTCTCGGCGATGTCCAGCCAGGTGCGGAGCTGACCTTGCTGGGCGGTGGACACGCCCACCTGTTGGACAAGACGGTCTCGACGGGAGCCGTGGACGTCTTCAACGTCACGGTTCGCGGGCTGCACAACTACTACGTTCGCGCCGCGGGCAGTCCCGCTGACGGGTTGCTCGTCCACAACACGGACTGCGACTGGACGTTGCGCTTCCCCGCCGAAGAGCGCACGCTCAACCTGCCCGAGGGATTCGGGCAGTGTTTCGTGGCGGGCACGGAGGTGATCGAACCCTTGGGGCAGCGCAGCATCGAGACCGTGGCCGTGGGTGAGCGCGTCGTCGCGCGGAGGGTCGGCGCGGATGCCGACCGGTCGTGGCGAGAGCACCGCAGCTGGGTCGAGGTGGCCAGCGCTGCTCGGCCGCGCGTCCAGGGCTCGACGGACGAGCTGCCTTCGTCGGACGAGTGGGTCCAGCGCTACGATCCCCGTACCGGCACGTGGGTAGACGTCGAGGGGAGTCGGCTCGGACTCGGTGATATGTACCTGGAGAACGAGCGCCTGCATCGGGTGGGAGATCGTGGCGCCAGGACACTCGGCAGGGTGTCCCACAGCGACTTGGTGGGAGCCGACGCAACGTGGAGCGGTGAGGTCCTCGACTGGCAGCCCACCGCCAGCAGCTGGGTCTTGGTGCTCGGCACCGCCCCGGACGCCGGGCATCGACGATTGGCCGAGGTCGAGGTGGGAGAGCGCTTCGCCTTCGATGGCGTCGTGTACGAAACCGCTGACGCGGATCATGACGGAGACATCGAGGTTCGTCCCACGACGGACGTGATCGGTCGAGTGGTCGATACCTTTGTTCGTCAGGCTCCAGCGGTCATCGACGCACAGCTTCGGTATGCAGATGGTTCCGTGGACGACCTTCGAGGAACTCCGAACCACCCGTTCTGGGTGGATGACGTGCGGGACTACGTGCCTCTTGCTGATCTCGAGGTCGGCACCGCGCTCCACGTGCAAGGAGGTGGAGCTGCGGTCCTCGTTGCCAAGACCTGGCGCCAAGGTGATTTCGAGGTCTTCGACTTCGAGGTCGATGGGCTGCACAACTTCTACGTTCGTGGGCCTGGCTCGCGAACTGCTGGTGTCTTGGTACACAACTCGTCACCCGAGATCCAGGAGATCCTGCAGCAACAGGGCGTGACGGTACGGCATCCGCGGTCTGGACGCTCCGTCGGTCAGCAGCAGGGAAGAGAGAATCGAATCGAGGCCCTGCAGGTCAACGAGTTCGACAACAAGCTGCCCTCCCACGTCCGGGGATGGCTCAAGAACGAACGTCGCCGCGTGGAGAGAGGCCAAGCTCGGAACCCGCGCAACCCGAGAGGCTACGTCCAGGCCCACCCGCACGACGGAAGGGCGGAGACTGGGACGGACTACAACAGCGCCCAGCTTCAGCTGGATGTGCTGAACAAGGCCGAGGAGCGAGTTCGACACAAGCATCGTAAGCGGAAGCGTCGGTGATCCCAATGCGGGGGTTGCAGACAAAGAGGAGGTGAACTCGAATTTTTCGAGAGGAGCGAGGAGATCGTTCGTTGTCCAGTTCGAGAACCGTAGGAGTTTCTGATGTTGACGTTGACCTTGCTGACCGCCGTGTCGGCCCATGCAACCGAAGTATGTCCCGACATTGCCGTCGACTACACCGAGCGGGAGTGCACCGAGTTCACCCCCTATGAAGAGACGTGCGTCTATTCGGTGAGTGTGCAGCTCCGAGTTCCCGTGGTGGGACCGCTGGGGGGCATCGGCTGCGCCAGCGCTACCCCCATGGAGTCACTGTGCTTCGCCGAGTACGGGGACTGCCCGGCCGAGCTCCCCGCCGACCTGCCCGATCTCTGCCATCCCGATCCGTCCGAGGACCCCGACGACCCGTGCCCCGACATCGTTCAGACGAACATGGGGAGTGGTCTGGGGCACGAAGTGGTGGAAGGCTGCTGCGTCGATCTGCTCGTGCTCGATCAGTACCCGGCCAGCCTGTTCTCGGACGAGTGTCTCGCAGAAGAGGAGCTGATCGTCTGGCCGAACGTCGGTTTCTACCCGGGGGAGTGCCTGGGTGATCAGGCACCGGATTTCCCCGATCTGCCCATTGGCGACCCGCCCATGGACGAGCCCCCCGCGCCATAGCGGAGGTGTCGTCCAGGTAGGTGCACTCGATTTGCACGGGCCGCGCACGGGGGAGGCGACGAGGGCCGATAGCTGCTGGCCATGGCGATACTCCGCTGGCTGCTGCCCCTCCCGCTTCTCCCCGTCTTCGCCCTGGCGGCCTACGTGGCCATGGGCCCGAGCGCCGAGGAGCGTGCCACCACGCTCCTCGAGGAACAGGCGACGCTGTGGGAGGACCCGGAGCTGCGCCGGGCCACCACCGCGGCCCTGCGGTACGGCAACCCCGAGTGGGACTTCATGCGCCGCACGTTCCTGGTGCTGTCACTGGTGGACCGCTCCCTGGCCCACCCCGAGGAAGCGGATCGCTGGCTGCCCCTCGTCGACTCCGTCATCGACGACACCGTGGCCGTGGAAGCGGCCAGCGGCCACGGCGTGTTTCTGCTGCCCTACTGGCGCGCCCGACCCTTCCGCGATCCCGAAGGTCGCAGCCTGTTCGTGGATGGTGAGATCGCGCTGATGCTGGGCGCTCGGCGTTTCGTGCGCGACGACCCTGCGCTGGCAGCGGCCCACCAGGAGCGCGTGGCGCAGATGGTAGCGGCGTTCTATCGGTCGCCAGCGGCCCTGCCCGAGAGCTACCCCGACGAGGCCTGGCTGTTCTGCGTCACCAACGCGCTGGTGGCCATCCACCTGGCGGACGTGCTCGACGGCACCGATCACAGCGCGGTGATCCGCAGCTGGCTGGCGCGCACGCCCTCGCTGATGGAGCCCGTGAGCGGCCTGCTGGGCAGCGAGTTCACCTGGTCGGGCGAGATGCTGGACGGCCCCGAGGGCTCGAGCCTGTGGCTGGTGGCCATCAACCTGCTGCTGCTCGACGAGACCTTGGCCGAGGAGCAGTACACCAAGGCGCGCAGCGACCTGATGCGCGCGCCCCTGGGCTTCGGCTACGCCCGCGAGTGGGGGAGCGGCTGGCAAGGCCCCGTCGACATCGACTCCGGACCCATCGTGCCCATCTTGAACGCGAGCCCCTCCTCCAGTGGCTTCGCGCTGATGGCGGCCCGCGCCTTCGACGACGAGCGCAGCTTCCGTGCGTTGGCCCGCTCGCTGCGGGCCGCGGATCTGCTGCAGGTGGTGGACCCGCGCTTCGCGCAGCTCGCGTCGAACCCCATGGGCGACGTGGTGCTGCTGCACGCAACAACCTTCGGACCCCTCTGGCAGGCCGTCCGCCAGAGGCGCTAGGGCGCTGTGGCGTGCAGCCCTGCCTCCCCCTGGCCGTCGACGGCTCCGCCGTGCTCGCCCTGCATGCCATGTCCCGACGTGCCGAAGGTGCTGTCGTCGCCTGGACCTCCTTTGCCTGGCCAGGTCCAGGTGTCCGTGCCCCCCGCGTCGATGAACAGGCCCACCGACTGCTCCTCGATCCGAGGGGACTCGTCGCAGCTCGTGAGCTTTGTGAGCTCGTCGCGCCAGTGGTTGCCGTACCCCACGCTCCGCGTGGTGCTCGCGACGTAGGTGTCGTCGCCACCGCCGTCCACGAACAGCCCTCGCCCTTGGCAGCTGCTCGCTGCTGCGCCCAGATCCGGGAGCACGTAGGTGTCGTTCCCTCCCTCGTTGATCGTCAGGCCGATGGACAGATCGTGGCCCAGACCCAGTCCGTGGATCGCCGGAGCGAGCCTCGTGTTGAAGCGGTCGTCTTCGGAGCCCGCGTCGAGGAGCACCCCGAGGCCACGGTGGGCGGAGCTGCCCTGGGCATGCCACAGCGCATCGTAGGTGTCGGCGCCCTGGCCATCGAGCAGCAGCCCCGTGCCGACGCCGTAGCCCAGCCCTTGGGCGAACATGCCCGCCGTGTACACGTCATCGCCGGCTCGATCCCGGAGGATTCCCAATCCCCCGGACAGCGACTCTTCCAGGTTGGTGCCGAAGCCCACTCCTTGAGCGACCGAGTTGTTGGCGTCGGTCAGCTGGTAGGTGGTGCCCACGAGGAGATCGGGGCCTCCCATGCGGGAGCCGGGCTCGGCGAACCACTCGTCGTCTCCGCCTCCGTCCCAGGCAACGCCCACCCCGAAGGCGCGCCCGAGGCCCTGAGACTCCGACAGCGTGCGATGGATGTCGTGGCCATCCTGATCCAAGAACAGGCCGATGCCGAAGCTCGCCGCGCCCTGAGCGGCGATCTCCGCGAGGTAGGTGTCGTCGCCGCCGTCGTCGTACAGCACGCCCACGCCGAGCGCTCCCCAGCCCTGGCCCATGCGCAGCGTCGCGTAGGTGTCGTCTCCGCCTCCGAGGTCGAACGACATCCCGACGCCGAAGCGCCCCGAGCCCTGACGACCCACCGTGGACTCGGAGAGGGGAGTGAAGGGTGGCGTGCGGCGTCCTGCGCTGTCCGCGGGCAACAGGCCGTCTCCTCCCTCGTCGGTGGTCTCGTAGCCGTAGGTGTCGTTGCCACCCAGGTCGACGTGCACCGCCACGGGTACACTCGCGGAGTTCGCCCCCGTGGGGTGCGTGTAGCTGTCGTCGCCACCTAGATCGAGGTACAGCGCCACTCGCCCGAGGTCTCCGGGGGCGTCCCGACCAGGTCCCGCGATGAGGATGCGGCCGAACGCCGTCTCTGCCTCGAAGGAGACGTCGCTCCCCTCGAAGCGTCCGAGATCCGCCTCCTCGATCGCGAAGGCGAGCACGCGAGCTGGCTCGAACAGCAGGGGGACGTCCTCGCGGATCCATCGCTGAACGGACTCGCTCCAGACATTGGGGACCACCTCGTCGACCCCCCAGCCCGCATGACCGTTGCCGTACCGAACCAGATCGGCGGGGCTCTCCGGAGCGTACGTCTCGAGCTCCCAGCGCACCTCTGCGGCTGTCGCGATCGCCTCGATGATCGGCACCAGTGCTCGAGCCAGATCGGGTGGGATCGACGACAGATCGACGTCGGTGCTCAGGGTGAGCACGGGAGCTGCCGCAGGCTCGACCTCGAGCCGGTCGGTGGCCAAGCCCAGCACGCTCGCCACGGGGTGATCCCCTTGCATCGCGAAGTCGAGCCCACGGGCGAGATCGTCGGCATGGCAGGGGACCCCGAAGGGATCGCGCTGGATCTGCAGGCTCCAGTCCAGCTGCAGCCGATCGCGCACCCGGGAGGTGAGGGACCAGGGGTCGTCGTAGACGAGGTCTCCATGGGACAGCCCTGCGTCTTTCAGGGCGGCTTGCATCAAGGAGGCGTTGGGATCAGACGGGCATGGAACTGCCGGAGCGACAGGATCCCACTGCATGGAGAGGTAGACGGGCGGGGTCTCCTCGGTGGTGGAGTCGAGGAGCTGGTCGGTGGTGGGTGGCGCTGAACAAGCCAGCAACAGGTGGATCGCAAGCACGGGGTTGTCGAGCCTCGAGGCGGCGGGTGGACTGGACTCTACCTGCCGCGTTTCCGGGGGCGCTACCGAGTCTTGCCTCTTCGACAGGCATCGAGCGAGACGCGTCCCTGCAGCGGCTGCTATCGCCGCCAGAAGCCTCGGGAGCGGCGCGGCGTGCACTGTGCGGGACTGCGCATGCGCAGCGGCGAGTCGCGACCCACCTCCGTGCGGCGTGTGCCACCGGAGCTCGCCTCGGCGTCCACCCAGCCATCACGGGCTTCTTCCACGTCCTCCAGCCACGGAGCGATGGCTGATCGGTCCCGCGCGATGGCCGCCGCCAAGCGGATCCCCAGCGCGTGCACGGTGCGGCCGCGGCGAGCGGCCAGTGCCGCGACGAGTGCGTCGTGGCCTTCGAGCGAGAGCATCACCAGCTCCCGATCGATGCGCTTCAGGCGCGCGAACAAGGGCGCCACGTCGCGGCCAGCCAGGAACGTGCGATACCAGCGAGCGGGCAGGCCCCCCGCTGCCCCGTGGCCGAAGTGGTCGTCCCACAGGTCGTTCGGGCTGCCCCCGCTGTTCATCGCCAGCGTGAACGCCACCAGTACCGGCGCCAGCTCGTCGCGTGCGCTCTGGGCGATCTCCTCCGCCCGATCTGGCCGGCACCGCACGGCCCAGATCCGGGCCCGTAGGAACTCCGCCTCGGGGGACCAGGTGTGCGCCCGTACCCACGACTGGTTCAAGGCGAGCAGCGCACTGAGCGCCTCGGCCTCCGAGCCTGCGGCCAGCAGATCACGCGCCAGCGGCACCCGGCTGTGGGCCCACTCGGGGGTCTGCTCGGGGATCATCTCGAAGTAGGTGGCGGCGTTGGCGGGGCGGCCCAGCTGCTCGTAGACCTGCCCGATCCGGAGCAGGGCCTGGGACGGAGCGCCGTGGAAGGTGGCCTGCCGCCAGGTGCGCACGGCGGTGAGGAGGTTGCCCCGGGCGGCCTCGATATCGCCCAGCAGCAGCAGCGCGTCGGAGTAGACCTCGGCGTCCGGGTAGACCTGCGACAGATGCCGAGCGGCGGCGCGCAGATCGCCGGTCTCGATGTGGGTCCGACCCAGCACGAGGTGCGCACGATCCCGCGTGGACCAGGGCAGCTTCGCCACCAGGGGCGGAGTGAGCACGGGCTGCAACGAGTCGTGATCTCCCACCCGATCGGCGAGCTCGAAGCGCAGCAGCGCTGCCTCGGCGTCCTCACCCAGCCACGGATCGAGGGTGACGGCCGCGGCCTCGATCCAGCCCGCACCGAGCAAGGCCCGTGCATCGTCCGCAGGGCCAGCCCACACCGTTAGAGAGAGCCACCAAAGCCACATCCCTGCCAGTTTACATGAACTTCACAGGGGTGTGGGGCAGTTCGTCAGCCTTGCACGGTGGGGATGTCGCGGCCCACCAGTGTGCCCACGTCCTCGCCCTGGCACAGGCGCACGGCGGCCCCCTCCAGGTCGAAGTCGAAGACGTGCACGGGCATGCCGTGGTCGCGCGCGAGCAGCAGCGCCGACTGATCCATGGCGCGCAGGTTCTGTCGGATGGCGTCGTCGCTCGACAGGGTCTTGAAGCGCTTCGCGCCCGGGTGCACCTTCGGATCGGCGTCGTAGATGGCGTCGATGCCGTGCTTGGCGGTGAGCACCGCGTCGCAGCGGGTCTCGATGGCGCGCTGCGTGGCGGGGTAGTCCGTGGTCACGTAGGGCTGGCCGATGCCCCCCGACAGGATCACCACGCGCCCCTTCTCCAGGTGGCGGATGGCCCGCAGGCGGATGTAGGGCTCCGCCATCGAGGGGATGGGCATGGCCGTCATGAGCCGGACCTCGAGGTCCGTGGCGTCCAGCGCGGCCCGCAGCAGCACGCCGTTGATCACGGTGCCGAGCATGCCCATGTTGTCGGCCTCGGCCTGCTCGATCTTCCAGTCGTTGGCGAGGTTGCCACGGAAGATGTTGCCGCCCCCCACCACCGTGACCACGTCGACGCCGATGCGGCGCAGGCTCATGATCTCGCCCACGATGTGGTCGATGGCCCGTCGCGCGAAGGTCCGGGTGCGATCGCCACCGGCCATCGCTGCTCCAGACAGCTTGAGGAGCACTCGCCGGTACCGCATCTCGACTCCCACGATGGAGGGGGTGTATCTGAACGCGGTGACCGCGCCAGTCGGTCCCTACTTGGCTGCTGCGCTCTCGGCGGCAGCGGCGTTGTGCACCACCATCTGCGGGAACGGGATGTCGATCCCCTCGCGGTTCAGCGCGTCGTAGCAGGCGGTCCGCACGTCGGCGAGGGCCGCGAGGTAGTCGGCGGACTTGCACCAGGCCATCACGTTGAAGTCGATGGAGCTGGCGCCCATGGCCACGAAGGCCACGGCCACGCCGGGCTCGTCGAGGACGACCTCGCACGAGGCGGCGGCGTCGGCGAGGATCTTCTGCACCTTCACCGGATCGCTGCCGTAGGCCACGCCCACGGGGATGTCGGCGCGCAGCGTGCCCAAGGTGGTGTGGTTGATGATGGTGCCGGCCATGATGGCGCCGTTGGGCACGATGATCTTCTCGTTGTTGGGCGTGTGCATCGTGGTGGCGAACAGCCCGATCTCCTGTACCGCGCCCGTCTCTCCGCCGGCGGTCACCTTGTCGCCGATAGTGAAGGGGCGGAACACGAGGATCATGACGCCACTGGCGAAGTGCGACAGGGTGCCCTGCAGCGCGAGGCCCACGGCGAGGCCGGCGGAGGCGAACACCGCCACGAGGCTGGTGGTCTGCAGGCCCACGGCCTCCAGCGCGGCGATCACCGACGCACCGATGAGGGTCCAGCGCAGCAGCGAGGCGAGGAATCGGCCGAGTGCGACGTCGAGGTTCTGGCTCTGCACGAAGCGCAGGGTGGCGTTGTAGGCCCAGCCGGCGATCCACCAGCCGATGGCGAAGATCACCAGAGCGGTTGCCGCCGAGATCCCAATGTCGATGGCGGTGACGACGTAGCCGGCTTGCTCGGGACTCACGCCAAAGGTGTTGATCACTTGTTCGGGGGTCATCGCCCTCTCCTTGTTCGAGGTCGACCCGCCAGTAGTCACGAACACACAGTTGCGGCAACTCCAGGTGAGACGTTCGTTACCCGATGGTGTCGGTCACTCGTCCACGTAGCCGAGCTCGCGTAGCTGCTGCTGCAGATCGGGGTGGAACCCGGGCACCTCGACGCCGTCGGGCTCGGGCACCCAGGCCAGGTCCACGTGAGCGGAGATGCGCGGATCGCCTGCTCGCAGGAAGATGGTGGCGGCGGGCCGATCCACCAGGGGCTCGTCGATCGTGACGGCGTTGCCGGCGTGCAGCTTGCGACCCACGAAGGTGATGGCCAGGCCCTTCGGCTCGAGCGCGCTGCCCGTGGGCAGCAGGTAGAGCAGCGACGGGGGAGGTGTGCGCGCGGGCACGTCGAGCTGCACGCGGCCGTCCACGAGCTCGGGAGCGGCCTGGTGGCGTCTGCCTCGGGGCAGGTACCCCAGCCACGCTGCGTCGATGCCGTCTGGATGGCTGAGGGTGACCTGGACTGGGTCGGCGAGGGGAGCGGCGCGCAGCGACACCCGCCACACCCGGCGCACGGGTCTGCCCAGGGCCTCGGAGAGGCGCTCGGGATAGCTCGCCAGATCCGGATCGGAGGCCGCACGGTTCTTGAGCTCGAGCGGATCGGTCTTCACGGCGAACAGCTGCTGGGAGCCGTCGCGGTCCCACCACTTGCGATCCTCGGTGAGCACGCCCCACCCGTCTTCGCCGTAGAGCGGTCGACCGAAGGCCTGGGGACGCGCCGCCAGCGCCTCGGCTGCCCCGGTCTTGCCCCAGGAAAGGTCCACCAGGGAGCGACCGGCACCCTCGGGGGTGGGCAGCCCCACCACGTCGAGCACGGTGGGGGTGACGTCGAGCAGCGACACGGGGGCGTCGTGCACTCCAGCAGGCAGGCGGGGGCTGCGGATCGACAGGGCCACCCGCATGACCTCGTCGTGGAAGGTGTGGCCGTGCTCGAAGCTGCCGTGCTCCCAGAACTCCTCGCCGTGATCCGACAACAGCACCACCGTGGCGTCGTTGCCAGCGGCGTGGAGCAACGGAAGCAGCGCTGTGTCCATGGCGCGGATGTTCTGGTCGTAGCGCCCCACGACGTAGGCCTTGACGTCCTCGAAGCCGGGAACCCCTTCGTACCAGCGGAGGATCTCCGACCGCGTCAGCGGCCCGAGCTCCCGAGGCATGTCGCCGGTGAACAGCCCGTCGAAGTCGTCGTCGCCCTCGTAGGGCAGGTGAGGCTCCATGAAGTGCACCATGAGCAGCACGTCTCGGTCGCCGTGGGCCTCGAGGATGTCCTGGGCGCGGCGCACCAGACTGGGGGCGTCGAGGCGGTGCAGGTAGGTGTAGCGGTCCCAGCCCAGGTGCAGGTCGAAGGGGTGCGACAGGAAGGCGTTGGCGACCAGGGCCTCGGTGCGGAAGCCGGCGTCGCCGAGCTGCTCGGGCAGCGTGGGCACCTCGTAGTAGCGCTCGGGCTGCACACCGGTGAGCAAGGCGCGCGCCGATGGCAGGGTCCAGGGCGCCACGGAGCGGGCCTCGGTGAACACGGACGCGTGGGTGGACCAGCGATCGAGCACCGGCGAGGTCTCGCGCTCGTAGCCCATGAAGCCGAGGTGATCGGGCCGCAGCGTGTCGGCGAAGAGGAGCACCACCCGCGTGGGGCGATCCTTGGGCGTGTAGACGGTGGGACCCTCCAGCAAGACGTAGTCGAAGAGCGGGTTGTCCCCAGGCTCCGTGGTGAGGACCAGGCGGATGGTCTGGTTCTCCCAGCGAGCCAGATCGAAGCGACCCACCGTGGGACCGCCGGGTGTCGCCGACACGGAACCGAGCTGGGTCACCGTGCCCTCGTGCTCCACGCTCACGACGACACGGGCTCCGTCGCTGGTGCGCGCCGTCACGATGCTGCTGGGCAGGATCAGGGCCTCGAAGGCCAGACGGCCGCGCTCGGGCACGGTCACGTCGAAGGCGGCGGTGGCGGGAGCGGGCAGGAACAGGCCCGCGTGGGACGACTCGCCCACCACCATCGTGCGATGCGCGAAGGTGGCGGCGTCGGTGTCGGCGTGCGCGAAGTTCAGCCCGTTCTCGGTGTTGGTGGCCTTGGGGAAGCGCACCTTGTACTGCTTTGCCTTCGGCGCAGGCGACCCGACGGGCACCCCGATGAACAGGTAGTCCTCGTCGAAGCCCCAGCTGCCTTCCCTGCGTGCCCGTCGCGAGAAGGGAAGCGGGCCCGTCGAGGGATCGGGGCCCAGCACCAGCAGGCCCGGCGGTGGGAAGTTGCCGAGCACGTGGGTGCCGCCTGCCTCGGCGGGCAGCAAGCTGCGGTGCACGGGCATCGGAACCCGCCAGATGTCGGTGTCGGCCTTGCTGTCGTGGCGCTCGAAGGGTCCACGCAGCCCGATGATGGCGGGGGCGGGGCGCCCCGAAGGGCGGCTGGACGGAGGCAGCTCCAGCACGGCGGCGGGGACGTCTCGTCCCAGCGCCAGCGCCGTGGACGCGAGCGGCTCGGGCGCGCTGATCGGATCGGCGGGGGGGGCGTCGAGGAAGGCCGCATCGGGTCCGAAGAGCCCACAGGCCAGTGTCGTCAGGATCCACATCAGCCCGCCTTTAACGAGGGGGGCCGTCGCTGGTTACCCGCGAGGGGTGCACGACTCCACCTTCAGCGCTGCCTTGCAACGCCGCCGCGACTGGCTCGATGCCTGGCACAGCGAGGGGACCGACATCTACCGGCTGCTGCACGGTGCGGTGGAGGGGGCCCCCGGTGTGGCGGTGGATCGCTACGGCCCGATCCTGCTCGTGCAGACCTGGCGGGAGCCCCTTGCCGAGGGGGCGCTGCAGGAGTGGGTGGAGCAGGCCGGCCAGGCGGTGGGCGCCGAGCTGACGGGAGTGTGGAACCATCGGGAAAAGCCCATCGACTTCGAGCGCTGGTTCCCGCTGGACGCGCTCGACGCCCACGGCCACGAGCTCGGGCTGCAGTTCGACGTGCGGCCTCGCCATCGCGGGCAGGATCCGCTGCTGTTCGTGGACCTGCGGTCGGTTCGGCGGCGGATCCGCGGGGCGGTGGCGGGCAAGCGGGTGCTGAACTTGTTCGCCTACACCTGCGGAGTGGGGCTCGCAGCGGCTGCGGGCGGTGCGCAGGACGTGCTCAACGTGGACTGGGCGGGCTCGGCGCTGGCGGTGGGCCGCCACAACGCCGAGCGCAACGACGTGCCCGACGTGCAGCGCTTCCTCGAAGAGGACTGCCTGGCGGCCATGCGCCAGCTGGGGGGCCTGCCGGTGGGGGGGCGTCGCGGGAAGCGGGGGCGCTTCACCCGCCTCGCGCCGGACGCCTTCGATCTGGTGGTGCTCGACCCGCCGCGCTGGTCCACCTCTCGCTTCGGTGCCGTGGACGTGGTGCGCGACTACCCCGGGCTGTTCAAGCCAGCGCTGTGCTGCACGGTGCCCGGTGGCACCGTGGTGGCCACCAACCACGTCCCGTCCGTGGATCTGGACGACTGGCTCGAGGTGCTGCAGCGCTGCGCGCGCAAGGCGGGTCGGCCCCTCGCCGAGGTGGAGGTGATGACGCCCGAGGCGGACGTGCCGAGTCCCGACGGTCGGCCCCCGCTCAAGGTGGCCTGGTGCACTACGGCAGCGGGTTGACGCCGAACAGGCGCAGCACCCACGGGATCGCGTACAGGCCCACCAGCCAGAAGGTGCCCCAGGCGACGTTGAGCTGCCAGGGGGGCTGTGCGGCCTCGGGATCGCGCCGCAGCAGACGGATCGCTCCCACGACGCCTGCGATCTGGATCCACAGCAGCAGGGCCAGCCCAGCGGGGTTGTAGAAGAACGCCGTGACGGGCTCGAGGCGCGCGGCGTGCACCCAGCTGCGCGTCATACCGCACTGGGGGCACGGTGCCCCCGTGAGCACGATGAGGGCGCAGGTGTCGCCGAAGCGCGTGCCGTCGGGGAAGTAGACGAACTCGTCGCCCCCGGGATGGAAGAGCAGCGACGCCGCCAGCGACAGCGCCGCGGTGGCCACCAGCACGGTGGGCCAGATCCACCACGCGAGCTGCACCCGGGACAGGCGCATCCCCCACTCGTCCAGCCGTCGGAGCCAAGAGGTCACGACGCCTCTGTAGCGTCGGCTTCCGGGGATCCCAAGATGCCGGGGCACAGCCGCACGGCCTCGTCGAACCAGGGCATCTGCCGCCACACGTGAAGCAGATCCTCGGGCACGGGGCAGCTCGCCTCGACGGGGGGGAGGCCCTCGGGCCGTAGGCTAAGGGACAGGCAGTGCAGCCCGAGGCGGGGCAGGGCGTAGTGCTCTCGCCACCAGCGGTTGATCTTGGTGTCGCCGTGCTTGCTGTCGCCCAGCACGGGGTGGGACAGGTCTCGGCAGTGGCGGCGCACCTGGTGGAAACGTCCCGTGGCTGGACGCGCCAGGATCAGGGAGCACCGCGGATCGTCGCTGCCCACCAGGGGGGTGAGGTGGGTCTGCGCTTCCTTGAGCACGCCGTGGGAGTCCTTCATGGGGGTGCTCACGGTGGTGGGCTCGCCGATGGCGTGGCCGCGCACGAAGGCCAGGTACTGCTTGGTGCCTTCCTTCAGGGCGCGCTGCAGCGTGCCGGTGACCGACCGGTCGAGCGACAGCAGCAGGCACCCCGACGTGGGACGGTCCAGGCGGTGCACGGGGGAGACGTCGGGGCCCATCTGGCGGCGCACTGCGCGCATCACCGTGTCGCGCTCGTTCACCATCTTGCTGCGATGGACGGGCAGCCCTGCGGGCTTCGCCACCACGGCCCACACCTCCGAACGGGCCACTACGCGCAGATGTCGGGCGACGTGGCCTCCACCGGTTGCCGCCGCATGGTAGCATCCGCCCCGAACAGCGGCAACGGCGGCATTCAAGCTGCGCAATTAGGAAGTGTCAGGCATGTCGAGGACCTCCGTACTGATCGCGATGGTGGCGCTGGCCGTGGGCTGCGCGGGCCGCAGCTGGCGGGTGGCCAAGGAGACGCACACCGGGCTGGCCTACCGGACCTTCGCCACCGAGAATCCGGATCATCCCAAGTTCGATCTGGCCATGGAGCGTGCCGAGGCCCTGGACTGGACCGATGCCACCGCGCTGGACACCCCCGAGGGCTACCAGGCCTTCCTGGGCGCCCACCCTCGCAGCGAGCACTCGACGGACGCGATGGTGATGGCCGAGGCGCGGAGCTGGGATCGGGCCCGGGAGGCCCGCACGCCCGAGGCGCTGTCGGCGTTCCTCGCGCGCTATCCCGACTCTGCGCAGTCCGAGGAGGCGCGGCTGCTGGTGGAGGAGGCCTGGTACGAGCGCGCGAAGTCCGAGGCCACCGAGGCGGCGTGGAGCCGCTATCTGGTGCGCTACCCCGAGGGGCGCTGGATCACCGAGGCCCAGGAGCAGCGGGAGCGGCTGGCCTGGATGACCACCCAGGCGAAGAACACGCGGCTGGCCTACGAGCAGTTCGCCATGCGCTTTCCCTTCTCCGAGCACCGCGACGCGGCGATGGAGTGGCTCCACAAGTCGCGCGTGAGCCGGCTGCAGCCAGTGGTGGTACTCGACGAGGCGGCGGTGCCCGAGGGGCAGCGAGCCACGCTGGTCTACGACGTGCGCCAGGAGTTCGACGATACCCTGGTCTACGATCTGCGGGGGGACTTCCGCATGCGCCGCACGATCATGGTGGATCTGAAGGGTGGCCCGGCTCCCCATCCGCAGAAGGCCTACGGCAAGCAGGACGACACGGGCTTGCTCGTGCTCACCTACAGCGAGTCTCCGGGGCGCCGCTTCGAGCCCTCGGGGCGAGCCACCGACATCGTCGCCACCTTGGAGCTGTACGTGCCCGCCACCACCACGCCGGTTTGGTCGGAGCGCCTCGAGGCCACCACGCCCGAGCGCGCGACGGGGGCCACGGAGAAGGCACTGCACGACGCGGCACTGGCGGAGCTGGGGAGTCGGCTGCGCGGCTACGCGGACGGGCTGGCCTTAGAGCGACGGGAGACCCGATGAGGCTGGTCATCGACAAGACCTGGGACGGAGCGCCCCTGCCCGAGGCAGAGCACGCCTGGCTCGAGCTGTCGCTCGAGGCGCAGCACCTGGTGATCCGCGTGGACGCTCCCTACGCGGGCGATCCGGCTCCGGAGGGCCCCGCGGGGCCCACGGACGGCCTGTGGTCGTACGAGGTGGTGGAGCTGTTCGTGGTGGGGGCGGAGCAGCGGTATGCGGAGATCGAGCTGTCGCCCCACGGACACCACTGGGTGCTGCAGCTCGAGGGGATCCGCAACCCGGTGGTGAAGGGGATCGCCATCGAGCACACACCTCGGATCGAGGGGCGCCGGTGGCGTGCCACGGCGCGCGTTCCACGGAAGGTGCTGCCCGACGAGCCGCGCACCTGCAACGCGTTCCGAATCGTGGGTGTGCCACCGTCGCGGCGCTACCTGGCGTGCTTCCCCGTGCCCGGCGACGGGCCGAACTTCCACCGCCTGGAGCACTTCGGGCCGTGGCCCGAGGGCCTCAGCGGCCCGTGAACTGGGGCTTGCGCTTCTCGAGGAAGGCCGCCACCCCCTCGCGGAAGTCGTCCGTCTCGCCGGCCAGGCGCTGTCGATCTCGCTCTAGGATCAGCTGCTCTTCGAAGGTGTTGCCGCACGAGGCGTCCAGCGCCCGCTTGGTGTGCGCCAGGCCGGCCGTGGGCATGTCGGCCAGCTTCTGGGCGAGCCCCCGTGCGTGATCGGCGAGCGCCTCGTCGTCCACCACCTCCCAGATCATGCCCCAGGAGCAGGCCTGCTCGGCCGTCACCGGCACGCCCAGCAGCATGAGGGCGCGCGCCCGCGCCTCGCCCACCAGGCGGGGCAGGGTGTGGGTGCCGCCCGTGTCGGGCACCACGCCGAGGCGATTGAAGGGCTGCACGAACTTCGCCGAGCGGGCCGCGACCACGATGTCGAAGAGCAGCGCCAGGTTCGCGCCGGCCCCCGCGGCCACGCCGTTGACCGCGGCCACCGTGGGCACCGCCATGCCGCGGATCCGCCGCGCCAGCGGGTTGTAGTGGCGCTCGATGGGCGCCGACAGGTCGCTGCCGGGGGCGAGCGGGAACTGGGGATCCCCCAGATCCTGACCCGCGCAGAAGCCGCGACCGGCGCCGGTGAGCACCACCGCGCGAACCGGTGCCTCGGCGCGGCTGCACGCCTCGTCGATCTCGTCCAGGGCCCGGCTGAGCTGGGTGAGCATGGGGCCGTCGAAGCTGTTGAGCTTGTCGGGCCGGTTCAGCGTGATCGTGGCCACCGCCGCGCGCTCGTGGCGGGCCTCGATCTCGAGCAGGATGGACTGGCTCATGGGACTCCTAAGCGCCGCCCTAGGTTTGATCGAAGTCGACCTCGACGTGGGACGTCTCGGGCTGGGCTTGGCACGACAGAGCGTAGCCGGCCTCGACCTCCCAGGGGGCCAGCGCGTGGTTGACGGCCATGGAGACGGAGCCCTTGACCACCCGCGCCCGGCAGGTGGCGCACACGCCGCCGCGGCAGGCGAAGGGCAGCTCCTGCCCGGCACGCAGGGCGGCGTCGAGCACGGTCTCCCCGGGGCGGCCGTGCACGGTGGAGCGCAC
Organism: Myxococcales bacterium; assembly: GCA_019634415.1. Classification (GTDB taxonomy): domain Bacteria; phylum Myxococcota_A; class UBA796; order UBA796; genus DRPG01. Next base: position 35,634 of record JAHQVJ010000178.1, read on the forward strand.
GCCGTCCAGCGTGATGTCCGCCGTGAAGGCCGCCGCGCTCCGCTCCGGGGCCGGACTCCGGGGCGTCGGGAGCGCTCCGGGGGCGCCGAAGCGCTCGAAGCGGATGGCGGCCTCGGGCACGCCTGCGGACAGAAGCTCCGCCAGGGTGGTGTCGATCATCGAGTCGGGCCCGCAGATCCAGGCCATGTCGATCTGGCGGGCGGGCAGCACCGTGCGGAGCACCCGCTGCACACAGGCCGCGTCGAGGCGACCGTCGAGCAGGGCCGTGGAGCGCTGCTGCCGGCTCAAGACGTGGTGGATGGCCAGCCGAGCCATGTGCTGGTCCTTGAGGTCCGCCAGCGCGTCGCGGAACATGGTGGAGGCCATGGTGCGGTTGCCGTACAGCAGCGTGAACCGGCTGTGGGGCTCGTGCACCAGCAGCGACCGGAGCAGCGACAGGACGGGAGTGATGCCGCTGCCGGCGGCGAAGGCCACGTGGTGGCGGGCGGCCGCCGGCTCCGGCGGCACCGTGAAGCGTCCGGCTGGCGGCAGCACCGCCAGCACCTGGCCGGCCTCGAGCTGCTGGTTGGCGAAGGTGGAGAAGCGGCCGCCCGGTACGTGGCGGATGGCCACGCGCAGCTCGTCGTCCTCGGGGATGCTGCAGACGGAGTAGCTGCGGCGCACGTCCTCGCCCTGCACCATGGCGCGCAGCGTGAGGTGCTGGCCGGGCTCGAAGGCGAACGCGGAGCGCAGCGGCGGGGGCACCGTGAGCGCCACCGACACAGCGTCGTCGGTGAGCGGCTGCACCTCGGCGACGCGGAGTGCGTGGAAGCGATGGGTCACAGGCACTTGAAGTGCTCGAAGGGCTCGAGGCAGGCATCGCAGGCGTACAGTGCCTTGCAGGCCGACGACCCGAACTCGCTCACGCGGTGGGTGTGCGAGCTGTCGCAGCGCGGACAGTCCACCTGGGGCTCGTCGAACAGCCCGCTCGGTCGCGTGGTGGGCGGGGCGATGCCGTGGGCGCGCAGGGCCTCGCGTGCTGCGTGAGTCATCCAGTCGGTGGTCCAGGGCGGCGACAGCACCTGGGTGATCCGCACCGAGGCGAAGCCTGCCTGGCGCAGGGCGCGTGCGGCGTCTTGCTCGATGGCGGACTGGGCCGGGCAGCCGCTGTAGGTGGGGGTCAGCGCCACCATCACCGCGCCGTCGGCGTCGATCCGCACGTCGCGTACCATGCCGAGGTCCACGATGGAGACCACGGGTAGCTCGGGGTCCAGCACACGGGCCAGCGCCCGTCGAGCGGCGGCCATCGACTCACCAGGAAGCGCCAACATAGGTCCTCTGTAGGTGTTGCATCTCGGCCAGCAGGTAGCCGAGGTGCTCGGTGTGTTCTCCCTGCTTGCCCCCCGTCTGCATCCAGCCGTCGGCGGGTCGCTGCAGGGTGGCCTCGGCGAGCACGGCGTCCACCGAGGCGTCGAAGGCGGCCTTCAGCGCGCTCGGATCGGGGCCGATGCCGGCGGCGGCGATCCGCTCGTCGACGTCGTCTGGCGTGAACAGCTCGCCGGTGAAGCGCCACAGCGCGTCGATGGCCTGCTGCATGCGGTGGTGGCTGTGGTCGGTGCCGTCGCCCAGGCGGATCACCCACTGGGCCGAGTGGCGGTGGTGGTAGGTGGCTTCCTTGTGGGCCTTGGCGGCGATGGCGGCGATCTCGTCGTCGCTGCTGGTCACGAGGTGCTGCAGCAGCTGCACGTGCCACGTGTCGAACAGCCACTGCCGTGCGATGGTCACGCCGAAGTCGCCGCCGCGTCCGCTCGGTCCCCCGCGGGTGGGGCCGTTGGGCTGCTCCACCAGCAACACGTTGCGAAACGCGGTGCCGTCGCGGAGGAACGCCAGATCGTCCTCGGTGCGACCCTGCCCCTCCACCGTGCCCGCGCGGGTCAGCCACCAGCGCGCCTGGCCGATCAGATCCAGGGCGACGTTGGACAGCGCGATGTCCTCCTCGAGCACGGGGCCATGGCCCACCCACTCGGACAGCCGCTGACCCCCGACGAGCGTGTTGTCGCCCAGGCGGAGGAGGTACTCGACGTGGTCGTGGGTGGTCACAGGTTGTCCACCTCGTCGGGCACCTCGTAGAAGGTGGGGTGCCGGTAGGCCTTGTGGGCGGCGGGCTCGAACAAGCTCTCGCGATCGGCCGGATCCGATGCGGCGATGTCGGAGGAGCGCACCACCCACAGGCTCACCCCCTCGCTGCGGCGGGTGTACACGTCGCGGGCCATGCACAGCGCGTGTTCGGGGTCGGTGGCGTGCAGGCTGCCCACGTGCACGTGCGACAGCCCCGTGCGCGCCCGCACGAACACCTCGAACAGCGGCCAGGCGTCGGTGCGCTCCGTCACGGCTTCGTCCTGTGGCCACGCTTGTCGGCGTGGGCGCGGGCGGCCTCGCGGACCCAGCGCCCTTGCTCGTGGGCCTCGCGCCGCGCGTGCATGCGCTCCTGGTTGCACGGACCCTCCCCCGCGATCACCCGCTCGAGCTCCGACCAGTCGATGGCGCCGATCACGTGGTGGCCCGTGGCCTCGTCGAAGCGCAGGTCGGGATCGGGGATGGTCAGGCCCAGGTGGGCGGCCTGCGGCACCGTGGCGTCCACGAACCGCTGCCGCAGCTCGTCGTTGCTGAAGCGCTTGATCTTCCAGCGCATGGAGCGAGCGGAGTGCTCCGACGCTCGATCGCTGGGGCCGAACATCATCAGCGCTGGCCACCACCAGCGATCGAGGGCGGCTTGGGCCATCTGCTGCTGTGCGGCCGTGCCGCGGCACAGCGCCAGCATGATCTCGAAGCCCTGCCGCTGGTGGAAGGACTCCTCCTTGCAGATCCGCACCATGGCTCGCGCGTAGGGGCCATAGGAGCAGCGGCACAGCGGCACCTGGTTCATGATCGCGGCGCCGTCCACCAGCCAGCCGATGGCGCCGATGTCGGCCCAGGTGGGGGTGGGGTAGTTGAAGATGCTCGAGTACTTGGCGGTCCCGCTCAACAGCTGACTCAGCAGCTCGGCGCGGGAGACCCCGAGGGTCTCGGCGGCCGAGTACAGGTACAGGCCGTGGCCTGCTTCGTCCTGCACCTTGGCGAGCAGCCCCACCTTGCGACGCAGGGTGGGGGCGCGGGTGATCCAGTTGCCCTCGGGAAGCATCCCCACCACCTCCGAGTGGGCGTGCTGTGAGATCTGACGCACGAGGGTGCGCCGGTAGTCCTCGGGCATCCAGTCGCGTGGCTCGACCTTCTCCTCTCGATCCACGCGCTCGAGGAAGCGCACGTGGGGGTCTCGTTCTTCGGTCGCATCAGGCATCGCGCGCCACCAAGGTGAGGATGGTGTAGGTCGCCACGAGGGCCTCGTCCTGGTTCTCGACGTCCACGTGCCACTCCACCACCCCCTGCGGCCGCTCGTCGGGTCGGGGTGCCTTGGCGATGCGCCGCTTGCAGGTCAGCTTCGCCCGGATGGTGTCGCCCGGGTACACGGGCTGCACGAAGCGCAGGTTCTCGAGCCCGTAGTTCGCCAGCACCGGTCCCACTCCGGGGTCCACGAACAGCCCCGCCGCCGCCGACAGCACGAAGTAGCCATGCGCCACGCGGCGCTCGAAGATCGACTCGCGCGCCGCGACGTCGTCCATGTGCGCATAGAAGAAGTCGCCGCTGATCCCCGCGAAGTTGGTGACGTCGGCCTCGGTCACGGTGCGACGGTGGGTGGTCAGCGTGTCTCCGACGGCGATCTCGTCGAAGGTCATGCGGAAGGGGTGCTTGGGGGCCTCGTGTCGCGCAGCCCCCGGCAGCCAGGTGCGCGCCACGCTCGTGAGGGTGGTGGGGCTGCCTTGCACGGCGGTGCGCTGCATGTACAGCGACAAGCCGCGCATGCCGCCCATCTCCTCGCCTCCTCCCGCGCGGCCGGGGCCTCCGTGCACCAGGTGGGGCATGGGGGAGCCGTGGCCCGTGGAGTCGGCCTGGCTGTCGGCGTTCAGGAACATCAAGCGCCCGTGGTAGGCCGCGGTCTGCAGCACGGCTTGTCGCGCCACGGCGTCGTCGTCGGTCATCACGCTGCCCACCAGGCTTCCGCGCCCCATGCGGATCAGCTCCCAGGCCGTGTCGAGGTCGTCATAGGGCAGCAGGGTGTTCACCGGGCCGAAGGCCTCCACCTCGTGCACGGTGCGGTGGTTCAGCGGATCGTCGGCGCGGAGGAGGGTGAAGGGGAAGAAGGCGCCGCGCTCCGGATCTGCGTCGACGAGCTGCCCGTAGCTGCCGTAGAGCACCGTGTTCTCGGCCGCCAGCGCGTCCACCGCCCGCTGTACCTCCGCTCGCTGGTCCAGCCCCACCAGGGGCCCCATCTTCACGCCCTGTGCACCCGGGCGACCGACGGGGGTGGCCTCGAAGACGGCCTTCAGGGCATCCGCCACCTCGTCGAGGCGTGTGCGTGGCACCAGCGTGCGTCGGATGGCCGTGCAGCGCTGCCCCGTCTTGATCCGCATCTCGTTCGACACCTCGCGGACGAAGGCGTCGAAGGTGGCCGAGCCGGGCTGCACGTCTGGCCCCAGCATCGAGAAGTTCAGGGAGTCCGCCTCCATGTTGAAGCGCACGCCGTGCTCCGCCAGGCCCGGGTGGGCCTTCAGCTTCCGACCCGTGACGGCCGAGCCCGTGAACGTGACCACGTCTTGGTCGCGCAGGTGATCGAACAGATCCCCCACGCCGCCGCAGACGAGCTGCAAGGCACCCGGGGGCAGCACGCCAGCGTCCAGCATGATCTCGACGGCCTTGGCCGTGACGTGGCTCGTCGCCGAGGCGGGCTTGACCACCGCCGGCATGCCGGCCAGCCAGGTGCAGGCCAGCTTCTCCGTCATGCCCCAGACGGGGAAGTTGAAGGCGTTGATGTGCACCGCCACGCCCTGCCGGGACACCTGCACGTGGTGGCCCGCGAAGGCCCCGCTCTTGCTCAGGCGCTCGAGGTCACCGTCGAGTAGCAGCAGATCGTCGGGCAGCTCTCGCCGCCCCTTGCTCGCGTAGACGAACAGGGCGCCGAAGCCTCCGTCCACGTCCACCCAGGCGTCGGTCTTGGTGGCGCCCGTGGTGAAGCTCGCCTCGTACAGCTCCTGCTTGCGGTCCGACAGCGCCTTCGCCACACCTTTGAGCATGGCTGCGCGCTGATGGAAGGTCATGCCACGCAGCGTGGGTCCACCCACCCGTCGGGCGTGGGCCAGCATTCTGGCGAAGTCCAAGCCCGTACTGCTCACCGTGGCGACCAGCTCGCCGCTCGTCGCGTCGTGTACGGGGCGCCCCTCGTCGCTCGATGTGTGCCAGGCGTCGGTTGCGTAGCTGCGAACGCGCATGCGCTCCCTCCTGTGGGATCAGTCTGTGGGGCGGCGGTCGAGCACCCGAACGGCCTTGCCGGTGGACCGGTCCAGGGCATCGGGAGCCTCCACCACCACCTGGGCGGTGATGCCCACGTTGTCCTTGAGGCTGCGGGCCAGCTGCTGGCCCAGCTCGGAGGGGGCTGTCGCCGTGCGGGCCTCGACCCGCACCGTGAGGATGTCGAGGCGATCGGGTCGGTCCACCTCGAGCACGTAGTGCGGTGCCAGGGCCGGCTGGGCGAGGATCAGCTCCTCGATCTGGCTCGGGAAGACGTTGACGCCACGGATGATCAGCATGTCGTCGGACCGACCCGTGACCTTCTCCATGCGACGCATGGTCCGCGCGGTTCCGGGGAGAAGACGCGTGAGATCCCGGGTGCGGTAGCGAACGATGGGCATCGCCTCCTTCGTGAGGGAGGTGAACACCAGCTCGCCCATCTCCCCGTCGGGCAGGACCTCTCCCGTCTGCGGGTCGATCACCTCGGGGTAGAAGTGGTCTTCCCAGATGTGAAGCCCGTCCTTGGTCTCCACGCACTCGTTCGACACGCCGGGCCCGATCACCTCGGACAGGCCGTAGATGTCGACGGCGTGCATGTCGAAGGCCTCCTCGATCTCTCGGCGAACCCCCGGGGTCCAGGGCTCGGCTCCGAAGATCCCCACCTTCAGCGAGGTGGATCGCGGATCGATGCCCCGCCGCCGGAACTCGTCGAGGATGGCGAGCATGTAGGAGGGGGTGACGGTGATGACGTCGGGCTGGAAGTCCTGGATGAGGCGGACCTGTCGAGGCGTCATGCCACCGGAGACGGGCACGACGGTGCAGCCCAGGCGCTCCGCCCCGTAGTGCACCCCCAAGCCGCCGGTGAACAGGCCGTAGCCGTAGGCCACGTGGACGACGTGACCCGGGCGCGCGCCCGCGGCGCGGAGGGAGCGAGCGACGACCTCGGCCCACATCTCCAGATCGGCGGCGGTGTAGCCCACCACCGTGGGCTTGCCGGTGGTGCCCGACGACGCGTGCACTCGTGCCACCTGCTGTCGAGGCACGGCGAACATGCCGAAGGGGTAGTTCGCACGCAGGTCGTCCTTGTGGGTGAAGGGAAACCGCGCCAGGTCGTCGAGGTGGCGCAGCCCGCTGGGGTGCACGCCCGCCTCGTCGAAGCGACGCCGGTAGAACGGCACGTTGTCGTAGACGTTGTGCAGCGTGGCTCGCAGCCGCTCGAGCTGCACGGCCGCGATCTCGTCGCGCGAGGCGATCTCGATGGGATCGAGGGTGTGGCGAGGAGGCGTGAGGTCGACCATGTCCGTCCCGGGATGCTCTCAATGTGTCACGGTTTGAATCAGATATCAAACTCAATTTGTAACGCATTGCCGCACACCCAGGCGACCGCGTGGGCGTGCGGATCAGCTGGCAGTAGGCCTCGAAGCTCGTCAGTAGCGGTCTGGCTGCCGAGCGGGCTCGGTCCCTCCGCTCAGCGAGACCGACACGCGCTGTCCGCTCCGCTCGAACATGGCGGTGCACGTCTCGCTGCCCTGGATGGCGCGGAGCAAGGCGACGTTGCCCTCGCGCACGTCCTCGCCACACAGCTCCACCAGCACGTCGTCCGGCTGAAGCGACTCGTGGAGGTTGTCGCTTCGCCAGACCAGGGGGGTGGTCCACACGAAGCAGGCGTCCTCTTCTCCTTGCTGGCACAGCTCGCGCCAGGGATCGACGACGCGGGAGACCCCTTCATTGGAGAAGGCCTCGATGCACCAGCGGCAGGCCGTGGCGTCCCCCAGCTCACAGGCCTGCTCCAGCACTCGCAGGCGTCGGTGTCGGGATTCCTGCTGCGCCCAGCGCCATCGTGACTGCGATCATCGCTGTGCTCCGTCGACTTCGGTCGCGGGACCGAGGGTAGACGGTAGCAGGAGAGTCGACACACCCCGTGGGCGCCGTCAGCCCTGGTCGCGGACCTCCACACCCAGGTGGATCTTCGGCAACTCCGCCGAGCGGGGCAGGGGGCCGTCGGGCCCCTCCAGGTACTCGTCGAGCCAGGCCTCGGCGGGCTCGATGATGGCGTCGTAGATCGACGCCACCAGCGCTCTGGCCTCCGCACCCACCCATCGAGCAGGCAGCAGGGCAGGGGGCAGGCCAGGATCGCGCAGGAGCACGCGTCGGTAGTCGTGGATCAGCGCGACCCGGAGGGTGACGGCCTGCTCCGGCAGCACCTCGGCGTCGGTGGCGAGGACCTTGGCCAGCGGCTCGAAGCGCTGCAGCAGTCGCCCGTAGGACGCCTGCAGCTGGTCGAAGCTCCAGCAGGTGGCCACCAGACGATCCAGTGCCGGGTGGCCGCTCTGCACCAAGGTCGCCGAGTACAGCGAGTTCGTCCCGTCGATCTCGATGGGGGAGGCCTCGGGGGGGAGCTGGGCTCGTGCGTCGTCGAGCACGGACTCGAGCGCACGCCGGTCGGGGTGGGGATGCAGGAAGACCTGCGGGCTCAAGGTGCCGAAGCCGATCCACCCCAGCGCGTTGCGGATGGCGCTTCGCGGCGGGAGGCCTCCGGGAAACAAGAGGATCGTCCATCGCCCGGACCAGGGCTCGCTGGGCCCGTAGATCCGCCGGGTGGCCTCGTCCAGTCGGCGCCTGCCCTGGTCCGTCAGGGCCACGAAGCTGCGACGGCCGTGGGGCTGACGTGACAGCCAGTCCTCGGCGCGCAGGCGCGAGGCGGCTGTGCGGACCTGGCCGTAGCTCACGTCGAAGGGCTCCAGCAGCCGGCCGATGCTGCCCAGCCACACCTCCTGGCTGCGCGGTGCCACGATGTCTCCGAACACCGTGATGATGAGGGAGCCCGTTCGGATGGGTCGGCGGTTGCGCACGTCCGCGACGACGGGCTCGAGGAGCGGGGAAATGGCACCCATGCGCTCCACTAATCGGCTACCGACCCGTACGTGCAACGGATTTTGGCATCAGTGCTCGGCGAACCGTGACACGTGGTAGCCTGCCCGCCGCAGCACAGGGTGAAGACGCGCAGTGATTTCGATTTACAGCCTCCTGCTCGCCCCCGCTTGGGCGGTAGACGACGCAGACGATGCAGGTGAACACGTCGTCGTGACGGCGTACCGGTTCTCTGATGCACCCGATGACGCCACCGTGAGCACGTCGGTGCTCGACGAAGAGGAGATCGGGAACGGCCGGCCCACCCTCGAGATGGGGGAGGCCTTGGCTCAGGTGCCGGGTGTGTTCGTGGCGAACCGCACGAACTTCGCGCAGGACACGCGCCTGTCGATCCGTGGCTTCGGATCGCGGTCCGCCTTCGGGATCCGTGGTGTTCGCGTGATCCTCGACGGGATCCCCCTCACGCTGCCCGACGGGCAGAGCCAGATCGACACCCTCGACTTCGCCAACATCGGCCGCATGGAGGTGCTGCGCGGGCCGGCGGGGAGCCTCTACGGCAACGCCGCGGGTGGGGTGCTGGTGCTGCAGAGCAAGCGTGCGGAGCAGGACTTCGAGGGGGAGCTGTCGGCCACGGTGGGCTCCTTCGGCCTGCTCAAGAACGTGATCGCCAGCCGCACCCAGGTGGGGGAGTCCGAGGTGGCGCTGTTCGCGTCGCGCACGGCGATGAGCGGGTGGCGGGAGCAGTCCTCGGTGCAGCACACGGTGGCCCAGGCGCGCCTGCAGGTGCCCCTGAGCGATCGGGTGAGCTGGTCGGGCAACGTGCACTACGTTCGCGCGCCCGTGGCCGACGATCCGGGCGGGCTCACGCCCGAGGACTTCGACGCCCAGCCCCGGTCGGCGGCGAGCACGAACCGGGACTTCGGCACCGGTGAGGATCTCTCCCAGCTGCAGATCGGCACGCGCTTCGTGGTGGATCCGCGGCCCGATCACCGACTGGAGCTGGTGGGCCACGCGGGACTGCGCACCTTCTCGGGTCGCATCCCGTTCACGGTGCTCGGCTTCGACCGCGACTTCTACGGCGCGCTGGGGCTGTACCGCTGGCAGGCGGGGACGGGTCGGCTGCGCAGCCAGCTGTCGGCGGGGATCGAGTGGCAGGGGCAGCAGGATTCCCGCCGCAACGAGGGCAACGATGGTGGCTTGCCGAGCGGCGAGGTGGTGGCGCACCAGGACGAGCGGGTGAGCAGCCTCGGGGTCTTCGTGCAGGAGCGCCTCGACATCACCGACCGCGTGATCGCGATGGTCTCGGGTCGCTACGACCGGGTGGCCTTTCGCTTGACGGATCGTCTGCTCGCGGACGGCGATATCTCGGGATCGCGGACCTTCGACCAGGCCACGGGCCAGGCGGGGGTGCGGGTGGCGGTGCTCGACGAGCTGTCGGCGTTCGCGAACGTGGCGCAGTCCTTCGAGACGCCGACGCTGTCGGAGCTGGTGAACTCCTCGGGCGACGGCGGGCTGGATCCGGATCTGCGCGCCCAGCGGGCGCTGTCGGGGGAGCTGGGGGTGCAGCTGCAGCGCGACGATCTCGACGTGCAGGCCGCCGCCTTCGTGATCGGGCTCGACAACGAGCTGCTGCGCCAGGAAGACGACGAGGGGCGCGCCTTCTTCACGAACGCAGGGCGGAGCCGTCGGGTGGGGGCAGAGCTGTTCGCTCGCTACCAGCCGCTGGACTTCCTGGAGCTACGCGGCAGCTACACCTGGATGCGGGCGGAGTTCCGCGAGGAGGAGCGCCTGGGCCAGCAGGTGCCGGGGCTGCCCGAGCATCGGGGCTTCCTGCGCGCGCGGGTCACGCAGAGCGGGGTGCACGCGGCGGCGGAGGCGGAGATCCTGAGTCGCCTGTTCGCCGACGACGCCAACGAGACCACCGCTCCTGCCTATGGCCTGGTGGGGCTGCGAGCGGGGTACCTACTGACGGAGCTGGATCCACTGCACGTGGACCTCACCTTGGGTGTGCGCAACCTGCTCGACGCGGACTTCGCGGACAACACGCGCATCAACGCCTTCGGAGACCGCTACTTCGAGCCGGGTCAGCCGCGCCACGTCTACGCTCAGCTGACGCTGTCCTACGGCAAGAAATAGTGCCGCGCCCGTGCGGTCAGGTGGCGTGACGATAATGTGGAGCGCGTTTCGAACACGCATCCATGCAGACAACCGACTCGACGTCGTGGGGGTACGCCTCGTCCGGCCTCTGCCCTTCGCCGTCACGGATCCGGCGTGACCTCGGTGGATGCCGCTTGCCGAGCTGCTCCCTGCACCGTGGTCTCGGCGATGGGTGCGAGGGCGGTGGTGACCTTGGGCAGCTCTCGGACGAGCCGCGGCATCTTGCGACCGAGTCCCACGGTCACGCGGGTCACGGACACCACGGCGAGGGGACGATCCGTCACCAGCTTGAGGGGATCGGCTGCGATCTCGGTGACGGCATTGGAGAGACTGCTCACGTCGCTGCTCAGGTCTCGCAACACAGGGAGCAGCTCCTTGGCGAGCCTGGTGGAGCGTCTGGTGTGACCGTTGGTGTGCAGATCACCGGTGTAGCGCGCGAGGGTGATGGCGGCCTCCAGGCGCGTGACGGATCGTGCGATCTGGTCCACGGAGTCCACCCCCGTCCGCTTCGGCAGACCGACGTACCAGTCGTCGGACTCCAGTGGATTCTGTGCGTCGAGGCGCTTGAAGCCAGGCGCCAAGGCGCTCGGGAGGAAGGGCGTGGTGTGCTTGCGTGCTCGCTGGGCCTTCTTTCGTTCACAGGCCTCTCTAGCCTCGACCTGAGTTTCCTTTTCGCACTTGCCCGCTCGGGCAGACAATGGAGCGCCGAACAGACACACGACGAGGAGTGTTCGGAGATGATGCACGTACATCCAGGTCTCTCTTGCGGGGGTGGAGGGTCAGCCTACGGGGGTGCCAAGGGTGCCGCAAATCACGGGGTTCCACTTCGTGGAACCAAGGGGGTTGACAATTCGGTCGGACGATTGGTGGGCCACAAGTAAATTGAAAGCATTGTTATTGGTGGGTGTGCTTGCTCGCGCGGGCTGCGGTTGCGTGGTGTGTGTGCGTCTGCAGGTGCCATCGACAGAGGCGGTGTGGTTGTGGTGGGGCGCCGGTTCCGGTAGCGTGAACTCGATTCTCACGACGGGGCTTTCGAGATGCCGAGTGACACTGTCTTGATCAAATACCGAGATTGGCTTCGCACGATGCTGAGGTTGAGAGGGCTGCAACAGGCTGGACTCGCGGAGGCCTTGGGGAGATCCACGGGATGGACGAGCTCGATGCTGGCCGGCGATCGACGCCTGCCGCTGGACCTGGCGCCCATCGCCGCCCGCTTCCTGGGTCTCGAGGAGCCTGATCGAAGCTATTTCCTGGCCTTGGTGGAGGTGGAGGAGGGCTCCTCGGACCTCGGTCGCCAGATGGCGTGGAACATCATCCGCGCACGTCCCATGCGGCAGGTCACCCCCGAAGTCCGTCGGGATGGATTTCGCGCCCTGGCCAGGTGGCACGTCGGCGCTGTGCTGGAGCTCGCGAGCTGCGAGCGGTTTCGTCCAGATCCCGAGTGGGTGAGCCGAGCACTGGTCCCTGCGATCTCGCTGGAGGAGGCGGCAGAAGCGCTGGCCTTGCTGCGGGAGCATGGCCTCCTCGACCACCGGGGGCGCCCCGTTCCCCAGCCGAGTCCTGCTGGGGTACACACGCCGCTGGACGTTCCCGCCGACTTGTCCATGTTTGCCGAGGACTACCATCGAGACGCAAACGACCTGGCTCGAGATGCGGCGGAGCGCTTCTTCCCCAACGAGCGGCACCTGGGCGCAGGCTGCTTTGCCCTCACCGAGGAAGTCTACGAGCAGATCCGCGACCACATGCGGGAGACGTTTCTCCGGCTGGTGGCCCAGGCGTCCAACGCGAAGGGTCGGCCCAACCGCGTGTATCAATTCTCGGTGTCCCTGTTTCCGATCAGTGACTTCACGGACGTGGAGTACCTGGACGAACCCATCGCGAGCAGGCCCGGCGCAGCCCAGCTCGGCACGAGGTAGCGCGTGTCAGTCTGCGACCAGCACGGGCGCCCCAGCGGGGGTGCCCGACGCCACCGAGTGGGCCAGGGTGGCGGGAGACGTGGTCTTCGTCACCGTCAGCTCGGGGCCAGCCACGAACACGCTCCATGCCTGACTCGAGCCGTCCGTGCCATGGATGTCGACACCATCCGGCACGGTGATCACCCAGGCACAGTCGTCGGGAATGGCGTTGGGGGGCTGCAGTCCGCCGAGCATGTCCACCGTTGCGGCCACGGTGTGGGGCACATCGGTGGCACCAGGGCAGCGCTCGATGAGGGAGCTGACCCAAGCGTCGGCTGTGTCTGCGCCAGCCACCTGTACCTGCAGGCGGGTCGGGTTCCACCAGATGACGGCGGCGCGTGCGGACAGGGGTGCGAGGATCAGGAATGCAAGGATGGCGTTCTTCGACATGTGACCTCCGTTCGGCCCTGGGGCCTGACTCCGAGGTCACGCGAGGAGCCGCCCAGCGACGGCGTCTGTGGGGTGGTTGGGAGGCTTCGGGTCGCCGGTGAGCTGCGTCGTGGGAGGCATGGCGAGCAGGTCACACGAACCCTACAGACGGAGCGAGCATGACGGCAGCGCAGCGTCCCTTGCCCTCGGTCGTGTTCGTCTTGCCCGACGAGCGACGCGTTCGCATGCTCCCAGGCGACGTGCTGGGGCGTGGCCGGCGGTCGGACGTGGTCGTGCAGGATCCGCGGGTGTCGGAGGCACATGCCATGGTGAGCCTCCGTCGAGGTGGGCTGTGGTGGCTTCCGCTTCGGCCAGGCGTCCACGGCCAGGTGGGTCCGGACGTGCTGCTCGCCCCCGGGGCCTCCGTGACGGTGTTGGACGAGCTGCAGCTGCGTGTGGAGTCCCTGACGCTGCCTGCGACCGTCGACGTGCTTCAGGTCGACCACGGTGCACCCATCGTGCTGGACCATCCCGAGTGGCACATCGCGGCCAGCGGCGATGCGCGCCCTGGACCCCATCGAGAGGCCGTGGCCGTGCTGTGGCGGACGGATGGCCGGTGGTGGTGCCGCGGGGGGGAAGGCCCGGCTCGCCAGCTCGCCGCGGGGGTGGGGATGGTCGTCGGAGGGCGCCAGCTCCATCTCGGCGCCGTGCCCTCGGACTCTCAGGGCTCGTTCACGGCCGACAACCAGCCGGTGCCACCCGTCCGCATCCGAAGCTGGGAGGGGTTCTCCGAGGTCGGGCTCGGCTCACTGGCTCCCGTGCGTCTCACCGGAAATCCCCACCGGGTGTTTCGGCTCCTGGCTCGACTGGTTCCCGATGGAGGCACCGTGCACTGGCAGGAGGTGGCGTCCCGGCTCTGGCCCCACAGCGACTGGAGCTCGAACTGGTACACCAACCTCCCGCGCATTCGCGAGCAGCTTCGGAAGAAGGGGCTGCCTGGCTGGCTGCTCGTGTGCGAGAACGGTCAGGTGGGTCTGGGCATGCGGCAGCGCGACCGGGTCGAGCTACGCGATCCGGACCTCCCCTGACGGCGCGATTGCGTCACAGGGTGCACAGACTGGTGTCGCACAGCACGAAGGCCGTGCAGTCCTCCCGGCCCAGGCATCCTCGCAGCTGGGTCTCGCACGCGGCGGTCTCGAGCGCGGTCATGTCGGTCAGCTCTGCGTCGAGTTCGTCCGTGCACTCCGTCACCGTCGTATCCACCAGGTAGGCGCACTCGTCGAGCTGAAGGCAGTAGTCTTCCAGGGTGACCCTGGACGGTCCGTTCAGCTCGTTCTCCAGAAATCCACTCACGTCCTCGCAGCCCACGATCGCGAACAGCGAGTACATCAAGATCGTTCGCATGGATCCTCCTCGATTGCGCCTTCGACGCTAGCGGGAGGAGCCGGGTGACGGAAATTCGTGGGTTCTCAGTGTGGGAACTCTGCCTCGGCCAGGATGTGCCCGCGGCTGCCTTCGTGCCCCAAGGGGGTTCGAGGACGAGCAGCCCGAGGTCAGGGACGGGCCAGGGCGTTCGCCAGCTCGTCGCCGCGCTCCGTGCCGTCGCGCAGGGCCTCCACCACCATGTCCTCCGACAGATCGAAGCGGTCCGCCACCAGGGCGATGAAGGCATCTGGGTCTTCGCGGGTGTGGTGATCGAGGGAGGCCACCACCTGCACCGCCAGCGGTGCGTCCTCGCCGCTGTGGTGGCCCGCCACCGCCGCGCGCAGCGACTCCGGGAAGCCCCAGGCCTCGCACAGCCAGCCCGCCACGTCTGCGTGGTCCCAGCCGAAGCGCGACTCCTCCATGCGCGCCATCGCGTGGGGATCGGAGGCCGCCCGACACAGGGCCGCGTGCTCCGGTCGGGCGTTCGACAGCAGCGGCACCGCCATGTCCTGCAGCAGGCCCCCCGAGAAGCACAGCGACTCCCGCGACGGATCCACCCGCGCCGCGAGCGCCCGAGCGATGGCCGCCCGGTGCGACGCCGTGCGCCAGAAGGTCTGGTCGGTGCCTGGCCCCTTGGGCACGGCACTCTTCACCGCCACCGCCAGCACCAGCTGCTCGAGTCCCGAGCGACCCACCATCGCGGTGGCGTGGGGCACGTTGTTGACGCTGCGCTTCAGGCCGTAGGCCGGGCTGTTCACCAAGCGCAGCACCCGCACCGACAAGCCCGGATCCAGCGAGATCGCCTCGCCGATCTTCGTGGCGTCGGCGTTCGGATCGCGCAGTACCTTCAGGGCGTTGATCACCGCCGGCTGGAAGGAGGGAACGGGGGCATCCCCGAGGGCGCGCTGGAGCTCCACGCGGGGCTCGGTTGCGAACCAGCTTCGGACCTTCGCGAGCATGGGGGTCTCTCCTCTTCGATCAATCGGCCCGACGGCCCATCTTGGTGGACAACAACGTGAGCAGGCCCCCGAGCATGAAGTAGCCCATGAGCACCTGGATGATGACCGCGATCTGCGACGGGACGTCGGTGGGCAGCGCGTCGCCGTAGCCCAGCGTGGTCAGCGTCACGATGGAGAAGTACAGCGGCGACAGCGGCGTGGGGTGGTCGCCGTAGTCGATGGGCAGCGTGGTGTAGATGGCAGCGAAGGTCAGCGCGATGGCGAACGTCCACAGCGCCCAGCGCGTGACCGAGCGCCCGCAGTCGCTGGTGACCTTCCACAGCACGTACACCACCGCGTGGCCCGGCGACTGGCCCCTGAACTCCTCCAAGAAGTTCTGATCGTGGGCGAAGCGTCGCATCAGGTAGGCGCCGCACAGGTCCGTGTTGCGGAAGTCCGCCCCCACCCAATCCGCCGCGGCGTAGCCCAGCGGTGAGCGGAACTTGGCGTCGCGCAGATCCGAGTGGCGGAAGCTCGCTCCCGGCACCTGGCAGTCGGCGATCTCGGCGGCCCGCATGGTGGCGCGCCCCAGATCAGCATCGGTGAGGGTGGACCGCAGCAGGCGCGCGCCGTCGAGGTTGGCCGCCCGCAGATCCGCCCCCGTCAGATCGGCGCCCGACAGCGTGCTGCCCTGCAGCTGGGCCCCCGTGAGGTTGGCCCGCGACAGATCGGCGCGCCCGAGCCCGACCCGCTGAGCACTCACCTCCACCAGGTTGGCGCCCGACAGGTTCGCTCCGGCGAGCTCGGCTCCCTCGAGGCGAGCCTGGTACAGGATGGCCCCCGAGAGGTTGGCGCCCACCAAGGTGGCCTCGGACAGGTTGGCCCGAGACAGGTCGCAGCCGCTCAGATCCACGCCCGTGAGGTCCTGGCCTGCCAGGTCCGCCCCGATGAGACTCTGCGACGTGAGATCGGCCAGCGCCTGCATGGGCCCTCCGGCTCGACCCCTCGGATCGGCCCTCCCAGAGATTGAGCCGGGCCGACGGTTAGGGGGCGGCATGGTCTTGGCGTACGGCGTGGTGATGATGGGGGTGGTGGTGGCGGTCGCCCTGGCGGCGGTGCGTCACCGCAAGGCCCTGCGCCCGGTGCTCCGCGCGGGGCTGGTGCTGTCTGCGGTGGTGTTGCTGCTGTCCGCACCCCAGCTCGTGCTGCGGCTGCTGTTCTTCGATCCCTTCGCCGCTTGGTCTGGCGAGGAGCTCCCCCCGGGCCTGTCGGCGCGCATGATGGACCCCATGCGCCTCGCCACGGCGGTGGGGGCGCTGCTGGCCGCCGCGCTGTGGTTCGCCTGGCGTGCCGTGGCCGTGGGGGTGACGGAGTGGGCAGACGGGGACCGGCCCGCGTTTCCCTGGCTGACGCAGCGGGGGAGGCCGTGGCCGGTGGGCGTGGCCCTGGGGACAGGCGTGGGGGGGCTGTGTGTGGCCTGGTCGTGGGTCACCCAGACGCCGCTGGCCGGCGACGTGCCCGCGCCCGTCGAGTGGTTCCCCGGCGTGGATCTGACCGCGCCTGTGGTGGTGTGGGGCGTGGGGCTGCCGCGGGCTTGGGCGCAGGCCATGAGCGAGGAGCTGCTGTTCCGGGGGGTGATCCAGCGCTGGACCGGCCGGTGGCTGGGCGGCACCCCCGTCGCGATGGGGGCCTCGGTGGCCGTGAGCACGGCGCTGTGGACCTTCGGGCGAGCCAGCACCACCGACGCTCCGCTGCTGACCGTGCTGCCGCTGCTGGTCGTGGGTGCGGTGCTCGGGGTCGTCGCGCAGCGCCGTGGCGTGGAGGCTTCGATGGGCGTGCACGTCGCCCTGGCCACCGTCGTGCTGGCGGCCGGCGCGCTGGCGACGTGGTAACCAACGCTCCACAGGAGCCTCGCCATGGTGAGTGACGGGCACCGCGTATTGGTGGACCGAGTGCTGGACGAGCTGCGCACCGCTCGTGCAGGTGCCCCGAGCGGAGCGGCCACCGTGGAGCTGATCGGGCTGCTCAACCCCGTGGTGCACAGCCGGGTGGAGCGCGTGCTCCGCACCTACGGGCGCGGACGGGTGCTCACGAACCTGCGAGCCGAGATCGAGGAGCACGTCCAGCGCGTGTGGGGGCTCGTCTTCGAGCAAGAGGCTCGGGTGCTGCGGCTGTGGCAGCCCGAGCGTGGCCTGTCGCTGCTCAACTGGATCGGGCGCTTCGCCACCCTGCGCACCAAGGACGTGATGCGCAGCGCGAAGCGGGACCCGTGGCGGCACCAGGCGGCCCCGCCGGAGTACTTCGATCGCATGGTGTCGGAGCCCCACGCCGAGCGCGGAGTGGCCACGAAGCAGATGTGGCAGGCGGTCCAAGGGCGTGTGCTGGAGCGCCAGAGCGAGCAGGGGCGAGCCATGTTCGAGCTCCTCTTCGAGCGCGATGCCACCACGGCGGAGATCCGAGACGCCACCGATCTTTCTGACGCGGCGATATTCAAGTGGAGAAGCCGCTTGCGGAAGGAACTGCACCACGAGTGGGAAACACTGCTGTCAGAGGGGGACCCATGACTGCGAAGTACGGGGCCATGGAACCCGAGGACGACGACGAGCTGCTCGCTCGCATGATGGCGGAGGACGAGTCGGATCTGACCGACGCCGACCCGCGTCTGGACGATCTGGCGGCGGGGCGCGCCTCCGAGGAGGACGTGGCTCGGCTGCGCGCCGAAGCCGCCACCGACGACGCGTTGGCCGAGCGCATCGAGGCCATGGAGCCGTTCGACGACGCCTTCGTGCATCGCCTCGCGTCGTTCGCCCCCGCGCACTTCCGCAAGGCAGCGTCGGAGTCAGCCGCATCGGGGGGCTCCTGGATCCGCTGGCTGCTGGGGGGCCTGGCGCTGGCAGCTCCCCTCGTCATCGCCTGGCTGATCGCCGCGCCTGGGCCCAGCGAGTCGCTCGTGGACTACCAGGTCCAGTGGCGCTCCGGGGACCAGGACGTGCGCAGCACCCCTGCGTCACAGCAGCTCCCCACCTTCGCCTCGGGGTCCAGCCTGCGGTTCGCGCTCGTGCCCGCCACCCGCACCGACGCCGAGGTGGCCGTGTTCGTCTTCGTGGACGGGTCGGGCCCCGTCGACGGGCTGCAGAGCCAGGTGCTGTCCAGCGGAGTGGTGAAGATCGAGGGCACGGTGGGGGAGGGGCCGCTGGTGCTCGAGATCGGACGCCATGCGCTGGACGTGGTCCTCGGTCCCGTCGCCGCGGGAGTGCCAACAGGCAGCACACCCGGAGCACCGTGGCAGCACACCCAGCTGTCCTTCGTGGTCGGCGAGTAGAGGAACTGCGGCACGGCACCACCGGATCCGTCCGGTGGTATACGGGTCGACATGTGGATGCATCTCGCGCTGGCCTGCACGGGGCCAGTGAACACCCTGTCTCCCACCGACACCAGCACAGCCACTAGCCTGACCGATGGGCCGCCCCAGGAGTCCGGCTGGTTCCGAGCCAAGCCCCTGCTCGAGCCCCTGCAGGAGCACTCGGTGGTGGCCCTGGACGGCGAGGTGGTGGTGCTGGGCGGCTACGACGACCGCACGCAGATGGTGGACCGGGTGGAGGCCTACGATCCCAGCACCAACGAGTGGCGCTCCCTGGCCCCGCTGCCAGAGCCCAGCCACCACGTCAACGCCGCCGTGGTGGACGGCAAGATCTACGTGCTCGGGGTGCTGCAGGGGGGATTCCTGGAGTCTGCCGTGGCCTGGGTGTACGACCCCGTCACCGACGCCTGGAGCGACGTGCGACCGCCTCCTTCGGACCGTGCCGTGGGGGCGGCCGCCGTGGCGGTGGTGGGCACCGATGTGCACCTGATGGGGGGGCTGCGGTCCCTGCGCGCCGTGAGCCTGCACTCGGTCTACGACACCGTGGGCGACCGCTGGGATCCGCTGCCGGACGTACCGCGCGACCGCGATCACGGCGCTGGCGGCGGCTCGGGCTCCGCAGCCTGGGCGGCGGCGGGTCGAGACGGCGGGCTGACGGCGCTCATCGGTGCCTTCGACGTGTTCGATCCCGTGTTGGGAGCTTGGTCCGACGGGCCCGCCATCCCCACCCCCCGCGGCGGCGTTGCGGCCGCCGTCGACGGTGACGGGGCTTGGCACGTGGTGGGCGGGGAGGGCAACTCCGCCGATCCCAGCGGCGTGTTCGGCGACCACGAGGTCTACGATCCAGGCACGGGCGGTTGGGCACGGCTCGATCCCATGCGCACGCCGCGTCACGGCATGGGGGCCGTGTTCGTGGACGGTGTGCTC
The DNA here is from genome assembly GCA_019634415.1 of Myxococcales bacterium. Taxonomy (GTDB): domain Bacteria; phylum Myxococcota_A; class UBA796; order UBA796; genus DRPG01. The sequence goes on from JAHQVJ010000178.1 coordinate 54,998, forward strand.
TGGGTTCCTGGCGGAGCCGAGGTCCAGGCCTTCGGCGCCACCGCATTGCACGAGGGGTACCGGCCATGATCGCTTGGTGGATCACTGCACTGATGGGATGTCCCAAGGTGGGCTCGGCGCCCGCCATCGACGAGCTGCGGCCTGCGGAGTGGGTGCAGGTGGAGGTGGGCAAGGACCTGTGCATGTCCTCCTTCCCCGGCACTCCCTTCGACAAGCGGACGGAGCGCAGGCTCTACATCGAGGCCCTGCAGGCGATTCGGGCCGAGGAGCGTGCCAACGGCCGAGCGCTGCTGGGTCAGCTCCCCGCAGAGCACCCGACCGTTCGATCCGCCATCGCGGTGTTGGATCTGATGGAGGGGGAGGTGGCAGGCTCATCCGCCACCCTCGGCAGCCTGGCCGAGGCGCACCCCACCGATCCGTGCCTGTCGTCGTCGGCGGCCCTGGCGCTGTGGGCATCGGGCGACCAGCAGCGCGCCGTGGAGCTGCTGCAGCAGGCGCGGCGGCGCGACCCCCTGGAGCCGCGGGTGGCCTTTCTGGCCTGGTACCTGGAGGTGGAGCGACCCGACACGCTGGTGGCCGCGCTGGACGTGGGGCTGAAGTCACTGCCGGAGCACGTGGGGATCCAGCTGGCGCGTGGGTCCGTGGCCCTGGCCCAGCGCAACGTGGAGCTGGCGGTGCCCCTCCTCGAGGCCGCGCTGGCAGGCGGAGCGGCCGAGGCCGAGGGGCCGTTGCTGCAGGCCTACTTCGTCGCGGGGCTGCGCAGCGACTACCTGCGCTTCGCCTCGGCGCTGAAGCTGCCCATGGGCGACAAGGGGGCCGTGGCCCTCGCCGAGGATCCCGATGCGGCCTACTCCGAGCTCCTCGGTCTGGCGGAGGGGCAGACCCTGCGTGCCGTGTTCCAGACCTCGCAGGGCGACCTCACCTGCGTGCTGCGGCATGATCTCGCCCCCGTGACCGTGGCCAACTTCGTGGCCTTGGCCGAGGGCAGCATGCCCTGGATGCACCCCGAGACGGGACCCACCCAGGAGCCGCTGTACGACGGCACCGTGTTCCACAGGGTGATCCCCGAGTTCATGGTACAGGGCGGCGACCCCGTCGGCACCGGCAGCGGCGGACCTGGCTACCGCTTCCTCGACGAGATCCATCGGCAGCTGCGGTTCGATCAGCCCGGTCGGCTGGCCATGGCGAACCAGGGGCCGCACACCAACGGCTCGCAGTTCTTCGTCACGGAGGTGCCCACACCGCACCTCGACGGCCGTCACACCATCTTCGGCGAGTGTGACGAGACCTCGGTGGAGGTGGTGAAGCGCATGACCCGCGTGCCCTCCGAGGAGTCGCGGCCCGTCGAGCCCCTCCTGCTCGAGCGCGTGGAGATCCAGCGCCAGCCCTGACGGCGTGTCCCGCTGCGGTCACCGACGGTCACGTGGATGACAGGGTGTCGGAGATCCACGCTCGCGAGACGGGCGAACCTATAGAATCGGTTGGCCCGACCCGTGCACTTCTGGTCCGTGCGCATCGAAGCGCACCAGGGGCGCACGGAGGGAGTCGATGATCTGGATGGTGTGGGTGCTGACGTCGGTGCCGACGTTCGCGGCCGATCCCGAGCTGCCCCCTGCGGTGACCACCGAGCGCCTGAGCACGGGGCAGCTCCAGGTCACGCCCGACCGCCAGAAGCCGCGGGACGCCAGCGACGCCTCCAACCTGCGCATGGACTTCGGCTCCACGAACCTCTTCGACCTCACCCTGTACTTCGCCGATCTGTTGAGGAAGAACTTCCTCATCACCGACGACGAGGCGCTGAGGAAGAAGGAGCTGCGGCTCATCGGACACAGTGCGATGACCGTGGACGAGGCGTGGCAGGCCTACCGCTCGGCGCTGCAGGGTCACGGCTTCACCACCATCGAGGTGGGGGCGATGATCACCGTGGTGCCCATCGAGTCGGCGGCGCGCGGACCGGTTCCCGTGGGACGGGGCGTCGTCGGCGGTGAGGGCGTGGTCACGCGGATCTTGCCCCTCGTCAACGCGCGTGCCTCCGATCTGTCGGCGGTGGTGCGTCCCCTGCTGTCGTCGTCGGCGCAGCTCACGGCGTATGCCCCTGCCAACACCCTGATCGTGACCGACACCGCCAGCAACGTGCGCAAGATCCACACGCTGGTGGCCGAGCTCGACGTGGCCGCGCCCACCAGCTCCCTGAAGCTACTGCGGCTGCAGTGGGCCACGGCGGCGGACGTCAAGCGAGTGCTCGAGGCGCTCTACCCCGTGGCGCCGGCCGAGGTGGCGACGCCCACGCCGCGAACGCGCCCTCAGCGGCGACGGAACCCTCGAAGCCCGAGCAGCGCCTCCGCACCGGCAGCCACCGCCGGCAGCGAGGCGCGCCACATCTCCACGATCCTGGACGACGAGCGCACGAACAGCCTCATCGTGCTCGCCAACCCGCAGGGGCACGCCGCGGTGGCGGCGGTGGTGTCGCAGCTCGACGTGGACGTGGATCCGAGCAGCCAGCGCACGCTGCACGTGGTGCAGCTCAAGTACGCCGTGGCCGAGGAGGTGGCGGCCGTGCTCGCGGAGCTGCAGTCGAGTGCCGGCTCGTCGAGCACGCAGGCGCGCCGCAACACACGAGCGCGAGGAGAGCAGGCCCAGCCCAGAGCAGACGTGGCCGATGCACTCGACTCGGACCTGCGGATCGCTGCTGATCCGGCCACCAACGCGCTGGCGGTGGTGGCGGATCCGCGGGAGTTCGCGGCGGTCTCGGCGCTGATCGCGGAGCTGGACGTGGCCCGGGGGCAGGTGTTCGTGGATGCGGTGTTCGTGGAGCTCACGCAGAGCGACGGCAGCGAGCTGTCGCTCGGTGCACACGTGCTGCCCAGCGACGACATTCCGGGAGCCGCGTCGATTCAGGCGGACTCCAAGGGGCAGCCGGTGTCCCTCGCCTCCACCGCCGACTTCCTGTCGGGGCTGGCCGCGGGCGTGTTCGGTCCCTTCGTGGACGTGTTGGTGGGCGACACCCTCCAGTCCGTGCCGCTGTTCGGCATCGCGCTGCGCGCCCTGCAGACCGCCAGCAACGTCAACGTCATGGGTAACCCTGCCCTCCTCGCCCTCGACCACCACGAGGCCAGCCTGTCGGTGGGGCGCAAGGTGCCCTTTCCGACCACCTCTCAATCCAGCGTGCTCGGAGCCGTTCCGTTCACCACCTACGAGCGGGTGGACGTGGCCATGACGCTGGACGTCACGCCCCACATCAACAGCGAAGACCTGGTCACGCTGGACGTGGAGCTCACCGTCGACGAGGTGGAGCCCGCGTCGGCCGAGACGGATCTGGAGGGAGGGCCCGTCACCACGGGGCGCAACGTGCAGTCACGGGTGATGGTGGAGGATGGGCAGACCGTGGTGATCGCGGGTGTGGCGAGCGTGTCGGAGACGGTGCTCCGCTCGAAGGTACCCATCCTCGGTGACATCCCGCTGCTGGGGGCCCTGTTCCGCTCCAAGTCCAAGGACGTGCGCCGCAGCAACCTGATGGTGTTCCTCACCCCCCACATCGTGAACAGTCCGGCGGACGTGCTGCGGATCCGCCGCATGAAGGAGGCCCAGCGCGCGGAGTTCGTGCGGCGCTTCCACGGCAAGGAGGGTGGCGACTGGCTCACCGAGCTGCAGGGACTCCTCGCGGATGCACGTGATCCGTCGTGAGGTTCAGCCCCTCGCTGACGGTACCGCAGGCCCGGGTCAGAAGCCGTTGTCTCGGCACAGCTTGCGATCCTCGCCCCGGAGCGTGGGGCAGACCTCGCTGAGCACACCCGTGGCGACGCTCCTTCGTCCCAGCTCGAACAGGAAGCCCGCCGCCCGCGCGCGCACGGAGGACGAGCCGTGGCCAGTGGCCAGCACGGCCTCCGCGGCTCGCAGCCGGCCCAGGCCCAGCAGCGCCGACAGCTGTGCATCCGCCACCGCGTCGGCCTCCTCCTCGGTGGAGGGCGCCGTGCGATCCAGCCAGGTCAGCGCTTGCTCGAAGCGACGCTCCTGCACCAGCGTCCAGGCGTGGTACGTCGCCATGATCGGATCGAGGGTGTCGAGCCAGCGTGCCGCCTGGGCCAAGGTGCCACGCTCGTCTCGCGTGGCGGCGCAGCGGAAGGCGGCCTGGGCGAACGGGACCGGATCGGGCACGGCGTCTGGGGCCAGCACGTCGGCGAAGCGGGTGGCACACGGTGCGGTCACCCCGCGCTGGATGTCCTGCGCCGCCAGGTAGGTGCGGTACTGCCAGCTGGCCGTGGCCGCCACCTGGGGTGTGGCCGCGTCTACGCCATCGAGCCAGTCCCGGAGGGGAGCCAGCGACGCGCGGCCGGGAGGATCGGAGGGAGGCAGGGCCTCCAGCATGCCCGCAGCCGCTGCCTGCAGCTGCGAGGGCGTGGCTTCGCCGGGTCCGTACACGCCCACCACGCCGAGCACCCGGTCGGTGGCGAACCACAGCTCTTGGTAAGGGTGCCGATCGGTGCGTGCCTGCAGCATCATCGTGGTGGCCACGTCGTCGCGCTTGGCCAGGCGGCCCGCCGACTTGATGCGCACCGACCGCAACGCGTTGGCGCGGTCCGACAGCAGATACAGCCCCTGGTCCCGCCAGCGCCCAGCCACCGCCTTGCGCGCGGCCACCAAGGCCTCCGCTCGGCCGGGCTCCACGAAGAGGAACATGGCGGCCACCCCCTCGTCGAGCCCCTTGTCGGCGGTGACGGTCAGGCCGGCCAGGCCGGTGGGGACGGCTTGCTCTCCGGGGCGGACCCCCACGAAGGCGGGAAGGAAGGCGCCTGGTGAGAAGGCCTCTGCCAGCTCCTCGAAGGGGATCCCGAGGGAGGCCAAGGCACCCAACAGCGGCGCGGGATCCGCCCATCCCGGAGCCAGGCTCGGCTTGGCGGACTGGGTGAGTGCCGTCCAGGAGGGCGGCGGTCCCGTCATCGCCGCCCAGATGGCCTCTGGGTCGCGTTCCTCCAGTGTCTTCGCCAGCCAGGCACCCCAGGCGTAGGGGGCGGCGGGATCGTCGACGGCCAGGCTCGCCGCCACATCGGTTCCCTGCAGCGAGGCCGTCACGGAGGCCATGACGGGGCCCTCCTGGGCGGCGCACCAGCGCTGGGCGACGTGGGTGGCGTGGCCCTCCCGCAGGGCGAGGTGGCCGGCCATGGAGTCGTCGTCGTGCACCTGGGTGACCCCGTACTGGGCCTGCAGCGCGTGCACGAGCTCGTGGGCCGTGATGCAGCGAACGAGCGGGTGGAGTGCCTCGGGGGCCAGATCCACCTCTCGGATGGTCTCCTCCACGGCCTCGGCGATCAGGTACACCCCGTCCAGGCTCGGCACGTATACGGCGATGGCCCGCCTCAGCAGGGCTTCCTCGTGGGGTGTGGGGACCCTGCTCGGGGGCGGCTCGGCGTCGGCTGGGCGGATGTGCACGGGGGGCTTCGACAGCGCGGCACGGAGGCGCTTTCGGGTGGCGATCCCGCTGCGGGGCGGCTGCACGAAGGGTCTGCCGGTCGCCTCCTCGATCTCGGGCAGCAGGGCTGCCACCAAGGCGTCGAAGTCGTTCTGGCTCAGGGAGGTCGCAGGGGCGGCGGGCCCGGCGAGGGACAACGAGAGGAGGAATTCGAACAACATGGGATTCCAACGGAGCGAGGTCGGCGCACGCTCCCACGCTACCTCACCACACCCCGGGAATCAGGCGGTATGCCGTGCGGGTGGCATAGGTCGCGTAGCCGTCCAGCTCCCGTCGGAGCAGCCGGTCCTCCAGGGCCGTCCGCAGCACCAGCAGGGCAACGAAGGGCAGAGCGGGCACCAGACCCCACCGCGAGCCGAGGGCGACGGGAAACGCCACGGCGAGCACTGCCACCACGGCGTACATGGGGTGCCGGACGATGGCGTAGGGGCCACTGGTCACCGCGCTGTGGCGGCGCTGATGGTCGATCTTCACCACGCGCGACAGGTAGGTGTTCGTTCGGGCGATCCACCACAGGGCCAGCAGCATGGGCGCGTGCACGGCCATCGCCATGAGCTGTGCGCCGAAGGGCAGGGGATCGGACCAGCCGTACCGGACGACGTCGAAGCCGGGCACCACGAGCAGGGCCACCCCCGTCACCGACAGGCCCAGCAGGATCGCGCGGTCCCAACCTGGCTGATCGGGCTGGTGCAGGGTGCCGCGCAGGCGCTCCCTCAGCAGCCTGGGGTCGTGCATCGACAGCCAGATCCACATACCGATGGCGTACAGCAGGTACTGGCCGATCACGACCCAGGCTTGCCACCAGTCGAAGATGCCAGCGGGTAGCAGGATCGACACGGGGAGCATCCCGATCCGAAGGGCGGCGCTCGCGGTGGAGCGGGTGATCATGGCGTGCTCCGCTCGGGTGCCGACGACAGGGTGCGTCGGAGCAGGGAGTCCAGCGCTGGATGCTCAGCCGGGTCCACGAGGTTGACGGCGCGCATGCCTGTCAGTCGACTCACCAAGGCCACGCCGGCCGTCGTGTTGGCAGTGGGGCCGGCCACGAGGTCGAAGGGTCGGTCGAACGCCTGTCGGATTCCCATCACGGCGTAGGGATCCGAGGCGCAGAGGATCGTCAGCACGATGCTCTCGTCGAGGAGCTGGATGGCCGCCTGCCCGTTGTAGGGCTCGAGGGGGGAGGCGCCCGCCTCGACGACTGCGACGTCGGCGGCGTGCGCCTGGATGCGGGTCAGCAGGCCGCCCAGGGCTGCTCCGACCTCCTCGGCGGGCCCGATGGTGGAGGGCAGGCCAGCGTCCATGAAGTCGTAGTGCCAGTGGGCGCCGGCATCCGCCATCGACAAGGCATCCCGATAGCGTCCGCATCCCGTCAGCTTGGCGGCCACGACGCGCAGCCCCATGTGCCGCAGGCGCCTCACCAACACTCGGCAGGTGGCGGTCTTGCCGGCGGACATGGAGGAGCCGACCACCAGGATGGTGGGCGTCGAGAACGGTGTTGCCGGAGGGAGCTCCACGCTCCGCCGCATGGTGTGCTTGTCGCCCTCCTGGGTCACGCAGTGGCCGAGGTACCGAAGCTGCACGAACCGCGGCACGTACGGAGACTCGGAGGTGATGCGACCGAAGGTGCCGGCCGCCGTCATCGCGACGAAGCGTCCGTCGGGCTCGATGGAGCGCCAGGAGCCAGTCGCCTCCAGCGTGGCGTGGCGGATCGTGAAGGCCCCCACCACGCGGTCCCGGCGCTGTACGTGGATCATGCGGCCACTCTCGAGCTCGATCATGGCCCCGTCGGAGCCTCCGTCTTCGACGAAGCCCACCACGTAGTCACCGGTCTCCCAGGTCTCCCGGGGGCGGGTCTCGACCCGTGTGGGATCGAGCCTGGGTGCGACGCGGCAGACCGAGGCGCGAACGATCGGATCATCCATCGGAGGTCTCCTGGGCGGGTGCAGCCAGCAACAAGGTGAGCAGTGAGGCGCGCTCGGGGAGGGAGTCGAGCTGAATGTGCTCGTCGTGGGCGTGGGCCGATGCGCCGACGGGACCGAGGCCGTCGAGGGTGGGGGTGTGCTGTGCGGTGAGGTTGGCGTCGGAGCCTCCCCCGACCGATGCCTCGGACAGCCGAAGGCCGATGGAGCTCCCCAGCTGCTGGGCGAGCAGGAACAGCGCTGCCCCCCTCGGGCTGGCCTCCATGGGCGGCCGGCCGAACCCTCCCGACACCTCGACGTGCGTGCCGGGGGTGTGCGGACGCAGCGCGCGGATTCGAGCGTCGATCTCCTCGGCGTCGAGCTGGGTTCGCACCCGGACGTCTGCGACCGCGCGTGCCGTGGGCGCCACGACGTTGGGGCGCAGTCCTCCGTCCACCATGCCCACGTTGACCGTGACGCCGCGTGCCGGATCGTTGAGGTCGAACAAGGCCCGAACCTGATGGGACAGCTCCAGGATGGCGCTCGCTCCCGCCTCCGGATCGAGGCCCGCGTGGGCGGCTCGCCCCCGGATCACCAAGGTGAACCGTCCGATGCCTTTGCGCTGAGTCTTGAGTCGACCCTCGGCTCCGAGGGCGGGCTCCAGCACGAGCGCTCGGTGGGCCGCAGCCGCGAGGCGCGAGATGTGTCGCGCGCTGTCCGGGCTCCCGATCTCCTCGTCGGCGTTCACCACGACGACGGGGGTGACCGTGGGCTCGATCCGCAAGGCGCGCAGGGCCTTCAGCGCGAACACGAGCTGGGTCAGCCCTGCCTTCATGTCGAAGACCCCTGGTCCCGCCAGTGTGCCGTCGACGGATCGAATGGGCATGGTGGCCAGCGTTCCCATGGGCCACACCGTGTCGGCGTGCCCGACCACCAGCTGGTACGGAGCACCGTGGTCACGGACGTGAGGCCTCGCGTAGAGTAGGCCTGCCGTCCGTGTTCCTGGGTGCCTCACGGCACGGTACTGAAGCGCGCTCAGATCCAGTGCGAGGCGATCCAGCACCAAGGCGCACGCCTGCGGGCCCGTGGAGGGGGTCTCCATCCGAGCGAGCTCCACCGTGTAGCGGACCAGGTCACGTCGATGGTCTTGCATCCATGCAAGGACGTCATCTCCGACGCTCATCGACGAAATCCCGCATGGAGGGGCAGGGCGTCGGTGTGCTGTAGAACGCCGAAGCGGTGGGGGTGCACGTAGACCAGGAGGGGGGAGGTGTAGATCGACTCGGCGTCGTCTGTCTCGGCACTCCGCAGCGCCTCTGCATCCACGTGGGCAGCCACGACCTTGCCGATGAGCAGGCCGTTGCCGCCGAGTCCGTCGACGACGCGCTCCAGCACGCACTCGAGGGCCATGCGACACCCGTCGACATAGACGCCATCGAGCTTCGAGGCTGGTCGTGTCTCGATGGTGGCCAGCGTGGGCTTGTCGTCTTGCTGGTTCCGGGGGGCGGATGCCATGGTCGCCGTGAGGGCCTGCTCGGGTGCGAGGTAGGACACCGTGAACGAACCCGTCGCGGTGGCGTTCTGCCAGGTCTGATGGCTCGGATCGCACACGAACCCGAACCACGGCCCCCACGACACCGGCATGGCCATGTGCTTGGTGGCCAGGTTGGGCGACCCGTTGCGGTCGACGGTGCCTACCACGGTCAGGGCGGATGGCAGATGAACCCTGTCCCACAGATCGTCGTCGACGTGGACCTCGTCCATCGTCTTCGGCGTGGCGCTGCGCCGACGGTAGCGCGAGGGGCGCAGCGTGACCTCCGCGTCGAGCTCCGCCACCGACACGGACCACCCCAGCTTTTGCTGGATGTGCCCCCGCATGGCGTCCGACGCGTTGGGCTCTCCGTGCACGAGGTAGGTGTGGCGAGGGGGGGCCGCGAAGCCCCGAAGCCACTGCAGGATCTCCGTGTGGTCGGCATGGGCCGACCAGGTGTCCACGCGCTGCACCTCGCAGCGGATGGGCACGTCTCGCCCATACACGCGGACGTGGCTCGCTCCGTCGAGGATCGCCGCGCCGCGTGTGCCGGTGGCCTGGAAGCCACAGAGCAGTAGCGTGTTTCGGGGATCGGGCGCGAAGCTCGCCAGGTGGTGCAGGACGCGCCCGCCAGTGAGCATCCCGGACGCGCTCACGATCACTTTGGGGCCTCGGTCCTCGTTGAGGTCCTTGGACTCCTCGACGGTTCGGATCAGCCGAGCCGTCGCGCACATTCGCTGGGCCTCCTCCCGACCCAGGCGGTGCTCGTCGGCGTGACGCAGGTACAGCTCCGTGGCATCCACCGCCATCGGGCTGTTGACGAACACTCGCAGATCGGAGGGCAGTCGGCCGGACTCGACGAGCTGGTGCAGCCCCCACAGGACCGCCTGGGTCCGCCCTACGGCGAAGGCTGGAATGATCACCGTGCCGCCTCGCGAGATGGTTCGATGAACGACGTCGTGCAGGGCCTGAAGTGGATCTTCCTCCGGATGCGTGCGCAGACCGTAGGTGGACTCGAGGACGAGCCAGTCCACGGGCTCGAGCACCTCCGCCGGTGGCGGCATCACCGGATCGACAGGTCGTCCGAGATCGCCGGAGAACAGCACGGACGAGCCTCGGTCCTCCACCCGGATCATGGAGGCCCCGAGGATGTGTCCGGCCGGGGAGAACGTGGCGCGGAGGGGGCCGATCTCCACGGGCTGGTTCCAGCCGACGGGCTCCAGGTAGCCGAGCGCGGTCACGGCCTGCGACTCGGTGTACAGCGGCTTGGGCGGGCGATGCTTCGAGGATCGACGCCGCCTGGCGTAGCGGGCGTCCTCCTCTTGGATGTGTCCCGAGTCGGGCAGCAGGAGTCGAACCATGTCCGCGGTGGCCTCGGTACAGAAGATCGGCCCACGGAAGCCCTGTGCCACGAGTCGCGGGAGGTACCCGGAGTGATCGATGTGGGCGTGGGTCAGCAACACGGCGTCGAGGTCGGCTGCATCGAAGGGGAGTGGCTCCCAGTTTCGCAGCCGGAGGTGCTTGAGGCCCTGGAACAGCCCGCAGTCCACCAGCAACTGCGTGCTCCCCGACCGCACCCAGGTCTTCGACCCGGTCACGGTGCCGGCGCCACCTGCAAACGTCAGATTCATGCTGCCCTCCTCGAGTTCGATGCGCCCGTCAGTCGAAGGCGTGACGAGCCTGCTCGACCATGTCCACCACCTCGGGGACCCGCTCCACCACCTTGTCGAACATCCCCGGTGCCGCCGGAATGGTCAGCACCTGGACGTCGTCGTCGGTGAATGCCACCACCGCAGCGGGCCGCACCTTGACAGCACCTCCAGCGCCCTCTCCGAGGCCGGTGCCCGGACTCTGGCGCGACCGCTTCTCGTTGGCGATCTCACCTCGGCCCTCGCCACCCCCTGCGCCCATGCCCGCGCTCAAGGTCGACAAGACCACCAAGGTGACGTCGCCGACCCGGATGGGCTCCCCCGCGACGGCGCTGCTCGAGGCCGCCTCGCTCAGGTGGGACACGACCGACTGAACCAATTGATCGATGGACTGCATGTCAGACCTCCCTTCAGTGCCCGAGGGCGTTGATGTGAACTTGGCCGTTCTCGATCACCAGCACCGCGACGGGTGTCGCCTTGGCGCCGCCTCCCGCAGCAGCACCAGATCCCTGGCCATGTCGACCGTCGGAGTCGTCTCCCTCTCCTCTGCCACCGCCTCCACCGAGGCTCAGCGTCAGCTCCACCAGCGGGACGGCGTGTCGCCCGTCGACGGAGATCGTCCGACCCACCACGGCGTTGGACTTGATCAATCCCTCCAGCTCGGGGACCACGGTCTCGAACAGGGTCTGTTCGTCTCTCACGATGCACCTCTCCTACGTGCGGCTGGACTGCCGCGTCTTGATGAGTTCGGTTGCCACGATCCAGGCGATGGCGGCAGGCCACAGCGTTCCCTCGACCTGTCCTTGCACGTCCATGGTGGCGTCGAGCCAGTCCACGTGCAGATGCTCTGTGTCGAGTGTGGGGAGCCAGTGGCGGGATGCTGCCAGAGCGACGAACAGCGTGGCCGACTCGCTGGGATCCCCAGTGCCCAGGTGACCCGACAGCCGAGCCCGAGGGCGAACGGTGCGGACGGTACGCTTCAGCACCGATCGCACGAACCCCAGCGTCGGGCGCCAGCCCCGAGACCGTTCCTTGGGGGCGGGCGTGGATACCGGCTCGGGTGACTGCGCTGTGCTGCGCCATCGAGCCACGTCGCGTCCGAGTAGTCGCACCTGGATGCCGTCGCGCGGTGTGGCCTGCAGCCCTGCCACTCCCAGGCCCCAGGACGCAGCGGCCGAGGCGTCGAGCCGGGTCGGTCGGACCTCGGCCCGGGCGACGACCTCGATGGGGACGAGGAGCAGCAGGATCAGGACTGCTCCGAGACACCCGACGATCGCGGCGATGGCGGACACGACGGTCATCTAGGACGCCGCCTGCCGACGGAAGGCGAGCCGCTCGGACGCCAGTACCGCGAGCGCCCCCAGGCCGATCGCCGCCGTCACCGCTTGGGTGAGGCTCCCCACCACGGGGACCAGCAGCAGCAGGGTGAAGGGAATCAGTGCGGTGAGCAGCACCCAGCCCCGAGCGGGCTTGCGGGTCTCGTCGAGCCGATTCCACAGCGCGTCACCCACGACGTACAGCACGGGAACGTGGGCCACCCAGCCGATCAGGAGGAAGAAGCCGGTCAGGAGGGCGCCTTCGGCGAGCAGGCCCGTGAGGAGGGCGGCGCCCGACAGTCCCCCCAAGGTGGCCACGCCGAGCCCGCCCGCCAGGAGCAGCGTGCTGAAGGCCAGGGTCCCTGCCAGTACGATGCCTGCGAGTCCAGTGAGCACGCCCAGTCCGAGGTTTCGAAGCGGACGGTCGCGGACCTGGTCCACCACCTGGCCGTGGAGCGTGGGAAACACTGCGAGCAGCGTCAGCCCCACCAGCGCGAGGCCCAGCATTCGCCGCAGCGCCCGAAAGGCCAGGCTCGGGGTGGGCTGGGTGTTGGCAAAGGCGATCTGGTGGTGTTCGGTGGTCCCACCGATGGTGCCGTCCACGGTGGCCGGCTCGGGGGCGTGGTACACGAGATCGCCACCGAGGCGCGCGTCGGACGTCAGGTCCAGCCCTGGTGGCAGCAGCTCGAGGGGGCCGCTCTGCCCGAGATCGACCCAGGAGGCGTCGTCGTCGGGGAAGCTCAGGGCCGCCGTCAGGTCCCCCTCGACCTCACCCCTCACGCGGACCGCCGACCCCGCCACGGAGACGTCTCGGCCCACCGTGCCGTCCAGCAGAAGCTCGTAGCCCGTGAACGCCAGATCCCGTGCAACGGAGGCGTCTTCGTGGACCCACAGTCCGAAGCCGACTCCCAACACGTCGTCTGCCACGTGGGCATCCGCGTCGAGGATCAGGGACTGCCCCACCAGGCGAACGTCGTCGCTCACCGTACCCGTGATCTTCACCGTGCGGGCTACGGCTGCGAGGTCACCCTCGACGACGCCGTCGATTCGTACCTCCTCGGCGACGAGCATGGCGTCTCCGTCCACCCGACCCTCGATGACCACGCGTCGGGCGACCACGTACAGATCATCGGCGACCTGCTCGTCGGCCGACACGACCACGACGTCCTCGGCTCTCAGATCGGCTGCCGATGCGACCGAGACTCCCCCTGCAACGACCCACCACATCGTGCCTCCAAGCTTCTTGGGTCGAAGCAATCCACGTGCCAGGTCGGCATCGGCTCGGCAGCGGCATGGCGTCGTCCTCCTGGTGGATTTCGCACAGGCCGATCGTGTGACATCGCTCGATCCCGAGGATGGGAGCAGCGAACAGGCGCCGAACTCGATGGCTCGACCGTTGCACTGTGGTGGGCACACTGGGAGTACCCATGACCCTCCTGTCGATCCTGCCCCTGCTGGGGGCCTGCGAGTACAGAGCGAAGACCCAGCGGCTCTGGGAGATGGTGGACCACGAGACGGCCTTGTACGAGGCTGGGCACGCGATCC
>JAHQVJ010000179.1 GCA_019634415.1 Myxococcales bacterium
CTCGCTCGTTCCAGTCCCACTGCAACCCCGGATCAGGCGCGCTCCGCTCGATCGCGACGATCAACGGAGTTGATTGCCGCGATGAGTCTACGTCACGGAAGGCGAGCCGGAAGGCTGAAGCTCGGCGGAACCTCTCGTGTTGAGGGCAGATCCGCCGGCTCCGACGAATCGCCAGGCTTCCACGCCACGATGTAGGTGCGCATGCGCGCGTAGCCAAAGGCTCGCCCTTCCATCGTGCGGCGTGCGACCTCGGTCCAACCCTCTACCACGCGCCGTCTCACCGGATCGAAGCGAACGCCACCGGTCAACGTACCGCGCGTCAGCTGCCCCGTGGCGCCCGAGCGCTCCGAGACGTCTCCACGAAGCGCGATGGTCACCTGGGTGTCGCCTCGCTCCGTGACGTCCAGATCCACCCGCGCCTTGACGGTGGACTGGCGCCACTGGCGAGCACGCCACGGAGCGTGCTTGGTCCGTGCCGCATCGGCGCTGTCGAGCGCCTCGGGGAGCTCCCACTCGAGGGCACCGGCGACGGAGCGCGCCAGGTCCTCTCGGATGGCCTCCCCCACTCGCCGCTGGTCGTGCTTGCCGTAGGTGCTGTTGGCGCGCTGCAGCGTCTGCAGCCGGGCGTTCGAGGCCTGTCTGAAGAACCGCTCCTCGTCGCCCCCGCGAAGCTCCCACGACCGCAGCCGTCCGCGCTCCGTCCACCGCAGGTGGAGCGTGCCCGGATCAGGCAGCGCCACCGCATGGAAGCTCTCTGCTCCGCGCTTCACCGCACCCCACCACACACCCCCGCGAAACGAGCATGCCTCCTCCCGCGGACCGTCCGGCGCGCAGGTGATCACCGCCGTCCACTGCTCGAGAACCGCGGCGGCTGGACCCTCCGGCTGCAGCTCGAACACGTCGATCTTGTACGTGCGCGCCGCCCCGTCGAAGCGAGACGCGAGATCAGCGGCCATTCCCGTGGAGCAAAGCAACATCCACAACATGACAGGGAGTATACAGCTGCGCTCGACGGAGCTGACCGCGCTGTCCTTGTGTTGCTCGCTCCGACCCTCCGGCAGGCCCGCTACAGCGCCTGGCTCCGTGCGATGGCGCGCTCCCACATCCGCACGTAGCCCTCCGCCGAGCGGAACAGGGGCTCCAGGTCGTCTGCCGAGGCCGCGTCGATGCGAGCGTCCTCGATGAGCTCGGGCAGCATGCCGATGTGCACGAAGCCCTCCTGGTTGAAGTCCACCGGGCGGTTGCCCACGCTCGGCTCGGTGAACTCCACGTCTCCCGCCCAGGACCTGAACGGGTAGGTCACCGGATCGGCCTGCGCTTCGGGGCACACCCCCTCGGCGAATCGCCCCGCCCTCGCTCCCGCGAAGCCGTTCAGATCGAAGCCCAGGCCCTCCGCTGGGTAGCCCCCGACAGCCTCGATGGCGGCCACCCGGCGCTGCAGCGAGTCGAGGAGCGCCCCGGGGCGACCTGCCTCGCGGCACTGCTCGATCCGCGTCTTCGACAGACCGCCCAGCGCATAGATCTTGTCGTCGTTGGTGTTGCCGTGGGTGCCCATGGCCGGGTAGCTCGCGGCCTGCAGCATCTCGAAGGCCCGGGCATAGGAGCGCCGCGGCAGGTGATCCAGCTCCACGATCATGCCGCGCTTCATCAGCTCCTCGATCAGGAACTCACCCAGCGGCGTCAGGCCGTGGTTCTGGCAGTAGTCCCCCTCCAGTCCTGGGGGGATCAGCCGGCCGAGGTACGGCAGGGCGACCGCCATCGGATCGATCTCGAAGCTGCTCAGGTCGTTGGGGGGCGGCGCCAGGAAGTCCTTCCGAGGCTCGTTGAGCCCGCCGAACACCACGGGGCCACTGTCGAAGACGGTGGGTAGATCCGGGCAGTCTCCAGTGACGAAGTTCGAGAAGTGGCCGCTGTTCAAGAAGTTGCCCAGCTCGATGAAGCTGCGATCCCCGTCTCCGGCGGAGAACTGGCTGTCGTACTTGTGCACCGGGAAGATCGCGCGGATGCCCCGCTCGTAGTAGGCATCGAGCTGCTCGGTGACGTAGGCCTCGTCGCACACGGGATCGCCAGGCCGCGGGACCAAGCGGCATCCGAACAGATCGGAGGTCTCGATGCCGAGGATCACGGCCATCTTGCCTGCGGCGATCACCTCGCGCGCCTGCTGGGGCGTTCCCACCACGCGGAACCACCCCTCGCCCGGCCCGCCGGCCTGCGCATCGATGTAGCGCTCCATGGCGTAGACCTCGTCGATGGAGCGGTCCACGGCCACCATGTCGTCGCAGGGGTAGCGGATGGGCGTGCCGCCAGCGCCCACGCTCAGCTGGCAGATCACGGCGTTGGTGGTGGCGTGCTGCACGAGCAAGCGCAGCCCTGCCAGGTGCGCGCGCTCGAGCCAGCGGTGGTACGCCGTCTGGTGGGTGGAGCGACGAACGGCATCGGGCCAGTCCGGGAAGTCGGGATAGCCCGCGGTCAGGTGGTTGTCGTCGGACAGCTCGCCCTGGAGCAGGCTCGGCAGGACGGAGGTGATGTCCACATCTCCATCGATCCCGAGCGCGTCGTAGGCGAAGCCCATGAAGTCCTTGCGGCCCGCCTCGCCGTGGGCCGCCGCGCAGTCCCCCAGGGCGTGCTCCACACCCAGGCGGTGAAAGGGCGCGCCGTGGTACAGCCCACCCCCGCCGAAGCCCCAGTTCGACATCAGGTGCATGTGGGTGTCGGCGATGCCGAAGAGATCGCCGTCGTCGAAGGTGGTGCGCTCCACGGTGCCGCTGGCATCCAGCGTGAGCTCGGGAGGCTCGGCGCAGCCCGTGGCCTCCTCGAAGGTGATGCGAGCAGCGTCAGCGGGATCCACCAGGCCATCCACACCCAGGGCCTGACCCGTCTTGCGGCTCTGCAGCGTCCAGTGCCGCCGCCGGGTCACGACCTCCCACTCTGCACCCGAGACGAAGCTGTCGTCGATGAGGGTGACGTCGGACTGAAGCGCCTCGGCACGCTGCAGCTGCCCGTTGTCTGCGAGCACGTAGCCTCGGTCGGCGTCGTAGAGCAGGAACACGCCGAGATCGGCGGCCTTCAGGGTGAAGTGGGCAGGACTGTCTGTCTTGGCAAACCTGAATCTCTCCCCGTCGCGCGCGAGAGACTGCCCTCCGGCGTGCACCGAGATGCACTGCCCGGCCAGCGCGAAGGCCTCTTCCTCCGATGGCGGGCCACCACAGCCCGGACCTACGGAGAGCAGGGTCAAGGCCACCGAGAACGCTGAATTTCGGCAAATCGTGAGCATGCTCGACATTACCACATCGTCCGGCATCCCGCGGGACTCCGTCACGCTACGATTCGCTCCGGCGTGCCTCGGCGAAGCGCTTGGCCTTGGTGCGGTTGCCGCAGGTCGCCATGGAGCACCAGCGACGCGTGCCGCTGCGGGTGGTGTCGAGGAACCACAGCACGCAGCTCGGATGCGCGCAGCTCCGAACGCGCTCGGCCTTGTCGTGCAGCAGCTCGACGGCTTCGTGCACTGCGCGAACGGCCAGCAGGTGAGCCTCGGGTTCGGCGTGCAGCGTGATCCCCTGCGCATCCGCGCTCACGCGAGCGGACTGCAGCAGCCGTCGCACGCTCGTGAGATCGGCGTCCGCGCGGTCCGTGAGCAAGGTCCGGATGGCTTGTCTGGCCTGACGCAGGGAGGCCGTGACGGCGGAGACGTCCGTATCCACGATCACTCCGTGCTGGAGCGAGAAGGCGCGCACGCCGTCGCCGGAGGCCAGGAAGTCCACCAGGCCGGCGGAACCGTTCCAGGTGGTGTTCAGCAGATCGAGGGGGAGTGGCTCCCCCGTGAGCGGCCGTTCCGACATGACCACCACGTAACGTTTGCTTCCGTCCGATAACCGTCTATATATCTAAAGACGGTTAATCGGAGGAACGATGTCGGAAGCCAAGACCCGCGGCGTGCACCACGTGGGGCTCACCGTGCGAGACCTCGCCACCACCGTGGCGTTCTTCGTGGATGTGCTGGGGTTCGAGGAGCTGGGCGGGCAGCCGGCCTACCCCGCGGCCTTCGTCTCCGATGGACACACGGTGCTCACGCTGTGGCAGGCCACCGAGCCCGCGACGGCCGCTCCCTTCGATCGGAAGCGCCACCTGGGCCTGCATCACCTTGCGCTGGCCGTGTCACCCGAGGTGCTGGACGCTCTCGGAGATCGGCTGCCCCAGGTGGGCGGGTGCGAGATCGAGTTCCCGCCCGAGCCAGTGGGCGCCGGCCCGAGCCGCCACATGATGGTGGAGCTGCCGGGCAGCGGGATCCGCGTCGAGCTGCGGGCGGAGGCGTGATGGCCCTGCCCCACTGGCCCCACGCGGGCTCCCCCTTCCACGACGGCGAGCACGCGATGCAAGAGCGCGCAGGCGTGCGCGACAAGACCGAGCAGATCGGCCGCAAGATCCTGCGCGCCGTGCTCATCGACCAGCACCGGGCGTTCTACGCCGAGCTGCCCACGCTCTATCTGGGTCACCTCGACGAGCACGGCCGCCCCTGGGCCTCCATCCTCACGGGCCCGCCTGGCTTCCTGAGCACACCCGACGACCACACCCTCGCCGTGGCCACCAGCCCCGTCGACGGCGACCGTATCCGCCTCGAGCCTGGTGCCCAGGTGGGCGCCGTCGGCACGCAGCTGCAGACGCGGCGGCGCAACCGGGTGAACGGCACCCTCGGACTGATCCGCGACGACGGCTTCACCATCGACGTGTTCCAGGCCTTCGGCAACTGCCCCAAGTACATCCGCCGCCGGGCGCCCAGCGCGGTCGAGCCCGCCGAGCCGCAGCCCGCCGCCCAGTCCTTCGCCGGCCTCGACGACGCAGCTCGTCAGCAGATCACCCGGGCAGACACCTTCTTCGTGGCGAGCGCCGCCACCGCCGCGCAGGGACTGCACGCCCACACCGTCGACATGAGCCACCGGGGCGGGCACGCGGGCTTCGTGCGCATGGCCGACGAGCGCACGCTGGTGGTGCCCGACTACGCCGGCAACAACGCCTTCAACACGCTGGGCAACTTCGTGGTGAACCCGGTGGCGGGCCTGCTGTTCGTGGACTTCGCCACGGGCGACGTGCTGCAGCTCACGGGGCGGGTGCAGCTCGTGCTGGAGGGTCCCCAGATCGCCACACACCCTGGCGCGCAGCGGCTGTGGACGGTCACGGTGGAGGAGGGTCGGCGGCTGCCCGGCCGCGTGCCCCTACGCTGGGAAGACGGCGAGCACTGGTCGGGCACCCCCATCCCCTGATACGACCGCCCCGTTGAGCGCCCTTGCACGTTTGGACGACGTCCGGCAGGGGGCGTGGGTTTCGTTGGGGGAAGGATGTGGAACATCGTGGGATGGTCGGTCTGCGCTGCGTTCGCGCAAGCACCAGACGACACACCCGGCGCCGAGGTGGGGCTCGCCCGCTACCACGCGCTGCTCGTCGCCGCGCAGGACTACGAGCGTGGCACGGGCATTCCGGATCTGCGCACGCCCATCGCCGACGTCACCGCCGTAGCAGAGGTGCTGTCGAGTCAGTACGGCTTCGAGGTGACCACGGTGGCCGACGCCACCCACGAGCAGCTGATCGACTCCCTGGATCAGCTGATCCGAGATCTGGAGCCCGACGACGCGCTGATCGTCTACTACGCCGGGCACGGCGTATTCAGGGCGCAGGAGGACCGGGGGTACTGGCTGCCTGTGGACGCCAACGAGGCGTCCACGGCCCGCTGGGTGAGCACGGACGACGTTGCAGCCAAGGTCCGTGCCATGCCTGCGCGGCACGTGCTGGTGATCGCCGACTCCTGCTTCTCGGGCGTGCTCACCCGCGGGCTGGACCTTCACGCGGAACACGAGCAGGAGTCCCGCCCCGGGCAGCTGGAGGCCACCCGGCTGGCGAAGGGTCGAAGCCGCTGGGTGATCACGTCGGGGGCGAACGAGCCGGTGATGGACGGCGGCGGCCGGGGCATCAGCGTGTTCGCCCGCGCGCTCACGGAGACGCTGGCGGGAGCCGAGGAGCGGTACCTGACAGCGGACCGTCTGTTCCCGGAGATCCGACGTCGAGTGGCCAACCAAGCCGACCAGACCCCCGTGCAGGGCAAGCTGCTGCGCGGCGACACCTACGGCCAGTTCGTCTTCGTCAACACCAAGCACGTGGCGCTGCGACCAGACGCCACGGATCTGGACGACCTGCCAGCCGAGGTACCCACCCTGCGACGGGGCAGACCGCTGCTCTACGGGGGCGGAGCGCTGGCCTTGGTCGGCGGGGCTCTGCTGGCGAGCAGCTCGGTGGCCTGGGCATCGGAGCGCGACGACTTCGCGCAGGGGCCCGACGGCATCGTGCCCCCCGACGACGCCGCAGCTTCCCGGTTCCGCACCATTCGAGCCCTCAACGTGGCCGGCGGCGTGGTGCTGGGACTGGGAGTCGCAGGGCTCGGCACGGGGGTGGGCCTCGTGGTCACCGAGGGCGGAGGCGCAGGTGCGCGCGTGGAGGTGCGGCGATGAGGATGATGCCTTCCCTCGCCCTCGCCTCGGCCTGCGTGCCCCTGGGCCCGCTGCTGCAGCCTCCACAGGCCGACACCTCCGACACCGCGCAGGTCGTCACCACGCCGGACACGCGCACCACCGGGAGTACCGCAGACACCGGCGAGGTCTGTCCCTGCCCCTATGGAACCTGCGTCTCCACGGGCAGGCTGCTCGTCGACACCACCTGGGTGTCGGAGTGCACCTACCTGCTGCAGGGCACCACCATCGTGGGCGACGAGACCACCCCCGTGATCCTCACCATCGAGGCCGGCACCACCATCCTCGGCGACGAGGCCACCACGGGTCGCCTGGTGATCTGGCGCGACAGCCAGCTCGACGCCCGCGGCAACCCCGACGCGCCCATCGTCTTCACCTCCTCGAACCCCGTCGGAGAGCGACAGCCCGGCGACTGGGGCGGTGTGGTGCTCAATGGCCGTGCATCTCACACGCGCGGCGACGACCACACCTGGTCGGACGGCACGGGCACGTACGGTGGCAGCGCAGACCAAGACACGAGCGGACTATTGACTTTCGTCCGCATCGAGTTCGCGGGCGCCTCGATCGGCAAGGACAGCTGGCTGCCGGGCCTGCTGCTCCAGGGGGTTGGCTCGAAGACCCTCATCGACCACGTGCAGGTGCACCGCGCGCAGCGCGACGGCATCCTCGTGCGTGGCGGCACCGTGGACCTCGCGCACGTGCTGGCCACCCAGAGCGGCGACGAGCAGCTCGAGTGGCGAGACGGGTGGCGCGGGCGGGTGCAGTTCCTGGTGGCTCAGCAGCGCAGCCCCGTCGCCGACAATGCGATCGAAGGACTGGGAGATACCGACGACAACGACGCGCTGCCCCGCAGCCGACCCGTGATGTCCCACGTCACTGCGATCGGGCTGCCGAAGGACGCGGCGTCGGACTTCGGGCTGCTGCTGCGCCAAGGCACCTCGGCGTTCGTCGCCAACACCGTGCTCGTGGGGTTCGAGCAGGCGTGCCTGCGCGTCGAGGATCCAATCACCTTGGACCAGATCGCGATGGGCGACCTTCGGCTGGTGCACACGCTGACGGACTGCGTGGTGCCCGTGGACACCGAAGGGAAGCAGCTCGCCAGCAACGCAGAGCCCTTCGACGTGTTGACCTGGTTCCAGACGCGTCCGGGCAACAGCCTGAGCAACAACCAACCCCTCGACGAGCCCAGCCACACGATCACCCGTCCGTTCGACCTGCTCACCCCCGACTTCACGTCCGAGGACAACGCGAAGGTGAAGGGCAAGCACGTCCCCGACCCCTTCTTCGACAAGGTCAGCCACACAGGCGCGATGGGTTCGGTGGACTGGTCGACGGGCTGGGCGTCCTACCCACCGAGCTGACGCGGCGCGCTACGGGCCCTCAACCGATCACGCAGCCCCACGCCATGCGCTCCCACGCGTCCGTGGATATCCGGGGCCTACCCATGCAGCTCACCCCCCTCCTGCTCGCCGTGGCCACCGCCGGTACCCGCGTGGCCGATGTCCCCAACCCACGGCCTCGAGGCAGCTGGGTGGCGGACCAGGCGGACGTGCTGTCGGGCCACCAGGAGGCGATCCTCGACCGCCGGATCGACCGACTCCACGCCGACACGGACGTGGAGATCGCCGTGGTCACCCTGCAGGACGTGGACACCACGCCCAAGGACTTCGCCACCGAGCTGTTCCGCCACTGGGGGATCGGAGACGCCCAGACGAACAACGGGCTGCTGGTGCTGCTGGTGCTCGGGCAGCGTCGCCTCGAGATGGAGACGGGCTACGGCCTGGAGCCCGTGCTGCCCGACGGGTGGCTGGGCACGATGCAGCGCCGGGTGATGGTGCCCCGCTTCAAGGTCGAGGAGTACGGCCAGGGGCTGGTGGAAGGCCTGGCGGCGGTGGACCAGCGCGTGCGCGCTCGCATCGGACCCGACGGCCTCCCGACGCCCGAACACCGAGCACCAGCGCAACCGCAGATCATCGAACTGCTCGGTGTGCTGGGTGGCGCGGGGGCCCTGGTCGCGAGCGGTGCGGGCTGGGCGATCCGCCGTCGTCGCCGCACGTGTCCGCACCACGGCGTGCGCATGACGCGCCTGTCGGAGACCGAGGACGACGCCCACCTCGACGAAGGCCAGCAGCTCGAGGAGGCCATCGGCTCCATCGACTACCACGTGTACGTCTGCCCTCGGTGCGAGCACAGCCGCACCTTCCCCAGCGTGAAGTGGTTCACGGGCTACTCGGACTGTCCCGCCTGTCGCTACCGGACTCGCACCACCACGAGCACCGTGGAGGTGGCTGCCACCACCGTGAGCAGCGGCCGGCGCCGCTTCGACGAGCACTGCAGCCACTGCGGCTTCTCCGACACCTACACCCGTACGATTCCCCGGGTGAGCACCTCGTCGAGCTCCGGCAGCAGCGGCTGGTCGTCGAGCTCGTCCGGAGGCGGGAGCTTCGGGGGTGGCAGCTCGGGCGGCGGGGGCGCGGGCTCGAGCTGGTAGGCAGCGCACTGCTGCCATACCTTGCAGGCCCGGGAGCCGGACGTGGACGTCGGAAGCCGCATCGATGGGCGCTACGAGGTGCAATCCGTGCTCGCCAGCGGTGGCATGGCCACCGTCTTCGTGGTGAGGCACCTCGAGCTCGGCAGCTTGCACGCGCTCAAGGTGCTGCACATTCCCTCGCCCGACTTCCGGCAGCGCCTCCTGCAAGAGGGCCGGTTGCAGGCCAAGCTGCGCCATCCCAACATCGTGGCGGTCTCCGACACGCTGGAGATGGACGGCAACCCCGCCATCGTCATGGAGTACGTGGACGGCCCGGCGCTGGACCAGTGGCTTCGCGGCCCCACCCCCCTCGATCAGGCCGAGCGCCTGTTCCTCGGGATCCTGGCGGCCGTGGACCACGCCCACCGCATGGGGGTGGTACATCGCGACCTGAAGCCCGCCAACGTGCTGCTGGCGCCGCTGTCGGGCGGGCACCTGCCCAAGGTGGCGGACTTCGGCATCGCCAAGGTCGTCAAGGACGTCCTCGACAGCAAGGACGCAGGTCGCGTGAAGACGCGCAGCGGCATGATGATGGGCACGCCCGCCTACATGGCCCCCGAGCAGATCGAGAGCGCGGCGCAGGTCGGCCCCCAGGCGGACATCTTCGCGCTGGGCTGCATCCTGTACGAGCTGGTGCTGGGGCGCCCGGCCTTCGTGGGGGCTCACGTGCTGGCCCTGCTCACCAAGAGCCGCGAGGGCTACTACGACGACCCGGCGCGGATCGATCCCGACCTGCCTCCGCGGGTGGTGGAGGCCATCCGGGGGAGCCTGGTGCCCGAGCCCACCGACCGCATCCAGAGCTGCGCGGATCTGGCACGGATCCTCACGGACGGTCGGGTGAACACGCTGTCGGGCACGGGCGAGGCGTCGTCGGACGGGCCTTTCGAGGCGTCCCACGTTCCCTACGGTCACTATCCGAAGGGTCAGGGCTCCGATGCCGGCTTGGTGCGTCCCACGATGGCGCCTGGCACGCTGGACGACCTGCCGGATCCGGGACTGAAGCCCGAGGGCACACCGGCCACCGCTGGCCGCTCGCCAGCCTCGGTGCCCACGGCCCCAGTGCGCACCCCCACGATCCGCGTGCACCGCCAGCCGCTGCTGCCGGTGCTCGTGCTCCTGGGCCTCGGCCTGTCGGCACTGGCCCTCGGTGGCGTGGCCATCGCTGGGATCGCGGGCTTCGCCTGGTGGCAGCTGCAGCCGAGGGACGTAGCCGTCGCCGAAGACCCTGTGGTGGTGACCGTGCCGGAGCCGGCGCCCGACTCCCCCGAGCCCGCGCCGACGCCCAGCCCCGCGAGCCCAGCCCCCGTGGCGGTACAGCCCTCCCCGGCGCCCGCGACGCCGGTGGCTGCACCCCAGCCAGCGCCCATGGTCGCTCCGCCGTCCCCCTCTCCAGCGCCCGCTCCCGCAGCGCCCACCCCCACGCCTCAGCCCATCGAAGCGGGCACGCCGGGAGGCTGGCAGCTGCAGGTGCACAGCCACTGGACCGCAGCCAGCACCGCCAAGGGAGCCGTGCAGGTCGCTGCGGCTCCCAAGCAGACGCTGCTGCTGGTGGACGTCACCGTGCACAACGGCACCGAGGGCGACGTGGAGCCCATGCTGCCCTTCCGCCTGCAGCTCGCGGGCAGCGCCTACGAGACGTCGTCCCGCTGCAACGCCGCCCTGCCCAAGGCGATGGCCAGC
Source organism: Myxococcales bacterium (assembly GCA_019634415.1). Taxonomy (GTDB): domain Bacteria; phylum Myxococcota_A; class UBA796; order UBA796; genus DRPG01. The sequence goes on from JAHQVJ010000179.1 coordinate 10,726, forward strand.
GACCAGGAGTTCCGCTCGGGTCGACGCACCCGCGGCACCCTGTGCTTCGAGGTACCCAAGGGGGCTCGCACCAAGGGCGCCACCTTGAGCTTCTCGAGTGGGCTCGAGCAAGGCCCCCAGGCCACCTCGTCGCTGTGAGCCTGCTCGCGCGAGGCTACTGCAGCACCGTCGCCTCGTCCCCGCGGAGCTCGAGCACCATGGTCGGCCCCCCGTAGAAGCCGGCCAGGCCCACGTCCACGCGCCACACACGGCCATCGCAGGCGGGATTGATCGCGTCCCACACCGTGTGGCCCACCACCATGCGAGCAGCACCGAGCACGTCGAGCGCCTCCTGCAGGGCGGCGCAGTCCGGCTCGGTCTCGTCGTCGCTGTACATCCGGGTCCAGACCACGTCGTCGGCCTCGGAGGGGTAGGCGGTGAGCCCGCGCATCCACTCACGCGTGTCGCGATTCAGCCGCCCCAGCCCATAGGCCGCAGCGCCAGGGGTCACCCCACCGTGAGCGAACACCGTGTCGCCCACGCGGATGGCCACGTTGTGCTCCGACAACGTCAGGGCCCACTCCCCCACGCCGGGCCAGAAGGCGGCGGCGCGGCCGCGCTGCTCGGCCGGGAAGTCGTCGAGGTCGAGCCCGTCGGTGGGGGTGTCGGCGAAGTCGGCGAAGCCCTCGTCGGTGACGTAGCTGAAGTCGAGCTCGACGTTCAGCAGCTCGTGGTTCCCGAGCAGCGACAGGAACGCGCCGCCGGCCTCGTGGGCCTCGTCTGCCAGCCGCTCGAACAGCTCCAGGATGGCCTCCTCGTCCCCGCCCCGATCGAGCTGATCACCGGTCTGCACCACCCAGGCATCCCCGCCCACCCAGTGCCCCCCCTCGAGCACGCCAGCGAGGCGCAAGGCGCTCCGGGCGGCTCGGATGTCGCCGTGCACGTCGCCCAGGGCGACGAGCCTCGACGGGACCTCGTCCACGAAGGTGGGCGGCGGCACCTGCCGCTCGGCGACGGGCTCCGGCTCGTCCTCGGTCTCGAGGGTCTCGGGTGGCTGGACGCACGCGATCAGCAGCACGATCATGAAGCTCCCCCGTGAGCGTTGACGGCTCGGCTCGCGGGTCGTCCCGCCGCTTCAGGCTGGAAGGCCCAGGATCGCGATGGTCACCCCGGAGCGCTGCAGGTTCACGAACACCACGCTGCCATCCGGCGAGGTGCACACCCCGCACAGCTCGTCCTCCGACGTCACGCTGCGGGCCACCGGGGTCCGCGTGTCATCCGGATCGAGCTGGTGCAACAGGCAGCGGCACTCGGCGTCCTCGCAGATGTAGCGTTGAAACGTGGACTGTCCGGAGAAGCCGAGCATGAAGGCGACGTCCATCACCGACAGCTGGGGTTGGGCGAGCAGCGTGCGGCTGTGAGGGCCAGCGACGTGACCCGGCGACTGGGATCGTCCACCCAGCGCCCATCCACGCCGTGAGCCGCCACGAGCGCGCGCACGTCGACGTCGCGCACACGCAACAGCGCGAACACCGGAGCCATCGCACGCGCGCTGACGGAGCGAAGAACGGCCACGACTCAGCGCTCCGACCCAGCACGCCCCGTCACGAACAGGTCGGAGATCTCCACGAAGCCCTGCCCACGCAGCTGGAAGCCCTGGTACCCCACCGGCGCCTCCGACAGCTTGGTCTTCACGGACCTGTTCCCCACGGTGGCCACCAGCGTGGTGCCCCGCACGGCCACGTCCACGCGCACGCGATCGGACAGCCGCGGCAGCGACTTCTTGGCCAGCACGCGCTCCGTGAAGGCAGCCTTGCGATCGTAGCTGCCGCGCTCCGACTCCGTGGTCTGCACCAGCTGTAGCTCTCCGTCGCGCAGCCACACCGCGATCCCGCGCAGCGGCTTGCCGAGCGAGTCCTCCCGCGTGACCGGATCGCGCTCGAGCGGCACGTCCAGATCCACCAGCCCCACGAGCGCGGCCACGTCGGGCCGCCCCTCCTGGAGCTTGCGTCGCTCGGCGGATCCCGGCCAGAAGTCGTCGGGCGCGGTGAACGTGAGCGTGAAGCCCAGATCCAGATCGCCCAAGGGCTCGGCGCCCATGAACACCAGCCCGTCCAGATCGTCGCTGCTCGCTCGGTTGTAGCGGAAGGACTCGGCGCGGCGGGGATCGCTCATCGGGCCGGGGTGGAAGAAGAAGCCCGGCTGGTGCACCCAGACCGGCACGTCGTCCACGAGCAGGTAGCTGTCGCGCGGCCAGTCGCGCACTCGCGTGAGAAGCGCCGCGCCCTCGGGATCGAGGCCCTTCCCCCCGAAGTGCTCCCGGCCCATGTTGCGCACGTTGCCGCCGGTACCGAACTCCTCGATGGCCAGCAGCAACCACTCCTCCATCTGCGACCGGTCCTTGGCCTCCGACAGCAGCGCCACGAAGTCGCGGTTGCGCTCGATCTCGTTGGCGAACCCCTTCAGCGCGTACTGGTTCTCGCTGACCTCGGCGAAGCCGTCGAGGATCCGCGTGGAGTCGTCGAAGCGCAGCACCCGCCGGAACTCCTTGACCATCTCCTCCTGCTCGTTCTTCAGACGCCAGGGCTCGGCGTCGAAGGCCAGGGCGAGCTCGCGATTGCGATCGAACAAGGCGATCTCGTCGGCCAGCGACAAGCGCAGCAGCTTGGCCATCTCGCGCGGGTAGCGAAGGTTGTCGAGCAGGTAGCTCTTGCGGTTGTTCGCGGAGTCCACGCCGCGCTCCCACAGGTAGGTCACGGCCTCGGCGAAGTCGGCGTCGAAGTCCTCGCCGCTGGGGAAGTCGCGCACGAAGTCTTCGTCGATCTTCACCGGCAGGGCGGGCCACAGCGGCAGCGCCTCGGCGTGGTACCGGGCCGCCAGCTGCTCGCTGGCCCGTCGCATCGCGAAGCGGTCCTGCACTGCGTAGTAGTTGCGCAGGGTCGCACTTCGGAACCACTTGCCCTGGTAGGCCAGCGTCAGCAGGTACAGCGCCGTCAGACGCTCTCGCTGGTTGCCTGCGGATCCATCGGCGGCGACCGCGAGCAGACGTCGGGTGGCGTCCACCGCATCGCCCGCCATCGCGAGGCGCTTCATACGCTCCTGCTCTGCGCGCACCACCCCGATGGACTCCGCCTTGGTGCGGATCTGCGAGATGCGCTCCTGGTACTGGGCCAGGGTGATGGCCGCGAGGCTGAAGGCGGCGTCGCGCTCGGTGGCGCTGCGCAGGCTGCGCAGCCCAGCTTCGTAGCGCTCGGCGTCGAAGTAGTCCAAGCCACGACTGAAGTCCTGGAAGGCCAGGAAGTCCGCCGTGTGCAGACGCCCCGCCTCAGCGCGCTCCTTGGGCGACAGCGACAGCTTCAGCGCGTCCATACTGGCCGTGAGGGCCTGCTTCTGAAGATCGAAGAAGGCCTCGGCCTCACCGTCGCGCGCATCCGACAGCACGACCTGGCCCGAGGTCACGTCGAGCAGATCCACCCGCAGCGACATGGTGGCGCCCGCCACCGAGTACAGGCCCGACATCACGAAGCTGGCCCCGGACTGCTTGGCCAGGCGCAGCCGGTCCGCCACCGCGGCAGGCACGGTGATCCCCAACGACACCGCACTCGCGCGCAGATCGCTGCGCGGAACCACCTGCACCGTGTCCGCCTTCGACAGGTCCACCAGGAACATCTCCTGAAAGCCCTTGCCCAGCGCGTCCCACTCGGCATCCCCCGAGGTGTTGGCGAACTCGAGCACGGCCACGGTGACGTTCGCCGCACGCGCAGGCGAAGCAGACAGCGAGATGAAGAGCAGGGAGCTCACCAACAGCCACAGGATGCGCATCGATTCTCCGCACAGTCGCACCGCCTCACCCTAGCGCGTTGCCCGCCCTGGGCGTTCACCGGGCTCGGGATGGAATACTCCACCCGCGCCGAGTCGACGGCACGCCAGACGAGGAGAACCGTGATGACACTGTGGATGGCAGCCCTGGGATGCGGGCTCACCTCCGCCCCCGAGACGGAGTCACCCGCGCTGGACGCGCCCCCCGCTCCCGTCACCGAAGGGGTCGTCGTGGACGCCTCCGAGCTGCCCTCCGGGATCCCCGTCAAGGGCACGGTGGTCCAGGCCATCACCTTCACGGACGCGCGCGGCGACAACTTCGCCGTCCTGAGTCAGAACGACAACGACGACCTGTTCGCCTACCACGCCGTGGCCGTCGAGCGCCCCAAGGGTGCGGTACAGGTCCTCCGCAAGGTGCAGCAACCCCGCGGGGAGTGCCCACTCGACTACACCGCCGAGTTCGTCGCCGGAAGCTTGAGCGCGCACGATCTCGACGCGGACGGGCTGGCCGAGACGAGCTTCGCCTACAAGTACGCTTGCCGCGGCGACGTGTCGCCCCGCGACTACAAGGTGCTCGTGCTCGAAGACGGCGACAAGGCGATCCTACGGGGAGCGGAGATCCTGGTGCTTGGCGAGGAGCGGTTCGGCGACGGAGCCTTCGAGCCCGAGGGCTTCGAGGAGGCCCCGAAGCTGCTCGAGCACGCCGAGACCCTTTGGCAGGCCCACCTCGTCCACGAGATGGGGGGCTGAGCCAGCGCAGTCATCGCGACAATCAACAGAGTTGATTGTCGCGATCAGTAGGTCTCGCAGTTTCCCTCGGGGCAGTGGCACATGCTGGCCACCCCGATGATGTGCTTGCGAGCCCAGTTCTCCAGCTGGTTCGGGTTGGGGAAGCTGTTGGGAGCCTTGGCATCGAGGGCCGCCAGTCGCCACCGATAGGTGTTCTGGCCATCCGAGCACGACCCAGCGTAGGGGGCGGTCTGGCGCGTGGTCTTGGGCAGTGCGTTCTTCGTGCCCGTGCCGCTGATCCCCTGCTCGAAGACCGTGACCGACGGCGGGATGTCGTACACCCCCCAGTGATCGATGGGGTTCTGCAGTCCGAAGGAGATGTCGTCGAGCACGAGCACGAGCGACACCGTGCCCTCGGGGACGCCCGACCACTCGAGGCGAGGGTTGATGTTGTCGCCCCCGAAGAACCCGCACTCCGCGAACTTGGGCAGCTGCTGCTCGCACGGGAGCGTCTCGTGGACCTCCATGTCCGGGCTGGTCAGCACGAAGGGAATCGTGCCCGTGTCGGTGCCCGTGGCCCCAGTGGACGCCGTGGGGGTGGTGGGCTCGGGGGTCGGCGTGGTGGGGTCGGGGGTGGAATCCGTCGTGGTGGGGTCGGTGTCGGTGGGGCTCGGGGTGGTGCCCGCGGTGCAGGCCGTGGCCAAGGCGCCGATCAGCAGGGGTCGCATCGAGATCTCCAGGCTGGGCCCTGAAATGCGCGGGTCGGGTCCAGCTGATCGCCAGCTGTCCGATCAGGCTCCCGTCGCCGACGCATGAACCCAACACAGGGAGACACGCCGATGACGTGGTTCGCGATGATCGGGCTCAGTCCTGCGTGGGGGGCACCGCCCGACGCACTGCTGGAAGCGGACGAGACGGCACTGACCTCGCAGGGATGCGAGGGAAGCGGATGCTGGACCAACCACCTGCGGGTGGAGGATCTGGACCGCGACGGAGATCTGGACGTGATCTTTGCCAACTACCAGGGCTTCTTCAACCGGGGCCAGCCGCAGCCCCTGGTGGTGATGGACAACGACGGCACCGGCACCTTCACCGACGTCTCCAAGGCCGTGGTGGGCGGGTTCTCCGGCCGGATCCGGCAGGTCGCCGTGGGCGACGTGACGGGGGACGGCTTCCCCGACATCCTGGCGCCCGACGGTGCCGGGGGACAGGCCGCGCTGTTCGTCAACGACGGCACCGGCACCTTCTCCGACGAGGCCGCCACCCGCCTGCCGAAGATGAGCGGCAACATCGGAGGCGTGCGCTTCGGCGACGTCGACGGGGACGGCGATCTGGATGCCGTGCTGGCGGATGGCTACGCCCAGGGGCGCCAGGCCAACGTGTTCGGGCACCTCTGGCTCAACGACGGAACGGGGGTGTTCACCGACGCCAGCGACCGCCTCCCCACCATGCGCGATGGCCAGGATCCCGACGATCTCGATCTGGTGGACGTGGATCGCGACTTCGACCTCGACGTGGTCGTGAACATGCACGAGGGCAACAACAGCCTGTGGATCAACGACGGCACCGGCACCTTCTCCGACGCCCCCAACCAGCTGCCGAACCAGCAGGGAGGCCTGCACTACAACGCCACCGCCTGCGACGTGGACGACGACGGCGACCTCGACATGTGGGTCGACAACGTGGGGCCGGGCTACCGCGAGCAGCTGCTCATCAACGACGGCACCGGTACCTTCGCCGATCGCAGCCAGGGGCGAGTGAGCTCGAACCCCGGGTGGGACGACAACGGGGTGAGCTGCGCCGACATCGACCAGGACGGTGACTTCGACGCCATCGTGTGGTCGCTGGAGGCCTACGAGCGCGTGCTGATCAACGACGGCACCGGGCGCTTCACGGGCACCCGTGGCCTCATGGACGAGGTGGCGGATCCGTCGCTGTGGGGTGATCTGGCGGACTTCGACGGAGACGACGTGCTCGACGCGATCACGGGCCAGGGCGAGGGCAACCCGGAGCGCAACCTGGTGTACCGTGGCACCGACGCGGCAGCGGTGGACGACCAGCCCCCCGCGATCTCGGCCTTCGAGCAGCCGCCCGAGGGGGGGCCGGTGGATGCGGCCACGCCCCTGCGGTTCGCGGTCCGCGACGCGGTGGTGAGCGACGCGGGCCCCCGGCTGCAGCGTGCGTTCGCGCGCCTCGATCCCAGCGGCACGCCGAGCGAGGTGGAGGCTCACTTCATGGGCGGCGATCTGTTCCGCGTGGTGCTGCCTGCACTCGCCGAGACGGGTGCCGAGGTGCAGCTGTGCGCCATCGATCGCGCCGGTAACGAGGGCTGCACCGAGGCCTTCGTCTACGGCATCCTGCCCGCCGGACCCACCGAGCCCACCGACCCGACCGAGCCCACCGACCCGACGGACGGCAGCCCCGATCCCACGGACCCGCAAGACCCGGTGGACGGCTCTGGCTGCGGCTGCGCCACTGGCTCGCCCGCCGGAGGTATGGCACTGTCGTTCGGGATGATGGCGGTGCTCGTCCGCAGGCGAACACAGCCTTAGCGACGACGATGGAGGGGCCGGTGCCGGTGCGTTCGTTCGAGCAGGACACGGGCTGGCTGGCGTACCTCGACCACCTCCCCCCAGAGGTCCGTCCCTCCGCCGACGAGCGTCCCGCCGAGCGCTGGTGGCCGTGGCGAGGGCACGAGGTGCGCATGGACGTGCACAGCCCCACACAGGCCCCTCTGGGCACGGTGGTGCTGGTGCACGGTGCAGGCGGCCACGGTCGGCTGCTGACCCCCTTCGCGCTGCCGCTCGTGCGCGCTGGCTACCGCGTGGTGGCGCCCGATCTGCCCGGCTACGGGCTGACGCGTCGCCCCTGGACGCCGCTGCGGCTGGCCACCTGGGTGGATCTCGTGGCGGATCTGGCCCGCGACGAAGCGAGCTCCAACGGCGTCGCGCTGTTCGGCATGAGCCTGGGCGGCACCGTGGTCCTGCACGCCGCCATGCGCTGCGAGGCCGTGCGGGCAGTCGTGGCCACCACGCTCTTGGATCTGCAGGATCCGTCCACCTTGCGTGCCGTGTCTCAGCTGCCCGCCCTCGTGGGGCCGCTGCGCCTGCTCGGCGGCCTGGTGGCCAGGGTGCCCATCCAGGTGCGGCACCTGGCACCGCTGCACACCATGAGCAGCTACCCGGCGATCAACGACCTGCTGGCTCGCGATCCCTTGATCGGCAGGCGCTTCGTGCCCATTGGCTTCTTCCGCAGCCTGCTGTTCACGGCGCCTCCGCAGCCGGTGGCGACCTTCGATCGGGTGCCGGTGCTGGTCGCACACCCCGGCGCAGACGCCTGGACGCCGCCAGCGCTGTCGCGCCCCACCTTCGACGCGCTGCCGGGCAAGAAGCGCTGGGTGACGCTGCAGGGCGCCCACCACGCACCACTGGAGCAGCCCGGGCGGGATCAGCTGTCCGAGGCCGCGCTCGCCTGGCTGGCGGACGCACTGCCTCGGTAGGCCCCCACCTCGGGAATCAGTACTGCGCCTTGAGGAGCAGCACTTCCATGATGCGGCGTGCGTGATCCGGATCGATGTCGAGCATCGGGATCAGCTGCTCGAGGAAGGCCCCCTCGGAGGTGAGCAGCTCCCCGTCCGACAACACGATGTCCACACAGTGCGCGAACACGGGCAGGCACATGTCGGCCGGAAGCGTCTCGCAGGCCTCCCGCAGGGCCTCGGGGCGCGCCTCCAGCCGATCGTTCACCGTGGTGTTGATCTGGGCCAGATCCCCCTGGTTCAGTGCGCTTAGGGCCCGCGACCGACGGGCCAAGCGCACGATCTCCTCCTGCTCCTCCACCTGGATGCTGCCGTCCGCTGCCGCCGCGGAGATCAGGATCCCCATGTAGGCCTCGGGGATCGACCATCCCGTGTTGCGGTGCCGGAAGCTGTCGGCCAGCTTCTGCACGTCGAAGGGCGAGCGCTCCTCCACCACGAAGGACCGAAACACGTTGAGCGGCGAATCACCCTGCATCTCGCTTGACATCTGAACTCCGTCCCGATCTGAGGGGTTTGGTCTAGTCTCTGGGGTCGACGCCGGGTCGCCGTGGGGGCTTCCAGTCGGCCACGGCCTTCTGGATCTCCTCCAGCTCCGTCGTCTCCTGCGACAGGCGCTCCTCGGCGTTCGCCCGGATCTCGAGCCAGGCGGCATCCTCGAAGGCGGTGTGGCTGTCGGCCGTGCCCAGCGCCGGCTTGCGGACCTTCGCGGCCCCCGGCTTCTCCTCGAGGGCCTTTCGGATGGCCTCGCGGATCTCGTCGTTCTTGACGAGGCGCTTGTCGATGACCGTGTACTCTTCGATGGCCTCGTCGGCGGCCTGCTGCAGCTCGTCCAGCGCCTGGTCGCGCTCGGCGATGGTGGCCTCGAGTTCCTTCTTCTCCTCCTTCAGCGCCTCGATCTCCTTGGGGAGATCCTGGGTCTGCGTGTAGAGGAACCCACCCGCGCCGATGGCTGCGATCAGCATGCCCATGAGGAGGAAGACGAACACACCCATGCGGTTGCTGCGGCTACGAGCCTGGCGCAGCTCGGACTCGCTGTGCTGAAGCTCGGCCGCACTCGGCACGTCCGCGAACACCTTGGGCAGCACGCGGGGTCGATGGTCGCTCGATTGTGGAACCAGTGATGACATCTCGCACCTTCTCGATGTGGTCTGAATCGCGGCCCCGGCGGGTCATCCCCCGAGGCGTGAGCTGCACGGTCTCTCAGGGCTTGCACCCGAGGACGCCATACGCGTCGAAGAGCGCCTTCTCGCGCGCCTTGCCATCGGCGTCGAGGGCCGTCCGGCAGAAGAGGTTGGCATGGCCCACCACGTCTTGCCCGAAGGCGAGGCTACCCGCCAGCTCGGGCGCCTTGTCCACGCCCGGCCAGTCCACCGAGCCCTCGGCGTCGTCTTCCCCATCCTCGAAGGCTTCCTCGGCCTGATTCAGGTACTCGCGCCACTTCAGCTCGTTGCGGCTGGGGGGCGACCGCAGCGTGAAGCGAGGCACGTACTGGGCGCGCCGCAGGTAGTACATCCCGCGCATCAGCTGACCTTCCGGAGTGTCCTGGCCTTCGCACCAGGCTCCGCTGTCGCCGTCGGCGATGGGGTCTCCCCCACGGGCGATGTGGGACAGGCAGACGAGCGTACGGAAGCGCGTGTCTCCCCCGCCAGCCTTCACGGCGGACTCGGCATGCTCCGCCACCTTGTTCCAGTCCGACGCGCGCCGGACCTCGCCAGCCTCGATGAGGCCCATGTAGTAGTGCGCCTCGGCCCGGTAGTTGACGGTGTCGGTGCCCATTCCCTCGCTGGGATCGGCGTCGATGACGTCCTCGAGGGCCTTGCGGGCCTCGGCCGGCTTGCCCAGCTCGTAGTAGGCGATGCCGATGGCGCCGTTGGCCGCCAGCGAGTCGGGTGCAGCCTTCTTGGCGAGCTGCAGCACCCCCAGCACGTCCTCCGGAGGGGCGTCGTTGTCGCGCTTGAGCTCCGCCAGGGACACCAACGCGAGCGCGGTCTCCGTGCCCTTCGGCTCGAGCTCGGCACCGGCGGTGATGGCGTCCTCGGCCTTCTTCGCCTTGCCGAGACCGATGTAGATCCGACCCAGGGCGAAGTGACGGGCCGCCGTGGCAGACAGCTCGATGGACTGCTCGTAGGCCTGGATGGCCAGCGACGTGAACCGCTGGGCCCGCGGTCCGTCCTGCTGGCTCAAGCCGAGCATGGCGTCGCCGCGACCCTGGTGGGCCTCGGCGAGGGTCTCGTCGTCGGCGCCCGACCGCGTGGCCAGCTCCACCACCATCTGGTAGGCGCAGTAGGCATCGGTGTTGTTCATCCTCGGCTTGATGTCGAGGGACGCCGCGCGCGCCCCCGCCTCCCCGATGCAGGTGAAGGCGGGCATGTGGTAGGCCCGGCCCCCTGCCGAAGACACCTCCCAGCACGCATCCTTGGCGTCGGCCAGCACGTCCTCGTCGGTCGCCTGGGGGATGACCCCCCGCGCCAGCCGCACCGTGGCCGTCTCCGTGGGATCGGCCTCGATCTTCTTGAGCTCGTCGCCGATGAGCTGGAAGTCCTCGGCGCAGCTGACCGGCTCCTGCAGCGGCGTGGGGGCCTTCTTCTTCGCGAATGCGGCGCTCGCCGTGGTCAATGCCACGGTACCGAGCAGGCTCACCAGCAGGCGCTGACGCGCCGCGATCCCGAGACCCATGGTACCCCCTGGTTGGATGGTCGCCTCACGAGGCCGGAGCTTAGTCGTGGGGGCCCGCGAGCACAATGCGATCCCGAGTTTCGACTCGCATGGCGAGGGTGATGGCACCGCGACATCGGTGTCGTGAGTTCGGTCTTGAGACCGGCCGAACGCGGCGAAGATCGCGACGAGGAGTCCCTCCACGAGGTGGCATGTGGGTTGCAGCCCCGGGACCCCAGGTCCACCTTGGAGGAACCGTGCGTTTGTCGCTCTTGGGCGTTGCCCTCACCCTGGCTGGCTGTGGAGGCACCTCCTTCTCCGCCACGGATGGCTTCGATTACGGCGAGCCGGGGAGCGGCGTGCCCTCCGACGCGAGCACCACGGGTGACGACGGGCTGGGTCAGGGCAGCGGCGAGGCTGCGCTCACGGCGGGCGCGTGGGACGACAACCTCAACTACGACTACTTCCTCGACTACCTGGACGACCAGGGACAGGTGGCGGGAGCCCCCCAGCTGGGCGTCGAGGAGCGCGACGTGGCCTTCGAGCGCTTCGACGGCGTGCGGGAGGCGAACGTCGACCTCGATCTGGCGCTGCTGTTCGACACCACGGGGAGCATGGCGGACGAGCTGCAGTACCTGACCAACGAGATCCGGAGCATTGCCGCCGACATCCAGGCGATCTCCCCAGAGGCGTCGGTGCGCTTCTCGCTGGTGGTCTACCGCGACGAGGGCGACCAGTACATCACCCGCACCTTCGCCTTCACCGACGACATCGGCGACTTCCAGTCGGAGCTCGCCACCCACTCCGCAGAGGGCGGCGGCGACTACCCGGAGGCCTCCCACTCGGGGCTCGAGGATCTGCTGCAGCTGCAGTGGCGCTCCGCTGCCGACGTGGCTCGGGTGGCGTTCTGGATCGCCGACGCGCCGCACCACACCACCCGCGCCCAGGCACTCACGGAGTCGCTGCGCGAGGCGGCCACGCGAGACATCCACCTGTACCCGGTGGCGGCGAGCGGCACGGACCAGCTCGCGGAGCTCGCCATGCGGTCGGCGGCCCAGCTCACCGGTGGGCGCTACCTGTTCCTCACGGACGACAGCGGCATCGGCAACAGCCACTCCGAGCCGACGATCCCCTGCTACTTCGTGACGACCCTGCGCGACGCGATGGTGCGCATGGTCCAGATGGAGTACTCGGGGATCTACGAGGAGCCCGCGGAAGAGGACGTCATCCGCACGGGCGGCGATCCGGAGAACGGGGCCTGCACCCTGGGCGACGGCACGCAGGTCGACATCTTCTGAGGGCCATCCGAGCTGCCCCCCGTGGACACGCCGCTGTTCGACGTGTACCCAGAGCTGTTCGACGACGACGCGGACAAGCGGGCCATCACGTGGTTCCAGCGGCGTGGATGCAACAGGCAGGCCAGCCGAGGTTCGCTGCCGCGAACCAGTTCTTCGGCTACCAGCTGTGGATCAACCCCTCCATCGGATCCGTCGGAGGACGAGGCAACGGAGGCCAGTTCGTCTACGCCGTACCGGAGCTGGCGCTGGTCATCGTGTACACGGCTGCCCCCAGCACGAGCGAGTATCTCAGCTACGAGCAGGATCTACTGGCGGCCATCGTGAACAGCTGCGTCGACTGACGCTCCCCCTGCGAGGCGAAAACCCACCCACTCGTAGCGACGACCCGGCGGGTGGCCGAAGCGGTAGGCTGCACGCACGCACTGAGCGTGGTTGCACCAACAGGCCCCGCGCAGCACGCGCGATCTCCCTGTGGTGGACACGGGGTCCACCTCCTCCTCGTCGGAGTAGGCGCGACGCTCGGCGTCTGCACACCACTCCCACACGTTGCCCAACATGTCGTACAGACCCCAGGGATTGGGCGCCTTGAGTCCCACGCGACGGGTGCCCGCGAGGGTGTGATCGTACTGGGTGTCGGGCCACCCCGAGGAGTCCTCGCCCGCATCCGACAGATCCCACTCGTGTCCGCTGTTGCCGGCGTACCACGCGATATCGTCGAGCAACGGCGCGTTGCTCTGCCCCACGATCTGCGGATCGCCGGCCCAGGTGGCGGTGCGGGTGCCCGCTCGGCAGGCGTACTCCCACTCGGCCTCGGTGGGCAGGCGCGGCTGCAGCCCAGGCACGCGCTCGGCGAGGCGCTCACAGAATCGCACGGCCTCGGTCCAGCTCACCTGCTCCACGGGGCGCTCGGGATCGGGGAAGCGGCTGGGGTTCTTGCCCATGATCCGCGTCCACACTGCCTGGGTGACGGGGGTGGTGCCGAGCCAGAACCCGCGGGTGAGCACCACGGGATGCGGAGTCTCCACGCTGCTGCGGCCCTCCTCCCCCTCCGGAGATCCCATGACGAAGCGCCCAGGCGAGATCCAGCGGAGCCGCTGGCCGACGACCTCCGCCCACACGCCATGATCGTCGATGCCGAGGGTCTCGGCCCACGACAGCCCGAAGCGCTCGACGATGCGGGCTTCTCGGCGGCCTTCGCGGAGCATGTCGGTGAGCACACCTGCGTCGGGGTGGTCCAACCTCATCCGAGGGTGTAATCGATCCCGAGCGCGTCGAGCCCACGTCGCAGACACTCGACGGTGGTTCCCTGGTTCCGGTAGACCCGACGCCCCGACGCCAGGTCCCTCAGCATGCCGCCTTGGTGGTGCACTCCCACCACGTTCCACGCATCGTCGAACACGGGAGATCCCGACGACCCACTCCTCGTGTCCGTGAGATATTGCAAGCGATCTGCATCCACCGAGGTGACGAGATTGTGATGCAGTGCAATCTGCTTCGGATCTCCGTCGGGGTGCTGGATGATCGACACCCGATCTCCCTGGGTCGCCGCTGCGGTGGAGAGTGGTACCACGCGGCGATCCTCACAGGGAGTCGGCAGGGTCAGCACGGCCCAGTCGTGCGCCCGATCCCCGCGCAACGTCTGCACGTCGATGTCCACCGACGTCGCGGCACGCTGACGCTGGGGGGCCACCCGCTCATAGTCCATGATCACGCGTACGGCGCGGGCCCGCTCTGCGTCGAACCACAGGTTGTGATGGGCCGTCACCACGGTGTCGGGGGTGACCAGGAACGCCGTGCCCGAGTACCACTCCCACTTCTCCGTAGCGGGATTCAGTAGCTCTGCATCGACCTTGAACACCCCCCGGGCGCGCTCGACCCCCTGTGTCAGAAAATAGACGTCGAGGAAGGTGGGCCGCTCCCCCATCACCCGCTCCTGGTCGCCGACGAGCCTCAGCCGTGTCTCCTCCGGCAAGGGCTCGAGGTCGCCTGTCCGCGGTGGTGCAGCATCTCGCACGCTCGACTGGTCACCGATGTACTCGAGCCGAGCCGCAGCCACCACGTTGCGCTGGGCCGGGAAGTGGTGCTCCAGCCGCTCGAAGAGCGCCTCGGTGTCCAACCCGTGGGCCTGCAGGTGACGGGCAGCGTCCGACGCATAGTCCAGCTGCGAGACGTTCACCGACGGCAACGAAGCCACCAGATCCGCGATCCGGGGGTAGGGTTCGTCCAGGAGATACCGACGCAGCGCTTCGTTTGTCGGAAACAGGACAATCATCAGACGGTAGAGGGGCGTGGGATTTTTCGTCATTGCAGGGAGTCTCCCCAGTGACGCTATCACACGTGCCGTTCCGGAAGGCCCGCAGCCGAAGGCGAGGGCCACCGGGAATTGTAGCGCGACGGAGTCGCGCGGGAGTCCGGCAGACGCCTACTCGGTGCGCCACACGAAGGCGCGCTCGCCCGCCGAGAACGGCGCCACCACGTCGCCCTGACCCTGCAAGATCCAACGCGTGGTGAGCAGCCCCTCGATGCCCACGGGTCCGCGTGCATGGATCCGCGAGGTGGAGATCCCCACCTCCGCCCCCAGCCCGAAGCGGTACCCGTCCGCGAACCGGGTGGACGCATTCACGAACACGCAGGCACTGTCCACCCCCGCCACGAACGCATCTGCCACGGAGCGGTCCGCGGTCACCACGGCGTCGGTGTGACCCGAGCCGTGCCGGTGGATGTGGTCGATGGCGGCGTGCACGTCGCCCACGCGCTGGACGGTGCACGCCAGATCGCTGTACTCGTGGTGCAGCGCAGGCGCTGGCGGAAGACCCTCGGGACCGTCTGGGCCTGCGTGCAGCTGCACACCTGCAGCCCGCAGTGCACCGAGCAACGCGTCGGTCGCGGGATAGTCGCGGTGCACGAGCAGCGTCTCCATGGCGTTGCAGGCGGCCGGGTAGTCGGTCTTCGCGTCGAGCACGATGCGCTGCGCCATCGCCCGATCGGCGGCAGCGTCCACGAACACGTGGCACACCCCGTCGGCGTGACCGAGCACCGGGATCCTGGTGCGCTCCTGGATGCTGCGCACCAGCGCGTTGCTCCCCCGCGGAATCACCAGGTTCACCACGTCGTCGAGGGCGAGCAGATCGGACACCTCCTGGCGGGTGGCCACCAGGGTGACGAGCTCCGCGGGCAGCGGATGGATGGCCTCGCACAGCACGTCGCGCAGCACCTCGTTGGAGCGCTGCGCCTCGCGCCCTCCCTTCAACAGCAGGCCATTGCCAGCGGCCAGCGCCAGCGCCGCGATCTGGGGAAGCGCCTCGGGGCGCGCCTCGAAGATCACCAGCAGCACCCCCAGCGGGCTCGTGCGCTGCTCCAGCACGAGCCCGTCGGCGAGCACGGTGCGGCCCAGCACCCGGCCGATGGGCTCCGGCGCCCGCGCGATGCGCTCGATCCCGTCGGACAAGGCGGCGAGCTTGGCCTCGGTGAGCCCGAGCCGCGCCGCCAGGGCTGCCGACAGCTCGCCTGCGGCCACGGCGCGCTCCCCGTCCGCCACATCGGCCGCGTTGGCTGCCAAGATGCGCGCCGACGAGTTGCGCAGGGCTGCGGCCACGCGCAGCAAGGCCTCGGTTCGAGCCTCGGATCCCGCCGCCACGAGGGTACGGCTGGCCCGGCGCACGGCGCGGGCCCGCTCGGTGAGGGAGTCGCTCATCGGTCCTCCAGGATCGCCACGTGGTCTCGATGCACCAGCGCCTTGCCACGCTCGGAGCTGCCCAAGGACCCACGCACCTCGTCACTGCTCCGCGCGCACACGCCGCGGGCGAACTCCTCGCCCTCGAACAGGATCCGCACCACGGCACCCGCATCGAAGCAACCGCAGACGTCGAGCACGCCGGGGAGCAGCAGGCTGGCCTGACGCTCCACCATGGCCGCGCGCGCCCCCGCGTTGACGACCAGCTCACCCTGGGGCGCGGTGGCGAAGGCGAGCCAGCGGCGCCGCTGCGACAGCACGCCCTCCGGCGGGAACAAGGTCCCCACGTTCTCGCCGCCGAGGATGTCGAGCAGCCCGTCGGGGTGCATGCCGCTGGCGATCACCGCGGGCACACCGGAGCGCGCGGCGAGGCGAGCCGCCTCCACCTTCGACGACATGCCGCCGCGACCGGTGGCCGAGACCGCTCCCATGCGGATCGGCTCGCTGGCGTCGAACACCGGCAGCCGCCTCGCGTCGGGATCGGAAGGCGGGGCGGTGTACAGGCCGTCCACGTCGGAGAGCAGCACCAGCGCGTCGCAGCCCACGTTGGTGGCCACCAGGCTCGCCAGGCGGTCGTTGTCGCCGAAGACCGCGAGGTGCTCGGGGATGATGGCGTCGTTCTCGTTGAGCAGGGGCAGCGCTCCGAGCTGCAGCAAGCGCCCCAGCGTCTCGTTGAGGGTCACGTAGCGTCGACGATCGTGGAAGTCGGCCTCGGTGAGCAGCACCTGCGCCACCGACAGCCCCACGCGCGCGAACAGCGTGTCGTACAGCGACGTCAGCGCCCCCTGCCCCGCCGCTGCGCACGCCTGCTGGTCCGCCAGCCCCTTGGGCCGGCGCCGGAAGCCCAGCCGCTCCACGCCGAGACCGATGGCGCCCGAGCTCACCAGCAGGACCTTCCGGTCGGCCCGCCGCAGCGCGGCGATGGCCTGGACCAGATGTCCCAGCCGGCCCAAGGCCAGCCCCCCGTCGGCACTCCGCACCACGCTGGTGCCCACCTTCACGACGATGCGCTGCGCCGAGCGCAGCAACGAGCGGTCCTGTGGCATCTGCCCTGCCTAAACGACCTGCCCGCCGCGGTCTACCTGCTCGGTACCCTAGCGCCGAAGCACCACCCAGTCGGGACGATCACACAGGGTGCAGGGACCTTCGAGCACCTCGTCCGCAGCGGGATCGTCCATCAGGCGCGCGCGGAACCAGGCCGTGATCGGCAGGCGAAAGTCGTTGGCGTCGCCAAGTGGCGCGAAGTGGTTCGCCCCCAGCTGCATCGCCCAGACCACGTCCGCGTTGGTGTCGTCGAACACGGGCTGCTGGTGCTCGTCGGGGTTCGCGATGTCGTCGATCTCCCCCGACAGCAGCAGCATCGGGCCCTGCTGGGTGCCGATGGAGGCCTTGTCGAAGTCGCCACCGAAGGGAATGGGCTCGATGAAGGGCTGCAGCGGCACGGTGGTGTGCACCCGGGGATCGGCCCCCGCCATCAGCGCCCCGGCGCCGCCCTGGGAGTGGCCCATCGCCCCCACGCGCGTCGGATCGAGCCACCCCTCGTACACGTTGCCGGGCTCCTGCGCGTCGATCGCCAGGGCGTCGAGGCACTCGAGCATCTCGGCCCCGCTGCCCGCGTTGAGGGTGTCGGCAGCGGCCACCACGAACCCGTGGCTCGCGAGGTGCGACAGCAGGCCCGCATAGAGCCCCGGCCAGGTGCCGGTGCCATTGCCCCACAGCACGATGGGGTGAGGGATCCCCGCCTCGCCCAGCACTTCCGGACGGTGGATGGTGCAGTTCACCCCCAGCGACGTCTCCACGACGGTGGCGTAGGGACCGCTCTGCACGAAGGAGTCCACGTCGGGGAAGCGCAGCTCCGGAGCCGGAGTGGCCGTGTCGACGGCAGTGGGCGTGCCCGTTTCCTCAGAGCCGTCTGGTGGGGGCGGGGTGTCGTCGATGCCCTCGATGCCAGGCGTGCAGCCGACCCAAACCAGGGCCATGGCGGGAGCGATCCGGAGCTGGGTCACGCGTCCTCCAGGGCCCGATTGTACGCCACGAGGCGACGCACGGCAGACGCAGAAATGGCGGCACCCACGGGATAGGCTGGGCGCCATGGACGACACCTGGGACGCCATCCAGCAGCAGCTGAACGACACGTTCCCCGTCCGGGGCGGGCTCGTGGCCGTGGAGCTCGTTCAGACCGAGATCGATCCCCGTCGCGGGCTGTGGGGCGTCGTCCGACTGGTCGTGTCCGACGCAGGCGGCACCATCCGCGACATCAAGGAGCAGCGAGTGCTGTTGGTGGAGCCCGCCGAGGCCGCGGACCCTCGAATCCTCGCGGCGATCGAGGGCTGGGGCACGGCGCTGGCGGAGGCAGGTGCCGGCTGCCGAGACCCCTACCTCTTCCAGACGTTGATGCCCCACGATCTGTGGCTGGTGCCCAAGCTGCTGCGACTGAAGCGGCTCCGCGAGCCCGCCGACTTCGAGCACGCACTGCTCGACACCCGCTCGCGCTTCGGTCGTTTCCTCGGGTGAGGCCTTCGCGGTGCGCGAATACGAACCCCCGTCAGCGGTGAAGAGCGCTGCGGTACCCTGCCGCCCTCGCGGGGGTGACCGATGTGGTGGATGTGGACGACGATGGCGCTGGCGGAGCCTGCCTGTGACGCCCAGGTGGCCGAGCTGAAGGCCACGATGCAGCGCTCCGCCGAGCGCGAGCGACAGGGCCGCTTCACCCTGAAGGGCGTGGGCCCCCTCCTCACCGTGCCCTTCGATGCGCGCCGGGCGAGCACGGGCAGCCACGAGGGGGTGGTGCTGCGCGCGACCGAGGGCGGCTTCCACGTGGGGCTCCCCAGCACCTTCGAGCCCGTGCCCTTCGTCAGCGACGTGCCGTCGCTGGTGGCAGCGGTGTCGCGGGACCGGAACTGGTCCTTCGGCAAGAGCAACGGGATCGAGCGACTGCTGCACTACAACGTGGCCGTTCCCCCGGACGTGCCGTGGTGGCGGGTGCGACAGGCGGTCGAGGCCGCAGCCCAGCTTCAGGCCGCGAGCGTGACCTTCGTGCTCGCCCACGACGACGCCCCCCTCGAGGTGGAGCGCACCGCACTGCACAGCTCCCTCACGGCCACCAAGGACGACATGTCCGGCATCGTCTCGCTGATCCGGAGCCACTTCGCCGCCTGTGGAGGAGTAGGCCGCGGGCTGGGCAAGCTGGCGGGCAAGTTCCCCCACAACCGTGCGACCGCTGCCGCAGAGCTGCTCCCGGCGGCGTTCACCGAGTGCGCCTGCGCCGTGCCACCGGCCGACTTCGCCGAGGTGTGGGTGGTGCTGCAGACCGACGAGCTGTGGGCCGTCGACCAAGCGCCGGCGAAGCTGCTGGAGCTGGACCTCGATCCCGATCTACCGTGGAGCAAGGCGGCGAAGAAGGTCCTACGCAGCCGACTCTAGGAAGCTCAGGACGGCGTCGCGCGTGGCGGCGGGACTCTCGCGGTGCACGAAGTGCCCCCCCGGCAGCACCACCACGTCGTAGGGTCCGGCGAACTTGCGGCGAGCATGTTCGTAGTCGTCGGGCGTGACCCCCGGATCGTCTGCCCCCGCGACGGCCAGCGTGGGCACGCTGATCTTCGGTCGGAATCCACGCACCAGTCGGCCCGGCGCCCCCCCGCGATAGTAGCCGATGGCCGCGTGCAGGCTCTGGGGGTGATCGAAGCTCGCCTTGACGGGCGCCGTCTCCTCGGGGCCGAAGGCCCAAGTGGGCGACCAGCGGTGCACCAGGCGGTCGACGCCACCGCGCCGCATCCAGCGCGCAGCCCAGGGCATGCGCAGCCCGATGAAGTGACGCCCCGCCCACAGCAGCCGCAGCGAGGGCCGGATCGTCGCCGGATGGGGCATGCCGATGGCCACCAGCGCCTGCACCCGATCTGGCGCGACGCCGGCCGCTGCACAGACCGCCGCGGCGCCCCAGTCGTGCCCCACGAGCACGGCGATCCGATCGTGACCGAGGACCGAGGCCAGCGCGAGCAGATCGTCCGCCAGATCGTCGACGCTGGCATCGCGCTCGGGCGCCTCGGTGGGGTGGTAGCCCCGCATGAAGGGCGCCACCACGCGATGACCTGCCTCCGCGAGGGAGCGCCCCAGCTCGTCGAAGCCGTGGGGCGTGTCGGGAAAGCCATGAGCGAGCAAGGCCAGCGGCCCCTCCCCCATCTCCCGCACCGTGAACGACAGCTCGTTTGCGCGCACCTGGCGCGTGGTCCAGTCCATTCGAACCCTCCGCTGCCCAGAGAATGACAGTTCTTGAACGATCGATCAATAACTAGCTCGCCGGCGCTGGCATACTGCGGTCAGGAGGGCCGGTGGCGCGACCACCAGCGTTCGATCGCGCCGAGGTGGTGGATCGGGCGATGCGGGTGTTCTGGACCCAGGGGGTGCGCGGCACGTCCATGCGCACCCTCGTGCAGGCCACGGGCCTGAAGCCGGGGAGTCTGTACGCCGCCTTCGGGAGCAAGGACGGCCTGTTCCGCGAGGCGCTGGCCGCCTACTCGGCGCAGGTGCGCACGGCCGCGAGCGGCGCCGATCCCACCACGCTGATCGAGATCTGGTTCGCCGCCCACATCGAGCGGAGCGTACCGCACGGCGAGCCAGGCCGTGGCTGCCTGCTGCTGGCCTCGGCGAGCGAGCTGTCGGCGCTGGAGGCCGAGAGCGTAGCGGCGGTGAAGGGCGAGCTGGAGGCGCTGGAGCGCACCTTCGCCGCCTGCGTGGCGCGCATGGGTACGACGAAGGGGCCCGAGCCCGTGGCGGTGGCACGCCTGCTGGTGGCGGCACTGGCGGGGATCAGCACGCTGGCCCGCGCGGGCGCCGATCGTCAGGTCCTCGAGGACGTGGCGCGGGCAGCCCTGACGCTGCTGTGAGGTGGCTGCGTCAGTCGCCCAGCGCCCAGATCCGGGCCATCAGGTACAGCGACAGCGGCGAGATCTGGGGGGCGAGCCCCAGGTGCACCACCTCGTGCTGGGGGCGGAACTTCTCCTTGAAGGCGGCCAGCCGCCGCAGCCCGAACCACCGGTCTCCGAGCGACGTTCCCCAGGCCCAGCGGAAGGCAGCACCGAGGGTCCCCTTCACGGACTGCGCGGCGTCGCCGGCGAGGGGACACGGCCCGAGGCTCATCCAGCCCACCCCCTCGTCGCGCAGGGTGCGCAGCACGCTCACCAGCAAGCCCTCCATGCTGCCTGGCCTCGCTGCAGGGTCTCGACACATGACGTCGAGACACCTCCGATCGGGCGAGCCCCCGGGGAGCACGGTGCAGAACGCCTGCACGACGCCGTCGCGGTGGGCCACGAAGGTCCGCCGCCCGTAGGACTCGCCCAGCTCGAGGCCACCCGACAGCCAGCGGATGCGCCACGGCACGCGACGAGCCGCCAGGAAGGCAGACCAGCTACGCACCAGCGGCTCCTGCCACCGGCTGGGATCCACCACCTCCCGTACCGACACCTGGTGCCGCTCGGCACGGTTGACCATCTGTCGCAGGTCGGCGAACCGCTTGCCTCCGAGCGTGAGGCCAGCGAGGTCCACCCACGCCTCGGTGCCGACGGCCACCGTGGCGAAGCCCGCCTGCTCTGCGGCAGACAGGTCCGGCTCCCGCACCGGGTACACCGCCTGGCGAGACACCCCCAGCGCCTCGAGCTCGTCGCGTACCTGCTGGAAGGCACGCCGCCGGTCAGCGCCGTGAACCCCGCCCACGATCAGGCCGGTCCGCCCTTGTGCGATCACACTCGCCCAGTACCGAGCGTCGCCCACGGTGCCCAGACCCGCCTGCAGCGCCAGCCACCCCTCGGGGGGCGTCGGGCCAGCGAGGAGTCGCTGGTGGAGGACCGGGGCGGGCACCTGTGGCAGCCGCGGGCTGGGGCCGTCCCACAGCCGCGCGGGCAAGGCGAGCAGCCGCCGAACGGGCTCGCTGCGCGGTCGCGGATCGGGTGCCGACAGGGGATGGGCCAAGGCGGGCGAGACCGTCAACGAACCTCCTGCAGCTTCCCCTGTGCACGACTCCCTCTCGGTCCAGCGCCCCAGGGAGTTGTTCACGCTTCTTCACGTGGCGCGCCCACCCCGTCCACGCCTCACGTCGCTGCACGGCCGTGTGGTAGGGAGACGGTCCATGGACCCCAAGGTCGTTCGCATCCGAGCCTGGGACGAGCCTCCGCGACACAAGGAGGACCAGCTCGACACGAAGCCCCTCGCCGTGTGCATCTCCGGTGGTGGATTCCGCAGCTACGCCTGCGCCCTGGGCCAGCTCCGGGCACTGCACGACCTGGGGGTCATGCCGCACGTGGGTCTGCTCTGCGGTGTGTCGGGGGGAGCCTGGGCGGTGATCGCCCACACCTATGCCCTCGGCGACGTCCGCGATCGGCTGGGCGCCTCCCTGCCCCCCGAGGCCCTCGATCTGCAGGCCCTGAGCCGGGCCATCGGCGAAGGCCACCTCGGCCATCCGGTCACCCAGCTCGACACGGCCAACTTCGCGCGGCGCTCCCGAGGGCGCCTGCCGCGCAATCGTCTGTTCGGACACGTCCTGGCGAAGCAGGTGCTGGAGCCCCTCGGCGTAGACGTGGACCGGGAGGTGCTGTCCGCCGCACCCGCGCACACGCAGGCCCTGCTCGCGCGCAACCCCAGGCTGACGTCGGCCGACGTGCTGGAGGCACCTCCGGGCCGTCCACCGGCCGTGGTGGCGGCGTCCGCCCTGCTGCCCGACGACACAGGCCTGCACTACGAACCCGTCGAGCTGTCTGCCCTGGCCCTGACCACCAGCCGTGCCCTACCGGGATGGCCGCTCCGCGCCGTGGAGCTCGCAGCGGTCCTGGGCACGCCGCGCGACATCGTCTCTGCGGGAGACTTCGAGGTGGAGCTGTCGCAGGGGGCCTTCGCGCTCCCCGATCTATTGGGTGCGACGGGCGGCGCGGTGGGAGGCGTGCTCGTTCAGCTCTCGAGGCGACTGGGGATCGATCCTGGCCACCTGGTGCTGCATGCGGCTCACTGGCTGGGGCCAGGCAGCACCCCCTTCCTGGTCGATGGAGGGTACGTCGAGAACACGGGCATCATCCCGGCCCTGCGACGAGGCGCCATGCGTCTGGCGGTGTTCGTGAACACCAAGACCGCCGTGCCCACAGGGAAGTCCGCCCGGCACGTCGACGGTGTCGACGGGCAGATCAGCCGCCTGTTCGGGCGCGCCCCCACCCGCGGTATGTACAGCGGGGACCCTCTCCCCCTCTTCCCAGAGGCGGAGCTCGCCGCCGTCAGCCAGGGCTTCCGCGCATCGGCTGCGCGTGGCGAGCTGCCCTGGGCGCTGGTGGACCACCAGATCCGCCCCGACAACGCGCTGCAGCTGGAGCCTCGCTCGGTGCGGATCTACTGGCAGGTCAACGAGGTTCCCGCCTCGTGGGCGGCGCGTCTGCCCGCCGAGGTGCAGCGTGCCCTGAGCTCGCGGTTCGGCACGCTGCACGGCGTGCCTCACCTCTCGGTCGCCTTCGCCCACGGGCGCTACCCCTTCCGCCTCCACTCGGCCCAGGTGGCGATCATGCAGGAGCTGCACGCGCATGCGCTTCAGTCCCGGCCGAGGGAGGTCTGGCAGGGGCTCCTCGGCTGATCCGAGGAGCCGTCGACTTCAGCGATGCAGGTCGAAGCGATCCGCCTGCATCACGTGGGTCCAGGCGTCCACGAAGTGCTCCACGAACGTGGCCTCGTCGTAGGCGTAGACCTCCGCCACCGCGCGCAGCTCCGCGTTCGATCCGAACACCAGGTCGGCCTCCGTGGCCGTGTGGCGCACCGCACCGTCCGCGCCCTTGCCCTCGAAGGTGTACGCATCGCTCGCTGGGGTCCAGGTGGTGGACAGGTCCAGCAGGTTCACGAAGAAGGCGTTGTCGAGCGTGCCGACGGCATCGGTGAGCTGCCCGTGGGTGGAGCCTCCGGCGTTGGTGCCGAGCACCCGCATCCCGCCCACCAGCGCCGTCATCTGCGGCACGGTGAGTCCCAGCAGCGACGCCTTGTCGATCAGCGCGTCCGACGGCCGACGCAGCGCATCGCTGGTGTAGTAGTTGCGGAACCCGTCCGCGGCGGGCTCGAGGTAGCTGAAGGAGACCACGTCGGTCTGCTCCTGGGTGGCGTCCACGCGGCCAGGCACGAAGGGCACCGTGACCGAGTGGCCCGCGTCCTTGGCCGCCTTCTCGATGGCAGCGGCACCGCCGAGCACCACCAGATCCGCCAGCGACACCGTGCGCGCGCCCTTGTCGAAGTCGGCCTTGATGCCCTGAAGCACGCCCAGCACTCGGCCGAGGTTCGCCGGATCGTTCACGGCCCAGTTGCGCTGCGGCTCCAGCTGGATGCGCGCGCCGTTGGCGCCACCGCGACGGTCCGTGTCGCGGAAGCTCGACGCCGAGGCCCAGGCCACCCGAACCAGCTCGGACACCGTCAGATCGGAGGCGAGGATCTGCTTCTTCAGCGACGCCACGTCGGCGGCCCGCAGGGGCTGCCCTTCGGCCTCGGGCAGCGGATCCTGCCAGATGAAGACCTCGTCGGGCACCTCTGGCCCCAGGTATCGACTGCGCGGCCCCAGATCACGATGGGTGAGCTTGAACCACGCCTTGGCGAAGGCCGCCTCGAAGGCTGCGGGGTCTTCCTGGAAGCGCTTGGAGATCTCGGCGTACGTCGAGTCCTCTCGCAGCGACAGGTCGGTGGTGAGCATCATGGGCGGGTGCCGCGCGTCGGCCAGGTGGGCGTCGGGCACGAGGGTGGCCGCCGCAGGGTCCGTGGGGTGCCACTGCGTGGCACCCGCCGGGCTCTTCGTCTGCGTCCACTCGAAGGAGAACAGGTTCGAGAAGAACTGGTGCGTCCAGTTCACCGGGGCCGCGGTCCAGGCACCCTCGAGCCCGCTCGTGACGGTGTCCTCGGCGTTGCCCTTGCCACACTTGTTGTGCCAGCCCATGCCCTGGCTGCCGATGGCCGCCCCTGCCGGCTCCACGTCCACGCACTTCGATGGAGCGTGCGCCCCGTGGGCCTTGCCGAAGGTGTGGCCTCCTGCGATCAGCGCCACCGTCTCCTCGTCGTTCATGGCCATCAGGCCGAAGGTGGTGCGGATGTCGTGCGCGGCCGACTTCGGATCCCCGTTTCCGTCGGGGCCCTCGGGGTTGACGTAGATCAAGCCCATGCGCGACGCCGCGAGGGGGCGCTGCAGCTGACGGTCGCCGTGGAACCGATTGCTGGCCAGCATCTCGGCCTCGGGTCCCCAGTACACCAGGTCCGCTTCCCAGTCGTCCACGCGACCCCCGGCGAAGCCGAGCGTCTGGAAGCCCATCGACTCCATCGCCACGTTGCCCGTGAGGATCATCAGATCCGCCCAGGACAGCGCATGGCCGTACTTCTGCTTCACCGGCCACAGCAGACGCCGGGCCTTGTCGAGGTTGGCGTTGTCGGGCCAGCTGTTGAGGGGCTCGAAGCGCTGCTGCCCGCCTCCTGCACCGCCGCGGCCGTCGAGCACGCGGTAGGTCCCAGCACTGTGCCAGGCCATGCGGATGAAGAGCGGACCGTAGTTGCCGTAGTCGGCGGGCCACCAGTCCTGGGAGTCGGTGAGTACGGCCTCGATGTCGGCCTTCACCGCCTTCAGATCGAGGGTCTCGAAGGCTGCGGCGTAGTCGAAGTCCGCCCCGTGGGGGTTCGAAGCCGCAGCACGGCGCAGGGGCGACAGATCCACCTGCTCGGGCCACCAGAAGTCGTTCGGCTTCGCCTGCCCTGCCACAGTGGGCGCGGCCTCGGCCTCGGCCGTGGCTGGCGGATCTGCCGCGGGGGGCTCGGTGTCGCAGGCAGCGACGAGGCTCAGGGCGACGAGCGCGCTGGTGCCGAAGGTGATGCGCAACAGATGCATGGCAGCTCCATGGAGATGGTGCCTGCTGTTGTGCCGACTTCTCGTACGAACCTCCAAGATCGATTCGGCATGCGGCCCATAGCCCTGGCCTATGGCCGTCGAACCACAAAGGGATTGGTGAGGAGCGCCCTACGCAACACGCCCTCGATCTCCACGAGCATCGACTCCAGGGGAGCCTGCTCGCGCCAGGCCATTCGGAGCGTGCGGCCGATCCCGGCGGTGGAGAAAGGGCGCACCGTGACCTGAGCCCGCTCCCGCTCCGTCGCCACGGCGATGGCCGGCAGCACGCTGACGCCCAGGCCCGATGCCACCATCTGCACCAGGGTGGGCAGGCTCGTGGTCCGAAACGGGGATTCCTGCGCCTCGGGCAGCATGCAAAGCGAGATCGTCTGGTCTCGCAGGCAGTGACCGTCCTCGAGGAGCAGCACGTCCTGGGTGCTCAGCCACTCCAGCGACACCGGCTGCGGGTGCTCCATCGCGGGTGGCAGGATGGCCCAGAAGGGCTCCCAGCCGAGCTGTCGCACCACCACCCCGCTGCACGCAGGAGGATCCGCCGTCACCATGGCGTCGACCTTGCCGTTGGACAGCGCCTCCTCGGCCACGCGCGTCTTCAGCTCGAGCCAGTGGACCTTGGGGCCCGCGCCCGCTGCCCGCAACGCCTCCACCGCAGGCGGAATCAGGTACGGCGCCACGGTGGGGATCACGGCGATGCGCGCGGGGATGGCGTAGGGATCCTGCAGCGTGCGGGCCGCCACCTCCACCGCTGCACCAGCGGAGAGGGTGGTGCGGAAGAGGCCGAGCAGGTGCCCGCCGGCCGGCGTGAGCAACACCTGGCGCGGGTCGCGCTCGAACAGGCGCACGTCCAGGGTGGCCTCGAGCTTGGCGACCTGAGCCGACAGCGACGGCTGCGACACGCCGCAGGCCTTGGCCGCCGCACCGAAGCCCCCCAGCTCTGCCACCGCCACGGCGTACTGCAGCTGTCGCAGGGAGAAGTCCGGGGCGGAGAAGCTGTCCATGGGCATCGGATTCCTCCGGAGCGGCCCCCCTCTCTAGCGCGCCAGGACCTCCTGCAGCGCATCGAGACGGCCTCGGACCTCGCCACAGTCGGCCGCGTTGCGGAACAGCTCGCAGGGCTCGATGGCCTGGGCGCGGAAGGCCATGTCGGCGGCGTCGCGGTACCTCGCCTCCCACAGCTTGGTGCCCTGCGACGGCTCGATCTCCACGAACGTGCTTCGCTGGGGGCTTCCCTGGCCCGTGCTGGCGATGTGACCCATGGAGATCAGCACCCCCTGCGCCGTCCAGTCCACTCCGCCGAGGGACCGCTGGAACCAGCTGCCCTCGGTCCACGTCCACAGGCGCGTGGCCACCCGGGTCTCCTCGTCCAGGGAGAAGGCCACCGCCCGGCTCTGCTGCCGGTCCGACCCGTTGTCGTAGACGAGCAGCACCTCACCGTCCATCTGTAGGCCATGCTGGCACTGGGGGAAGTCACTGTCGGGCAGCGGTGCTCCGTCGGCGTCCACCAGGGCGAAGTCCCCTCCCCGGCCGAAGCGCCAGCGCCAGTCCCCCGACGGCACGTCGACGGCCACGATCCAGCGCTGGGTGCACAGGCTCACGTAGAGCACGTCCTGTCCGCGCACCGTGGCCACGTCGGCCCAGTTCGCGTGGTAGACGTCGCCGCCGCCCCCGGGCAGGTGCCCCTCGTCGTGACCGCGCTGGCTCGTGTAGTCGAACACCACACGGTCGGTGGCCGGATCCACCAGCCGCACGCCGAATCCGCGGAACGTGCCACCACCTGTTCCCTGGATGGTGGGCTCCTCCAGCGTGAGGAAGCGGCCGTCGCGAAGCTCGCGGGCTTCGTGGTGGAACAGCGTGCTGTCGTAGTCCGGGAGGACCGGGGCCGTGTCGTACCGCACCTCGGAGCCGAACAGCTCGATCTGCTGGGGTCGGCCATTGTTGTTCGGCGGCCAGCCGCCCCCGATGGTGAAGGCCCGGCTGGAGGCGGACCAACCCACCGCCGAGCCCCCCACGGACTGACCCGCGTTCGGAGCCGCGTGCCAGCGGATCCGGCCCTCGCGATCGAAGACGAGCCGACGTTGACCGTTCCAGGCCGCGTCGCGCTGGTGGTTGGTGAGCACGTAGTCGCGGCCTGCCGCCTCGTCGTGCACCGTGACCTCGATGCCGGGCAGATCGGGGTTGGACACCTCCGCCGTGGTGATCGCCGCCTCCGCAGGCGCGCCCTCGGAGCTGGGGCACACCGCAGCCGCCATGCACGTGTACGCGGCGTCGGCGAGGAGCCCAGCGAGGCGCAGCACGTGGTCCTCATCGGCCTGTACGGACTCGACCAGGTGTACCTCGTCGGAATCGTCGTCGCGGGTGCAGGCCACGGCCACGGCAGCGGGCGCCGTGAGGGCCACGGTGGCCTGAAGCTCGTGCTCCGACCATGGCTGCGACAGCGTCAGCGACGTGATCTCGAGACCAGGCTCCGCCTCGCAGGGATCCGGGCCCACGGTCGGGGCCGTGCTGGGATCCACAGGCTCGTCGACGGTCTGCGTCGTGCCCTCGGGTGTGCAAGCGCACAGCCACCCCAGGGAGATCCAAGCGCGCATGAACGACTCTCCTTCGGTCGTTCATGTGATCAGGGGGACGAGATCTGTCGCAATCGCGCGTCCACCGACCACGCTCCGGCGCCCCCCACCACGAGCACAGCGCACAGCGCCACCATCAGCAGGTGGTACTCGAACCCTTCGCCCGACTGGGTGCCGAACCAGTTCATGAAGAAGCCATGCTCGTAGTGTCCTCCCACGGTGACGGCGCCCAGCATCACCGCTGCCACCAAGACAGCCACGGGGCGAACGGCCAGTCCCACCACGAGCAACACGGGGCCCGTGAACTCGATGGCGATGACGAGGGCCCCCAGCAGCCAGGGCATGCCGAGGGTCTCCACGAAGTAGCCCTGCGTGCCGCTGAAGCCGTAGCCACCGAACCAACCGAGCACCTTCTGCGCACCGTGGGGCCAGAGCACGACCGCCACGACCAGCCTCGACAGCGCGAGCTCGACGCGACGCTCCGTGCGGATCAGCTCATCGACCACCGCTCACCTCCAACGCCAACGCCGCCTTGCCATCCACGAACGGGGCCACGTCGGTGGCGCAGTGGCGCACGGGTAGGGCCTGCACGAGAACGGTGTCGGGCCGAGCGAGCAGGCTGCAGACCTCGTCGAGATCGACGGTTCGTTTCATCCGATCCTCCAGACAACGCTCCCTCGGTCACCTCCCGAAACCCATTGAACCAACAGCTGTTCATGATGGCTATTCATCATCATGGCGAATGTGACCTCCATCAACCTCAACCACCTCGTCCTGCTGGATGCGCTGCTGGAGACGGGAAGCGTCACGCGGGCCGCCGCGCGGGTCGGCCTCACCCAATCCGGCGCGAGCAACGGCTTGGCCGTGCTGCGCTTGGTCTTCGACGACCCCCTCTTCGAGCGCGCGGGCCGCGGCGTCCGTCCCACACCGCGTGCGCTGGAGGTGGCGGCCGATCTGCGCCGAGGTCTGGACGCGCTGGACCGCGTGCTACGGCCTCGGTCCTTCGACCCCTCCGAGCTGCAGCGTACCTTCGTACTCGCACTGCCTGATCTGGTCCAGCCGGTGATTCTGCCGAGCTTGCTGAGCGAGGTGGGCCTCCAGGCCCCTGGGGTGGGTCTCCAGGTGGTGGGCTGGCCGACCCAGGCCGCGCCCGAGGGGTTGGCATCGGGGGAGGTCGACGTCTTCGTGGGCTACCTGCCGCGAGTCGATCCCCCTCTGACCTCGCTCCAGCTCTACGACGACGCCTACGTGCTGATGCTCCGCACCGGCCATCCGGACCTCGGCGAATCGGGGGAGCTGCCCTTCGAGCGGTGGCTCGCGTGCGGCCACGTGGTGGTGACGGACGAGCAGCACGGCGGGACGGCGGTGGATCGGGCCCTGGCGGACGAGGGACATCGTCGGCGCATCGCGCTGCGCGTCACGAACGCGCTGATGCTTCCCCACGTGTTGGCCAGCACCGACCTGGTGGCCCTGGTGGACGGACGCCTGGCGAGCCGTCTGGCGCGCACTGGGCTGGAGCGGCTCGCACCACCGCTGGACCTGCCCAGAAGCCGAGTCCGCATGGTCTGGCACGACCGCTGGTCGGAGGACCCTGGCCATGCCTGGCTGCGCTCGATCCTCTCGAGCAGTGCACAGCGATGATCAGCTTCCGGACGGACTAGTCGAAGCGTTCTCGTCGACGTGTCGAGCTGCCCGGGCCCACAAGCCCGTCACGGTCAGCAGCAGTCAAAAACAGTGCTATCCACAATAGGTGTGATATACATCAATCATGTTCGACTTCGAAGAGATCCCCATCTACTGGGTCAACCGCCTCGCCTTCTCGGCGCGCAAGGAGCTCTCTGCGCGCTTCCGAGAGGCGGGCTTCGACGTCACGCCGAAGGAGTGGGCGGTGCTCCTGATCCTGTGGCGGCGGCCCGACCAGACCCCGGGAAGCATCGCGGACGCCACGGTTCGCGACCGCACCACGGTGAGTCGCTTGGTCGACGGCATGGTGCGCAAGGGGCTGGTGGAGCGGCGGGCCGATCCGGCGGACCGGCGCAGGTCGGTCCTGCGCGCCACGGCTCGAGGCCATGCGTTGAAGGAGCACCTGGTGCCCATCGCGAAGGGGCTCGTGGCCCAGGCGCAGCGAGGCATCGACCCCGAGCACATCCAGATCACTCTGAAGACGCTGCGGAGGATGACCCAGAACACCTTGCCCTCACCGGACTGACCGCACACCCAGGAGCCCAGCATGGCCGAGTACAACTACGACAGCTTCTCTTCCGACGACTACGACTTCGACGCCTCGAAGGGACCTCGGATCGGAGACAGGGCGCCAGACTTCGAGCTGACGACGGCGAGCGGCGAGCGGCGTAGGCTGCTGGACTTCGACGCGGAGCTGCTGGTGGTGGAGCTGGGGAGCATCACCTGCCCCCTGTTCCAGACGCGACGGCCGCAGATGAGCGCGCTCGATGCGTTCGACGACCGCGTGCAGAGCGTGATCCTCTACGTGCGGGAGGCCCACCCGGGCGAAGACATCCCTCGTCACGGCACGCTCGAGGACAAGTCGGCCTGTGCTCGCCGTCTGACGGAAGAAGACGGAGAGACGCGCCTGATCCTGGTGGACGACATCGAGGGGTCGGCTCACCAGGCGTACGGCGGGATGCCCAATGCGGTGTACGTCGTCAATCGACAAGGCTGTGTGGTCTTCAAGGCAGACTGGAACAACCCGTCGGCCACACAGGCGGCGGTACGGTCACTCCTGGACGGCCGACCGGCACGGGCGAAGAGCTACTTCCGCCCGGCCTCCCCAGCAGTCTCCATCCACACCTTGAGGCGAGCCGGGAGGGGCTCGGCGCTGGACTTCTTCCGGAGCCTCCCGGTGCTCATCTGGAACAACCTGGTGAAGCGAAACCTCCGCACGCTCTTCGGTCGTCCTCCCGTGGCCGCGCTCGACACGACCTGCTGAGAGTCGCTGCCCCGATGGCTTCGAGCAGGGCCTGCCTCAGGCTTGCCCGACCACGAGTCGCTGCAACCCACACAGATCCTCGACCACACAGTCTGCACCAGCGTCCAGGACCGTCCGCCGGAAGGGCCCGGTCCAGGTAGGTCTCCGAGTACTGGCTCGGCGCCGCAGCTACGAAGCCTTCGAGTAGTGCTTGTCGTGCCAGTCCAGGTACTCGTCCAGCGTGCCCTCGTACGAGATCAGCTCACCCACCTTCGGGTAGGTCCAGATCCTCGTCGCGACGCTCGCCAGGTCGCGGTCGTGGGTCACGTAGAACACCGTGCCCTCGTAGGCCTCGATGGCATCGCGCAGGGCGGAGCAGGCTTCCAGGTCCAGGTGGTCCGTGGGCTCGTCGAGCACGAGCACGTTGAACTCCATCAGGATCAGGTAGCACATGACCAAGCGCGCAGCCTCGCCGCCCGACAGCGTCGCCGTGGGCTTCTCGCCATCCTGGTTGGAGAACAGCATGCGGCCCAGGATCGCCCGCACCTGCTGCTCCCCCACCTCGGGACGCTGGGCGAAGAGCCAGCTGTAGACGGTCATGCCGGGCTCGATCATGGAGCGGTGGTCGTGGCCCATGGTGCCGATGCGGGTGTTGTGCCCCCAGTGCACCTTGCCCTGGTCGGCGTTCGCCTGGTCCAGCAGCGCGTTGATCAGCGTGGTCTTGCCCACGCCGTTGCGCCCCAGGACGGCCACCTTGTCGCCGCGAGAGATCTCGGCGTGGAAGGCGTCGAAGATCTGGTGACGCCCGTAGCTGTGGGCCAGGCCCTCCACCCGCAGCACGTCGCGGCCCGAGGGCGGCTCCGCGGGAAAACGGATGTAGGGGCGCGCGATGTTGGAGCGCTTGATCTCCTCGGGACGCAGCTTCTCGATCTGCTTGGCCCGCGAGCGGGTCTGGCTGGCGCGCGTGCCGGCGCCGAAGCGAGCGATGAAGTCCTGCAGCTGGGAGATCTTCTTCTCCCGCGCCGCGTTCTCCTTGTCGACGCGGCTGCGCACCTGGGCCTTCTGACGGACCATCTCGTCGTAGTTGCCGGGGTACGTGATGATGGTCTCGTAGTCGATGTCGGCGATGTGGTCGCAGACCGCATTCAGGAAGCGACGGTCGTGGCTGATGACGACCAACACCCCGCCGAAGTCCACGAGGAACTCCTCGAGCCAGATGATGGAGTCCATGTCGAGCCCGTTGGTGGGCTCGTCGAGCAGCAGCGCCTCGGGGTCGCCGAAGAGCGACTGCGCGAGCAGCACCCGCACCTTCATGCCGCCCTGCAGCTCCCCCATCGGGCGATCGTGCAGGGCCGGATCGAGCCCCAGCCCCACCAGGAGCGTGGCGGCCTCGGCCTCGGCCTCGTAGCCGTCCTCCTCCGCCACCACTCCCTCGAGCTCACCGAGCATCACGCCCTCGTCCTCGGTGAGGTCGTCGCCCTTGGCGTACAGCCGCTCCCGCTGCTCCATGGCCTCCCACAGGCGTGGGTTGCCCATGATGACCGTGTCGAGCACCCGGTGCTCGTCGAAGGCGGTCTGCTCCTGGCGCAGCCAGCCGGTGCGCTGGGGCAGCGAGATGGTGCCCGAGTCGGTGTCTTCCTGCCCGAGCAGGATCTTCATGAACGTGGACTTGCCCGAGCCGTTCGGCCCGGTGAGCCCGTAGTTGTTCCCTCTGGAGAACGCGACGTTCACTTCCCTGAACAGGGTGCGTCCCCCGTAGCCCTTCGTGACGTCGCTCACCGTGATCATTGCGACCTCCGACCGGGCGGTAATCGGGCCGTGGCCGACAGACAAGGACCGATCACGATGCGCTGCAGGGGCGCGCTACAGGGGGGCACACAGGTGCAACACGGACCGCGGCACCTCGAGATCGAGGATGGATCTCTCCCAGTCGACCTGAATGAGCAGCTGCCCCCATCGACCCAGCTCGCCAGCAGGTGTCAGCTCGCGGCATCCCTTTCCTCGCGTCGCCGCGTGGACCTGAGCCCAGATCGCGGCGTAGCCAGCTCCGTTGGCGCCACGGAGATCCCGGTCGCAGCCGCGTAGGAGATCTCCAGCTGCACAGCGGACATGGCGCTTCCCCCACTGCACGGCATGGGCAGACTCGTGGACGATGAGCCCGATGTCGTCGAGGGGGTGCGTTCGGTCGAAGGTCCAGTCGAAGTCGAGATCGACCTCCCTCGGAACCTCCAACGTTCGGGTCCACCACTGAACTGCAGACGCCGACTGCGCCGGAGCCTCTGGAGCCTGGAACACCAGACGCTTGAAGCGGACCACGGCGTGGTCGTAGAAGACCTGCGACATCGAGGCGTCGGAAGGCAACCCCACCCCGACCGCGAAGTCGGCGAAGTGATCCTGCCAGTAGTCGCTCACGAACGGGACTTCGAGATCGACGAAGGTATGGAGAGTGCCGAGGTCCGATCCCAGCAACCAGTACGCCGACCGAACGATCGCACCGAGCCCCGTGAACGCGCGCACCCCCAGGCGCTCCTCCTCCAGCTGAACGGCAAGATCGGGCGCATCCCCGATCTCGGCCACCAACGCCACCGGATCTCCGCCGAAGTCACGCACGATGCGCTCCCCGCAGCCCGGCGGCACAGCCAGCTCGTTGAAGCCACCGTCCTCCGCTGGCAGGAGCGCCTCGAAGGGCAGTAGCTCGACGGGATCCAGACCGCACGCGGCCCGCGTGGTCTCCCAGCGCAGGGCCGGCTCTGGGCTGCACGCCAGCCCTCCCATGCCCACCCACAGCCAACTTGCCCGCCCCATCGAACCCACCTTAGCCGACAGCCACCCCGCCGAGCAGGATAGCGACCGGGCATGCCCTCCGCGGACCAGCTCCTCCTCGAGGCCATCTGCACCCATCCCCACGACGACGACGCTCGGCTCGTCTACGCGGATTGGTGTACCGCCCACGATCCCGCACGCTCCGATCTGATCCGCGTGCAGGTGGAGCGCGCCCGCCTCCCCTCCTGGGATCTGCGTCAGCCACGCCTGAAGCACCTCGAGGATCGGCTCCTGCGCGCCGGCGACTCGGCCTGGCGCGCGCAGCTCCCAGATCTCCCCGGGTGCGAGTGGGGCCCGATGTCGCGGGGGTTCGTCGCCTCGGTGCGCGTCCGCTCCTTCACGGATCTCGTCGCCCAGCAGCACATCCTCGCTCACATGCCAGGGCTGCAGTGTGTGCTGGTGCCCTGGCCCTCCGATCCGACTGCGGTGAACGCGCTCGCGCCCTTGGCCGCGCTGGACCGCCTCGTCCTGCTCAACGCCACCCGGCCCCTGGATCCCGCCGCCCTCGTCGACGCTCCCTGGTGGAGCGGGGTGCGCCACCTCGCCGTCATGGGGCTCCACGAGCCCCCCTTGGCCTTGGGCCCCTTGCTGGCCTCCGGCCGGCTGCAGCAGCTGCGCTCGCTGCACCTCGACGGCGACGCCGTGGACCCTGCACACGTGCACCAAGGCTTCGCGCCCGGCCTGCTCGAACACCTCGGCGAGCTCCGACTCACGGACTTCGGCGGCCTCCACCGCACCCGAGAGCTGTCCCGCGACACGGTGCAGGTCCTGTCGAGCTGGCCAGGCCTCGCCCAGGTCCACACGCTGTCGCTGGACGGATCCCAGCTCGCCGAGGTCTCCCTGGAGCGCCTCCTCGTCTCTCCACACGTGTGCGGCCTGCGGCGGCTGCACCTCGCCGAGCTGCCGTCGTCGATCACCGTGCCCTGGCGACGGGCCCACAGCAGCCTGACGCTGCACGCCCTCGATCTGGGGAATCGGGAGTTCCAGCGTGGAGAGGACTGGCACGCGCCCTGCCTGACACAGCTCAAGGAGCTGGCGCTGTCCGTCTGCGACTGGCCCGATCCCGAGCATCTCCGTGCGCTGCTGGACGCGCCCCTCTTGGAGACGCTGCAGGTCCTGCAGCTCCCCCACGCCCACGCTGGCGAGGCGGAGCAGCTGGACGTGCTGGGCGAGGCCGATCTCCCAGCGCTACATACCCTCGACATCAGCGAGACGCTGGGTGTGTCGGACGACGAGGTCGCGGGCTACCTGCGCTCCCCCGCCGTCGCAGGGCTACAGTCCGTCGTCGTTCAGAACGCCGGCGAGGCCACGATCGAGGCCCTCGCCACCAGCCCGTACCTGGCGCAGCTCGAGCACATCGACGTGGGCCTCGACCGAGCTGCGTTGAAGGCCTTCTGGGCCCGGCGCCGATCGGAGTTCGTCGAAGGGTGACCGACCGTCACGCCTCGGCGTCGGCCTTCTCTTCCTCGTTCTTCGCGATCTCGGCGCGGATCTCGTCCATGTCGAGGGACTTCACCTGGGTGAGCAGGTCCTCCAACGCGGCCGGCGGCAGGGCCCCCGCCTGACGGAACACCATGATGTTGTCGCGGAACACCATGAGCGTGGGGATGGACTGGATCTCCAGCGAGCGCGCCAGCGGCTGCTCCGCCTGGGTGTCGATCTTGCCGAAGTACACGTCGCTGTGCCGCTCGGAAGCCTCCTCGAAGGTGGGGGCGAAGCGCTTGCAGGGACCGCACCAGTCCGCCCAGAAGTCCAGGATGACGATGGAGTTGTCGCGGACCGACGCCTCGATGTTGGCGGCGGTGATGGTGTGCGTGGCCATGTGGGCCTCCGTGGTTGCTTGCCTCGTATCGTTGTAGGCGCATCCCGTTACGGGGCAACCCCCACCAGCGCTGTGCCACCACCCTTCAGGACCTCCGCCATGCCGCCTGTCATCCGAAACGGCCATCCCTACGTTCCCTACCAGCCGGACCGCCTTCAGCTCGACGAGAGCCGGCTGCAGGGCACGGCCCTCCTCGAGCACCTCGACGCCCGCCGCTCGGTACGAGACTTCGTGGCCGACCCGGTGCCACGCGAGCTGGTGGAGACCGCCATCCGGGCCGCTTCCACCGCGCCGAGTGGCGCCCACATGCAGCCCTGGACCTTCGTCGCCATCTCGGATCCGACCATCAAGGCGAAGATCCGCGTGGCCGCCGAGGAGGAGGAGCGCCGCTCCTACGAGGGGCGCATGTCCGACGAGTGGATCGAGGCGCTGGCGCCCCTGGGCACGGACTGGCAGAAGCCCTACCTCGAGGTGGTGCCGTGGATCGTGGTGCTGTTCGCCCAGCGCTGGGGCACGAACCCCGACGGCAGCCGCCGCAAGCACTACTACGTGCAGGAGAGCTGCGGGATCGCCGCCGGCCTGTTCGTGGCCGCGCTGCACCGCATGGGCCTGTGCACCCTGACCCACACCCCCTCACCCATGGGCTTCCTGGCCGACATCCTGCAGCGACCCGACAACGAGAAGGCCATGATCCTGTTCCCCGTGGGCTACGCGGCCCCGGATGCCCTGGTGCCCGATCTGGCCCGCAAGGAGCTGTCCGAGGTCAGCGTCTGGTTCGAGGGCAGCTGATCCGATCCGGTGCACCCGCTGCACCAACATCGCGCAGCCTGCGCTTCCGTCCACGCTCCCCCCTCCGCAATGCGCCTGGCACGGCCCTTGCGATGGCTGAAGCGACCAACGACGACGGAGGACCCATGCAGGTCCGGTTCTGGGGAGTACGAGGAAGCATCGCGGTGAGCGGAGGCGCCTTCGCCGCCACGGGGGGCAACACCACCTGCCTCGAGATCGCACACGAGGGCCACCGGGTGATCCTGGACGGGGGCACGGGGCTGCAGCGCATGGGCGCGGACTGCATCGCCACCGACGGCCCGCAGCTCGACGCCACGCTGCTCTTCAGCCATGTGCACTGGGACCACATCCAGGGAGTGCCCTTCTTCGGGCCGGCCTTCCACCCTGGGTCCACCCTGCGGCTCGGCGGCGCACCGGGCCTCGCCGATGCCCTGCAGGAGCAGATGCGCGCCCCCATGTTCCCCGTGGGCCTGGACGCTCTGCAGGCCCAGCTGTCCTTCGTGGACGTCGAGGTGAGCGAGCCCCTGATCGTGGGTCCGTTCACGATCCACGCCGAGACGATGTCGCATCCCAACGGGGTACTGGTGTACCGCGTGGAGGCCGGTGGCCACAGTGTGGTGTTCGCCACCGACGTGGAGCACGGCGAGCAGCTCGATCCGCGCCTGCTGGACTTCGCCGAGGGAGCCGATCTGCTCGTCCACGACGCGCAGTACACCGACGACGAGTACGACGCGCACCGCGGCTGGGGGCACTCCACCTGGCAGCAGGCCGTGGACGTGGCTCACCTCGCCGGCGTGGGTCAGCTCGCCCTGTGCCACCACGATCCCGGCCGCACCGACGCGCAGGTCGCCGCCATCGAGGCGCTGGCCAACCAGCAACATCGAGGCACCTTCGCCGCCAGGGAGGGCGGTCGGGTCGCCCTGTGAATGCGTGGGCCCGGGCGCTACGTGGGCAGATGGGCACAGGATGGCTCGACGAGGTCCAGCCGCTACTGGCGGACCGCCAGGTGAACCTCGACGTGGTGCTCCCCGCCATCGTCGACGAGATCGCGCGACGCTTCGACGCCGAGCGCGCCACGTTCTTCCTGGTGGATCGGGCCAACCGGCAGCTCGTGAGCAAGGCGGCCCACCTGCCGGAGATCGCCGAGATCCGCCTGCAGCTGGGCGAGGGCATCGCCGGCTGGGCCGCGGAGCACGGTCGCGCGGTGCGACTCCCCACGAGCGGTACAGACGCCCGCTTCAGCGGCACCGTGGACGCGCTGACGGGCTACCGCACCCGATCCATGCTGTGCGTTCCCGTGCGAGGCACTGCGCCTCCAGCAGACGTGGTGGGCGTGCTGCAGGTGCTGAACAAGCGCTCCGGCCAGCAACCCGCGGACTTCAGCGACGACGAGCTCAGCCACCTCGGCACCTTCGCCGAGGAGTTCGCCCAGCTGCTCGATCACACCTCCCTGCGCTCACAGCTTCGGCCCGGTCACGACAAGCCGCTGGCCTTCCGCTTCAACTTCATCGTGGGCAACAGCGGCGCCATGCGCGAGGTCTACGACCGCGTGGACCGCGCGGCGAAGACCGAAGCCACCGTGCTGCTGCGCGGCGAGACGGGCACCGGCAAGACGCTGGTGGCCCGCGCCATCCACTTCAACTCCCCACGCAGTGACGGCCCCATGGTGAAGGTGGACTGCGCAGCGCTGCCCGCCACCTTGATCGACAACGAGCTGTTCGGCCACGAGCGAGGCGCCTACACCGGCGCCGATCAGGCACGCGACGGCAAGGTGGCGGCGGCCGAGGGCGGCACGCTGTTCCTCGACGAGATCGGGGAGCTGCCCCTCGAGGTGCAGGGCAAGCTGCTCCGCTTGCTGCAGGATCGCACCTACCTGCGCGTGGGCAGCACCACCGTGCGCACCGCGTCGGTGCGGTTCGTGTGCGCCACCCACCGCGACCTCGAGCAGGCCGTGCAGCAGGGCGTCTTCCGCGAGGACCTGTACTACCGGCTGCGGGTGGTGGAGATCGACATTCCCCCCCTACGAGAGCGCGGTCACGTCGATCTGGACCAGCTCGTCGACCACTTCCACTTCGAGCTCACCCGCCGCCACGGCCGCCCCGAGCTGCAGCTCTCGGCAGCGGCCCGCACGGCCCTGCACGCCTGGTCGTGGCCAGGCAACGTGCGGGAGCTGGAGCACTGCCTCGAGTCCGCTGTGGTGCTCGCTCGCGGCGACCGGATCGAGCCCGAGGATCTGCCCCGTCGCCGCGCCCCGGGCGCACCGCAGGCCACGGGCGCCGATGCCTTCGTGACGGCGGTGGCCCCCCTGCAGCAGGTGGAGCGCGACTACTGCCGGCACGTGCTCGCCCTGTGCGACGGCAACAAGAGCCAGGCCGCCCAGGTGCTCGGCATCGGACGGAATACGCTCGCCCGGAAGCTCGGGAGCGATCCATCGTGATGGAGGAGGTGTCGAAGGACCTGGGACTGCTGTCGGAGCCCGTCCGCGTGCGGTTGCTCACGGTGCTGCACGAGGCGGAGCTCGGGGTGACGGAGCTGTGCCGGGTGCTGCAGCTGCCCCAGTCCACGGTGTCGCGTCACCTCAAGGCGCTGCGCGTGGCGCACTGGATCCGCCGCCGCACCGTGGGCACCCACTCGCTGTACGGAGCCGATCCCGACGGCATGGACGACGTGGGCCAGCGCCTGTGGGACATCGTCGGCGAGGCCTTCGCCACCACGCTGCAGGCCAGCGAGGACCGCGCACGCCTCGCGGCGACCCTGGCCGATCGCGCTGGCGAGGACTCCTTCTTCGGTCGCATGCACGGCTCGTGGGACGCCCTGCGCAGGGAGCTGTTCGGCGACGCCTTCCTGGTGCCCGCCCTCACCGCCTTGCTGCCCAGCGACTACGTGGTGGCCGACCTCGGCTGCGGAACCGGGCCCGCGCTGGCTGCCCTGGCCCCCGTGGTCCGCTCGGTGATCGGCGTGGATCGGGAGCCTCGCATGCTCGAGGCCGCCGCCGCCCGCCTGTCGGCCCACGACAACGTGGACCTTCGCCGCGGCCCCCTCACCGCCCTTCCCCTGGCCGACGAAGAGGTGGACGCCGCCTTGTGCGTGCTGGTGCTCCACCACGTCGACGACGTGCGGCTCGCGCTGTCGGAGGCACGGCGCACGCTACGACCCGGCGGGCGCCTGGTGGTGGTGGACATGGTGGCCCACGATCGCGAGGACTGGATGCGGGCCATGGGCCACCGTCACCTGGGGTTTCGACAACAGTTGCTCGAACGGCACGCCTCCACGGCCGGACTGTCGACCGTGCGATTCGCTGCGTTGCCTCCCGCTCCCGACGCCCAGGGGCCCCCGCTGTTCCTGGCCGTGCTCACCCGAGCGAGGTAGGTCGAGCAGCTGGAGTGAATGGTGACTCAGCAAAACGACCGCTCGCAGATCCTCTCCGACGCAGTGGAGGCCCTGAAGAAGCTCGAGCCCGACGAACGGCGGCAGGCCATCGCCGCCATCAAGCGGGAGCGGCAGCAGGAGATCGCCGACCGCAACGCGGAGCTCCAAGAGCTCCCCAACTCGCACTGGAGCAAGGCCCACCTGCTGCGCCGCATCCCCAACCCCGGCGGCGCGGCCTACGAGCAGAAGATCCACATGCCCGAGTGGACGTTCGTGGGCACCGCGAACCAGCCCGACTTCGGCGAGGTGCTCTGCACCTTCTACCCGCGGGACTGGACCATCGAGCTCAAGTCCCTCAAGCAGTACAAAGACGCCTACCGCGGCACCATCATCTCCTACGAGCGCCTCGCCAACGTGATGTTCGAGGACATGCTGGCCGTGTACGAGCCCATCCGGCTCCGGCTCATGATGCGGCTGCGGCCCCGCGGCGGGATCGCGTCGTGCCTCACGATCGACAGCGACTGGCGCATCCGAGGCGGCGACGAGTCCTTCAACGACTGGAGCGATAACGTGGACCGCTTCGGCTTCGAGGTGTCGGGCTCGACCCAAGCGTGGTAGCACAGTGAGTGATGGAGGCCTCGGACCGTACGTTGTCGGTGCGCTTCTGGGGTGTGCGAGGATCCATCGCCTGCCCCGGACAGGCCACCGTGCGCTACGGCGGCAACACCTCGTGCATCGAGGTGCGCTGCTCGGACCGTCTCCTGATCCTCGACGCGGGCACCGGTCTGCGCTGCCTGGGTGACGCGCTGCGCAGCCACGGCCCCCTCGACGTGGACCTGCTGCTCACCCACACCCACATCGATCACATCAGCGGGCTGCCCTTCTTCCGCCCCCTCGGCGACGCGAGCAACGTGGTCCGGATGTGGGCCGGGCACCTGCGCCCCCACCACAGCCTGCAGCAGGTGCTGCAGGGATACATGTCGGACCCGCTGTTCCCGGTGTCGCCGTCGAAGTTCAGCGCGGACGTCACCTACCTCGACTTCCAGGCGGGCCGCACCTTGGAGCTGGCCCACGACGTGATCGTGCGCACCACGGCGCTGAACCACCCCCAGGGCGCCACGGGCTACCGCGTGGAGCACGGAGGACGCTCCGTCTGCTACGTCACCGACACCGAGCACGTGCCCGGCGAGCGCCACGCAGGCATCGTGGAGCTGTCGCAGGGCGCCGATCTGCTGATCTACGACTGCACCTACAC
This sequence comes from Myxococcales bacterium, assembly GCA_019634415.1. Classification (GTDB taxonomy): domain Bacteria; phylum Myxococcota_A; class UBA796; order UBA796; genus DRPG01. The sequence continues at coordinate 51,920 of JAHQVJ010000179.1, forward strand.
CGACGAGGAGTTCGACGCCCACGTGGGCTGGGGGCACTCCACCTGGCAGGAGGGCGTGCGCCTCGCCGACGCTGCCGACGTAGGCACCCTGGTGCTGTTCCACCACGACCCGTCCCACGACGACGACGTGATGGACCGCATCGCTGCGGAGGCGGCGCGTGCCCGTCCGGGCACCCTCACCGCTCGCGAGGGCATGCGGCTGGAGCTGACGGCCGACTAGGTGCGGCGGCGTCGCCCGAGGGCGAGTCCCAGCAGCGCCAGCAGCCCCACCGAAGCGGGACCAGACGCCGTCTGGCAGCCACCCAGACCGGCCTTGGGCAGCACGGTGACCGGCACGTCCAGCTCCACCGTCACCGGCGCTCCCGTGCGCTCGAAGCGCTCCACACCCGCGTCGGTGGCCGACACCGTGAAGGCATCCTCTCCCTCGAAGCCAGGATCGGGGATGTAGGTGACGCGCTGTGCCCCGTCGATGACGACACGGCCGTTGCTCGGCTCCTGCACCACCTCGAGCTGCACCTCGGTGGAGTCACCGTCGTCGACGATGACCGCCGCCCGCGTGAGCGACCGGTCGACCGTGGTGACGTACTCCCCCAGGAAGACGTCGGGCGCATCGTTGCACACGGGCACGGCGAGCTGCCGCCCGCCGATGTTGTCGTAGATCCAGTCGATCACCGCGTCGGGGCGGACCCAGATGGCGATCCCACCACAGACGGGCTCGCCGGGGATCCCCAGCACCCGCGACGCCACCCCCACCACGAAGTCGCCGTCGTCGGTCTTGAGGTAGAGCGGCCCCCCGCTGTCGCCGAAGCAGACGTTGCGCCCGTTCCCGCCCGCGATGATCTCCCCGCCCGGGTTGATCCGACCATTGCAGGGCTCCGGAACGCCCTTCACCCGCTCCTGGCTGCAGTTCCGATCCAGCACGGTGGAGGCCGCCTCGTTGAGCTCGGAGTTGAACCCGTTGCCCGTGGGTCGGGTGGCGCCGAAGCCCACCATCTGCACCTTCGCGCCATCCTCGAGGTGATCGCGGAGCACGCACTCCATCGCCAATGGGCGCGGCGGGATCGTGGAGCGCTCCTCCAGCAGCAACAAGGCCACGTCGTAGTTTCGATCGTCGGGGGGGATGATCTCCTCGACCTCGAGGCGCTCTCCCTCACCGCTGGTCCAGTCCTTGGTGCCGACGATCACCGAGCGCACCGACGCACCCTCCACACAGTGTGCCGCCGTAAGGACCACCTTGGGCCCGATGAGCGTGCCCGTGCATCCCACGGTGGCCTCGTTGAACACGATGGCCACGGCGTCGTCCCACTTGCCCTCCACCACCTGCCGGCCTCCGACCACGCTGGTCTTGTCGACGGGCGCACCCTCGAAGTCCGGCACGGTCTGCCCAGCCTCGTCCTCGCGGAGGCCGTCGACGGAGTCCCGCAGGGCGGGGTCCACCGCAAAGGCGATGGTGGATGGGATCAAGGTGGAAAGGAGCATTGTCCGACCTCCGACGACGGCGCTGAAGATAGCACCTGCTGTGTTGCCCGAGCCTGGTGTGTCAGCCGGGAGCTGTAAGGTTTCGGCGAAGGCCGGTCCAGTGGACGAACCGTCCCGATGAACGTCCCAGCACCTTGACCACTCCCTGACCCGAGAGGCGACGCTCCCAGAACGTTACGGCGCCTCCTTGGAGGAAGCATGCCGCTCGCGGAGATCGCCGCCCGTGTCGACCAGGGAGCGCCCATCGATCGACAGCACGCGGCCTGGCTGTTCGAGCACGCGTCCATGGACGATCTGTCCCGGCTCGCCACCCAGGCCCGAGACCGGCTGCATCCTCCGGGCGAGGCCACCTACCTGGTGATGGCCATCGTCAACTACACCAACATCTGCGTGGCTCGCTGCGACTACTGCGCCTTCTACCGGCTGCCCAAGGCGCCCGATGGCTACCTGCTCACCCTGAACCAGGTGTTCGAGCGCATCGAGGCGCTGAAGGCGTTCGGCGGCACGATGGTGGGCTTCAACGGAGGCTTCCACCCCAAGCTGCGGATCTCCGACTACGGCGAGCTGTTCCAGGCCGTGCGCGGCCGCTTCCCCGATCTCGAGTTCTACGAGACCACGGTGGCGGAGTTCATGTACTCCTGCAAGGTCAGCCGCATGTCCTACGACGAAGGTGCGCAGGCCCTGCGTGGGTATGGCGTGCGGTGGGTCACGGGCGGAGGCGCCGAGGTGCTCGACGACGCCTTCCGCAAGCGCCACAGTCCCCTGAAGTACGAGGTGGAGGACTACTACGACGCCCAGCGCGCCATCCTACAGGCAGGCCTCGGCTCCACGGCCACCATGGTGATCGGCTTCGACGAGACGCTCGAGGAGCGCCTGAACCACCTGGAGCGCCTCCGTCGCTTCCAGGACGAGATGTCCGGCGCGCTGCCGAGCTTCCTGTGCTGGACGTACAAGCCCTACAACACCGAGCTCGGCGGGCACGAGGTCTCCACGGACGAGTACCTCCGCTGGCTGGCGGTCTGTCGCCTCTACCTGCACAACATCGAGCACGTGCGCACCAGCGTGCTCACCCAGAACGAGCAGGCCATGCGCGGGCTGTGCTTCGGGGCCAACGACTTCGACATCCCCACCGAGGACGAGGTCACCCAGAAGGCGGGCGCCACGATCCACCACGACTTCGAGCGGATCCTGCAGGCCGCTCGCGACGTGGGCTACGTGCCCGTCCATCGCTCCCCCCTACCGTTGCCCATGAGACGGGCTTCCTGATCAGCCGCGAGCGCTGTTCGCGGCTGATCGGTACAGTGGCAGCGAAGCAGGCACGACTCTGATCGGGTCTCATTGGAAGGCATTGCGAGCGCGTGTCGCGTCTGTTCGTTATGCCGCCGCCACATCACGAAGATGGGGCGTGCGGGGCACGGGAAGTCGGTGAAAATCCGACGCGGTCCCGCCACCGTGAAAGTCGGAGACCGGTCCGCATGCCCACCCTACCAATGTCGCCCCCGGGTCAGGGGCAAAGGGAGACTGCATGCGTCTGCACTACGTGCTCGCTCTATCCGCCATCCTCACCGCCTGTGATGGCGAGTTCGGCACCGACGCCCCCCTCGCCATCGCGGGGAGCTACAGCGACGACTTCGGTGGCAGCCATGCCATCAGCGACGCCTCCTGGGTCCAGGACTACGGCGCCTACGGCGTGACGTCCTTCACCATCGTGGCCCACCACAACGACGAGGGCTGGGTCGTCGCCCAGAACGACTCCGACAACGACTTCAACCCCGATCTGTGGAGCCGCTTCGAGTGGGTCGAGGTCGAGGGCACGCTGTACTACTGCCAGATCCTGTTCGACGGCGCCGAAGAGGACGACGCCTACGCAGCAGGACCTGCCGACGCCGCCGATCCGGCCACCGCGGGATGCGGAGGGGCGCCGTGGACCGCGCTCCGCTGACGGCGCTCCTCCTCACCGCAGCCTGCCAGCCCGACATCGACGCGAACCCCACTCTGGCCACCGAGGTGGTCGAGGCCCCCGGTCACACGGGCGAGGGCAACCGCGACGTCGAGCTGGCCGTCAACGGGGTGAGGGGGGCGGGCCAGTGGGCCGGAAGCGTCGACGTGTTCTCCCTGGGCTTGGAGCCCGGGGTGGACGACGTGCTGGTGCTGGGGTTCGAGGGTCGACTCGCCGTGGACGTGGACGGACCGGATCTGGCGGTGTTCGAGAACCCCTTCGACGTGAGCGGAGGAGGCCGGTTCCTGGATCCGGTGGTGGTGGAGGTGTCGGCGGACTGCACGTCCTTCGTGACGTTCCCCCATCGCTACGAGCCAGCGGAACCCGGCACCTTCAGCGATGATCCGGAGGCCTGGAGCGGGTTCGCCGGCATCGAGCCCGTGTGGCTGCACGCCGAAGACCAGCCCATGGATCCCTTCGACGAGGACGCGGGCGGGGACCGCTTCGACCTCGCAGATCTCGATCCCCAGGAGCCGGTGGCGGAAGACGTTCGGCAGCTCGGGGTGATGTGCGTTCGACTGTCGTCGGCACAGCTGTGGGAGGATCCTCACACACGGCGACCATTCCTTGCACACCCCGTCGCAAACGGAGCAGACATCGACGGCGTCTATGCCGTCGCCACCGTCGGGCGCTAGAACGAGGGTTGCCGCAGCGCGAGGCGTGATTACGCGTGCTCGCCGCTGCCCCCTCGGCGGCGTCCGACAACCCGCTCCTGGAGTCGATCGAAACCGATGATTAGGATCGAACGCGTCACTCGAAAGTACGGTGACCTGGTTGCGGTAGCCGATGTGTCCCTCAACATCGAGCGCGGCGAGATCGTCGGTCTGCTGGGTCACAACGGTGCCGGAAAGACCACCCTGATGAAGATGCTCACGGGCTACCTCGAGCCGTCCGAGGGCGACATCGTGGTAGGTGGCCACAACGTGGTCCAAGACCGCCTCGCTGTGCAGCGACAGATCGGGTACATGCCCGAGAATGCTCCGCTGTATCCGGAGATGGAGGTGGAGGACTACCTCCTGATGATGGCCAACCTGCGAGATCTGCCCCCCGAGAAGCGTGGGCGAGCCGTGGCCGTGGCCGTGGAGCGTACTGGGCTGCAGAACCACGTCACCCGCCCCATCGGGCACCTCTCCAAGGGATTCCGTCAGCGGGTCGGACTGGCCCAGGCCATCGTGCACGAGCCCTCCCTGTTGGTTCTCGACGAGCCCACCAACGGACTCGACCCGGTGCAGATCCAGTCCATCCGCGAGCTCATCCAGCAGCTGGGGCAGGAGGCCACCATCATCCTGTCGACCCACATCATGCAGGAGGTGGAGGCGGTCTGTGATCGTGTGCTCGTCATGATCGACGGTCGACTGTCGGCCGACTCGCCCCTGGACTCGTTGCTCCACAGCGACACCGTCTTGCTGTCGGTGAAGGGAGCCAAGGACGTCTCGGCGGCACTGTCGAAGGTGCAAGGGGTGGAGGCCGTGCGCGAGGTCGGTGCCGATCCTCGCCACGACGATGCCTCGACCTGGGCCATCGACCACGAGGAGGGGGCCACGGTCGCGCCGGGTGTCCTCGAGCTCGCGGACAAGGAGGGCTGGACGGTGCTGTCCATCGGCCCCGAGCAGCGCACCCTCGAGTTCGTCTTCCGTTCGCTTCAGGCCGAGCACGTGGCCAAGCAGGAGGCTGTCGCATGAACGCCATGCTCGCCGTTGCCGGCAAGGAGCTACGCGCCCTGTTCAAGTCAGCCATCGCGCTGTTGTTCTTGGGTGCCTTCCTCGTCGTCACGCTCTTCGTCTTCTTCTCCTCCGGGAAGTTCTTCGCTCGCAACCTGGCCGACATCCGGCCGATGTTCCAGTGGCTCCCGCTGCTGCTGATCGCACTGGTCTCCGCCACCACCATGCGGGCATGGGCCGAGGAGCGCCGAGCCGGCACCCTCGAGGTGCTGCTCACCTTGCCGGTCCGCACCCTGGACCTGGTGCTGGGCAAGTTCCTGGCCGGCATGGGCCTGGTGGTGATGGCCCTGGCCTTCACGCTGCCCATCCCCATCACGGTGGCGATGCTCGGCCCGCTGGACTGGGGGCCCGTGGTCGGCGGCTACTTCGCCGCCACGCTGCTCGCGTCCACCTACATGGCCATCGGCCTGTGCGTGTCGTCGCGAACCGACAACCAAGTGGTGGCCCTGATGGTCACCGTGCTGCTGGGCGGCGTGCTCTACATGGTGGGCACCGACGGCGTGGCAGGGTTCTTCGCCGCCAGCCAGGCAGAGATACTGCGTGGTCTGGGCACGGGCAGTCGCTTCGAGAGCATCGAGCGCGGCGTGCTGGATCTGCGCGACATCGCCTACTACGGCAGCCTCACCACCTTCTTCTTGGTGCTCAACGGCGTGTTCCTGGAGCGGGAGCGCCTGGATCCGGGCTCGAAGGCCGGAGCCGCACGGAACCTCACCCTCCTCGGACTCGTGGGGCTCGCGGGCCTCAACGTGGTGTTCCTCAACCTGTGGCTCACCCCCGTGCACCGAGCGCGCGTCGATCTGACGGCGGGCAACGACTACAGCGTGTCGTCCGTCACCCAGAACGTGCTGCGCAACCTCGACGAGCCCCTGATCATCCGGGCGCTCATCAGCGAGCGCACCCATCCCGTGCTCGCTCCCCTGATCCCCCAGATTCGCGACACGCTCGAAGAGTACGAGATCTACGGAGACGGAAACGTCCAGGTGGTGGTGCAGGATCCCAACACCGACGAGGAAGTCGAGGCCGAGATCAACGAGCAGTACTCGATCCGACCGATTCCCTTCGGTGTGTCGGACCGCCACAGCCAGGCCGTGGTCAACGCCTACTTCCACCTGCTGCTGACCTATGGCGACCAGTTCCAGGTGCTGTCGTTCCAAGACCTGATCGAGGTCCGCTCCGATCCCGGCGGCGGCATCGACGTGAAGCTCCGGAACCTGGAGTACGACCTGACCCGCACCATCCGCAAGGTGAGCCAGGACTTCCAGACCATCGACTCCCTGATCGCCAAGCTGCCCGGGCCGGCCAAGCTCACGGCCTACGTGACCCCGTCGAACCTGCCTCCGGACTTCCTGGAGGCCGCCGAGCGCATGAAGGACGTGGGTGAGTCCCTGGACGTGCGCGGTGGCGATCAGCTCGTGTTCACCGAGGTGGATCCCTCGTCCGACGAAGCGCTGATGCAGCGCCTGTACGACGACTACGGCATGCAGCCAGTGGCCGCCGACCTGTTCGCCACCCAGCGCTTCTACATGCACCTGCTCGTGGAGGTGGGCGACCACGCCGAGGCCATCCTGCCGCGCGGCGATCTGACGGAGGGCGACATCCGGCAAGCCGTGGAGGCCGCGCTGCGCCGCGCGACGCCCGGTCAGCTGCGCAAGATCGCGTTGTTCACCGAGAAACCGATCCACATCCCGAACCCGCAGCTGCCGCCCAACATGCAGCCGCCGCCTCCGCGCCCGGACTACCAGCTGCTGGAGCGCCTGCTGTCGGAGAACTTCGAGGTGGAGCGCACCATCCTTCAGAACGGAGCGGTGCCACAGGACGTCGACGTGCTCGTGATGGGCAAGGTCGGCCAGATGAACGCCAAGCAGCAGTTCGCCGTCGACCAGTACCTGATGCGCGGCGGATCCGTGGTGGCGCTGGCCGGGGCCTTCAAGATCGAGGCCGACCAGACCAGCATCCGCACCACGTCGTCGGGGGCGCCCCTGAACGACCTGCTGAAGACCTGGGGCGTCGAGGTCGAGCAGTCGCTGGTGATGGACCCCAACAACGCGCCCTTCCCGGTGCCGGTGCCGCGACGCATTCCGAACGGGCCCACCATCCAGACCATCGAGCTCGTCCCCTACCCCTTCTTTCCCGAGGTCCGCAGCTCCGGCCTGAACCGGGAGCACCCCGCCATGGCGGGGATCTCGTCGCTGGTGTTCGCCTGGTCGAGCCCGGTGAACACACCCGACGAGCTCGAGGATCGACAGATCGACTGGCTCGCGCGCTCCACCGGTGAGGCCTGGCTGAAGCCCGGCGGGGGCATCGAGCAGGACCGGGTGGAGGGTGGCATCCCGATCTGGTCCGAGGGCACCGATCGCGCCTCCGAGGTGTTGGCCGTGGCCGTCACCGGCCGCTTCCCGAGCAACTTCGCCGACAAGCCCAATCCCGTCGCCGAAGACGGCGAGGACGCACCCGATCCGCTGAAGGCCAGCGTGGCCGACGGTCGTCTGGTGGTGCTGGGCAGCTCGGAGCTGGGATCCGACATCATGCTGCAGCTCGCCTCGCAGGCATCGGCGGAGTCCCATGCCGGAAGCGTGCAGCTGCTGCAGAACCTGATCGACTGGAGTGTCGAGGACACGGATCTGCTCACGATCCGGACCGCAGGCGCGTTCGCCCGGACCCTCGTGCCCATCAGCGACGACGAGGCCACCTGGGTGGAGCGCCGCACCTGGGTCATCGTCCTCCTCTTGCCCTTCCTCTTCCTCGTGGTGATCCCGCGCCTGACCGGCTCGCGGGAGACCGTGCCCACGGAGCAAGCCGCATGACGACGGAAGCCATCAACCGTGCCCTCGCGATCACCCTCGGAGTTCAGGCGCTGTTCGCTACCATCGCCTGGTGGCCCAGCGCTAGCGGGCCCGCCGATGCGGTGGACCTGATCGAGGTAGACGCCGCCGAGCTGTCGCAGATCACCATCCACAGCCGGATCCTCCAGGGAGAGGTACCCGACGATCCGTTGGTGCTGAAGCGCGACGGAGACTCCTGGATCATCCCCTCGAGCTTCGACTACCCGGCGTCCCAGGCCAACCTCGATCCGCTGTTCGAGGCCCTCGACAAGCTCGTGGTGCGGCGCCCCATCGCCACCCAGGCCTACAACCACACGGCCATGGACGTGCACGAGAACGAGCGCAGCCGCAAGCTGGACCTGGTGATGCCCGACGGCGACACCATCAGCCTGTACGTGGGCTCGGCCGAGGGCAACGCCGCCCATGTGCGGCTGGCCGACGACGACGACGTGTATCGGGTCCGTGGCGTGAACCCGTCGTCGATCCCCGATCGCGCCACTCGCTACTTCGATCGCGACTTCCAGAAGATGAACTCGAAGGACGTCACCTCGGTGACGGTGCAGCGGCCGGGCCAGCCGCCGATCACCTTCCAGCGTGCGGAGGAGATCTGGACGATGCCCGGTCGCACGCCGCCTGGAAAGATCCTCAACCAGCCTGGCGCAGACGCCTTCGTTCAGAGCGTGGTGAACCTGCGCATGATGGAGCCCCACGGCACCCAGGTCACCCCCGAGATGGGCTTCGACACAGGCGTCGTGGTCACGTGGGAGGCGAGTGTGGACGGCGCCCCGACCAGCGGCGAGTACCGCGTGGGATCGGAGATCCCGAACGAGAACGGCCGGGTGTATCTGCGCACGAACCAGCAGCCCTGGGTGTTCGAGGCCCTCTCGTCGCAGCTGCAGCACGCCCTGGAGCGTGGCGTAGACGACCTGTTCGATGACGCCTAGCGACCGGTGGGTCGCAGGTGGCTGCCACTGCGGTGCCGTGCGCTTTCGCGTGCAGGTGCCGCGGTGGACCGCTGTAGCGTGCAACTGCTCGATCTGTACGAAGAAGGGCTTCCTGCACCTGTTCGTCGGCGCCGATGGGCTGCAGGTCGAGCAAGGCCGCGACACACTCACGGAGTACCGGTTCGGCTCGGGCACTGCGCAGCACTGGTTCTGCCCGACCTGTGGCGTGCATCCGTTCTACGTGCCGCGCTCGCACCCCGACGGCTTCTCCGTCAACGTGAACGCCCTGGACGACGCCTTGGTGCGCGAGCGGTTCACCATCGAGCCCTTCGACGGGCGCAACTGGGAAGCCAACATCGCTGGGCTGCGCGACCCGCAGTAGCGTCGGCAGCTACAGCAGGATGCCCCGGTTCGGCGTGACGTCGGGGCGCAGATCCTTCTCGCCCAGGACGGTGCGCAGATCGTTCTCGATCATGCGCGACAGCTGCGACAGCGGCAGATCGTTGGGATCTTCCTCGAAGGGGTTCTCGATCTGTGAGCCCACGGCGTCCAGACCCAGGAACGCAAACGCGATGATCATGACGGCCAGCGGGGCCAAGTTGTCGATGGATCCGAGCATGCCCAAGGGCAGGAACAGCACGTACAGCGCCACGATGCGATGGGTGAGCTCGGTGTAGGACAGCGGCACCGGCGTGTTCTTGATGCGCTCGCACGCCCCCTGGATCGTGGTGATCTCGGTGAGGGATTCCTCGAGGATCGGCAGATGGAACACGTCGATCCAGCCGCGATCGAGGGCGGATCGGTGTCGCTGGCCCATGAGATGGAGCAACGCCGTGGGCTTGCTGCGCTCGTCGGCGATGGCCTGTCGCTCGGCCGCCGCGAGGAACATGCCGAGTTCCTCCCAGCGGGGCTGCTCGCGGAGGTGCAGCCGCAGCGCGTGCACGTAGGCGATCATGCGGTACACCAGGGCCCGCTGGAACACGCGCACCTCGGGATCGTCACCGCCCACCAGCGTGAGCACCTGCCGCGAGTAGCTGCGGGACACGTTCACCAGCCGCCCCCAGAGGATCCGTCCCTCCCACCAGCGCTGGTAGCAGGCGTTGTTTCGGAACCCGAGGAAGATCGACAGCGCGATCCCCAGGATGGTGAAGGGAGCGGTGGACAGCTCCATCCACACCAGATCGAACTGGTCGTGGGCCCAGGTCAGCGCGACGGACAGAGCGAAGGTCAGCAGCAGCAGGGGCCAGATCCTGGAGAGCGCACTGCCGCGCCACTTGAAGAGCAAGGTGGGAAACTCTCGCTTGGGCCGGGTCAGCATGCGCTCTCCTCCGCTTGCCGGAACGTGCGACGGCACGGTATTCGCCTTCGCGTGAGCGAACCACCCAAGACGTCGTCATCCACCATCCGCGCAGGTGAGCTGCAGTTCCGCCGTGTCGGCATCCGATCCGTCGATCTGTCGGACCTGTACCACCTCGTCCTGCGGTCCAGCTGGATGGCCTTCTTCGGCGTGATGGTGCTGGCCTACGCCGTGGTCAACCTGTTCTTCGCGGGACTGTACCTGGCCGGAGGCGACTGCATCAACGCCGCCGTCCCTGGCTCCTTCGTGGAGGCCTTCAGCTTCAGCGTGCAGACGCTGTCCACCATCGGCTACGGCACCCTCTCCCCCACCACCCCCTGGGCCCACGCCGTCATGGTGGTGGAGAGCTTCGTGGGCCTCATCGGCGTCGCCATCGCCACCGGGCTGTGCTTCGCCAAGTTCTCCCGGCCCCAAGCGCGGGTCGCCTTCTCCGACGTCGCGGTGGTCAGCATGCGTTCGGGTCGGCCGTGTCTGTCCTTCCGCATGGCCAACGAGCGCGCCAGTCGCATCATCGACGCGCACCTGCAGGTGTACGTGCTGCTCGACGAGCAGACACCGGAGGGAGAGCGCATGCGGCGCTTCCATCCCATCACCCTGGAGCGGGATCGGTCGCCCATGTTCACCCTCAGCTGGACGGTCCTGCACTTCATGGACGCGGACAGCCCACTGGCGGGCATGACCGCACACAACATCGAAGAGCACATGGTCTCCTTGGTGGTCATCCTCACCGGGGTCGAGGCGGCGTTCGTCCAGAACGTGCACGCGCAGCACTTCTACGTGCCCGACGACATCCGCTTCGGGATGCGGTTCGCCGACATCCTGGAGGAGCAAGACGGCCTGCTGATCGTGCACCACGAGCGACTGCACGACACGATCCCCGATCCCCACGGGTGAGCCGGCCGGTTACAGGCGGCCGCATGAGCAGCGCACCCACCGAACCAGACCTCCTGGCCGCCATCGAGGCGCTCAATCAGCGCTTGGATCGCCTGGAGTCGAAGCTCGATCAGGTCGCCCTCCCCGGGCTCGTCGAGCGCATGGACAAGTTCGAAGCGATGGTCGAGACCCTCGGCACCTTCAGTCAGCGCCTCCCGGTGCTGTCGGAGGCCGCGGGGCACACCGCCAGCTGGGCCTGGGATCAGGCCAAGGCCAACGGCGTGGACCCGATCGCAGCGGGTCAACAGGCCGCACAGCTGGCCCTGGCGGCGGCACAGCCCGAGTCCATGGCCATCGCACAGCGCCTGCTGGCCAAGCGCGACACGCTCGTGGCCGTGCTCGATGTGCTCGACGAGTTCGACGACGAGGATCTCACGGAGACGGCCACGGCGATCGCGGCCACCCGCCGGAGCCCAGCACCCCAGGTGGGTCTGTTCGGCGCCCTGATGCGCATGGGGGACCCCGATGTGCAGCGCGCGGTGGGCTTCAGCCTGGAGCTGGCCCGTCGCATCGGGCGTATCGTGGGCAAGGCCTAGCACGACTTCGTCGCGATGCGTGGCAGCATGCGCGCCAGCAGCCACTGCTCGGTGTCCACCTTCGAGGCCTCACGTCGGATCGCCCGCTGCAACACCTGCAGATGGGGCGTGGCGTCGTCTGGGAAGTCCTCCAGCCGTCGAATCGCACCCCCGTCGCCGAAGGCCGCCAACACCGCCGCCGCCTCCACCTCCGCCATGAGCACCCCCGAGCCGCGCACCCCCACATCCGCCGCTCGGGCAGCCGCACACCCCTCCTCCACGCGTCCGGCCACACCGAGCACCAGCGCTCGCTCCCGCCACACCGTGGCCTGCACTGCCGGCGGGAGCAGCGCTGGATCCCCCACAACCTCCACCATGTGCAGCGCCGAGGCTGCGTCCTGACGATCCGCCATGGTGGTAGCGAGGGCCGAGCAGATGGCGGCGTCGAGGAGGCTTCCCTGCAGATCGAGGCTGGCCAGGCGTCGTCGAGCCGTGCGCAGGATCTCCTCCGCATCTGCGCCCGACACCTCACGCAGCAGCAGACCCTGTCTGAACAGCACGCGGGCCTGTTGCCGCACGTCGCCGGTGGCATCGCATTGGGAAGCAGCCCGCTTCAAGTCCGCCACCCCCTGCAGTCGATCCCCCGAGTCCGCCCGTAGCCCCCCCCGCCGAAGCAACGCCGCCCCGAGCGGACGTGCCAGCCCATGGGCCTCGGAGGCAGCCACGACCCGATCCAGGAGCGCAAGCGACTCCCCTCGCTCCCCAGCATCACCCAGCACAGTCGCCAGACGAACGGCGGCAAACGCCCACCGACCGACCCACCCGCGCTCGGCCGCACCCGCCACAGCGGCCCGATAGGCGGCCACGGCTTCCGCTCGATCGCCCATCGCCACCGCCACGTCCCCACGCACCCTCAGTGCGCCGAGGTGATGGACGGAGCCCGGCTCCACCGTCTCCATGGTGGCGAGCAGAGCCCGGGCATCCTCGGGGTGTCCCGCCATGAGTCGGGCTCGGGCGAGCTCCAGCGTGGCCTCGTGGTGCCGCTCGGTCCCCGGAGCGACGGCGGCGCGGGCTCGCCGAGACCACGCCTCGCGCTTCGCCGGGCGGCCATCGATGGCCTCGCAGCGCCCCAACGCCAGCAGCAGGTCCGCGGTGCTCGCCCCCGGCTCTGACTGGCCGTCCAGCACCATCTCGAGGGCGTCGCGCGGTCCCGGCTGGCCAGCCGACGAGGACCACTCCGCCCAGGCCACGGCGAGTGTCGGCGACACCGGGTGACGCCGGGCCACCGCCCACCGGGTCGCCGCCCGGATGTCCGGCATCTCCCGGGTGAGCCACCCATGAGCCGAGAGCTGCTCGTCACTCCGCCAGGCCGCCACCGCCGGCTCCGCTCGCTGGGCGAACCACAGCGCGTGTCGGTGACGCACGTCGTCGGGCACGGGGCCGCAGCGCTCGGCCAGCAGCTCCCGGATCGGATGAAGCAGCCGGTACCGCTCCTCGTAGGCGCCTCGATGAAGCACGCTCCGCTGCAACAGCACCCGCAGTGTTCCCAGCGGTGCATCTGCTGCGAGCACGCCCTCCGCGGCGTCCGCCGAGAAGGTGTCGGCGAACACCCGCAGCTGGTGCAGCGCCTGGCGCTCCTCCGAACGGAGCTGAGCCCAGCTCACCGCCATCGCCGCGGCCACCCCGAGGGACTCGTCACGGCGGATCCGCTGCGCCAGCTCGCGCGCGGTGAGGACGTCCAGGCAAGCAGCAGCCAGCTCCAGGGCCAGCGGCACACGATCCAGCGCCTCCACGAGGGGTGCCAACTCAGGCGTCGACGCCTGGGAGCTCCGCGACGCCACCAACGCCATGGCAGCCTCTCGCGTCAGTGGGCCCAGGTGGAGCACCGGAAGACCAGGCTCCACGGGGTGGCGTCGACCGACGCCGAGGACCGTGGCCTCCGGGGCGTAGGGTCGACAAGGCTGCCAGAGCGCCGGCCACGACGCCCAGAGCCCGTCCACATCGTCCAGGACGATGGTGTGCACGCCCTGAGCGCTGAGCGTGCTCCCCACCCGACGGGGGAGATCGGCGGTTCCCTTCAGGCCCAGAGCGCTGGCGATCCGACGCAGGACAGCTGCAGGCTCGTCGCATCCCACACAGTCGACGAACGCCGTGTGTCGCGAGCCGACGAACTGCTCCAGCAGCCGCGTCTTGCCGATGCCCCCAGGACCCACCACGGCCAACACCGCACCAGGAGTGGCGTGCTCGCACAGCCAGGCCAATGCCGCCTCGCGACCCACGAAGGCATCGGCACGCGTGGGCCTTCGCATCGCAGATGCCGGGGCCTTCGGCAACACCAGTCGATAACCACGTCCGGTCTCGCTCAGGAGCACTCGTGGGAGCTTGGGATCGACCTCGATCTTTGCCCGCAGGCGGCTCACCGTGGTGCGGACGGTGTGACTGCGGGCCGCGGGCGCGTAGCCCCAGACGTGGCGCAGCAGCTCCTCGTTGGTCACCCAGCCATCGGCATGGCCGTGCAGCCACGCCACCAGTCGGACCTCCATGGTCGACAGGTCCTCGGTGTGTCCGTCGCGATGCACCTGACCCAGCAGCAGGTCCAGGCGCAGCCCCTCGTACACCAGGTTCATCGAGGTGCAGGTAACAGAACTGTGATCTGCCAGGGAGAACCTCCCCCGGTACCAGAACCACGTCCGTGGTCGGACGCCCGGACGAGGAGGTCTCGCGATGACGTGGATTGGATCGGTGCTGGTTGCGGGATTGGGGTGCAGTGCAGGCGAGGACACGACGACGACGTCGTCAAACTCGTCTACGTCCACCTCGAACCTACCGATGTGCGACGGCTCCATCGGAGAGACGGTGAACGCAGTTGGGTGCGAGGCCGTCGTGGATCCCGACCGGTGCGAGGGGACGATCACGGTCTGCGACGTCGAGGTCCTCTTCGGCGACAAGGGTCCGAACAAGCCGGACGAGTTGCTGGGGACCTGGACGGCCACCAACCTCGATCCCGAGACAGGTGTGCGACCCGTGGAGGTGTCGAGCTACGAGGATCCGGGTGGCTTTCCGGTGTTTTTCGAGTGCGATCCGCTGCCCACGGGTGGGAGCGGCGAGTTTCGCCTCGTGCTGGAACGCGACGTGGGGAGCGCCTGCTTCATGCCGGTGCCCTACAGGGTGACCTTTCGGGAGGAGCCCACCCCAGGCGAGCTGCCAAGCTGCGACGGCTCGGAGGCGGCTGGATTCGTGGAGGTGGCGGAGCAATCCAACACAGACTGCGACGACCTGGAGGAGAACACCTTCTCCGAGTTCCTCTGTGGGCTGCTGAAGCGAGAGCACGAGCGGCTGTGCACCGTGCAGGTCCACAACGGCAGCGACCGCATCGTGCACTACGAGACCACGGGTCTCGACGAGGACGTCACCGCCACGGGCGGCGGACAGGGCACCCTGGGCGATCTGCTGACCACCAGCTTCAACCTGGAGCTGGCCTGTGCGCTCGGGTTGTCCGTCGAAGCAGAGGCGACGGTCACCGTCAGAGACGACGACCAGGTCCCGCTGTGCTCCACTACGATCCCCTACGCGGGCACCGTGGACAAGTAGGCGGCTACATGATCACGGCCACCAGCAGCAGGCCGTGCACCAGCGCGAGCCCCCCTCCCACCACGGTGGAGGCAAAGGCAGCGTGGTCATCGTTGCGGAAGTGGCGAGACCACAGGGCCACCAGCGGCAACACGCCGAAGGGCGCCAGCATCATGGCGGACAGTCCCGCCAGCAGCATCATCACGACGGTGATCCCCACCGGCTGGAAGGGGCCGAAGGAGGCCAGCGCCAGGACGGGGGCAGCCGCCACCGGTCCCATCGTGCCCAGGGCCACGATCCACTCGGTGGGTGGGATCCGCACCGAGTTCGGGCCGGCGAGCAGGTGGGCGTAGATCACGGACAGGCCGGGGGCCACGAGCAACGAGACGGCCATGGCGGCGACGGCCGCGGGCCCGAGGAGCCAGACCACCGGCAGCGCCGCCGTCAGCCCCAAGACCACCCAGACCCCGCTCACCGCCAGCGCGCCCACGCACGCCCCCTGAATAGCCAGACGCTCGGGTGACAGCGGACGGGTCGCTTCACGGAGCCACCAGGACTGACGAGACTGCAGATCGGCCATCGGACCCCCTCACATTGATCGGCGCACGTCCGAGGGGATCGCAGCTTGCACGAAGCCCTCGCCTCGCACCATCCAATCTTCGTGCCAAGTGAAGGGGGCCCATCACAGCACGAGGGCCCACGCTCCGAGCGACAGCCTGTCAGTAGCGCCACCGCTCGGCGCCGACGGAGCGAACACTTGTCACGCGGCGACGCTGCCTGCCTTAGCCACACCAGCCACGACGAGTGGGGCGAGCCCCGAGCTGCACGCGCACGTCCACCAGGCTCCCGGCGCGAACCACCGTCAGCACCACCTCGTGGCTGGAGCCCTTGCTGGTCAGCAGCCCGATCAGATGACGCAGGCCGGTGACGGGCGCCCCATCGAGGCGGACCAGCGCATCCCCCACCTGCATGCCCGCCTGGTCTCCGGGCCCACCCGGCTCGAGCGACACCGTCATCAGGGCGTCCTTCTGACCCGCCACCGAGGCCACGTCATCGGGCAGATCTCCGGGGTAGAACCCCACCCCGAGGTAGCCGGGCTGGATGCTTCCGTGCTGCTCGAGGTGGTTCACCACGCGCGCCACCGTCGCGTAGGGCAGGATGGCGCCCCGCCGCGTCAGGCCGGTGGTGTTCACGCCCACCACCTTCCCCGAGGCCGCCACCAGGGGCCCGCCGCTGAAGCCGTGGGGCAGCGAGCCGTCCACCTCGATCCAGGTGTCCACCTGGCCTCCGCGAGAGGTCTGCCAGGCACCGTGCACGTCGGACACGATCCCCAGCGTGGTCCGGACGCGACCCTGCACGCGGCCCACCGGCATCACCAGCTCACCCACGCGGATCTGCACGTCCTCCACCCAGGTCACGGGCACCAGGGGCGGCCCCTCCACCTGCAGCAGCGCCAGATCCGTGGAGGAGTCCCGGCCTACCAACGATGCCGTGCGCTCCTTGCCGTCCTCCGCGACCACGACGATGCCGTCGTCGCGTCGCACCACGTGGTTCGCCGTCACCACGAACTCGGGCGACCACGCGATCCCGGTGCCCGGTCGGCGCGAGGCCCGAATCTCCACCAGGGACTGCCCCACGGCAGCCACAGCGTCTGCCAAGCCGGTCGAAAGCGTCTGGATGTCCGCCATGCATCCTCCTGGGAGCAATGTGTCCCGGACACGCCCCCGCTCCCATGGCCCGGACCGGCTGCTGCCACCTACCCACCTGGGCAGGTCGGCCTCAGAGCCGCAGGATCCCGAGGCGCACCGCCCGGACCACGGCATCCGTTCGACCGCTGGCATCGAGCTTCAGCAGGATCCGATCCACGTGGAACTTGGCCGTGTGGGGGCTGATGTCCAGCGCGATGGCGATCTCTCGGTTGCTGCGCCCCTCGGCCAGCAGCTCCAGCACCTCTTCCTCCCGCGGCGTGAGGGGCTCGGTGGGACCGTCCCCCGAGGGATGCGTGGCCCGGATCAGCTCGTCGAAGCGCTCGTCCACCACCACCAATCCAGCGCGCACTGCCAGCAGACAGGCCGTCAGCCTGGCTCCGTCCGCATCGCGCTGGAGCACGGCCCTCGCCCCGGCGCCGAGCGCCCGCGCGGCCACGTCGACGTCGGCCGCCAGCACCACCACGGGGACCTCCACGTCGAGCTGACGCGCCTCGGGCGCTCCGTGATCTGCGTCCCACAGGACGGCCTCCGCACCGGAGGTGGCCACCGACACGGCGATGTCCCCATCGGTGCCCACGGCCCGCACCACGGGCACCTCGTCGGGCAGCAGGGCCGTCAGGCCTCCGCGAACGAGCGGATCGTCGGCCACGAGCACGATGGGCAGATCGGGAAACACGGCGCCTAGGGTTGGGGCTGACGACGGTTGAGTCGCCCCCTCGGGGGCTCCTCCCCGGTGAACCGCTCGAAGCCCATCGCATCGGTGAAGTCGGCGAACTCGTCGGGCCCGAGGAGCTTCTTGAGACGATCCGCACGCCGCTCGCGGAACTCGCGAACGTGATGCTTGTGCTGTTGCCAAGAGACCTGGCCGTTGTCGACCATGGCGAGCTGACGCGTGATGCGCTCCATCGAGTCGACGACCAAGCGGCGCACCTCCTCGGTGCTGCCGTGGTCCCAGCCGGCCTGCGAGGCATAGTCCTCGAGGCGCTGCTCGAGCTCCTCGCGCCGCTCCCGCCGGAACTCACGCCGGGCCCAGGCCATCTCGGTCAGCTCACCGTCATCGGCGTTGCCTGCTTTCGCCTTGGCCCCCGCCTTGGACTTGGTCTTGGCCTTGCCCTTTCGGGGTCGCTTGCCCGCCTTGGACTTGGTGGGAGGCGCTCGCCGCGGGGCCTCAAGGGGGGTCGCCAGGGGCCGGTCCACGGCCCGGGAAGCTCGGACCATCGCGACGGCCTGCGGCTCGGTGTCGACGCGGAAGAACCACCACGAAGACACGACGGCTCCGATTCCGAGAACACCCAGACCCACCGCCGGTAGCACACGCCGATCCATCGACTGTCAGCCTAACTGTGGCATGGCGGCATCGCAGCAGTAAGATGAGGACGTGCCCGAGTACCCCGACGTCGTGGTCTACCTGGAGCGGTTGCAAGCCACCGTGGGTGGCGTGGTGCTCGAGCAGATCCGGCTGGGCAATCCGTTCCTGCTCCGCACCGTCGATCCGCCCTTGTCCGCGCTGCACGGGCAGGTGGTCCGCGGCTTCCGGCGCATGGGCAAGCGCCTCGTCTTCACCTTCGACGACGAGCTGTTCCTGGTCATCCACCTCATGATCGCAGGGCGGCTGCGCTGGAAGAAGAAGGGAGCCAGTCACCGCGGGCGAGACGTGGTGGCCGTGTTCGACTTCCCCGATGGCAGCTTGGTGTTCACCGAGGCGAGCAAGAAGAAGCGCGCCTCGATGCACCTGGTGCGTGGCGAGTCGGCACTGGATCCCTTCGATCGCGGCGGACTGGAGATCTTCGAGTCCGATCTGGCTGCCTTCACCGACCGCTTGCGCTCGCGCCGCCACACGCTCAAGCGCGCGCTGACCGACCCCCGACTGTTCAGCGGCATCGGCAACGCGTACTCCGACGAGATCCTCTGGCGGGCCCAGCTGTCCCCCGTGAAGATGACCACCTCCCTGGACGACGACGAGGTGGAGCGCCTCTTCGAGACCATCCAGTCGGAGCTGACGCTGTGGACGGACCGCTTCCGGGAGGACGTCGGCGACGGCTTCCCCGACAAGGTGACGGCGTTCCGGCCCGACATGGCAGTGCACGGCAGGTACCGGCAGCCCTGCCCACGCTGTGGCAACCCCGTGCAGCGGATCGTGAGCGGCGACAACGAGAGCAACTACTGCGTCACGTGCCAGACGGGTGGACGGCTGCTCGCCGACCGCGCGCTTTCTCGCCTGCTGAAGTCGGACTGGCCTCGCACCTTGTCGGAGCTCGACGAGCGCCTGGGGCGCGAGGACTGACTGCCCTACTCCCCGCACAACACGCCCGAGCAGGTCACAGCTGTACGTCAGACCCGAGTTCCATCGACGTTCGGCATGAACCGTCGCCCACCGCCTACGTCGCAATGTCCCGGATCAGAGCGTCGAAGCGCTTCACCAGCAGGTCCTCGAACGAGATCCCTTCGAACCGACCCGCATCTGCGAGGCCGCCAGGGCTAAACACGTTGCACTCCACGACGCGATCGCCCACAACGTCGAGCCCCACGTGCCACAGCCCGTACCGCCGGAGCGTGGGGCCCACCCGCTCGACGAGGCGCCCCTGCTCTGGCGTGAGACGGCACGCCACCGGAGTGCCCCCCAGAGCTACGTTGCTCCGCCACTCATCCTTGGCGGGAACCCGCCTCACCAACGCTGCGCGTCCCTCGTTCTCGAGCAGCTCTCCATCTACCAGGTGAACCCGTAGGTCCCCCGCCGGGGCCTCCCTCATGTACTCCTGGACTACCACCGGTCCTTGCTGACACAACCGCAGCAGCAGCTCGTCCAGCCCTGGACTATCCACGGACAGCCGATGAACGTCCCCACCCCGCGAGCCGATGGCGGGCTTCACGACCGCGCTCTCGCCAGCAGCCGCCACGCATTCGCGCAGGTGGGTCGGATCTCGTGAGCTCCATGTCCGCGGAATCGTGTCGGCGGGAAGACTCGACAGGAAGAGCTTCGAGGCAGCACGCAACAGCCCAGCAGGCCCGTTCCGTACTACCACTCCCGCGTCCTCCGCCTGCAGGAGCATCTCGACCACGCCCACCATCCCTGCAAGTGCGAGGCGGCCGGGATTCAGCCGGACCCAGACCGCCGCAAAGGCCTCCATCGGATGTACCTGGGGCTGCTCACGAAGCTGGCGAACCACGTCGCTCGGCCCCTGGCTCGGCCTGATCTGGTAGGCGCACACCTCGAGGCCTCTGGGCGAGTTCCGCAGCCCACGGATGCCAGTGACCCACGTCCCTCGGCGCCCCGACATGGCAGCCACCAGGCCCGCCGTGGATTGCTCGGTCGTCACCTCCTCCACGGTGTTCACCAGGAAGAGCACCCGCCCACTCTCGTCATCCGTGCCTGTCACAGCTCCTCCGCCATGCGCCTACCGCGCCACGAAGCCATCCTCGGCGCTGGCCAACCTGCCCAGGTGTAGGATCCGAGCTCCAGCGGCCGCCACCGGGTCCACCGCGCGCCCGATCACGATGCCCGCATGGGGTGCCTCGTAGCTCCGCCGCAGGTCGCCGAACGCATCGACGAGCCGCGCGATGGGCTGCCCCTGGTCGATCTGGTCCCCCAAGCCGACCAGCACGTCGAGCAGTCCCCCTTCCTGGGTGTAGATCCAGTGGCTGCTGGCGCACAGCACAGGAGGCTCCCCCATCGCCACGGGTCGACGTGCCATCATGCCCCGTTCCCCCAGCACGGCACGCAACCCGACGACGGACCGTCGAATGAAGTCGCGCTGGAACCTGGAGGGGTTACCCACCTCCACCGTGATGGCCGGAACGTCCAGCGCTCCGCGCAGGGTGCCGTCGGATGCCGGGTTGTGCAGGATGATCTGCGGTCGCTGCAGGTAGGCCATTCGCGCGGTCGGCTCCCGCGTCATGTCGGCTCGCACGTACAGACTATTCGAGCGCCCACGACTCGCCGTGTGAAGGTCCACCAACGCATCCACCCGATCGAACACCTTTCGGAGCAGGGTGTGCGCGTACACCTCGATGGCGTTGCCGTCCGCTCGACCCGGGAAGTGGTGGTTCAGATCGAACCCGTACGGTGCTCGGCGGGTGTGGGCCTCGTAGGCGGGCACGTTGACCACGGCGACGGCCAGCACAGTGCCCTTGAGCTTGCGGGGATCCAACTTCTGAAACAGCTGATGGATGATGGGAATCCCGTTGACCTCGTCTCCGTGCACCGCCGCTGTCACGCCCAGCACGGGTCCAGGGCGAGCCCCCCGAGCGACCAGCACCGGCAGACGAATAGGGCGCCCGAGCGCGTTGTCCACGAGTCGAAGCCAGCACTTCGTGACCGCCGCCTGCTCGAACGCGTCGAGTACGAGTTCATCGGTCTCGGTCGTCACGCATCACCTCATCGAGCAGACGGGGATCGGGAACCAACGATCCGAACAGCTTGCGCCTGAAGCGGCCCTTGGTGCTCGTGAGGCGCTGAGCCATTCGATCGATGGCATGCATGGACATCACCGTCTGCAGATATCCCTCGGTGAGGTCGTCGAGCCCGAGGCCGAGCCGGTTGAAGTCGCGCGAGTCCATCAGCATCAGCCGCGACGGATCGGTGTCGAAGGCACCATCGCCCACCTTGACCGACAAGTTCGTCCCCAGCATGGACCAGGAGTCCACCCCGTCGCCCAGTGTCGGCGCCAGAGGCCTCGCTGCTCGACGAGCGTACATCGCCACCGGGTACGGCCCGTCGGCAGACATCCCCACCATGATTCGCAGATCCGCGACGTAGATGTGTCCGTGCCGATCTGGAACCGTGCCGACGTGGTACAGACGGCGCCCACGCGTCTGGCTCGTCCACCCGAGGTTGCCCACGAGTCCCTGGACCACAAAGCGTTCGTAGGCGTGCTCCAGTTCGAGGAAGACCTGAAGCTCCTTGCTGCTCGTGATGGTCCACACCCCCTGACCTGCATTGCTGTAGGGGTTCTTCACCACCGCCACGCCACCCATGCGCTCCACCCACAGCGGCACCTCCGGTAGGGGCACGTCCCAGATGGTCTCCGGGAAGCGAATCCGAAGGCCACTGTCCGCCATGTCAGCGTTGTAGAAATCGTAGGCCTTGGCCGCGATGAGCTTGTTCCGACCACCCGCGAGACACGCGAGCACCGGGTTCATGAGCACGGTGCGGGTGAGCGGGGGAAGCCGGTTCCACGGCCGCTGCGTCACGTAGCGGATGGCGCCGCGAAGGGGCTGCCATCCCCTGTCGGTGGAAACGTGCACCACGCCACCCCGCACCTGAATGGCCCCCGGATCCGAGGCGGGCACGTGCGCGAGGAGCACCTCTTCACCTGCGATATCTGCCAGGACCGCGGCATAGCCCGATGCTTCCAGGATGTTCTTGTCGTACAACACGGCCAGGCGTCCAGAGGGCACGCCGCGTCGCCGAAGCATCGGCAGGAACGTGCGCTCGATCAGACGCCGATATCCCCCCGCCTCGTCGTCCTCGGTCAGCAAGGGCATCGACTTCTGGCCCGATGGGGACGAGTTCGTCTCGATCAC
>JAHQVJ010000180.1 GCA_019634415.1 Myxococcales bacterium
CGGCGATCTGGCCGAGGCCGCCGTGCCCCGAGCCGAACCCGCCGCCACCGCCCGATCCATAGCCGGAGGTGCCCAGGCCCCCGATCCCGTGGGGCACCGGCACGTCCTCGAGCATGGCGCGGGCGAGGTTGTTGTCGGAGAGCAGGCCGCTGATCGCGTTGCGTGCCTTCTCGCGCTCCGCGAGCCGTCGCACCTCTTGCAGCAGGGCCGGGTGGATCTCGCTCCCTGGATCGCCGTCCTCCCAGGCCACGGTCACGCCGGTGACCAGCGGGCCGCCGGCACGCGCGAAGCGAAGCGCGTCTGCGGGCAGCTGGCGGGGAGCTCCCGCGAAGCGCTCCATGCGGGTGTCCCAGCCCGCCAGCGCCACCTGGGCGGCTGCAGGGCGCCCGGCGCCGTCGGTCACGGTGGCCGTGACGCGCACCCCGCCCGGCACGGGCTCTGTGGTCAGTGCCACGTGCAACGCTGTGTCCACTCGGATGTCGCGGTGGTGCACGGCGCCGCTGGGCGCCACCGCCGTCACGTCCACATCGCCCGCCCACTGCGGATCGATGGTCACCACGCCGCGGCTGGTGCCCCCGTGGACCGCGGCGTACAGCAGCCGGTCGTTCGACGCGGTCACCAAGGCCGCTTCCCCTTGGGCGCCGAGGGTCAGGCGCTCGCCGAGGGAGGCGTCGCCCACACCCACCAGGCGCAGCTCGGAGATGGACACCGACAGGTCCATCATGGCGGCGTGCGCCCAGCCGTCGGCGTGCATGGCGCGCACCCGCCAGCGCCCGGGCTCCAGGACCGGCAGATCCAGCGGCACACCGTCTTCGCTGGCGGTGACCTCGAGCTGACGGACACGCTCCTCCACGACCTCGGAGGCGGCCGGGGCGCCCGTCCACTGCACCGCACCCCGCGGGCCCGGCTCGGGCTCAGGCCCAAGCCAGGGATCGACGGGCGCCTCGGCCGGTGTGGCGACCTCGATCAGGCGAGACAGCTCCACGCGGACGGCTCCCTCGCCGTGTAGCGCGAGGCGGGGGCGCTCCCCCGGACGCAGTCGATCCTGCTCGGCGGTGAGCCGCAGCTGCACGCGCTCGGGGGGCTGCCGCGAGGCGCGAGCCGTGTGGCTGCTTCCCACGAGCTGGGCGTTGAGGGTCCAGGGGATCGTGGCGGCGGGTCCGGCGAAGGTCGCTCGTCCAGCGGAGTCGGTGGTGGCTGTCGGACCGTCGGCGCCGTTGCGCACCACGACGCCTGCGGCGGGCGTTCCGTCGGGCTGCCACACCTCCACCACGCCGTCACCAGCCTCGTCGATGGAGGCGGTCATGGTGCGGGCGGCCTCGGCATCGGTGCCGCTGCCCACGGACACCGAGCCCAGGGACACCCGCTCCGCCTGCCCGGGGGGCACTGCCAGGATCTCGTAGCGCGACGCCGCGATGGGCGGGATCGGAAGCTGCGTGTGCAGCACGCCCCGGCCGTCCGAGGTGGCCTTCCACGGGGAGAGGTTGCGGTCTCCCTGAGCCAGCCACAGCGTCCACTCGCCCCGCACCGGCGAGGGGCCGCGCCGCGCCACCACCCGGATCCCCATGTCGGAGCCCGGACGAGCCAGCGGCCGCTCGAGCTCGGTGTACAGCGTCAGATCGATCTCCATCCGCTGCTGCTGAGTGGTGGACAGGGTGAGCAGGGCGGGGGAGCCGCGGCGTCGTCCCAGCAACACGGTCTCGCCTCGGGGCACGTGGGGGGTTCGCCACAGGCCGGTGCCGTCGGTCCGGCCCTCGCGCGTCTTGTCGCCCGAGACCAGCAACACCTCGGTTCCCGGCGCCGGGCGACCCTCGGCGTCGAAGGCCGCCACCGCCAGCTCGCCGCCCACCGCCTTCGCCACCAGCCGCAGGTCGCTCACCAGCAGCAGTGTGCGGGCCTCTCGGTCGTCGGCCGACACGGTGACCGTGTACAGGCCCGGGCCGGGCACCTCGATGGGTAGGTCGAAGGACAGATCGGCGTGGGGTCGGTAGTCGGGGACCGGCTCGGTCCACGTGCGGTCCGCGCCCACCACCCCCACGTCGAGCTCGCGGAGATCTTCGGGCTGCTGACCGGCGCGCACGTAGGCATCGGCGTCGATACTGTGCAGCGCCACCTTCAGGGTCTCGACGTTGCGCACACCGATGCGAACTCGCGGATCTCGCGTCACCTGGCCGGGACCGTCGATGCGCAGCCGGGTGGCCCGCAGCTCGGCAGCCACGTCCACCGCGGCTCGGAGGCGGCTGCCCATCCGTCGCATCAGCTCGAAGGCGGCCTCGGAGTCGTCGGAGTCGTCCAGCGCCATGCGGGCGCGCGCTGCCACCGCGAAGGGGGCGGCGGACGACTCCGGCCAGCGGGCCAGCACCCGGTCGAAGCGCTCGCGCGCATCGTCGAGATCTCCCGCTGCGCGCGCGGCCAGCCCGGCTTCGTAGGCCGCCAGTGCCCCGTCGGTGTGCTCGGGGTGCTCCTGGAGCAGCTCGTCGTACCACCGCCGTGCCTCGTCGTGCTCCCCGCGTGCGGCAGCGCGGCGAGCCAGGCCGAGCACCAGATCGGCCCGCGCGGCCAGGACCTCGGCGCGGTGTGGATCGGAGCGGTACTGCTGGAGGTGGCTGTCCAGGCGCGCCACGGCGTCTGCCTCGCGACCCGCGCGGGCGAGCACCCCCGCCGCCAGCCGCTCCCCGTCGGCGCTGGGCGCCTCGTCGAGCAGGGCTGTCGCGTCCAGTCGGCCTTGGGCCACCCGGGCCGCGCCCAGCTCCTGGCGCAGCGTCGTGAGCTCGTCCCCCGACAGGCGCTGCAGCGCTCGCTCCCGCAGAACGTCCGCGCCGGCTCCCTTGATCTGCTCCGCCATGGCCAGGTCTCGCTGCGGCGAGGGCGGAAGCCCGCTGAGGATCTGCCAGGCCTGGTCGACGGTGCAGACCGCCGCGGCACGGAGCCGATCGGCGCCCGAGTCCTCCGCCGTCAGGGCGTCCACCATTGCTCTGCACCCCTCCGCCATGGCGCCGCCATCGGGTCGCTGGGTGCGATCCTGCCGCATGGTGTCCACCAGCTCGCGGGCCAGCGCGAAGCGCCGCTCGGGTCCGATGCGAAGGCCCAGCGTGCGCGCCAGGATGCTCATGCCCTGCGTGCGGCCGCGGTCCGGATCCGCCAGCAGCTTCCGCGCGATGGCGGCGACGGCCTCGGCACTGTCTCCGTCGCGATCGTCCGCGAGCTTGGGTCCCCCCACGCGGTCGTGGATCTCGTTGGCGTCTCGGGCTCGACCGAGCGCCACCAGCGCGTGCGCCCGGAGGAACGCAGCGCGGGGCCCACAGGGGGCGTCCAGCGGTACGCGACTCAGCACGGCCTCGGCCTGACCTGGATCGTCGTCGGCGAGCAGGGCCGAGCCCAGCAGACAGCGCAGCCGCTGCTTGGACGTTCGATCCCCCACCGCCCGCACGGCCGAGCGCAGCAGACCCACGGCACGCGCGGGATCCCCGTCAGCCAGCGCCGCGTGGGCGCGATCCGTGGCGCGTAGCTCCCGATCGGGCGCAGCGCGCAGCAGGCTCGGGACCCACAGGAGGGCGACGAGGATCAGCACCAGGTGGGGGAAGCGGCGCATCGGGGCTCCAGGGGCGGGTTCCGGTTTTGTACACCGCGCTCCGGAGTGGTTCGCTCGTTGACCGATGGTTGACGTCATGCCAACGCACGCGCGCCCCGGTGCAGCCGTGTGCACCAGGGCGCGGATCGAGCGGCCGTGCGCCTAAGTCAGGCGCAGCGTTCCCGTGGCGTTCGGGCCGAAGCGGCTCGCGTCGGGCGACCCCATGAACTCGAGCAGGGCTCGGTAGTAGTTGCTGTGGGGCATCTGGTTGTTCTGGATGTGTCGACCCTGGCGGATCCCGCCACCTTCGCCACCGCCCATCAGGAACGTCATGGCGTTGGATCCGTGGCGGTTCGGATCGCCGAACTCCGACACCAGCGTCATCACGGTGTTGTCGAGCATGTCTCCGTCACCCTCGGGGATGTCGGCGAGCAGCTGCATCGTGGCCACCATCTGCTGCACGTGCCACGCGTGGATCTCCGCGAACTGACGCCGGCCCTCGCTGCCATCGGAGGAGTGCGACAGGGTGTGGTGATCCTGGGTGTGACCGAGGTGGCGGTACACGGTGTACGTGGCGCTCGGACCCGACATGAACGAGACGATGCGCGTGTAGTCGCACTGCATCGCCAGCACCGTCAGATCGGCCATGGCGCGGTAGGCCTTGTGGAACTCTCGCTCCACCGGCGGCGGTCCGGGCTCCGGGCACAGCGGGCCCACCTCGTCGAGCGCGTTGAGGCGGCGCTCCATCTCTCGCACGCTCGTGTTGTACTGGTCGAGCTTGCGCTTGTCGTCCACGCCGAGCTTCTTCTCGAGGTCCTTCGACCGATCGAGCACCGCGTCGAGGATCGACAGCCGCAGCGCGTCGTTCTCCGCCGTGGCCACGGGATCGCTGCCCGCGTAGATCCGCTGGAACAGCCGACGAGGGCTCGTGATCCGCGGCAGCGGCGTGGAGTTGGCAGCCCACGAGATGTGCTCGGTGTAGATCTGGCTGGTGCCACCCGTCAGGATGCCCGGCTCGTCGAGACCCAGCTGCAGCGATCGCGCAGGCATCGCGAGGCTCTGGCTCTCGGCGGCCACCTGATCCACGCTGATCCCGGCAGACAGAGCGCCGCTCCGACCTCCGATGGGCACGTCGGTGAGCAGGCAGCTGGTGCCGGCCTCGTGGCTCGCGTAGTCGGCGATGGCGTAGTTCTTGAGCCCCGACACCTGGCTGATGCGATCGCGCATCGGCTCGATGGCGTCGACCACGGACTGGTAGAACGGCTCGACTGGCGGCGTGATCGACCACTCCATGAAGCCGTTCGGCACGAACCAGAAGAGCAGGCGCTTCGGCTGGTCGTTGCTGGGGGCTCCCCAGGCAGCGCGGGGCAACGCGGAAGGCAGCATGGGCAACCACAGGGTGGCTGCGGCACTACGCAGGAACAACCGGCGGTTCATGGGATCTCCCGATAGTCGCCCCGATGGCGGAACACCGGGTGGGTCACGATGGCGTTGACGAGCGCTGGGAACGTCATGCCGTTGCGAGTGAAGGTGCTGGTGATGCTGTCGAGGGTGCGCTGGTCGTCGTCCGCGGGCGGGCGGCTCAGGGCGAAGGTGAACACCTTCTCGGCGAAGCACCGGTTGAGGCGCGGGTCCGTGATCACGAAGTCCGCCAGGTCCTGAAGGCTCTCGGCGGGCGCGCCCTCGAGCTCCACTCGGGTATCGATCCGATAGCCGAGCTCGTCGTAGATGCGGTCGGCACCGATGCCGTCGAAGCGGCCGATGCTGAAGCCGATGGGGTCCATCACCTGGTGGCAGGTGTGGCAGGGCTCGACGGAGCGCTGCCGCTCCTCCTGCTCGCGCACGCTGCCCTCGGTGTCCCGCAGGTCCAGATCCTGGTTGATGTCGGGCGGCGGCTGGGGCGGGGCGGAGCAGAGCAGGCGGTTGAGCACCCACTTGCCACGCTGCACCACGCTCGGACCCTCGGGCTTGCTGTGGGCCGTCATCCAGCCGGCGGTACCCAGGATCCCCATTCGATCTTCGCCTTCCATGGACACCGTGGTCCACACGTCGGCTGCGGGCGGCACGTCCAACCCGTAGAGCAAGGCCAGGCGCTGGTCGATGGTGGTCTCGTGGGTGGTGAGCAGCTCCACCAGCGACATGTCGCCTCGGATGAAGTCGTTGGCCATGAGCCGCATCTCCTGGGCCATGGAGACGCGCAGCTCGTCGTCGAAGCCAGGGTACAGGGTCGGATCGGGGTTGACGTCCTCCAGCAGCTCGTCGATGTCGAGCCACTGGCTCGCCATGGAGTCCACCAGCGCCGTGGACCGAGGATCCAGGAGCATGCGCTGCGTCTGCTGGCGCAGGACGTCGGGATCGGCGAGGGTGCCGTCGGCAGCCGCCTGCAGCAGCTGATCGTCGGGCGTGCTCGACCACAGGAAGTAGGACAGGCGGCTCGCGATCTCGTAGCCGTCGAGCTCTCGCGGATCACCACCGACCTCCGGACCCACCTCTGGGCGGAACAGGAAGTCGGGCGCCATCAGGGTGGCCTTGAAGGCGTGCCGGAGGCCGTCCTCGGGGGTTCCGCCCTCGGCGTAGCCCAGCTCGTACAGGGGCATCGCCCAGTCGACGTCGGACTCCTCGATGGCCCGGCGCCAGGCCAGCTGCTGGAACCCACCGATGATGCGGCGGGCGCAGGGAACGCCCTCCTCGCGGACGTCGCAGAGCATGATCCGGCTGTAGTGGTCGGAGGGCTCCCACGTGATGTTGATGGGGCCCGTGATGTCGATGGCGTCGATGCCCACGGAGCCGAGCTGCCGCTGCAGCGTGATGTTGTGGTACCCGAGGTCCAGCTCCACCTCGAAGGAGCGCGTGAAGCTCGAGCCCGGAGGCACGGCGAAGACCATGTCGCCGATGGGCTCGTCGTCGATGTGCAGCGTGACGGTGGGGGAGCCGCCCGCAGCGCCGTAGCCATCCACCTCGATCAGGTAGGTGCCCGCGTGGGGCAGATCGATGGTGGTGCGCAGTGCACCGCTCTCGAGCACGTAGAAGCCGTTGCCATCTCGCTGACCTGCGCCGTCCCGGCTCATCCAGGACCCCTCGGCCTCGATGATGTAGGTCCGCTCCACGGGGCCGAAGAACTGGTTCAGCACCTCGTCGGCGCCGATGTCCATCGAGTCGATGTGCAGCGGGCCCACGTTCAGGGCATCTGCAATGGTGTGGAAGTCGAAAGCTTCCTCGTCAGGGGGCAACCACCTGGAGGGGTTGGTGTCCACCCCCATGAGGTCCCGCATGGTGTTGTCGTATTCGATGCGGTTGAGGCGGCGGAGCGGCGCGCGACCCATTTCTACGGTCGCTTCGCTGATCACGCCCCCTTGCCCGCAGCCGAACAGGCCCATCGCAAGGTAGGTCAGCATAGAATCCCCGGTCGTCAGCTTGGAGCACGGTCGAAAGTCTACAGGACAACGGCGTTAACAACCATCAAATCCGTGTCACGGTGGCGAGAGCTGGCCTCCGAGACTGGTGGTGATACCCGCCCGCCCCATGGACCTTCACCGCATCCTGTGTGTTCTTTGTGTGGGATTCTCGACGAGTCTCGCGTTTGCTGAAGAGGAAAATAAGGGCGAGGAGTGGGACATCTCCGCGCCTCATGGCCCGACCCACACCGTCGACCTCGATCTCGACGAGGGAACCTGGGTCAGCGTCTCCGTCCACGGGGATCGGGTGGTCTTCGACCTGTTGGGGGACATCTGGACGGTGCCCTTGGCAGGGGGAGAGGCGACTCGACTGACTGAGGGGCCGGCCTGGGACGTCCAGCCCACCTTCTCTCCCGATGGTGCTCGGATTGCCTTCGTGAGTGACCGAGGAGGCAACGAGAACATCTGGATCATGGAGGCCGACGGATCGTCGCCGGAGGCCTTCACCGATGACGCGATCGCCCGCTGCACCCATCCCGTGTGGGATCTGCAGTCGCCCTATCTGTTGTATCGACGCCGGACGGTGGACACGCGCTCCATCGGGGTCACCGAGATCTGGCAGCGTCACCTCGAGGGTGGCGATGGCTTCGCGCTGACCTCGCTGGACGACCATCCCCACGCGGGTGAGCCCTGGCCCGTCGACGATCGCACCGTGTTGTTCTCCAGTCGGCAGGGGCGCTTCGAGTACGACCAGAGCCCGGTGGCGGGCCTGTGGTCGGTGCAGCGCCTCGACCGTCGGACGGGGGAGATCCGTCCGTTGGCGCGGGGGCCGGGCTCGGCCTCCCGTCCGGCGCTGTCGCCGGACGGCACGACCCTGGTGTTCGTGTCTCGCATCCGGAACCGCACGGTGCTCGAGGCGATGGACGTGGCCACCGGCCAGCGGCGCGTGGTCTGGGACGAGCTGTCGCCCGACGAGCTCGAGGGGTTCGCGCTGCACGGCACCTACCCGCGCATGGACTGGACCGACGATGGTGATCTGGTGCTGTGGGCCCAGGGGGGGCTGTGGCGGCTCGACGTGGCCTCGGGAGCGCGCAGTGCCATCCCATTTCGGGCTCGCGGCTCCATGACGCTGCACGACATCACGCGGCCGCAGGTGGCCATCGAGGATGCGGTGCGCGCCAGGGTGCTGCGCTGGCCCTCGGTGTCGCGGCGGGAGGCCTGGGCATTCTCTGCCCTGGGCGCGGTGTGGACCCGTGACCGGAGGGGGACCGTGCGCCGGATCTCGCGTGGATCTGGCTTCGCTCCAGCCTGGTCGCCCGACGGATCGCAGCTGGCCTACACCAGCTACAGCGATGGCGCCGGAGCGTTGCAGATCACCAGCGCCACGGGTCGATCCCCCTCGGTGCTGCCCATTGCGGGCCAGCTCACCAATCCCACCTGGGCCGACGACGGGCGCTCGCTGGTGGTGCTGCGTGGTCCCGATGGGCACGTGTCTCCCGATCTCGGTCGAGAGGGCTGGTACGAGGTCGTGGAGCTGAAGCGACGGGGAGGCCGCTGGACGAGCCGCGTGGTGACGGCGGTGGATGCGTTGTGGGGGTCGCGCAAGCAGCGGCTGCGGATCCGCGATGGGCGCCTGTACTTCCTGGAGCACCGGGCCACCGAGCCGCGAGCGCCCCAGGAGGCCGTGCTGGTCAGCGTGGCCATGGACGGCACCGACAAGCAGGATCACCTGAAGCTCGGTAGGGCCCTGGAGGCGGCGATCTCCCCCGGTTTCGATCGCATCGCCTACAAGATCGACCACCAGCTGTGGGTGGCGGCGCTCCCCCCGAACCCGCGGTCCGTGGAGGTGGGCGCGCTGCCCAAGACCCAGGTCACCCAGGTGGTGGGGGACTGGGTGGGGTGGTCCCCCGATGGCGCAGAGGTGACCTGGGCCGAGGGCCCGGTGCTCAAGCGTCGGGCGGTGGCGGATCTGTGGCAGCCGGACGCCGAGGAGGCGGAAGAGGAGGACGAAGATCCGCTGGCGGAGGATCCGGAGATCCGCAGCTTGGAGATCGAGCTGTCGGTGCCTCGAGCCCGTCCGCGCGGGACGGTGGTGCTGCGCGACGCGCGGGTGATCTCCATGGTGGAGGACGAGATCCTGGAGGGTGTGGACGTGCTCGTCGAGCGCGATCGCATCACGGCCATCGGGCCCGATCTGCAGGCGCCCGCCGGTGCGGTGGAGCTGGA
The DNA here is from genome assembly GCA_019634415.1 of Myxococcales bacterium. Lineage (GTDB taxonomy): Bacteria > Myxococcota_A > UBA796 > UBA796 > DRPG01. The sequence goes on from JAHQVJ010000180.1 coordinate 9,193, forward strand.
CTGCGCGGGGAAGACCGTGATCCCCGGGCTGGTGGACGTGCACGCGCACCTGCACTTCTCGAGTGCGGACGTGCTGCCCGAGCAGGAGTGGCGCTATCTCGTGGCGCTGGACTTCGGGGTCACCACCGTGCACGACCCCAGCACCCTGACGGATCTGGTGTTCACGCAGCGGGAGATGGTGGAGGCGGGGTTCATGCAGGGCCCACGGGTGTACTCCACCGGTGCGGTGCTCTACGGCGCGCTGTCGCGCAGCAACGCCGACACCCCCACACCCGACGCCGCGCGCGCGCACGTGCGCCGCCTCGCGGCCTCGGGCGCCACCTCGGTGAAGGTGTACCAGCAGTCGCAGCGCGATCGGCGTCAGTGGTTCCTGCAGGCGTGCCAGGAGGAAGGGCTGCTGTGCGTGCCCGAGGGCGGTGGCGATCTGTGGATGGACCTGGGCATGGTGGTGGACGGCTACCCCACCATGGAGCACGCGCTGCCCACGGCTCCGCTGCACCGCGACGTGCTGGAGCTGTTCGCCGCCTCCACCGGTGGGCAGCAGGGGGATGGACTCGGCACCTTCTACACGCCCACGCTGCAGGTGGCCTACGGCGGGCTCGGCGCCCATCACTTCTTCGTGCAGCGCGACTTTCCGGTGGACGATCCCCGCCTGCGGCGCCACACGCCCGAGCGCCAGCTGGAGGCGCTGCTGTGGCGCGCTCCCGTGATGGCCCATGCCGAGGACTGGCGGTTCCAGCGCACTGCGCAGGACGCCGCTGCGCTGCAGGCTGCCGGTGTGCCGGTCACGCTGGGCGCCCACGGCGAGCTGCAGGGACTGGGGGTGCACTGGGAGCTGTGGGCGCTCGGCGGCCCCGGCGCGATGTCGCCTCACGATGCACTGCGAGCCGCCACCGTGGACGGTGCTCGCTACATCGGCATCGACGGTGACGTGGGGACGGTGGCCCCCGGCAAGCTCGCCGATCTCGTGATCCTGGATGCGGATCCGCTGCAGGATCTGCGCGCCACCACGCAGATCCATGCCGTGATCAAGAACGGCGAGGTGGTGGTGCGACCCTGATCCACCGCGAGCGCAGCTCGCGGCGGATCACCGCGCTTCGATGTGCAGCGGCCCCCCGAACTCGGCCGGCGGGGCACCTGCCTGATCGAGCCCCAGGGCGGGCACGCCGGGCTGCTCGTTGTCGACCACGTTGCAGTTCGACTGCGCGTCGAGCTCCCATGCGTCGGTCTGCACGGCCTGCGAGTCGGGTCGCACCAGATCTCCGCCTTGGGTGGCGAGCACCGCACCGGGCAGGATGAAGTCCGAGCCGTCCAGCAGCTGGATCAGCGGATCGGTGCACAGATCGTCGGCGTAGTAGGGCTCGACGGTCTGCAGGCCCTGGTGCACCCCGGTCTCGGGATCGATCTGCCACACGTGGTCGTTGTTGTCGAAGGCCAGCAGGGTCTCGCCCTTGGTGACCTGGCTGCCGTTGATGTCCACCCACACGAAGGTGCCGCCGTCCGCGCCCGCAGCACCGGTGGGGCCGATGGGGCCCTGGGGACCAGTGGGTCCCGTGGGTCCCGTGGGTCCCGTCGCTCCATCGAGGCCGTCGGTGCCTGCAGGCCCCTGCGGTCCGGTGAGTCCGATGGGGCCCTGGGGTCCAGCCGCGCCGTCGACACCTGCGGGCCCCTGTGGGCCAGTGAGTCCGATGGGCCCCTGGGGCCCGGTGGCGCCGTCCGCACCGGCCAGCCCCTGCGGTCCGGCAGGTCCGGCCGGCCCCTGGGGCCCAGTCGCGCCCGTCGCTCCGGCTGCGCCGTCGAGGCCGTCTGCGCCCGCCGGGCCTTGGGGCCCAGCGGGGCCCGTGGCACCATCGGCACCGGCGAGGCCTTGGGGTCCCTCTGGGCCAGCGGGGCCTTGGGGGCCCGTCGCGCCGTCTGCACCTGCAGTCCCCTGCGGGCCCTCGGGTCCGGCGGGTCCCTCCGGGCCGGTGGCCCCGTCTGCGCCAGCGGGGCCCTGTGTGCCCGTCAGCCCCTGTGGGCCTGCGGGTCCTGCGGGTCCCGCCGGTCCTGCGGGGCCTTGCGGTCCAGCGGCACCCTGAAGGCCCTGGGCGCCGCGCGGGCCTTCGGGTCCCTGCGCGCCCTCGGGTCCCTCTGGGCCCTCGGGTCCTTGTGGGCCAGCGGGTCCTGCGGGTCCCGCCGGGCCGGCGGGTCCCTGTGGACCGGGCTCTCCGTCCATCCCATCCATCCCCGGCTCACCGGGATCTCCGACGTCTCCGTCCGCGGATTCACAGGCAGCGAGGGTACACAGCAACGCAAGTGCAGGCAGGTCGATTCGCATGGGGGCTCTCCGATTCGCCGGGTCAGCCTACCCAGCGCCACGGCCCTTCGCGAGCAGCTCGCATTCGAGATCACAATTAATTCAAGGGCCACCCCGTCGCGGGCGGGCGTGATCAGACTCGTGCCAGCTTCGCCGATCGGCCCCCGGAGCTATGCCGCGAGGGTGCGCCTCGTGGCCTGCAGCCACGCTCGCACCTTGTCGACTTCTCGCTGGTCCGCCGTCTCGTCGAACGACAGCCCCATGCGCACACCCTCGGTGCGAACCGCCATGTTGCGCAGCGTCACGGGAAGGATGGCCACCTCGCCCAGCGCCGGCATGTGCAGCTGGATCGCGAAGGAGGTGCCCAGTCGTGCGGCACGCTTGGCATCCAGCGTGGCGCTCACCCCGAGCCCCGTGCTCGACACGTCCACCACCTGAGCCGGAAGCCGACCCAGGTCGCAGATCACGGTGGCACCTGCCGGGTTGCCCGCCACCGGACGAATGCGCTCCGCCCGACGCAGCTCCAGTGCCTTCGCCAGACCCGGTGGGAGCCGGTCGGGAGACAGCGGTGGATCGAATCGGAACACCCACTCCTTGAGATCGAGCAGCCCACCGCGAGCCGGCGCCAGCACGACCACGTCCCCGAAGTCGAAGGCCTGCTCGTTCATGTGGATCACCAAGCGAACGGGCATCCCGGGCACCAGGCGATCCGACTGTGCCGGCTTCACACCGAGCACCGCGGTCTCCAGGGAGATGTCGAGCACGGCCGCCCCCTCCGGGGAGCCGCCCACCGTCAGCTTGGCGTGGAGGTTGCCGATCTGCGCGATGCGCGACCGACGCGCCTCCGCGTTCGGGTCTCGCAGGCGCTCCTCGGTACGCGACAGGTACATCGCGAGATCCTCGCGCTGCTGCTCGAGGAGCCGGAGCTGCAGACCGACTCTCCCGTGGGCGGCCTCGAGAGCCTCCGCCAGGGGAGCGAGCTCCTTCCACACCACGGGGATGACCACCCGCGTCGGCGTGCCGTCGGCCATCTCGGACGCGGCGGCCATCAGGCCTCGGATGTCCTTGCGCATGTGGCTCTGTGCGCGCACCAGCAGAGCCGCCAGGGCCGCGGCGGCGCACACGGCACCCACCAGCCGCACCCGAACGTCGTCGTGCGGTACCACCATTGCTGCCAGCGCCACGATGGACACAGACGCGGCTGTCAGTTGACGCCAACCAGTCATCAGCACCCGAATCGTCTGGTGGGTGGACTCCTTGAGCCGTGTCGCGCAGGCCCAGTCAGTGCCGGCCTCCAACCCACAGATCGAGCGTGCCGACACCAATGCTCTAAACATCGGACATCGTCGACCGATTGTCCGGATGCCTGGGAGGCCAGCACATGGACGGCGTCTTCTCCGACCCCATCACATCGGGACTCGAGCGGGTCCTCGACCTCAGACAGCAACAGCACGCGCTCACGGCGAGCAACCTCGCCAACGCGGAGACCCCTGGCTTCAAGGCCAAGGTGGTCGACTTCCAGCGAGAGCTGTCCCGCGCGATGGAGCCCTCCCCCAGTGGGGCTGGACCGTCGCGGGTGCGGGTGATCGAGATGGAGGCTGCTCCCTGGTCGACGGACGGCAACAGTGTGCTCGCCGAGCGCGAGCAAGCGCGTCTGCAAGAGAACGCGCTGATGTTCCGTGCGGTCGCTCGAGGCCTGTCTCGGAGACTGGCCATGCTCAAGTACGCCGCTGGCGAAGGACGGTGATCTCGTGGACTTCATCGACACTCTGAACATTGCAGGTTCCGGAATGGCTGCGCAGCGGGTGCGGCTACAGACCATCGCGTCCAACCTGGCCAACGCTCGCACCACCCGCACCGAGGGCGGGGGGCCCTACCAGAGACGGGCTCCGATCTTCGTCGCCGAGCCCATGGGATCCTTCAGCAGCGCCCTGGACCGCGAGCTGTCGAGCGTTCGCGTGGAGCGCATCGCCACCTCGGATGCCGTACAGATGGTCTACGACCCTGGGCATCCCGACGCCGACACCGATGGATACGTGGCGCTGCCCGACATCGACGTACTGGCCGAGATGGTGGACCTGATGACGGCCGCCCGGTCCTACGAGGCCAACGTCAACACTGTGGAGGTCACCCGCGACATCGCGTTGGGTGCCCTCGAGATCGGGAGCTGATCATGGTGACGGGAATCGGGGGAATCGAGGCCTACACCCAGGTCGCTGGTCTGAGTGGGGTGCCAGCGAGTGCGGCGGCGGTCGGGCCAGGGTTCGGCCCGGCGCTGCGCGAGGCCATCGGTGCTGTGGAGGTGCAGCACACCCACGCCGATGACGCCCTGGCGATGCTCGCCAGCGGGGAGTCCGTCGATCTGCACGGAACGATGATCGCGCTCGAGAAGGCCGACATTGCACTGAGAACCATGGTCTCGGTGCGAGACAAGTTCATCTCTGCCTACGAGCAGGTGATGAACATGAGCGTGTGAGCGAACGATGCAAGGGTTCGTCGAACGACTGTCGGCCTTCTGGGTCGCACTCGACCCAGCTCAGCGGTTCCAGTTCGGAGCGCTGGCCATGGTCACGCTGGCCATCCTCATCGGGGTGGGCGCTTGGTCTGCCACGCCTCGCTGGACGCCTGTGCTGGAGGGGCAGCCGTACGACGAGCTGCTTCGCGCCGCCGCAGGCCTGGACGAAGCCGAGATCGCGTTCCACATCGAGAACGGGTCACTGATGGTGGATGCCCCCAAGGTGGGGGCGGCCCGTCGCGCGCTGGCCACCACCTCGGACCTGCCTGGACTCAAGGACGTCTCCGAGATGCAGCTCGGGCTCACGCCCAAGGCCCAGGCCTGGGCGTTCATGCGGGCTCTGGAAGGCGATCTGGCTCGCGGCATCAACGACATCAGCGGCGTGGCCAAGTCTCGGGTGCACGTCGTACCCCCTCGGGAGGCGCTGTTCCTGGACGAGAAGGAGCCTGCGCGCGCCTCGGTCTTCGTGCACTCCGAGCCCGGCCACTCGCTGTCGCGGGACCAGGTTCGGGCCATCACCAACCTGGTGGCGGGTGCGGTGGATGGGCTGACGGCCGACCGCGTGGCGTTGATCGACGACAACGGTTCGCTGCTCACCGAGAGCGTGGACATGGACGGCACCGCGCGGCCGTCCGAGCTGCCCACGGAGCTGCTGGCGTATCGGTCCCAGCTGGAGCGTCGCTACGTGCAGATCGTCAAGCAGGCCCTGGACCCGGTCCTGGGCTTCGACGGCAGCTACAGCGTGACGTCCACCGTGGACATCGACATGACGTCGTCGGAGACGATCAGCAAGCGCATCGACACGAAAGGCCAGGCCATCGTCGAGGAGAACATCGAGGAGTCCAACGCTGAGACCGAGAAGGCTGGTGGCGTGCCCGGCGTGGACGCCAACCTGCCCGAGCGGCCCGCGGCGGCGAACAGCGGGACCACACGCGAGGAGTCCAGCACCATCGGCAGTCGCTTCGAGTACCCCACCGTAGACGAGGTCTCCCGCCGGCCAGCCGGTGGCGTGAAGCGCGTCAGCGTGTCGGTCCAGGTGGACAGCGCCAAGGTGGAGGGGCTCGCGGAGGCCGCGGGGGTCGGAGCGGACGAGGTCCAGAAGAAGATCGAGCGGGCCGTGATGGCTGCGGTCCATCCCGACGAGGCGCGCAACGACTCCGTCTCGGTGCACTTCATGCCCTTCAGCCACGTGGAGTTCGAGGACGTCGGGGCGACCGGTGGCGTGGCTGCGGTGGACGTGGCCACGTCGACGCTTCCCTACGTGGTGGCGGGGCTCGCCATCGTGCTGGCGTTCCTGTTCGTGGTGCGACCCCTCATGACCGCCATCACGGCGGCTCCCACGCCCAAGGCTCCCCTGGAGGAAGAACGCGAGTTGGCTCGTTCAGAGCAAGATGAAGACGAGCACATCACCATGCGCCTGAGGAAGCTCATCGACGACTTCCATCCCGTCGACTCGCAAGAGCTCTCGGCCCTGGTGGACCAACAGCCCAACGCTGCCGCCAAGGTTCTCAAGCAGTGGCAGCGGTTCGGCTGAGGAGATGCATTGAGCGCCAGCGCCGCCTCCCCGGACCCGTCGAACCTCACCGGCCCACAGCGTGCCGCGATCCTGGTGATGTACCTGGATCGCAGCGTGGCCAAGGAGGTCCTCCGACACATGTCCGACCAGGACCTCAAGCAGATCGGCGAAGCGATGGCCGAGGTGGAGTCCGTGTCTCCCGAGATCATCGAGGAGGTGGTGGGCCAGTTCGTTCGCGACATGTACGACGCGTGCCTGGTGCCCCGCACGGGCTCGGAGTTCGCGCTGGATGTCTTGCCGGACCTGGTGGAGGACAGCCGTCGCCCGCGCCTGATGTCGGTGCTTCGTCGTCAGCTGTCCAATCGGCTCGCGGAAGAGGTGGCGCGGCATCCCAACCGGACGGTGGCGGCGCTGCTGCTCGACGAGCATCCGCAGACCCAGGCGGTGGCGTTGCTGCTGATGGGAGAAGACAACGCGGCGGGCGTGCTGGGTCAGTTCCCCGACGTGGCCCGAGGCGACGTGGCGATGCGCATGGCCCGCATCAAGCGCATTCCGGCTCAGCTCGCCGACAAGGTGGAGGAGAGCCTGCTCGCTGCGTTGGCCGACGAGGGTGCCGGAGGGCTCGATCTGCCAGGCATCGACAGGACCGCCAAGATCCTGGGGCGGCTGTCTGGGGAGCACCAGCAAGAGGTGCTCGACGGCATCGCTCGAGACGAGCCCGAGCTGTCGGAGATCCTGCGGCGTCGCATGGTGGTCTTCGAGGACCTCACCGGACTGGACGACCGCTCCATGCAGACGCTGCTCAAGAGCATCGAGCGCGACAAGCTGGTCATCGCCCTGCGCGGTGCCTCCGATGGACTGCTGGCGCTGGTGCTACGCAACATGTCGAGCCGTGCGGCGCAGGATCTGTCCGAGGAGATCGAGGTCCTGGGTCCGAAGCCCAAGCAGGTGGTGGAGCAGGCCCGCGAGGAGATCGTGCAGACCGTGCTGCACCTCCGCGAGGAGGGTGCCATCGTGCTGTCCTTTGGCGATGACTCCGAGATGATGTAGCGATGGCCTTTCGTCCCATGGACACCGAGTCCGGCGAGTTCCGACCGCTCACCCCCTCCGATCGGTCTCCGCCTCGGATCTCGGCGGTGCCCGACCGGGCCGGCCCCGATCTGGACGACATGGAGGAGCTCCAGGGCCTGATCCGCGAGGCGCGGGAGCAGGGCGCGGCGGAGGCGCGGGCGGAGATGGAGGCAGAGCTCGTGCAGCTCCGCGAGGCCCTGGATGCCTTGGGGCCCACCCTCGAGGATCTTGCGGCGATGCGTCGTCGGACGCTGTCGCAGAGTGCCGAAGATGTGGCCGATCTGGTGCGACTGTTCGCCAGCCGCGTGGTCCACGATGCCCTCGCGCACAACCCCGATGCCCTCGTGCGGTTGGTGAAGGAGGCCGTGGCACAGCTGCCCGAGAGTGAGGAGGTCACCATCGTGGTGTCGCCCCAGGCGGCCGAGACCCTCACCCGCGTGCTCGAGCCCAAGCTCAAGGACCGGGTGGTGGTGGACGCCGAGATCCAGGCAGGAGCCGTGGTTCGCACCCGCTACGCGTCGCTGGACGCCACCCTGCGCACGGCCGAGCAAGGGCTCGAGACGGCGGTTCAGGAGTGGCTTTCAGAGCAGTGGTGGGTCGAGGGGGATCTGGCATGAAGCTGGAGGGGCTCCGAGCAGCGATCCGACGGATCCCCACCACGCAGATCCGGGGCCGGGTGACCCAGGTGGTGGGTCCCCTGCTGGAGGCTGAGCTGCCGCGGGCCACCATCGGTGCGCTGTGCTCGGTGGGAGAGGATCGAGCGTGCGAGGTGGTGGGCTTTCGTGGGGATCGTGCGCTGCTGGTGCCGCTGCAGCAGATGATCGGCGTGTCCCACGGGGATCCCGTGGACGTGCGCGACGACGCGTTGCTCACCCCCGTGGGTGACGAGCTGGTGGGGCGGGTACTGGACGGGCTGGGTCGACCCGTCGACGGTCAGGGGCCCCTGGTGACGGCGCGCCGCCGGCCCATCGCGGGACGCCCGCGAGACCCGCTGAAGCGGGACCTGATCAACCAACCCCTGGAGACGGGGGTGCGGGTGATCGACGGGCTGCTGCCGATGGCGCGCGGTCAGCGCATCTCCATCACGGCCGGCGCTGGCGTGGGCAAGTCCACGCTGCTGGGCATGCTGGCCCGGTGGGTGGACGCCGACGTCGTCGTCGCCTGCCTGGTGGGGGAGCGAGGTCGGGAGGTGCGCGAGTTCCTCGAGCACAACCTCGGCGCGGACGGACGTCGCCGCGCCGTGTTGGTGGTCTCCACCTCCGACGAGTCGCCGGCACTGCAGATCAAGGCGCCCGCCACCGCCACCGCCATCGCCGAGTGGTTCCGCGACGCGGGCCAGGACGTGTTGCTGGTGGTGGACTCCCTCACGCGCCTGGCCCTGGCCCAGCGTCAGGTGGGGCTGGCCGCCGGAGAGCCCCCCACCACGCGGGGCTACACCCCCTCGGTGTTCGCCATGCTGCCGCCCCTGCTGGAGCGCGCAGGGGCCGGAGAGGGGGGAGGCAGCATCAGCGCCTTCTACACGGTGCTGGTGGAGGGCGACGAGGAGTACGATCCCATCGCCGACGCCGTGCGTGGGATCCTCGATGGACACATCGTGCTGTCGCGGTCGATGGCGAGCCGAGGCCAGTACCCCGCCGTGGACGTGTTGCGCTCCCTGTCGCGTGTGACCCATCGGGTGTCGACGCCACAGCACGTGGAGCACGCGTCGCACTTCCGGAGGCTGCTGGCGGTGTGGCAGGAGAACGAGGAGCTGGTGCGGCTGGGGGCCTACAAGCGGGGGGCTAGCGCCGAGGTGGACGAGGCCTTGGATCGCTACCCCGCCATGCGGCGTTGGGCCGAGCAGGCCTCGGCGACGCGCGTGCCCAAGGCGGATGCGCTGTCGCAGCTCGCGGACGTTCTGCGCTGACGGTCACTCAAGGCCCATGATGACGGTGCCGAAAGGTTCCAGGGGAGGACGAACGAGATGGAGCCGGTGGTCTTTGCGCGGCAGCCCATCTTCGACGCTGACCTGAAGGCCGTGGGCTACGAGCTGCTGTATCGGCGGCCCAACCAGGACCGCGCGCGGTTCCTGGACGGCAACCACGCCACGGCGCGGGTGGTGGTGGGTGCGTTGGTGGAGGTCGGCCTCGACGAGGTGTGCGGTGGGGTGCCAGCGTTCATCAACGTGACGCGGCAGCTGCTGTGCTCCGAGCGGCTGATGTCGCTGCCGCCGGATCGCGTCGTCCTCGAGGTGCTGGAGCACACCGTCATCGACGACCAGCTGGTGGCCGCCATGCAGCGCTACCTCGACGAGGGCTACGTCTTCGCGCTGGACGACTTCTCCTTTCGCGACGGTATCGAGCGGCTGCTGCCCATGGCCACCTACGTGAAGCTCGACGTGATGGCCTCTGGCCTGGCTGGGGTGGCCGAGCACGTGAAGCAGCTCGAGCCCTGGTCCGTCACCCTCGTGGCCGAGAAGGTCGAGACGCGCGAGGAGTTCCGGGAGTGCCGGGCGCTCGGCTGCGACCTGTTCCAGGGCTACTTCCTCGCCAAGCCGAGCACGGTGCAGCGGTCGAGCACGGCTCCCGCGCGGCAGACGCTGCTGCGGCTGGTGGCGCGCTTGTACGATCCAGACGTTTCGCTGCAGGAGATCGAGCAGATCGTGTCGAGTGACGTGGGGTTGTCCTACCGGATCCTGCGCATCATCAACTCGGCGTACTACCACCTGCCTCGCGAGGTGAACTCGGTACGCCAGGCGGTGGCGCTGCTCGGGCTGCGCTTCACGCGGACGTGGGTGTCGCTGATCGCGCTGGCCGATCTGGGCGACGCTCCCACCGAGGTGGTCACGTCCGCCGCGGTGCGGGCCAAGATGTGCGAGCGACTCGCTCAGCTGAAGCGGCGTGACGACCCAGATGCCTACTATCTGAGCGGCCTGTTCTCCATGCTCGATGCGATCCTGGACCAGCCACTGAAGGACGTGGTGGGGTCGCTGCCGCTCACGCCCGACATCAAGCAGGCGCTACTTCTCAAGGACGGCCCCATCGGGCAGGCGCTGCGGTGCGTGCTGGCCCACGAGCAGGCGAACTGGGGGGAGCTGGACTTCGAGGATCTGGACGACGGCGAGATCCAGCAGGCCTACCTGGAAGCGCTGGCCTGGGCCTTCCGCACCCGCGAGGCGCTGTGGGCGGCCATCGCGTCTGGGTGAGCTGCGGATTGGTCAGGGAAGCGTGAGCGCCTCGAAGTTTCGGCTGCGAGGGTTGTCGGCCACCTCCAGGCGCCCAGACGCCAGGAAGCTCTCCTGGTCGAGCTGGCCCGCCACGAACTGCTCGGCCGTGAGCCTGGGCACGCTGAAGCGGAACAGCTCGCGCTGCTCAGGTCCCTTGTCTTGGCCCTCTTGGCTGTGGACCTCCACCTCGAGGATGGCGCCGTGCACCTCGGGGATCTGCTGCGCGATCGGCACCCACCGCGCCACCCAGTCCGGCGCCACCGCGCCCAGCGCTCGTCGCGCCCGCGCGGCGCGGTCCAGCTGCTCGGAGTCCAGCACCTCCGGAAGCTCGGCTCGGCCGTAGCGGATCCAGGCCTTTCCAGCGATGTCGTCGATGGGAGGCACCGTGGCTGGATCTGCCTCCAGGCTCCCCAGCAGGCGGGCGATCTCGGCCAGCCGCTCGGCGGGCAGCGACGGGTACACGGTCGGCGGAGCCCCCGGCGCGATCACGAGGGCGTGCAAGGCCACCTTGGAGGTGCGAGGTCGCCGGAAGGGGCGTTGCTGGCAGGACACCTCCACCTGGGCTCGCAGGTCGTCGGGTGCGATCACCAAGCCCACAACCACCCCGCGCTCCTGGGCCATGGCGAGGGCGGCAGCGGCGGCGGCGCTACAGTCGTCCGTCTTCACCTTGGCCTTCACCGAGACCACCTCCGCCTTGAGGAACAGGGGGACCTCGGGGGGAGACGGCACGACCAGTGGCACTGGAGTGGGCGAGCCAGCCAGTGCCGTGACCACGGCGAGCGCTGACAGCATGCCTACTCCTGCCGCAACGGTGCGCTGGGGGGCGACAGCGTGGGCCGGATCAGGGGATCGGCGAGGCCCAGGCGCAGCGATAGGCGGCCGAAGGGCCCTCCGGCTGCGCGGTGCCAGGCGGTCAGTGCGTCTTGGTACTGTGTGACACCGTCGGTGAGTCGGCTCATCCGCTGGCGCACCATCTGCTCCTCGTGGCTCACGCCCACCGGATCCACCCGCTCGCGCGCCTCCGAGCCCACGCGCTCCACGAAGGCCACGGCGGCGTGGCCCTTGGCCCGGGGATCGGTGATCAGGTTCCACTCCTCGAGGGAGGCGAGCAGGGGATCGGGAGAGGCGCCCAGCTGCTCCAGCTCGCGCACGATGGGGGCCGCGTCGTTGACCCGTGCGGACAGATCATCGCAGGCAGCATCGAACCGGGCCTCCGCCGAGGACAGCTGCCAGGTACCGACGAGCAGCGTGCCCACCATGCCGAGCACGGCCATGACCCCCAGTCCGAGCAGTCCCAGGGCAGCGATGCTCGCCATCCGGACCGCAGATCCGTCGCGCGGGCTTCGAGGCTCCGTGGGCTGCGGTGGAGGGGGGACGGGCTCGGGGGTTCCGATCGCCTGGGGGCCCTTCAGGCCGATCGTCTCTGGCCGTCGCTGATCCTGTGGCTGCACCACACCCGCGGTGTAGGTGGGCAGGGCGTCACTGGAGGCGTAGGGGGTCGTGGGGCTCACCGCCCGGCGGTGCTTGAGGTCTCCCTCGAGGGGGGGAGGCGCCTGAATGGGCACACGGCCTGCGTCGTCGCGCCGAAAGGCGCTCGAGGTGCTCGAGCCGAAGTCGAGCAGGCCGTCCGCATCCGAGGTGTCCTCACCCTCCAGGATCTCGCGAAACACGGCGGGATCGGCCGATCCCGTGAGGTCCACACCCCCCGACGGCAGGGGAAGCGGGGGAGTGGTCGCCGGATCGGGCGGAAGACCCGGCAGCACTCCCTCGAGCACAGCGCGGATGTCCTCCGCAGACTGGTAGCGATCCTGCCGCTCGTAGGCCAGACAGTGGCGCAGCACCGGTCGGAGGGCAGGCGGGACGCCCTCCATGAGTTCGGGCTTGTCGTCGAGTCGGAACAGATCCCGCGCCTTGCGAGCCGTCAGGATGGCCCACAGCGTGGCCCCCAGCGCATACAGGTCGGACCGGTGATCCACCGTCTTGGCGTCGTGCAGCTGCTCGGGGCTCATGTAGCCCATGGTGCCTAGCGCCAGCCCGGTGCTCGTCTCCTCGGAGGGCTCCACCCGAGCGATGCCGAAGTCGGTCAGCTTGAGTGCACCGTCCCAGTTGATGAGCAGGTTGCGGGGCTTGACGTCGCGGTGCACCACGTCCGCGTCGTGCACCGTCTGAAGTGCCTGGCACAGCTGCAGGACGGCCTCCACCGCCATCCGGGGGGGCATGGGTCCGTAGGACTTGATCCACAGGTGCAGCGAGCCAGCATCCACCAGCTCCATCACCATGTAGGGGTGGTGCTCCGCCTCTCCCACGTCGAAGACGCGCACGAGGTTGGGGTGGTTGAGCTGCCGCATGGTGCGCGCTTCCGTCTCGAACCGGCTGCGCAGCGAGCGATCGCCCGCATGCTTCGGGAACAGCACCTTGATGGCGCGCCACTCGTCGAGCTGCGTGTCCCACGCAGCGAACACACCGGCCATGCCTCCCTTGCCCAGCCGGTCCATCAGGACGTAGCGGCCGTGGCCCAGCCGCGGCGTGTGCGATGGGAGCTCGCTCGGGGGGGGAAGCTGGCTCAACGATCCTCCGCCGGGACGACCCGATTCCGTCCTTCGGACTTCGCTCGATATAGCGCCCGGTCGGCTCGGGCGACCAGTTCGTCCCAGGGCTCGTCGGGCTGCAGCTGGGCGACGCCTGCGCTGACGGTCACCCGGAGGTGATCGCCCGACGTCATCGCCACGCCGGTGAAGGCCAAGGCCTGCCGCACCCGGTCTGCCGCCCCCACGGCCCCGGCCAGATCGCTGTCGGGCAGCACCACCGTGAACTCCTCTCCACCGTAGCGAACCACGTAGTCTCGGGGGCGGAATCGCCGCCTCATCTGCTGCGCGACCTCGTGCAGCACCTGGTCGCCGGCGGGATGACCGTAGGTGTCGTTGAGGCGCTTGAAGTGATCGATGTCGACCATGGCGAGGCTCATGGGGGTGGCGTCGTGGGTGGCGCGGCGCACGAGCAGCGGAAGCTGCTGGTCCAGCCAGCGGCGGTTGAGCAAACCCGTGAGGGGGTCCACCCATTGCCGCCGCTGCTCCTGGTCGAGGCTGTGCACGGCGTTGGCCAGGGTGTGGTTGCTCTGCCGGATCCGCCCGGCGACGAGCTGCAGCAGGTTCAAGCTCACCAGGTGGGAGCCCTCGATGAGCTGTCGGAAGGCTCCGGGATCGATCTCCACCAGCTGCGTGGGTCGCTCGGCCACGATCCAGGCGGAGCGTCGGCCGCGGTCGATGGCGGCCAGCTCCCCCACGCACTCGCCAGGCCCAAGGCGGGCCAGCGGCTCACCCTCCGGTCGGTGCACGTGGACCGCCACCGTCCCTTCCAGCACCAGCCACACGTCCTTGGCCACCTGACCAGGCTGGGCGAGCACCGTCCCGGCGGGGATCCGTCGGATCGGACAGGGGGACAGGATCGCTTCCACGTCGGACCATGCGACGCCGCTGAACAGCCCCAGCTCCGGTAGGTCCCCGGCCTTCACGTCAGTACTCGCGAGGCTTGACGGTCCGTCGGATGATCCAGAGGGGAACGTTGACGCACAGCCAGCCCCCCGCGAGCAAGAAGATGCCCGCTCCTGCGGCCCAGTGTACCCGGAACACGGAGGAGACGAGCCACTCGGCCGTCAGGTCGGGCAGGGCGGAGCCGCCGATCAGGGCTGTGACGTAGGGCCACAGCATCAACGTGATCCCCACCGCCGTGGATCCACCCGCCAGCAGCGCTTGGGCCACCAGGACCAGTCCCCCCAGGATCGACTCCGACGTGAGGTGGCCGAAGTGCCTGGGCTCCGGATCGAGCTCGATGTCGGCGCGCGAGGTCAGGAATGCGGACGTGGCTGCTGCCGCCAGGCAGGTCACCACTGCGATCCAGGTGATCGGGGAGAAGATGGACGCCGGATGGAGCGCCACCGCCTCCCCCAACATGGCCAGGGGCAGGGCCGTCGCGAGCACCACCCACAGGAACGCGCGCATCCGCCTCTCGCCACCGAACATGAGGACGGCGTCTCGCATGGCCCAGGCCATGAGGATGGCGCAGCACAGGCCCAGCGCTCCGCCCCCCGCCGACATCTTCACCTGATCGAGGGGGGTGGGGGGATGGCCCAGGCGCACGAGGATCTGGGTGTCGAGGTAGTTCATGCCGGCGAAGTGCACGCCCGCCACCACGGTGCCCATCGCCAGGGCCACCAGCGGGGTGGCCGAGATGTGGACCTGGCGCGTCGGGTTGCCGGGGCCTCCCATCGCCAGGTCGTAGCAGACACCGCCCACCGCCCCCAGCGCGGGGCCCACGGCGATCACTGCGAGGGAGGCGGCCATGGGGAGCCAGGTGGCGCTGACGATCGCGCGGGCCACCGCAGCCCGGAGCTGCGCCTCCTCCACGCGACTCATCACGAGGATCGTGACCTCGGAGCTCGACTCCACCGCCGCCGCCGGCAGCACCATGAGCAAGCTGCCCATGATCGCCACGAGAAGTCCCGCGCCGGCGCCCGTCCGCACCGGCTCGTCGGGCCAGAACAGGGCGGCGAGCGCACCTGCCGCCACCGGGGCGAGCAACGAGATCATCAGCAACAGCAGCGCTGGCTGGGTCTCGAGGTACGACCAGTCCGCCAGGTATCTACCCGGCAGAGCCACATACAGCGGACCAGCGAGGGCAGCAGCCAAGGCGACGCCGCCCAGCACGCCGAGCAGGATGGTGGAGGTTCGCATCGCAACGCGTTCTACGACAGACGAGGCTCGCGGTAAAGCACCCGCGGAGACGAGTCGTTTCCGATAGGAGGTCGCCAGTGGCCCGAACACTTCGAGCACAGGACCTCGCCCAGCGCTTTCCGGTGACCCTCGCGCTGGGTGTGGTGACGGCTGCCTTCTTCGCACTGCAGCACTGGCTCGCGGATGGAATGGATCCTCTCGTGCACCTCCGCCTCGGCGCGTTGCGCGTCGAGCGCGTGTCGGAGCACGGGGAGTACTTTCGACTGCTGATGCCGCTGTTCATCCACGCTGGGTGGGTGCATCTGCTGCTCAACGGGTTGGCCTTCGTGCAGCTGGCGGCGCTGGTGGAGCTGCTGTGGGGCGGCCGACGGTTGCTGCTCTTCTACGTGGTCTGTGGGCTGGGGGGATCGCTGACGTCGGCGGTGCTCAATGGGCCCGAGATGGGGTACAGCGTGGGCGCGAGCGGGGCGATCCTCGGGCTCGCGGGCGTGGTGCTGGGAACCACCTGGTTCGGCACCCCCACGGTACGTGGGTGGCTCCTGGAGCTGGTGGGGCGTCGGCTGCTCTACGGTGTGTTTCTCACGTTCGCCATCGGCTTCGGGCTGTGGCTCGTGCTGCCGCGGGTCGACAACTGGGCCCACCTCGGTGGCCTGATCACGGGACTCCTCCTGGCCGCCGCCACCGCAGATCCGGCCGAGGAGGAGCCGCGCCAGTCCCTGGCGGCGGCGAGCGCTGCCGGGGCAGCGCTGGTGGCCAGCATCGGGTGGATGGCGCTGCACGGGGATCGCTGTCTGCAGACCGCGGAGCTGGATCTCGCCCGCGACCAGGCGACGGCATTGTCGGAGCGGCCCGGCGGGGGTCTGTACCAGCAGGGCCTGCTGCTGGGAATGGTGGACTGGTACGCCCGCGCCGGTGCCGACGAGGAGGGCCTCGAGGCACTGCGGCGCGCGGTGGGCAAGATCGACCAGGTTCAGTCGCTGCTGCAGCTCGCCGCGGGCTTCGAGGTGATGGCCGAGGGGGACGATCGCGACGAAGCCCTGTTCGTGGTGTGTGAGCGGGCGCTTCAGCTCGCTCCGGACGATCCGGACGTGCTGAACCTCATGGCGTGGCGCTTGGTGCAGTCGCGGGAGTCGCTGCGGGATCCGGCCCGGGCGGAGGAGCTGTCGCGCGCCTCCCTCGACCGGCTGGGCGACGACGACGACCGCCGACGCTCGGCGTACCTCGACACCCTGGGTGAGGCCTTGTTCCAGCTCGGCGACTACCGGCAAGCCGAGGAGGTGCAGATCCAGTCGGTGCAGCTCGCCGAGGAGATCCACGCCGACTACTGGCCAGTCTCGAGCTTCATCGACGTGGTGAGCCTCGACGAGATGTCGGAGCGTCTGGAGAAGATCCGTCGCGCCGCGGCGCGCGGCTGACAACGCTCATCGCGACAATCAACCGAGTTGATTGTCGCGATGCTACAGGTTGCCGCTCCGCGCCTGGACTTGCAGCACTCCCTGCACTCGCTCGCACGCTCGCTTGTTCCAGTCCCACTGCAACCCCGAATCAGGCGCGCTCCGCTCGATCGCGACAATCAACGGAGTTGATTGTCGCGATCAGAGGGACTGCAGGGGGATGGCTCGCAGCAGCTGCCCCACCAGGAGGAGCTGGTCCGTGGGGCAGGTCAGCGTGACCGCACGCCGGTGGGTGCCGTCGGGGTCGAACTCGTGCAGGGTCCGACTGGACGTGCAGGCCGCCACCATGGAGCCGTCGGGCTGGAGGTAGCCCGAGCTCTGGAACGGGCAGCGCTCACCCAGGTCGAAGGCCTGCGCCACGTCTGCGGTGCGGGCCTCGGTGTCCAGGTCGATCACCAGCACCCGCGAGGTGGCGGTGGTGCGTCCGTTGTCGAACAGCGTGATCCGATCGGGCCCCTCCCAGCGGGCGTGATGCTGAAAGCCGAAGCTCGCGTCGAGGCCCGCGTTGCTGCCCAGCGCGAGATCGGTGTCGGTGGACACGCCGAAGTCGCTGCCCACGATCTGCCACAGCACCGCGCCGCGGTCTGGCGCATCGGGGTGGCCCTGGATGGCCATCACGGTGTCGAGGTGCTTGAAGCTGACGAGCCAGACGCCTCGCTCGTCGACGTCGACGGAGTTCGCGTGACCGAAGTCCACGCCCGCCACCAGAGGGTCTCCGATCCAGTAGGGCGAGCCCGGATCCGTCAGGCCCCGAGGGTCGAGGATCTGTCCCACGTCCCAGACCGGAGCGGCCACGTCGTCGGACAGCTCGAACAGCCCGTCGAGGATGTACTCCGAGCCATCGTCGTAGAGCTGGGGTCGGGCGTTGAGCACCAGGGTCTGCCCGTGCCGGGACACCAGGTCGTGGTGCACGGGCAGGGGAAGCTGTCCGGTGGATCGGAGCAGCCGTCGCACCACGGTTCCGTCCCAGGAGATCTCGGTGACCTCGCCACGATGGAGCATCGCGAGCACGCTCCCCTGGTCGGAGACCGTGAAGCCGTTCAAGGAGAACACCGACGCCAGACGGTGGTACCAGCGCAGCTGCCCGTCGCCGTCGGTGACCACCAGGTAGCCACCGCCTCCGCAGGCCCACGGCATCACCACCCGCTCGATGCCAGTGGGCCCGTCCACCACGGGGTCCAGGGTCAGCGCGAGGGACCGCGGGATCTCGCCCGTCCACGCCTCGCCGCTGGCCCCGTGTCCGTCTGCGGTAGCCACCTGCCACGACACGCGGGTCTCGGCGGGGAGATCCCACAGCGTGAAGACGTGGGAGGTGCTGGCCGGTCGAGACTGCTCGAGCCGCGCGCCCTCACCCTCCACGTCGAAGGAGACGGTGGCGGAGGCGGGCTCGGCGAGCGTGATCTCGCAGCGGACGCGCAGGGCGTTGTCGCTGGCCACCCGGCACTCGGCGGTGAAGTCGGGCGGATCGGGCTCCGAGCCCGTCGTGGACGTGTCGTCGCCGGCGGACCCTCCACACCCGAGCACGAGGAGCCAGGCGCTCACTCGACCCCCAGCTGCAGCAGGAACACGCCCGGGTGTGGGGCCAGGTCCACCTCGAAGGCGCGTCGGTCCGCGGGGCCCACGAGGATCTCGAAGCGGTGAGGCCCCACCGGCAGGATCACGTCGAGGGGAAGGGTGCCTCGGTGGGTGCCGTCGATGAACAGCGCTCGGCCCAGGTACTGCCGATGCATCACCTTGGTGAACACCACCGACGCTCGATTCTGAAGCTTGCTCGGCGGCCCCTGCTGCGCAGTCACCTGGGGGCCGCCGTGGAACAGCTCACCGGGTTCGTCGGGCGCCTGTACGCTCGGGGGCGTGGTGCACGAGACCACCGCGACGAGAGCAGGCAACGTCGGAAGCATGTCTTGGACTCTACCCCTCCGGTGCCCCTGAGGGTACCGTGCGTTCGCAAGGGAGGTGGCATGCGATCGTGCCTGGGTGTGCTGGCGGTTGGATGTGTGGCCTGTGGCGGCGATGGCGAGCCCATGGAGCCCAGGAGCGACGTGCGCACCTTCTCCTCGGTCCAGCGCATCACGATCACCGGAAGCGAGGGCTCCATCACCCTGAACGGCACCGACACGGCGGGGACCACCACGGTCACGTTCACCCCCAGCGGTCCGGGTGACAACTTCCAGTTCGACGACAACTTCGGCGAGCTCGCCATCGGAGCGGTCTGCGCCGACGGAAGCCTCGGCTGCGGCACCAACATCGACGTGGAGCTGCCCAACAGCGTGAACTTCGACCTCACCACGGAGTCGGGCACCATCAACATCAACGGGATGCGGGTCGACGGAACTGCCACCACCACGATCGGCGACATGAACGGCCGTGATCTGGGGCAGATCAACCTGACCACGGATGCGCTGTCGGGCAACGCGAACATGCACTTCCGCTTGCGGCCCTTGAGCGTGGTGATGGACGGTGGGCAGAGCGGCAACTTGGGGGTGGAGCTGCCTGCGAGCGGCGGCGGCTACAACCTGATCACGTCCACCGCCGGAGCGGTCACCACCACCGGCGGGCTCGACGGCGACGAGGAGACGGGGCCGCTCATCGAGCTGCGGTCCGCTCAGGGCGACATCACCGTCGTCGGGTGGTGATCAAGCTGCCGATGGCCGCGAGCCCGAGCAGCCACGACAACATCGACGATCCGACGGAGCCCGCGGCGTAGCCGTACACGGGGTGCACGTTGTCCACGGCGGGTGCGTCGGCGTCGGGCTGGAACACCGGATCGGAGCGCATGGCCTCGGGCGAGGCGTAAGTGTGCATGCGCGTGAGGTAGGTGCCGTGACCCAGCGTGAGCAGGGTGTCGGCGTCGATGTGCTCGGTGAACACCTCGGCGGGCTGCGCATACTCGGTGATGAAGGCGCGCTGTTCCTCGCGCATGCCGAGCAGGATCTGCTCGTCGTAGTTGGTCTCGCCGTCGGACAGCCACAGCAGGGTGCTGTGATCGAAGGGCAGCTCCGGCCAGTCCGCGGGCGGCACGTAGCGCTGGTCCGACAACGTGTAGACCGTGATGGGCATGTCGGGTGCCGCAGCGATGGCCGTGAGCAGCAGCGGGATGGTGGGCTCCTCGGATCCGCAGCGCACCACCAGTGTGTCGATGGGACCAGCGGGTGTGTCCGGCTGAAGCTTCAGGCCGAGGAAGGCGAATCCCTGGTCGATGTAGGCGTCCATGGGCTCCCAGGCCGACGCGGGGATGGCGTAGCCGTTGAGCTGCAGCCAGTTGGCCAGGTTCGTTCCCTCCTCGGCGGTGATGACCTCCACCGCGTAGGGACCCGCCACGGCTGCCCCCACCACCTCCACGCCGGAGGTGTCGGGCATGGTGACGCCGCCCCCGAGGAAGCCCGGTCCTCCGCAGCCGCAGCCTGCGCTCCCGGCGGCGATTTGCGCTTCCGCTGCGGGGGCGGGCCGCACGAAGCGAGGAGCCGTGGCCTCCTCCAGCGCGTCGAACAGGCCCGCAGGCGCCACGTCCACCTCGGTCTCGGGGTCGATGACGCGCGGGATGGGAACCACCCAGGCGAAGTCGGCGGGCTGCCCTTGGTACTGGATCTCGATGAAGCTGGTCCACTCTCCGGGGCCGTCCTCGCGGAACAGGATGCGCTCGCCGGTCTGCTCCACGGGCTGGGCCCCGTTGCAGAAGAAGCCGCCACACGCAGCGGCCGGATCGATGAGCAGTGTCGCGAGCACCATGAGCACCTCCACCCCGAGGATAGTGCGGAGCGCTCGGCGATTGATGGCGTTGAAGGGGATATCGTACGCGTGGGGAGTACGTGTTGGCGGTGGTGGCCTGCGGGGGGTAGCGTAGAGCCATGCGAACGCCCCTGCACGGATGGGGTCGCTACCCGGTGGTGGAAGCCCAGGTGGCGGCGGACGAGGACCTCGAGTCGGCCACCCGGGAGGCGGTGCTGTCGCGGGGAATGGGGCGCGCCTATGGCGACTCCGCTCTTCCCCCCGCGGGCAGTGCTGGGTCGGTGGCCATCACCACCCGGGCCGACCGGGTGCTCTCGTTCGACGCCGAGACCGGTGTGCTGCGCGCCGAGGCGGGGCTGACGCTCACGGAGCTGGCGCAGCTCTATCTACCCAGGGGATGGTTCACGCCGGTGAGTCCCGGCACGCGGTACGTGACCCTGGGCGGCATGGTGGCGGCCGACATCCACGGCAAGAACCACCACGTCCACGGGACCTTCGGCAACTTCGTGCGCAGCCTGCGCATGCGCGTGCCCGATGGTCGCATCCTGGAGGTGAGCCGCGGGTCGGAGCCCGAGCTGTTCGCGGCGACCCTGGGGGGGATGGGGCTCACGGGCCACATCCTGGAGGTGGAGGTCCAGCTCGCCTCCGTGGCCTCGCCCTACATTCGGGAGCACAGCCAGCGCCTAGACACCTTCGACGCCGTGTTCGACGCGCTCGAGGAGGCGAGCGCGTCGTCGTCCATGACGGTGGCCTGGGTGGACACCAGTCAGACGGGCCGTCATGCAGGACGGGGCATCGTCAGCCAAGGGGAGTGGGCCGAGCCCGACGAGGTGCCGACGCCGGCCCCGTCGGCCATCGAAGGGGTGCCGATTCCCTTCCTCCTGCCCTCGGGGCTCGTGAACGCGGCGAGCTTGAAGGTGCTGAACACCCTGTGGTTCTACCGGCATCCGGCACGGCCTCGTACCCACGTGGTGCATCCCTCGGCCTTCTTCTGGCCGCTCGATCTCGCGCGGGAGTGGAACCGCGGCTACGGCCGGCGGGGCTTCACCCAGTACCAGTGTGTGATGCCGCGAGACAAGGAGGTGTACCGCCGCTTCCTGCAGCTGTTCCGCGAGCGTGGCGGCCGCTCCTTCGTGACGGTGCTCAAGGACTGTGGGCCCGAGGGGGAGGGGATGCTGTCGTTCCCGCAGGCGGGCACCACGATGGCCCTCGACATCCCCATCTCCTCTGTGGCGCGCACGGCACGGCTGGTGGCCGAGCTCAACGCCTACGTGCTCGACCACGGTGGTCGCGTCTACCTGGCCAAGGACGCCTTCACCACGGCCGAGGAGTTCCGGCGCATGTATCCACGCCACGCCGAGTTCGAGGCCCTCAGGGACGCATGGGATCCGCAGCGCCGGCTGGTGTCGGCGCAGAGCGTTCGGCTGATGGGGGATCCCACAGGGTCCGAATCGACACCCCCAGCCACCACAGCGCCACCGCCCCGACCGTGACGGTGAAGGCCAGGTAGGCCACGTGCAGCGTGAGGGCCATCGCAGCAGCGGTGGCTGCCGATGCGCCCTGGCCCACCAGCGCCACCACGGCCGAGGCCTCGAAGGAGCCGAAGAAGCCCGGCGTGGGTGCTGCCGTGACCCCGGTGATGATGGCGGTCCAGGTGAGGGTGGAGGCGGTGAGCGTGGTGGGCAGGCCCTCGAAGGCGCGCAGCGTCGCCCACACGTAGCCGACGGCGGTTCCCCACGAGGCCAGCGTCCACATCATCGCCCAGGCGGTGCGCATGGGGGCCGCTCCCAGCTCCCGGATGGCCGCGGCCAAGCTCGCCAGTGCACCTCCCGCCATCGGTAGGGCCTGCAGCCGGTCCGGACCTGCTGCCGCCAGCCCCAGCAGGCCCAGCAGCGCTGCACCGGCCGTGACGCCGGCGAGGCGCTGCCCCGTCGCCACCAGATCCACGCCCTCCACCACCAGCTCCACGGCCAGCGGCGCCGCGAAGGCCACCCAGGCGAGCAGCGCGAGCAGCACCGCCAGATCCAGGATCCGCTCCACCACCGACGCGGCCACCGACTGGGCCAGGGGCACGCCGTAGCCCACCAGCAGCGCGGGCCGCACGGCCTCGCCGAGGCGCAGCGGCACCACCGTCATGGCCATGAAGCCCACCAGCGACGTCCACACCACCGCCGGCAGCGGGGCTTCGGGTCCCAGCAGCGCTGCGAACCGCAGCGTGCGAGTGGCGTGGTTCACCGCGAAGACGCCGAGGAGGAGCAGCAGCGACGCTGGGTGTGCGCGGGCGAAGGCCTGCGAGATCTGATCGGGGCCCAGCGCCCACACCGTCCACGTGGCGAGACCCCCCATCACCGCCGTGGTGATCACCAAGGCGGCGACGCGGAGCCAGCGGCGCTGCATCACCGTGGGGCGGAGCCCAGCTCCACGAGGTCGTCGAGCACGGCCAGCGCCTCGTCGAGCACGAAGTCGTTCTCGTCCTTGTCGCCCTCGTCCTCGCCATGGCTGGTATCGTCCAGACCGGCGCGGGCCTCACGGGCCTCGTGCTCCGTCTTGCGCGTCGACAACACCAGGCTCACCTCTTGCTGGTCCTCCAGGGCCTCGCGCTCCTCCAGCACCTTCTGCAGCGTGCCGAAGTCCTCGGAGCTCTCGAGGCGGGTCGCCGAGCGCTTGGACAGCTCGGGGAGCACACCCGACAGATCGGAGACCCGCACGTGAGGGGCCGGCGGGATGCGGTCCCAGGCAAGCGCGTGGTCCAGGTCGGACTCGTAGATGTCGAGGCCCTGGAAGCGGCTGGGAAGCACGATGTCGGACTCCACGCCCTTGGCCTGGGTGGAGCCACCGCTCACCCGGTAGAACTTCTGGATGGTGAGCTTGAGCGCCCCGCCCACGTCCTCGCGGTGACGGCCGGGGATGCGCTGGGTCAGGGGCTCCACCACCTGCACCGTGCCCTTGCCGTGGGTGCGCTCGCTGCCCACCACCACGGCGCGTCCGTAGTCCTGCAGCGCGCCTGCGAGGATCTCCGAGGCGGAGGCCGAGAAGGGATCCGTGAGGATCACCATGGGCTTGAGCCAGTACGCCTGCGGGTCACGGTCGTGGATGGCCTCGATGCGGCCCGTGCGCGACCGCACCTGCACGATGGGGCCCGCCGTGAGGAACAGCCCCGTCACGTCGATGGCCTCCACGAGGGAGCCGCCACCGTTGCCGCGAAGGTCCAGCACCAGGCCATCGGCGCCCTCTTCCTGAAGCGCCTTCAGAGCCCGCTTCACGTCGCTGGTGGCTCGGCGGCCTCCGTGGCGCAGTCCGTTGGGGTCGACGTAGAAGCGCGGCAGATCGATGACCCCCAGCTTCTTGCCGTCCACCTCGTGGATTTTGTGCTGGGCCGCACTCTTCTCGATGGTCACCACCTCGCGGATCATATCGATGATCTCGCGCTCTCCGTCGGCATGGAGCACGTGCAGGCGCACCTCCGTGCCCACCTCGCCGCGGATGTAGCGGACCACCTTGTCGATGCGTAGCCCCACCACGTCGACGGGGTCTTCGTCGCCCTGGGCCACCGCGAGGATCTTGTCGCCGGCGAACAGCCGCTCACTGTGAAAGGCGGGACCTCCGGCGATCACCTCCATCACCTCGGTGTGGTCCCCCTTGGTCTGCAGCTGGGCACCGATCCCGCTCACCGAGTTGGTGATGTCGATGTCGAAGTCCTCGTTGCGCGCTGGCGGCAGCCACCCGGAGTGCGGGTCGTAGGCGTTGGCCAGCGAGCCGAGCCACGTCTCCATGACGTCGGTGCTCTCGGTGTCCTCGAGGTTCTTGAGGTAGCGGTCGTAGCGCTTGGTCAGCCGCTCCCGGATCTCGGCGTCGCTCTCCCCCTCGATCAACCCCACGATGAGGGTGTCCTCGATGCGCTGGCGCCACAGCTCCGTGGCTTGCTCCGCCGAGGCCGGCCACTGAAGCTTCGAGTCGTGGCGGTCGGGCACGTAGGCCTCGTCGTTGGTCAGATCGATGTCCGACGCCAGGATCGCCTTGGCCGACGCCATGCGCTCGCGCAGGCGGGTACGGTAGGTCTCGTAGATGTCGATGGCGGCCGTGACGTCGGCGGGGCGGCTCTGCACCGCATCGTCCATGGTGTCGCGGTACTGCTGCCGGAAGCGATCGATGTCGGACTGCAGGAAGATCTGCCGCTGGTAGTCGAGGCGGTCGACGTAGCGGTCGAACCAGCGCTGGCTCACCTCGTCGTCGAGGGGGCGCTCCTCGTAGTGGCCGTACTGCAGCCGCTCGGCGATCACTCGGGCGACGTCGCGCTCGTACTTCGGGGGGGCGAGCGGGCTGGCCGTCACGCTCTGCTCGGTGGGGCTCGCCGCCGAGGCCACGGTCTGCCCCGAGGGAGGCGCTGCCACGGCGACGGCCACGGCTGCCAGGGCGGCGCCCGCCAGTGGAAGGCCGAGGGTCCAACGAAGGGTGGTCGACGTCATCTGGTGTGTGCCCTCGCGTTCGTTCGTCTTGGTGTATCCACCGTACAGCTACCCGTGAGGCGGAGATGGTCTTCCGCCTCGACGGACCTGGGACGGCGCGTGCCTCACTCGGCGCTGATGGCCGCGGCTGCCTCGTCGCGCTGCGTCCATGGCGCCGGACGGCCCGTGCTGCGCTCCCAGTGCAGCGCCACGAGGCGCTCGTACTCGGCGTTCAGCGCCACGTGGAGGAACCCGCCCACCACCAGCCAGTTCCAGGACATGGTGGCCACGCCGAGGGCCAGGAAGGCCCAGGCGAAGCCTCGCCCGATGCGCACCGCCAGGCGAGAGGCGGGCAGCCAGCCCATGCGGCGGGCGAGCAGCGACCGCAGCACCCGGCCTCCGTCCATCGGAAAGGCGGGGATCAGGTTGAAGGCGCCCATGAGCAGGTTCATGAGTACGAAGGCCCAGAACACGGGGTGGCCCGAGGCCAGCCACAGCCAGCCCCCGATGGCGGCCAGGGCGAAGTTCACCGCCGGTCCCGCCAGGGCGATCACGGTCTCCTGGTCGGGATCCTCGGGGATGTTCTCGATCGCGGCCACCCCACCGAAGGGGTACAGCGTGATGTGGTGCGTGGCGATGCCGTAGCGACGTGCGGCCAGGGCGTGACCGTACTCGTGCAGCACCACGGAGATCACCAAGCTGCTGGCGGCGATCAGGCCACCGATCACGCCGGGGACCACACCCACCTGGAGGACGGCGAAGCCGACGATGCCGAGCACCAGGAAGGCGAAGGACCAGTGCAGTCGAAGGGGGATGCCGAAGGGACGCGCGATCTGCAAAACGGAACTCCCGGATCCAAAGCGTCCCACGAAACGTGCGCACCCGCACCAAACCAGCTGGTCATCAGTTGTCATGGGCTCGGCCGACGTGGCCGAGCTTGTGCGGATTGACGACGTTGTGGATGGCCTGGACCCGGCCGTCGGCGACGTGGATGGCGCACACGGCATAGGGTGCTCCGTCGGCCAGCCGCAGGATCACCCCCGGGCACTCGTTCACCCGCG
The DNA here is from genome assembly GCA_019634415.1 of Myxococcales bacterium. Classification (GTDB taxonomy): domain Bacteria; phylum Myxococcota_A; class UBA796; order UBA796; genus DRPG01. The sequence continues at coordinate 35,215 of JAHQVJ010000180.1, forward strand.
CAGGCTCGAAGGTGCACCCCGGTGGGAGCTTGCCGAACAGTCCGATGGCGAGTCGCGCCACCGCGTTCGCTCCCACGACGGGACGTCGGGCTGCCGCGCGCACGCCGCCGCCGTCTCCCAGCCACACGGCGTCGTCTGCCAGCAGGCCCTCGAGGGTGGCGGTGTCCCCCGAGGCGCACGCCGCTCCGAAGGCAGCCACCAGCGAGGCTTGCTGGTCGGCGTCGGCGTCGAAGCGCGGGCGCTCGGCGGCCAGTGCGGTGCGAGCCCGCCGGACGAGCTGACGACAGGCCGCCTCCGAGGTCTCGAGGACGCTGGCGACGTGCGCGTAGTCGTCGTCGAACACCTCCCGCAACAGCCAAGCGGCTCGCTCCTTGGGCGAGAGCCGCTCGAGGAGGAGCAGGAAGGCCATGGTCAGCGACTCGCCGAGCATGCCCGTGGCCGGCTCGTCGGTGAGCCACGGCTCGGGGAGCCAGGGGCCCACGTACTGCTCGCGTCTGGCTCGCGCGCTGCGGACCTCGTCGAGGCACAGGCGCGTGCACACGGTGTTGAGCCAGGCCTGGGGGTTGTCGATGTCGTCGGTCTGGCTGAACCGCAGCCACGTCTCCTGCACCACGTCCTCGGCGGACGCCACGCTGCCGAGCATGCGGTAGGCGATGCCGAGGAGGCGCGGGCGGTGGGGGGAGAAGTCGTCGGGGGTCACGAGGCTTTCCGAGGGGACTCGTAGCGCGCCGTCGTCGCGCCGGTGTGGATCGGCGCCTGTGGCCATCGGTACAGAGGCCTGCCGCTCTTGGTCTCCCAGCGTGCCATGTGCACGGTGCCCCAGAGGATCGCCTCCTTGATCCAGGTGGCCAGCCGCCCTCGGAAGGCGCGGCTTCGTGGGGTGTCGTCGGCGTGCACGAGCTGGGTGAGTGCCCGCCTGCGTCCCAGCGACACGCAGCGCAGCTGAAAGGCGAAGCGGAAGGGGCGCGGCTGCTGGCCGGCGTCCTCGCGGATCAGGGTCTCCGCCGCGTGGGCCCCCAGGGGCATGGCGGTGGCGCACGACATGCGCACCCCGGTAGCGGCGCAGTCTCCTGCCGCCACCAGGTGGGGGCGCCCCTGCACACGCAGCGTGGGATCCACCCGCAGCTGGCCGTGCTCGTCCACCGGCAGGCCCGCGGCCCGCATCCAGTCGGGCGCTCGCATGCCGGCGGCCCACAGCACCAGGTCGGCCTGCAGCGCGCCCTGGTCGGTGTCGACGCCCCAGTCGTGGACCCGGTGCACGCGGGCGTGTCGGGTGCCGATCCCCAGCGCGTCCAGCGCCGCCGTCACCACCTGGGCGCCCGCTGGCGACAGGGCGGTGGCGGGATCGCCGAGCAACGTGACGCGCAGCTGTGGATGTGCCTCGGCGATCTCGGTGGCCAGCTCCAGGCCCGTGGCGCCCGCCCCCACGACGATGACGTGCGCGCCGTCGTCGAGGGATCGGATCCGCTCCCGGATCGCCGTCGCCTCGGCGACGTCGCCCAGCGACAGCGCGTGCTCGCGCACGCCCTCGGTGTCGCGGCGCATCACGGAGCCTGCGGCGATCACCATCCGATCGAAGGAGCGTGTGGCGCCGCCGTCGAGGTGCAGTTCGCCACCCTCGATACCCACCACGCGGCCGCGGTGGAAGTGTCCGCCGATGGCGTCGAGCAGCCGCCGATGGGGGTGCTCCACGCGGGTGCCCGTGGCTGCGGCCTGGTGGAGCCGGGTGCGCTCCACCCAGTGGTCGAAGGGGTCCACGAGGGTGATCTGGTGGCCGGCCAGGGCCAGGCGCGCAGCCGCCATGCGTCCGGCGTAGCCGCCACCGATGATTCCGACGTTCACGTTGCCTCCAGGTGCGTTCACCGAGGAGACGGGGCACGCCAGGTGGCTGTGACACGCGTCGGAGATCTTGGTCAGGGGAGGTCGAGCCGGTGGCCGTCTCCGCCCGTCGTGGCGCGCCCCACCGAGTGGTAGGTCACCGGCGTGCCCACGAACCAGGCCGGATCGTAGACGTTGCGGCCGTCCACGATGACGGGTCGGGCCATGCGGGCCACCAGCTGCTGCAGATCGAGGCTGCGGTAGGGCTGCCACTCCGTGGCGATCACGAGCAGGTGAGCGTCGTGCAGGGCGTCCAGGGGATCCTCCACCGTGGAGATCCCGTGCTCGCCGAGGACCTCCGTGGCGTTCGCCAGCGCCGCGGGATCGTGCAGCACGCAGTGCACGGAGGCCTGCCGGAGGACCTCGACGAGGGCCAGGGCGGCGCTCTGGCGCACGTCGTCGGTGCGGGGCTTGAAGGCCAGGCCCCACACCGCAGCGCGCTTGCCCCTCGGCTCCGGGCCGAGCGCCGCCAGTGCGCGCCTGGCGATGTGGGCCCGCTGGTTCTCGTTGGCCCGGGCCGTGGCCTCGACGAGGGTCTGGGGGGCGCCCAGCTGTCGTCCGAGGGCCGACAGCGCAGCCACGTCCTTCGGGAAGCAGGAGCCGCCGTAGCCCAGCGAGGCGTACAGAAAGTGCTGGCCGATGCGCCGGTCGCTGCCCATGCCTCGGCGCACCGCGCCCACGTCCGCACCGAGGGCCTCACACAGGCGAGCGACGTCGTTCATGAAGCTGACGCGTGAGGCGAGCATCGCGTTGCTCGCGTACTTGGTGAGCTCGGCGGAGACGGGGTCCATGATCTGGATGCGCTGGCTGCGCACCAGGAACGGTGCGTAGATCGCTCGCATGCGCGCTGCAGCCTCTCGGCTGCGCACCCCCACGATCACCCGATCGGGGCTCGTGAAGTCGCGCACCGCGTCGCCCTGCTTGAGGAACTCGGGGTTGCTCACGACCTCCACGCCATCGATGCCAGCGGCGGCCAGACTCGCCGCCAGTCGATCGGCGGTGCCCGGAACCACCGTGCTCTTCACCACGAGCAACAGCTGCGCTGGCCGTGCCTGAACCACCGCGTCCACCACGGTCTCCACCGCCGACAGGTCCGCGCTCCCGTCGGGCTGCTGTGGGGTGCCCACCGCGACGAACAGCGCGTCGGCATCGCGGATGGCCCCTGCGAGGTCAGTGGTGGCCGACAGCCGGCCCGCCTGCCGCACCCGGGTCAGCAGCTCTGGCAGTCCGGGCTCCCAGAACGGGCAGACGCCCTCGAGCAACGTGTCGACGCGAGCCTGGTCCACGTCCACCAGCGTCACCGCATGTCCGGCGTGGGCAAAGCAGGTGCCTGCGACCAACCCCACGTATCCGGAGCCTGCAATGGCCAGCTTCATGCGCGCTGCTATCGCCCGGGTGCCTCGGCGGCACCCGCCGGTCTCGTGGGCGTGTCCGCCGCATGGACGGCCTCGTTGCGCACGTGTACAATCGTCTCATCATGGAACGTCGTCGCCTGGCTGCAGTAAGCGCTGCCGCGATCGTTGCAGGGTTGCTCTTCGCCCCACGCGCACCGGTGACAACCGACCATGCGGCCCTGCCGGTACCCCGATTGTCTGCATCTGTTCCCAAGCTTCGGGTGGTGCCTCCCGCTGTGGTGGCGCATTCGCCCCTCGTCGGGGCGGTGGCGCCGTGGGCCCAGGCTCGTGCGGCACCCCGCGAGCCGTCGCTGAACGCCGAGGAGGCCAGCGTGGAGCCGCCGGGCACGGGTTTCCTCTCGGGTCATGTGGTGGACGGAGCCGGCTACCCCGTCTCCGGTGCCGTGCTCCACGTGCACGGGCCCAGTGGCACCCGTGCCGAGCGCATCGCCGACGACGGGGAGTTTCACTTCCAGGTGCGCGAGGGCACCTGGACCGTGGAGGCGGGCTGGTTCGACGGCGACGACGAGTGGCGGTCCATTCCCGCCACCGTGCGCCTCACCCCCGGCGCCACCGCCACCATCGCGCTCGAGATCTTGATGGGCGGGGCTGGCCACACCGTGCGGAGCGGCCTGCGCGAGACCTTCGGTGTGGGCTGGGAGGTGGTGGCCGACGACGGCCCCCTGCGCGCCGGAGACGTGCTCGTGGAGGTGGGCGGGAGATTGCTCACCGATCTGCAGCCAGAAGCCGCGCGCGCCGCGTTGCGCGAGCGGCCAGGGGAGTCCTTGTCGGCCACCGTGCTGCGGGCGGGGGCTTCCGGGGCGCTGGAAGAGGTCGAGGTCGTGCTCCAGGCCAGGTAGCGTCACCGGATGTGAGATTTCGTGCCAATGCCCTTGTGGCCCCCACACCTTCAGGCATGATCGCGGCGCGATGGAGGACGAGGCGTGGGCATGCAGCCCGGCACACGTGTGGGGGATTGGGTGGTGGAGGAGGCCGTTCAGGACGGCCAGGTGTACCGGTGCCATCGGGCCGACACCCCCTTCCGCAAGGCCCACGTGCGCGCCGTTCGCGCCGCGGATCCGCTCCAGCTGCAGCTCGAAGCGCAGGCCCTGACCCAGTTCGAGCACCCCAACGTGCAGCGCGTGATGGGCTTGGAGACGTGCGGCGACGACCTGTTCCTCGTGGCCGACGTGGTGCAGGGCACGCCGCTGGCTTCCTTCGTGCATCGTCCTGCGCTGCCCCTGAAGGCGGTGCTCGAGATCGGCATCCAGCTCGCGGATGCCCTGGCCCATGCGCACCAGCGCGGCATCGCCCACCGGGCGTTGGTGCCCGACAACGTGTGGCTGCGGGCCGATGGCACCGCCTTGCTGTCGGACTTCCACCTGCAGAACAGCCTGGACGCCCCGGCGCTGCCCACCGCCTACGTGCCTCCCGACTGGACCGGTGACCACAGCGACGCGCAGCGGGACGCCTATGCCTTCGGCGTGCTGATGTTCGAGCTGCTCACGGGAGGCCCCGTGAAGCCGGTGAACGCCGAGATGCGCACCGCCTTGTCGCTGGACATGGACGTGCCCGACGGGCTGCGGGAGGTGGTCACCACGCTGACCCACCCCGATCCCGAGGTGCGGGCGTCGGTCACCTCGGCGCGCGACGTGCTGGGGCTGACCCTGCGCGAGAGCCTGGGCGACACCACCACCGGCTCCGCCCAGGCCACCTTCGTGGACTACGATCCGAACGAGGCCGAGCGCCCCGCGCCGGGTCGGATCGGTCGCTACGTGATCTCTCGGGAGATCGGTCGCGGCGGGGTGGGGGTGGTCTACGAGGCCACCGACCCCGGTCTGCAGCGCCGGGTGGCCCTGAAGGTGCTGCTGGCAGGTAGCTTCGCGCGGGCTCGAGACATCGAGCGCTTCCTGCGAGAGGCTCGAGCGGTCGCCCAGCTGGATCACCCCAACATCGTCAAGATCCTGGAGTTCGATCGCGAAGGAGGCGGCGCCTGGTTCGCCATGGACTTCGTCCCGGGTCCCACCCTGCTCGAGCGGATCCGAGACAACGGGCCCATGGAGCCCGAGGTGGCGGTGGGCATCGCCGCGCAGCTGGCGCGTGCCCTGCATCACGCCCACGAGCACGGGCTGGTGCACCGCGACGTGAAGCCCAACAACGTGATCCTCGAGGAGGGCACTCGGCCACGCCTCACCGACTTCGGGCTGGCCCTGTCCACGAAGGGCGGGGAGTCCACGCGTCTCACCCGCACGGGTCAGGTGCTGGGCACACCGATGTACATGAGCCCCGAGCAGGCGTCGGGGGATCTGGAGCGCCTGGGGCCTCGCACCGACGTGTACGGCGTGGGCGTCATGCTCTACGAGGCCCTGACGGGGCGCGTGCCCTTCGACGGCCCCACCCCCCTCGCCATCATGGGCAAGGTGCTCGACGGAGACGTGACCCACCCGCGCAGCATCGTGCCAGCGCTGCCGCGTCCGGTGGAGCTGGTGTGCCTGAAGGCCATGCGCCGCGACGTCGACGATCGCTACCTCTCGGCGCGAGAGCTGGCCGAGGATCTGGAGCGGTGCCTGCGCGGGGAGCCCATCCTGGCAGCGCCACCGAGCTTGCGTGACCGCGGGCGCTGGTTCATCCGGCGAAACCGAGCGCTGCTGGCCATCGCGGCAGCAGCGGTGCTGGCGGCGATGGTGGTGTCGGTGGGGGGCAACGTGGTGCTGCGCACCCGGGCCGCCAGCCAGGCCAAGGAGCGGCAGGAGGTCGCCAGTCAGGTGGTGAAGCGCGTGCTGGCGCGGGTGGACGAGCTCGAGTCCGAGCATCGACGAGACGAGGCAGAGAGCGCCTGGCAGACCTTCGCCACCCACCCCGATCATCGAGGCACCCAGGCGCTCGTGAATGGCTGGCTCGTGCGGGCCGATCACCACCGCGACGCGGGGGACTCGGCCGCGCGGCTCGCCGCGTTGGGCTCGGCCTATGCGGCGTCGGAGCGCGCGGTGGAGCAGGAGAAGGCGCTGCTCGGGCTCGCCATGGGGCTCCGCTCGGAGCGACAGCTGGAGCGGCTGCCCGAGGTGGTGGACATCCTGCGCACCCGGGATCCCGCGCGGGCTCGCAGCCCGGAGGTGGCGCGTCTACACCGCGATGCCCTGGCCGCGCGGCGCGATCTGGCCAACGCGGCGGAGGAGGGGCCCGACGACGCCGTCAAGAGCGTGCTGCGGGAGCTAGCGCAGGCCACGCGCACGCCCCACCACGCAGACTTCGCCGCCATGTGGCCCCGCGACGATGCGGTGATGCTGCTGCGCCGGGGAGATTCGGATCGACTCACCCTCGTGGGGGGCGGACCGAAGCTCGAGCCCCTGCGACAGCTGCGCACCCCCGTGTACACCAACGCCCTGTACCCGCTGTCCGGATCTCCCGCGCGTCTGCTGGCCTCCACGCCAGGAGGCGTCACGGTGCTGCTGGAGGAGACGCGCAGTGGTCGATTGCGGCGGCTGCGGCGCTGGGAGGAGGGCTCCCTGTACGCCGAGGCCAGTGGAGATCTCGATGGAGACGGGGTCCCCGAGCACTACCTGGGGCAGGGCAAGAACCTCTATCGACTGTATGGCCGCTGGGTGCTGCAGCGGGACGTTCCCCATCCGCAGACCAACGCTGCTGCGTCGTCCATCTACGATCTGCTGACCACGGACCTCGACGGAGACGGTGCCCAGGAGCTGGTGGTCGCTGCCGGGGAGTGGGGCGCCTACGACGTGCGCGTGTTGCGTGCCGAGCCGGGCGAGCGCGAGCTCGCGCTCACGTCTCGTCTGAAGATGGGCGTGGTCAAGGATCTCGCGGTGCTTCCCCATCCCGACGGATCGCAGCGTCTGCTCGCCTCCAAGGAAGACCGCTACGCCAACCTGCGCGTGTTCCCCGGGGATGCGCCCATGGGTGTGGCGGCAGGGCTGTGGCGGCTGTCGCTGCAGGAAGAGGGCCTGACGGCGCAGCAGGAGCTCGATGTCGTCTGTGATCGAATCCTCACCGGAGATCTCGACGGCAACGGGGTCGTGGACGCAGCTGCGAGCTGCGGCGACGATCTGTTGCTGCTCGTGCAGGACGAGCAGGGCTCGCTGTCGGACGTGTGGCTGCGAGATCTGAACCTGCTCGCCGTGGCCGACCTCGACGCGGATCGCGCCCTGGAGCTGGTTGTCTCCGAGCCCCACGACGATCACGCCGTCTGGGTGCTCGGCGCCGGCACCGGGGCACCGCCTCCGCTCATCGCCGTGGCGCACACCATGCGAGAGCCACCGGATGGCTCCGACACGGCGTTTCGCGCCGCCTGGCTGCGTGCCGAGGATCTCGTGTACATCGGGCAGCTCGATCAGGCCGCGGCGGCCATGGAGCAGCTGGCGGAGCTGCAGTGGGGGCAGCCCGTGGCCTGGGAGGCCTTGCTGCGCGCTGCCGACATCCACCACATGGCCGGGCGCCCCGACGAGGCTGCGGCGCTCTACATGCAGGCGGCCGACGGGCTGCGCGACGGTGTCGGGGTGGTGGAGGTGTTGCGCGCCGCTGCCCGAGCCTGGCGTGACGCCCACGCTGCTCGCGAGGAGGTCGGCGTGCTCTCGCGGCTGCGCGATGCGGGTGCGCTCGACGACGACGAGGCGCGTCGGCTCACGGAGCTGGCCAACCTCGCAGATCCCCCCGTGGCGCGCCTCGTCTTCGATCAGGCCCTCGATCCGCGGTGGCGGATCGAGCGCCCCCTGGCGCTGCGCCGCGATCGCGACGCGGGTCTGCGCGTGGAGGCCTTCGGCAACGGCGTGCTCGCGCGGATGCCCGTGACCTGGGAGGGCGGGTACCTGGAGCTGGAGGTGGATCTGCAGGTCCACCGAGCCGAGTGGGACGGGGGCGTGCAGATCGCCCTTCAGCGCGTGGGGGCGTCTGGTCCCACCTTCGGCCTGCGGATCGATGGTCGTGGCGGTGGCGAGGTGGTGTGGCGGCGCCTGACGTGTCGCGCGGGCGCACAGAGCACGCAGCGGCCCCTCGACGCAGATGATGGGCGCCTCACTGCCCACCTGCACGTGTTCGCCACCCATGATGGCCTGTCCTGCAGCACCTCCGTCGATGGTGAGGTCGGCTGGAAGAGCTTCGTGCAGGCCACTCGGTCTCCGATCCCCAGCGGCGACTGGGAGCTCGTGCTCCAGGCCACGGGTCGCGAGGACACCTTGGCGCTGGCCACGGTGCACAGCATCATCTTGCGCGGAGCAGCCCTCATCGAGGAGGGGGAGCCCGGGCCATTGCCCACCCACGAGGCACGGCGCGCGCTGGCCGACGGAGACGCTCGGACCGCCGACACCCTCCTGGCCACGGCGACAGCGGATGATCTGGAGCTGCGCGTGGCCATCGCGGCAGAGCGGGACGATGGTCAGGCCTTGCGGTCCGCGCTCGGTCGGATGCTCGAGGCAGGCACCGGCGACGGCGTGCTGGACCACTTGGTGCACAGCCGCCTCGACGCCTTGGGTACCGATCTGCGCATGCTGCTCGGTCGCCAGTGGCCCTATCGCTTCGCGGGGGCGTGGCTGTCGAACCTGTACACCCACAGCACTGATCTGGAGGTGATCAGCGCCTTGCTCAGGCACCTGGACGGTCTCGAGGCCGTCGAGCCGCCGCGATCCGATCGGCTGCCCACCTTGGTGCTGCTCAACGCACGTCGTGGGTGGGCCGCCATCGAGGATGGGCGACTCGACCTGGCAGCGGCGTCCCTGGATCGCGCCATCGCCCTGCGGCGTCGCATCGCCGAGCCTGGCGAGCTCGACATGATCATCGCGAAGGTTCACCTCGACCGAGCCGTGGTGGCCGTGCTGGCGGGGGACTCCAGCTCCGTGGCCATGACCCACCTGCTCGACGCCCTCCGCGTGAGCCCCTGTCCGTCCATCCACGCCGACATGGCCGCCGTGCGTCCCGAGCTGGCGCCGCTGCAGCTGCACCCCGACTGGGAGGCCGTGGTGGAGCCGATTCGCGCAGGAGCGGAGGGAACATCCAGGTAACGGCTGAAGTCGTGCCTGTGGTCGCCGTATAAGAGACCCACCCGGAGGAAGGACCCATGCGCACAGGTGTGTTCGCCGCAACCCTCGGCCTGATGGCCGGATGCAACATCTTCACCATCGAAGACGACATCGAGCTCGGCCAGCAGCTGCGAGACGAGATCAACGCAGATCCGGAGACCTACCCGGTGGTGGATCGCGCCGCTGCGCCCGAGGCTTACGCACACCTCGACCGCATGCTCGACGCCGTGCTCGTGAGCGACGAGGTCGCATACCGCGACGAGTTCGCCTGGGAGATCTACCTCATCGACGATGACGAGGTCCTCAACGCCTTCGCCGCGCCGGGCGGCTACATCTGGATGTACACGGGCCTTATGCGCTTCCTGGAGCGCGAGGACGACGTCGTGGGCGTGCTCGGGCACGAGGTGGCCCATGCGGCCGAGCGCCACAGCACCAACCAGCTGTCGAAGCAGTACGGCGTGAGCGTGCTCCTGGGCGTGATCTTCGGTAGCGAGCCGGGGCTCATCCCCGAGATCGCGGCGAGCCTCACGTTCCTGAGCTTCAGCCGTGCCGACGAGAAGGACGCCGACGACTTCTCCGTGAAGTACCTGTGCCAGTCGGACTACGCCGCGAACGGGGCTGCGACCTTCTTCCAGCGGATCCTCGAGGATCAGAGCATCGCGATCCCCGAGTTCATCTCCACGCACCCCAGCTCCGAGACCCGGGTGGCCGACATCAACGCGCTGTCCGACGAGCTCGGCTGCGACAACAGCGCCAGCGCGACGGCGCCGCCCTGGGCCGACGTGCTCGACTCGCTGCCGTAGCGCAGCGTGCTCAGCCGGTGAGCGGGCCGCGCCACACGACGTCGAGATCAGCGAGCACCCAGGCCTCCATCGGCCGATTCATCGGGGTGGTGAGCGGGATCTCCAGCACGACCTCGTAGGGCAGGCCATCGTCGTTGCGGCGCACCACCGTGCGCGCGGTGTAGTCGATGGTCTCCGGCACCGGGCCGCAGGTCTCGCCCTCTCGAGGCATCTCCAGCAGCACAATCGACAAGATGGTGTCTCGCAGAGCGGCCTCGCCGCCTCCCACCTGGGCGGTGACGGTGCGCCGCACGGCGTCGGCGGTCACGTGGTCCACCACCACCTCCGGTCGCGTCGACGCCGGGTGCTCGGAGACGGCCATCCGCCCCACGGCGAGCAGCCGGCGGTGAGCGTCCAGCATGCCCCAGGGGCCCCACACCTCGGCATCGAGCAGTCGAGGCAGCATGCCCAGCGTGCGGGGGGCGCTCTGACCCAATCCAGCGAGGTGGGACAGGCTGGGTCGATCGGGGAGCTGGCCCGCCAGGTGGGTCCACAGCTCTCGGGCAGCCAGGAACGGCTTGCCCGCGCGCTCCAGGGCGGCCGTGGGGAACTGCAGCGCCTGGGACACCCCTCGAGTGGGGCTCGGCAGTGCCGCTCCCTCCATCAACACGGAGGCGGTGCGAGGCGCGGCACCCGCCACGGCCAAGCGCACGCGCTCGAGGCTCAGGCTCGCCCAGGTGGTGCCCACGCGGCTCGTCGTCGCCTCCAGCACCAGGGCGCCGTGGCGTCGTGTGGTCCGAAACGCCGTCCGCTCTCCGCTTCCGCGCTGCACCCCCCACGCTACCCCCGTGCCGTCCTCGCCCTCCTCGAGCACCGCCACGTCGATGCAGAGCCGAGCAAGGCCCAGGGGATCGATGGCGTGGGCGATGGCGGGTGCGTCGAGGGTGAGGTCGCGCAGCGTCAGCCGCGCTTCGGCAGGCGGATCGGCGCGCTCGGGCACGGCGATCCGGAGACTCTGGGCGGCCTCGGTGCGACCGCCGTCGGCGTGGGCGGCGTACTCGAGCTGCAGCGCGTGGGCGCCCACGCTCGGCTCCACGGGCTCGAGGTGCACCCAGCCGAGATCGGCCGACGTGCGCACCCGATGGATCCAGTCGGACTGGGTGCGCACCTGCGGGTCCACCGTGGCTGGACCAGGTTGGGCGCCCCGCGCCGAGGTCGCCAGCGACACCACGTGGCCGGGCTCGGCGTGCAGCACACCGTCGTCGGGAAGGGGATGGGTGCGAAGCGCGCCCGTGGACAGCCGCAGCTGGGGTCCATCCGGTCCGTCGGCGCTCGGATCGAGGGTGAAGTGCACGCCGTCGCTGCGCTCCGAGCCCCACTGCACGTCCAGCAGCTGGCCTCCGCGGGTGGCCACCGCCGCTCCCAGTCCGTCGGCTGCGACCTCGCCCAGGGCGTGGCCGGCAGTGCCCACCTCGCCATCGGCCTGCTCGAGGGGATCCATCACCCAGGCGCGCTGCCCCTCCTCGGTGACGCCGTGCAGCTTTCCGTCGGCCGTGCCCACCAGCACGAGGGTCGATCCGTCGGGAGGGGCTCCCACGGTGGGAACCGCAAAGGCAGGTGCCTCGAGGTAGGCCGTCCAGCGCACCTCGCCGCGCGGACCCAGGTGCAGCAGCCGTCCGTCGCTCGTGGCCAGCACCCAGCCGTCGTGCATCGCCGTGACCCCGCCGAGCACCGGCGAGCCCACGGTGCGTGTGAAGCGCACGGTGCCGCCGTCGAGGTCGAGCCCCAGCACCTGGCCTCCCGCGGTCGCGACCACCGCGAGCCCGTCGGCCACCCCCACGCGACCCGTGACCAAGTTGCCCACTGGCTTGCGCCAGCGCGGGCGCCCATCGGTAGGCGCCAGCGCGTAGACCGCCATGTCGAGGCTGCCCACCACCACCGTGCCGTCCTCGGCGAAGCTCGCCGGCCCACGCACCGCGAAGCCGGTGGGCGCGGCCCAGCGCAGGTCACCCCCCAGGGTGAAGGCGTAGACGTGGAAGTCGTCGTTGCCTGCCACCACCAGCGAGTGCCCCACCACGGGGCGTGCCCGCCAGGCGCGCTGGCCCCAGGCCGAGATGGTGGGCTGCTCGGACGCGAGATCGAAGGACCACACCTCGTCGCCCTCTGGGCTCAAGGCGCGCAGCACCCCGTCGGTGCCTGGCACGAACAGCCGACCCTTCGGGCTCACGCCCACGGCGGCCTCGATGGGGGCCGGACCCGGCCAGGCGAAGGAGGTGGCGTTCTGCAGGGCCACCGCGTGCAGCGTGCCGTCCGTCGTGCCCACCAGGCGTCTGCCGGCAGGATCGATCACCGGGGCCGCGAGGACTGGCCCACCCAAGTCAAAGGTCGGAAGAGACGTCGATGATGGGGCCACTGTACCTCCCACTTGTGTGTATCCTCCCTCCATGACGACCCTGATCGCCCTGGCTGTCGCGGCACAGGCCCAGCCCGCCTTCTTGCAGTTCGAGACCGGCCCCGTGCGCCCCGTGGCGCTGTCACCCGACGGATCGCTGCTGTTCGTGGCGAACGTCACCGACGGCCACCTGCAGATCTACGACGTGGTGGACACCGGCCTGTGGTACCGCGGGGCGGTGCCCGTGGGCCTCGATCCGGTGTCGGTGGCAGCGCGCACCGACGACGAGGTGTGGGTGGTCAACCACCTCTCCGACAGCGTGTCGGTGGTGGACGTGGACGAGCTGCGCGTGTCGCGCACGCTGCTGGTGGGCGACGAGCCTCGCGACGTGGTGTTCGCGCAGGGGCGCGCGTTCGTCACCACGGCCCACCGCGGGCAGCACCGCACCGATCCGTCGCTGGCCGCGGTGCCCGGAGCGGGAGATCCCCAGCTGACCACGCCAGGCGTGGGGCGGGCCGACGTGTGGGTGTTCGACGCCGAGGAGCCGGGAGCGGGAATCGGTGGCACCCCAGAGGCGATCCTGCAGCTCTTCGGCGACACACCGCGCGCCTTGGCCGTCTCGCCGGATGGCGCCACCGTGTACGCCGCGGTGTTTCAGTCGGGCAATCGCACCACGGCCCTGCCCGAGGGCGTCGTGTGTGACGGCTTCGAGGCGGCAGGTCCCTGCTTCGTGGAGGGGTTCCGCATGCCCGGGGGGAACCCAGGCCCCGCGGTCAACGTGGACAAGGAGAGTGCGCCCGAGGTGGGGCTCATCGTGCGCTACGACGACACCCTCGGGTTCTGGGCCGACGAGCTCGGGCGGGACTGGTCCAACGCCGTGCGCTTCGATCTACCCGACCAAGATCTCTTCGCCATCGACGCTGCCACCCTCGAGCCGGCGTCGTCGCCCGTCACCTCGGTGGGCACCGTGTTGTTCAACATGGCGGTGAACCCCGTCTCGGGGGCGCTCTACGTCACCAACACCGAGGCGCGCAACGAGGTTCGCTTCGAGGGCCCCGGCATCGTGGGAGGCTCCACCGTGCAGGGGCGCCTGCACGAGGCGCGGGTGACCGTGGTGCAGGCGGGGCAGGCCACGCCGCGGCACCTCAACCCGCACATCGACTACGCCGTCACCCCTGCCGAGAAGGGCACCAAGGATCACAGCCTCGCCACGCCGGTGGATGTGGTCGTGTCCGCCGACGGAGCCACCCTGTACGTGGCGGCCTACGGATCGGCGCGCGTGGGGGTGATTTCCACGGCAGAGCTGGAGGATGGCAGCTTCGATCCGAGCAAGGCCTCGGCGAGCTACCTGTCCACCGGCGGCGGGCCCAGCGGGCTCGCCCTTAGCGACGACCGGGGCTGGCTGTTCGTCTACACCCGCTTCGATCACGCCATCGCGGTGATCGACGTAGCCACCGGCGCCCAGGTCGACCGGTGGGCGCTGCACACGCCCGAGCCCGACTGGGTACGTGAGGGGCGCCCGTTCCTGTACGACGCCCAGCGGTTCTCGAGCAACGGGGAAGCCAGCTGCGCGTCTTGCCACGTCTTCGGCGACCTCGATCACCTCGCCTGGGATCTGGGCAACCCCGACGAGATCGTGACCACGGGGAGTATCCCCACGCTGCTCGGGGTGGTGGCCCCCGGCGACATCAACGGCACCGGCAATCCGAACGACTTCCATCCCATGAAGGGGCCCATGACGACGCAGACCCTGCGCGGCATGCAGCACCACGGCGCCATGCACTGGCGCGGCGACCGTGCGGTGGGCACCTACGGCGACGATCCCTTCGACGAGCGGTTGTCGTTCAAGAACTTCGTGGTGGCCTTCCCTGGGTTGCTGGGCATGCGGTCGATCCCCAACGAGTCGGAGATGGATGCCTTCGCCGCCTTCACCGAGTCCATCGCGATGCCGCCGAACCCCCTGCGCGCCCTCGACCGCAGCCTCACCACCGAGCAGCAGGATGCCTTCGACTTCTATGTCAGCTCCGAGCGGATCTCGGATGGCGTGCCCATCGGTGACTTCGGGTTCAACTGCGACGGCTGCCACAGCCTCGAGCCAGCGGACGGCTTCTTCGGCACGGCGGGGCTGCAGAGCTTCGAGAACGAGCCTCAGATCATGAAGGTGCCGCAGCTGCGCAACCTGTACACGAAGGTGGGGATGTTCGGCATGATCGACGTCGACTTCACCGACGGGGGAAGCTCGGCTCACACGGGCGACCAGATCCGCGGCTACGGCTTCCTGCACGACGGCAGCATCGACACGCTCTTCCGCTTCTTCTCGGCGGTGGTGTTCGACGCCAACGGGCCCGACATCGGCTTTCGGTCGGACGCCGAGCGTCGCGCCATGGTGGAGCTGATGATGGCCTTCGACAACGACATCGCCCCGGTGGTGGGGCAGCAGATCACGCTGACGGCCAGCGACGACGTCCTCGTCAACGCCCGCATGGACCTGCTGCTCGCCTCGGCCGAGCGCCCCTTCGTCTCGAAGCTCCTGGGCGGGGAGGTCACGGACTGCGACGTGGTGGCCAAGGCCTGGTCGAAGGGCCGGGTGAGGGGATTCCTGTACGAGGACGGTGCCTTCACCTCCGACGACGGCACGGCCCCCCTGAGCGTCGAGGAGCTGCGCGCGCTGGCCGATGGCGGCAGCGTGACCCTCACCGCGGTGCTGCCGGGAGACGGGCATCGCCTGGGCATCGACCGCGACGGCGATGGCGTGCTCGACGGCTTGGACTCGTGCCCCTACGAGCCCAACGCCGAGGATCAGGACACGGGCTGCAGCGACACGTCGACCAAGTCCGAGCCGCCCCAGGACACCGGCACACCACCCACCACGGACACCGGCACGGGCACGGCTCCCACGGATGGATCCCCTGTCGAGCCCGTGGAGCCCATCGCGCGCACGGGATGTGGCTGCGACGCGTCGGGCTCGGCACCCTGGGCGTTCGTCGGCGTGGGGCTGTTGCTCGGCTTGTGCCGCCGCCGCCAGTGAGGCAGGCGCTTAGCTCGCCAGCATGCCTGCGAGGAACGCGCCCAGGATGGCCAAGACCGAGGTGGTGCCCACCGCCGCGGGGAAGGCCTTCGGGTAGCGGTCCAGCAGTCGTGTGGCGCCCATCAGTGCCCTGCGCTGGAACGTGGCCGGACACTGAACCGGGAACGAGCCCGCCGCACGCGACTTCAGCTCCCTCATCAGGTGGTCCACGTTGGCGAACCGCTCCATGGGATCGGGGCGCGTGGCGCGCCACACGAACCAGCTCAGGTGAGACGGCACCGGCCCTTGCGCAGGGTTCGGTCGCATGTGGAAGGGGACCGGGAGCTCGCGGCGCTTGGCGAACTCGACCATGTCCTCGGTGGACATGTCCTGGTACCACAGGGAGCGCAGGGTGAGCAGCTCCCAGAACAGGGCCCCCAGAGCGAAGACCTCGGTCCGGTGGGTGTAGGGCTCACCGCGTGCCTGCTCGGGCGCCATGTAGGCGGGTGTGCCCAGCAGCCCGCCCGCTTGCGTCTGCCAGGCCTCCCGGGGGCGCTTCGGCTGGTAGGGATCGTCCGGTTCGCCGATGGCCTTCGCCAGACCCCAGTCCAGGATCTGCACGCTGCCGTCCGACGTGACCATCACGTTGCCCGGCTTGATGTCGCGGTGCAGCACCCCACGGCTGTTCGCGTGGCTGATCCCTCTGCAGACGTCCAGGAACAGGCGCGTGCGGGCGTCGAAGGTCCAGGTCGCGTGGGCCTCGTCGTCGCCGGATCGGAGCCGATGCAGCAGGTCCTCCAGCGTCTCGCCGTCCACCCACTTCATGACCGCATAGAACGCGTCGTCCTCGCCCTGCCCCACGTCGTAGACCGGCACGATGTTGGGGTGCTCCAGCGACCCCATGAGCCGCACCTCGCGCACGAATCGAGCCACGTCCCCTGGCGCCTTCATCTGCTCGCGAAGCCGCTTGATGGCCACGCGCCTGCCGAGATCGGCATCCACCGCGCGGGCGACCAAGCCGTTGCCTCCCGCGCCGATGGTGGCTTCCGTGCTGAATCGCTCAGCACCGCTCGTGCGCAGGCGAATACTGCCGTCGCGCAAGGTCAGATCGGGCAGGATCGACGTTCGACCCAAGCTGAACGGAGTTCGACGGCCGAGGGGATCCGTGACCTCGGCGCTGTCCAGATCGACGTCCGACAACGGGGGTGAGATGGTTGGGCCAGGCATGGGGGCCTCCCTGGGAAGCGCCAGTCTACTCGTTGACGACGCAGCCCAGGCGCAGATCCTCTCGTGGAGATGCGAGCATGTTGCGTTATTTGTGTTTTCTCCGCGACAATGCCGTGATCGTATCAGGGGGGTGACAGTCGAGTAATCTCATGGAAAATCGTCGTCGGGTGGTTCGAACAGGTCGCATTCGCGTAGATCGCACTCGGGCACGCGGAGCATGCACTCCACGTAGGTGCGGGGAAGTTGCTCGCAGGCGGGTCCGCAGGGTTGGCCTAGGAGGTCCGGGCAATCTCGCGACAGTCGCTCGCAGGCGCCCTCGCAGCCCACGCCGAGGATCTCCTCCCCGACGAAGGCCTCGCAGGTCTCGAGCGTGCCGTAGCGATCTTCGAAGTCGGCCCAGGTGGTCACGCCCCAGATGGCAGGAGCCAGCTCCACGGCCAGTCCCTCCCGCGGCCCCACGAGGCCCAGGTGGGTCCATGTGCTGTAGATGGTGTTGTCACCTCGCCACTTCAGGTCTCGCTCGGTGAAGGCGGCCCCGCCCCCCCACAGCCCGGCGAAGTCGAACTGGTGCACCACGCCGTCGATCTCGCGTCGATAGACCTCGACGCCTCCCACGATGGCTCACCAGTCGACGAAGATGGGAATTCCGCGCAGGTCGTCGTGTACGCCCTCCCGCAGGTGCAGGGCCTCGATGGCATAGGCCTTGGCCACCACGCCGTCGTACAGCCAGGCGACCTCGTCGTCGGGTTGCAGCGAGGTGATCTCGTTGCATGGATGCAGGATGGGATCATCGATGGGGTGCACCGGAATCTTGTCGGTGCACAAATAGAATCCGTCGATGACGACGTCGTCGTCGGCTTGGTACTTCTTGCCTTCACACCACTCCCGGGGACCCGTCCAGTTGCCGGTTCGCCCAGGCGCATTGAGCGGCTCGGTGTAGTCCACCAGCCCCGTGTTGCAGGCAACGGTTCCCATCGCGATCACGACGACCCTGCTCACCAAGCGCCTCCCTCGATCCTCGACGCTACCATGCGAGCTGTACACCTGCTGTCACGGTGGTGGTGGCCGCGGTGCGCCGGCCCGAGAGCACCCGATCCACCCGAAGCAGCGCGCCGGGCTGAGCGCCTTCGCTGCTGGCCCAGGGCTCCACCAGCAGTCCGACGCCGGGACGCAGGTGACTCTGGCGATCCAGCGCCAGCGGCCCCTTGTTGTACGCGTCGAGGTAGTCGTCTGGAGCCTGGCCATCGATCAGGGCCGCCAGCGCCTCGAGCTCGGCGAACACGGCGAGTGCAGGAGCGGGGCGGAGGCCGCCCTGCACGCGAACGGGCACCTGGGCCCCGAAGCGACGGTTGCGCAATCGAACGCCGGCCTCGGCTTGCAGCCATCCCCGGGCGAAGCCGCCTCCCACCGAGGCCAGCAGGTCCACGTCTACGGTGCCCGCGCCCAGCGGGGGCTGGTCGTCGTAGAGATCGGCGTTGCCGGGCTCGAGCCCCAACGCCTCGAGGGCGTTGTCGTAGAGCGGCAGGCGAACGGCGGCGGCCAGCGCCGTGACGGCGGATCCCACCGGGCGGCCCCAGCGTACGCCGAGGGTGGCATCCCCGAGGCCCGTGTTCGCCAAGGTGAGCACGTCGTCGCTGGCGGCGAAGGGCCAGCGCGCCACGCTGCGGCGCACCGGAAGGCTGCCGAACACCTCCAGCTCGGGGAGCACGCCCACCTCGGCGTAGAGCGCCACGTCGAGCTGCTGGGTGGAGGCGTCGTCGAAGGTGGCCTCGAAGTTGGCGGGCACGAAGTGGTCGTCGTCCATCGGCAGGCGGCGGCCGTCCTCGGTGAAGCGATGGCGTGCGGTGCTGATCCCCACCGCGACGTTGGTGTAGCCGTGGCCGGGCTCACGCACCCAGGTGCCCGCAAGTGCCGTCGATACCAGCCAGGTGGTGATGATCACCCGGTGGTCGCTGCGCGCGTGCGGTTGATGGCGCCGAGGGCCTGCACGATCACCACGCCGGTGAGCACGAGGCTGACGCCAGCGAGCAGCACCCCGGCGATGGGCACGACCCAGAGCACGCCAAGGGCGTTGAGCACCGCGAAGGACGTGAACAGGCCCACCGAGAGCCCCGCTCGCTGAGCGAAGCCGCGAAAGAGGCGGACGATCCAGTACAGGTTGAAGACGGGCACGAAGAGCAGCGCCGCCGCCACGGCAGGCTGTAGCGAGCTGCCGGGCTCCGGATGGGTGGCCCACATGTGCCGCGCGAGGAGCGCGAGGGTGACCGCGAAGCCCGCGGTGGAGATGAACACACCCGCTCCCATCACCCAGCCCGATGCGTCGTCGGTGCCGCCGAGCATGCCCACGGCGACGATGAGGGCCCCGAAGAGCAGGTTCAGGTACACGCCCGTGAGGAAGGCGGCCACGCTCAGGGGCTTCGTGACGTCCTCTTCTTCCCCCAAGGCTTGGTCGCCCTTGCCGAAGTTGGCGGGGATGTCGACGAGCCAGGCCACCCAGATGCCCGGCACCGTGAGCACGCAGACCCACACGAAGAAGCCCGTGTAGCCGAGGAGCTCCTGTGCGGCGCCCGACCAGACCTGGGCCGCCCACGCGGCCAAGGCCATGATCCCCGTGCCGAAGGCATAGTGGGCCGTCTTGAAGGGGCCTTGGGCCAGCCGGATCATGAACATGAGGTAGGCGGCGAAGCCGAACCCGTATCCGAAGGACTCCACCCCGATGAGGGCGGTGACCACGCGGAAGCTGTCGGGCTGGGTGGCGGCGAGGAACACGTAGATGAGGTCGGGCACGTTCAGCGCGATCACCATCGGCCACAGCCAGGCCTTCAGCCCGTGGCGGTAGATGGCGATGCCCCCGAGGATGCCACCGGCCACCAGGCACAGCACACCCACGGTGCCCTTGGCCACGCCCACCTGCTGCAGGCTGAGCCCGAGCCCGCCCACGTTGCGCTCGTCCAAGAGGAAGGGGCTCACCAGCTTGGCCATGTGGTTCTCGGCGAAGCGGTAGTAGACCAGGAACAGGATGCCGGCCATCAGCCCGTCTTTGGCCAAGAATGACGAGAACGTCTTGCCGGTGTTGCCCAGTGCCTCGGATCCGGCGCGAGGCGCGTCGGCGACGGGCCGAGGCAGCACGAAGAAGTGGTAGGTGAAGCCGATGCCGAAGACCGCGGCCGCGATGCACAGCGTCGCCGTCCAGCCCTCGACGAGCCCCATCCGCTCGCCCAGCACGCCGGCGAGGACCACCAGGCCTCCCTCGGCGGTCACCAGCGCCACGCGCCAGAAGGTGCTGCGGATCCCCACGAAGGCGGACTGCAGCCCCTCGCTCAAGCCCAGCATGTAGAAGCCGTCGGCGGCGATGTCGTGGGTGGCCGACAGCACGCCGATGAGGGCGAACAGGATCAGGGTGACCTGCACGAAGCCAGACAGTGGCAGGCTGAATCCCACCGCGATGATCGCAGGCACCATGGCCAGCTGCATCGCCAGCGTCCACGAGCGCTTGGTCCACACCCCGTCCACCAGCGGGCTCCACAGCGCCTTGAAGGCCCAGATCAAGCCCAGCCAGCTGGTGTAGAAGGCGATCTCGGTGTTCGAGACCTCCAGCGTCTTGTACATCACCACGGAGACGATGTTGACCAGGACGTAGGGCAAGCCTTCGATGAAGTACAGGCTCGGCACCCAGCTGATCGCGCGGCCCCAGGACTCGGTGGAGTCGGCGGGGGCGTCGCCATCGGGGGCTGCGTAGGGATGGTCGTCGGACATGGCGTTCCTTACCACACCGGCTCGAACACCACGTCGTCCGCATACAGGCTGGGGATCGCGTCGGAGCGGTAGGACCGAACACCCGGCAGTCCGCCGTCCATGGGAGCGGTGAGCTGCAGATCCAGGGCCGGATCGTCGAGCGCGTCGGGATCGAGCTGTATCAGCCGCATCCGGACGTCCTCGATGGCGTCGTCGGGACCGGTCTGGATCCAGCCGAAGTTGGCCAGCACGTGGCCGGTGACGGGCAGCGGATCGGCGTCGCCCATCCGCGGAGACTGGACGGGTCCTCCGCCGGGCACGAAGGACCAGGCTTGCTCGACGGTGCCTGCGTCTTCGTCGATGCGGTAGGCCACCACCCTGGAGCGCCAGGGCTCGTCGGGGGGCTCGGTGTAGGGGGTGTGGCCGAAGTTGTGGTTGTCGAACACCACCATCAGGCCATCGGCGTCGAAGGCGGGCGCGTGGGGGTGGTAGGGCCACTGCAGATCGCCCACGGGCTCGAGCAGCCAGTCCGACTGCGGTGACTGCCACCCAGCGGGGTCCCCCAGCAGCCAGCGCGGCTCCCCTGCCTCGTCCAGCGCGATCAGCGCGTCCTGGTGGCGCAGGCTCACCACCGCACCTCCGCTCGGGTGGGGCACCGCCCCGTTGACGTGCAGCCAGTCGAGCCCGCCGCGCAGCGGCTCCAGCGAGGACATGCCGATGCGCGAGTCGTCGAGCAGCGGCGTGAGGTCCACGTCCCACAGCAGCGCTCCTTCTCGATCCAGGCGGATCACGCGGCTGGTGACCAGATCGGTGGCTTGGTCGAGGGTGGTGGGATCGTCGACGGAGGAGGGGTACGCGGCGCTGCTGTGCACCCCGTTGCTCAGGGAGAGCATCGTGCCGTCGGGGTAGGGGTGCAGCTCGTGGTGCACGCTGTCCACGGGCAGCGGCCGATCGTGGTCCAGCTCGGGCTCGGGTACCCAGCGGGCCACGGGCGCATTGAGGAAGTCCACTTCCTCGGGGATGATCCGGAGCCCCAAGAGGGTGCCTTCCGAGGTGCGCCCCACGTCGCCGAAGTTGTTGTCCTGCTCCACGAACCAGGCCACCTCGAGGTCGATGGCGTCGAAGGCGACGATGCGGTGGGAGCCTCCCTCGCCCACGCGTCGCACGGTGGCGAGCACGTACCCGGGCTCCACCCGATCCGGATCGTGGGCCAGCACGTCGATCACGGGGAAGTCCGTGGGCAGTGGCCCGGTCTCGACGACGAGCGAGCCCGCCAGGCGGCTGCGGCCCCGCTCGTCATCGAGGGTGACGTCAACCGTGTAGCTCCGGTTCGGCTTCAACCCGAGGAGCGGCACCGCGTGATCGGTGGCGAAGGTGGGGAAGACCACGCGAAACCCCTGGTCCTCGGCCTGGGCGTGCACGGACAGCTGCGTGGGCACGGCGCTGGACACCACCAGCCGGCGGGCCAGCGGCACGTTGTCGACCGGCTGCAGCACGGGCTCGACGGTGGCGGCAGGCCCCGGGCGACAAGCCACCAGCACCATCGCCAGGGCCGCTGCTGTGGACGGCAGCCTCACAGCTTCTCGAAGACGACGTCGTCTGCATACAGCGACGGGATGGACTCCCCACGGAAGCTGCGCACGCCGATGTTGGAGTTGGGTCTGCGCACCCACAGATCCAGCACCGGTCGCTCCGGATCTGCCGGATCGAACTCCACGAGCCGCAGCGACACGAGCTCCTGCTCCTGGTTCAGTGCGTCGACGTAGGCGAAGTTGGCCAGCACGTTGCCGGTCTGCAACAGCGGATCGGCGTCTCCCATGCGCGACACCTGCATCTCGGGTCCTGGGGGGTGGTACGACCAGGCTTCTTCCACCGTCATCGTGGCTTCGTCGATGCGGTAGGCGACCACCCGGCTCGCCCAATCCGTGGAGCTTCCCGCCTCGTAGGGCGTGCGGCCGTGGTTGTGGTTGTCGAAGAGCAGCAGCAGGCCATCGGCGTCGAAGGCGGGCGCGTGGGCGTGGTAGTGCCACCGTCCGCCTCCCGTCATCTCGAGGAGGTAGGGTGCGTGGGCGTCCGACCAGCCCGCCGGATCCCCCAGGATCCAGACGAGCTGTCCGGTCTCGTCGAGCTTGATCACGGCGTCCTGGTGTCGCAGGCTCACCAGCACCCCCCCGTCGGGATCTGGGATCACCGCGTTGGCGTGCGTCCAGTCCAGGCCGTTGAGGGTGGTCTCGAGGGAGCCGAAGCCGATGCGCGAGTCGTCGAGCACGTCGGCGAGGGGGAAGTCCCAGATCAGCGAACCATCGGCGGCGAAGCGGATCACGCGGCTGGTGGTCAGGTCCGCCTGCCGGTAGACGGCCGCGTCGAGGTCGTAGCTGTCGGGGTAGGCCGGGCTCGTGTGGAGGTAGTTGGTGAGGCTCAAGAACGAGCCGTCCCCGAAGGGGTACAGCTCGTGGTGGGCGCCGTTCGCCTCCAGCACGATGGAGTCGGGGGCGGTGCTGTCCGGAGACCAGCGGCGGATCACCCGCCGCAGGAAGTCCACCTCCGACGGCACCGTGGAGCTGCGGATGCCCACCAGCGTTCCCTCGGGCGTCATGCGCACGTCGGAGAAGCCATCGTCGACGGCGAGCCAGGCCACCTCGAGGTCGTCGATGTCCCAAGCCACCAGCATGTCGAAGCCGTCGTCTCCGATGCCACGCACGTTGGCGAGTCGGTAGCCGGGCTCGGCGCGCTCCGGGTCGTGCGCCCGCACGTCGACGATCCCGAAGTCCTCTTCGGGGACGGGGATGGTCTGCACCGTGAGCTGGCCGGCCTCCGTCGTGCGGCCGAGCGTATCGAGCAGGCGGACGTCCACCGTCCAGGTGCGGTCGGCCTTCAGCCCCAACAGCGCCACCTCGTGATCGGTGCGCACCTCGGGCCAGCGAACGCGGAAGCGCTCGTCGTCGGCCGTGGCCACCACCTCGAGCTGACTCGGCGCGTCGGTGGTGACGGTGAGCAGTCGCGCCAGAGGCACGCCCTCCTGCTCCTCGAGGCGGGGTGGCTCCACCACCTGGACGGAGGGAGCGCAGGCGATCACGAGGGCGAGGGTCGTCATGGGGGTGCAGGGTACCTTCCCGGGGGCTCGACTCGCGACACCCCGGTGCGTCGGGCCCGCTCAGCGCGGCTCTTGCTCCACCACCGTGCTGCGCATCAAGCCCTCCAAGAAGGCCTCTTGCAGCTCTGGTTCCTCCGAGTTGAGGAAGGTGGTGCCTGGCTCTGCCAGGCTCGCGACGTCTTCGAGCCACCACGTGTCGCCGAGGTGGAGCCGGTAGCGCTGTCCCCACCGCGCGGCGAAGCCCGCCCCGATCTCCAGATCGAAGCCATCCGACACCAGCGTGGTCACCTCGTCGCCCTCGTCGAAGCGAACGGTGAACCGGTCCACGACGAAGAACAGACCGCAGTGCTCCCCGATGGGGAGACCCAGCGAGTCCTCCGACTCGGCGCCGTCGAAGAAGAACGTCGTGGGCCCCAAGGGCAGGGGAGGGTCGTCGCAGTCGGTGACGTGCACCTCGAGTGCGTCGAGCTGCCCGCCTCTGGCGTGCTGGATGTCGTTGTCGATCAGGCGGGCGTTCATGCTGGGGTTGCCGACGAAGGTGCCCGACGAGGGGTCGGCACAGGCAGCCAGGAGCATCACCAGGGCAGGTCTCATGGGGCGGACTCCTCGCGGCGGCCGGTCAAGGGGAAGATCTGCAGGCTCATCTGCACCACGCGATCGGCGTCCTCGGCGCTGGCGTCGCACAGGTGCATCCTGCGCTCGAGGAAGGCGTTGGCTTCGGCCTTCAAGGTGTCCATGAGGGACTCGGGTACCCCCACCGTCACCGAGAGCAGGTGTCGCTCGGTGCCGGGGAAGCGCTCGATGGACTCCGCAGCCAGCTGCAAGGCGCCGCGGTAGTAGTTGATGACGGCGAGCCGCTCCACCTCGGGTGCCGTGACGACGCTCGCGTCGGTGGCGACCAGGGTGTCGTCCTCCTCCACGAGCAGGCCGAGCTCCAGCAGCGTCTGCAGCCCCTTGCGCGCCTCCGACTCGGTGATGCGAGGGCGCAGCTGGTCGGCCACCCAGGCCGGATCGGACCGGAAGTCGGGTCGACGGGCGAGCTCCCGGATGGCGGGAAGCGTCCAGCTAGACAGGTAGCGAAACGCGTCGTGCTCGATGCGGCGGGCCTCTCGGAAGCGCCGCGTGGCGCAGATCTGCTCCCACGCCTCGTTGCGTGCGTCGGCGTGCTTGGCCTGATCCAACGCCACGAGCAGTCGGAAGAACTGGGCCTCTCCCGCGCGAAGGCCGAGGCCGCGCACGAAGGACTCCGTGGTGCGCTCGGTGAGGTTGCGCCGCCCCTCGATGACGTGATGCAGCAGGGAGGGGTTCTTCTGATCGCACAGCCTGGCGAACAGCCGATGGCTGAAGCGGGGATTGAGCGTCTTCTTGGCTCCGAACCAGTCGGAGAGGTAGCGCCGATAGTCGAGGTAGGCGTAGGGGCTTGGGAGGGTGGGACGCATGTGTCTGAAGGGTAGTGGATACGCCAGTGCCTCACAATGAGCTTCTGCACTGATCGTATTCAAGACGCCAACAGAGCCGGGCCCGATTGCTCCGTTGTGGTGAATACACCCTCCTCAAGTGCTCCGGGGTTGTGCCGAACGGTGGGGCTGGAGCTCGGATGCCAGCAGATCCTCCTGACTTCACCGACCTCGTCCCCACGGAGGCGCCGGCGCCACGCAGGCAGGCGATGACCTTCAGTGCGCCCGTCGAGAGCCCCTTCGACGCACCGCCCCTCCCGTTCCACCACACGCCGCAGCCAGCGCAGCGCATGGCGCGCTACGTGCCGCAGGACGTCTATGGGCAGCCCGTCGGGCGCCGAGAGACGGACACGCCGGCCGAGCCCGAGGGCCCGACCGGCGTGCGTGAGCTGAATCCGATGCCGCCTCGCACCGGCTTCGTCAACCCCGGCGTGGTGGTGGCGGTGGGGGTGACGCTGCTCGTGAGCGCGCTCGTCGCCCTGATGGAGCTGTACGAGGCCGGACGGATCCAGCTGTAGCGCTTCGATGTGACCGTCCATCTGCCGCAGGTGTCTTGAAGACATGGGCCAGGAGGACGGACCATGGATCCTACGGCATCTCAGTGCGGCAGCCACGTCGACCCGACCGCGATGGAGGGGTCGGCCGATGGGCTTAGCCTCGCGACGGTCCTTCGCGCTCAGCGGCTCTCCTGGGAGGAGATCGACGGGTTGGTGCCGGGCATCCTGGCGGTCGTGTCGGCGGCCCACCTGCGCGGCTGCGCTCATCGTGATCTGGAGCCAGGCGACGTCTGGCTCGTCATGACCGAGTCTGGTCTGCAGCCCAGCGTGTCGGGCTTCGCGATGGACGAGGGCACTCGGAGCGAGGGAGTGTCGAGGGACGTCTTCGCCCTGGGGCGCCTCTTGTTCGAGATGGTGACGGGTCGGCCGTTCGAGCCATCGGACCCACCGCAGTCGGCACGAGAGCTGGCTCCTCGGGCTCCCGAACGCATGATGCGAGCCATCGAGGCATGCCTTCGCGCAGATCCCCGGCAGCGGCCGACGGTCGACGGAGTCGCGGAGATGTGGGGGGCGGACCTGTCCACGGTGCCCCCCATCCGCACGGCGCAGCCCTCCCTGCGCCGTGACCTGGGGCCGACGCTGGTTCCCTGCCCGTCGGTGCAGCGGCGCCAGGCACCGCCGCCCGAGGTAGCCCCGCAGCTCGTGGTGGGGCTCGTGCTCTCGGCGATGGCCCCGTTGGTCGCCTTGGCCATTGGGAGCGCATCGATCCGCTCTGGCGAGGCGAGATCTACTCGGGGGGAGCCGGTCCTTGCTCCCGTCTCGGTGGCCGTCGCGGAGGTTCCGCTGCTCCCCCTCGTGAGCCAGCAGCCGTCGCCGGCGCCGTTTGTGAGCGCGCCGCCAGCGCCGCTCGCCCCCCCGGCTCCGCCGGCGCTGGAGCCGCGAGCGGAGGTCGAGGAACCCCTCGTTCGCGAGCCCGAGACGCTCGGCAGCGCGCAGCCCAAGGAGCGTATCGCCGAGGCCAGGGCCCTCGCCGAGAGGCCCGACGACCCGGGCGCCGTGGCCCAGCTGATCCACATCGCGAGGACCGATCCGGCCCGGAGCGTCCGTCGCGAGGTCTTCGAGATCTCGCTGTCCCTGTACGACAGCGGCCGGCACGAGCTCGAGCCGGCCCTGCTCTGGCAGATGGCCAACGGCAGGGAGCGGATGGCGATTCGGGCGACGGAAGCCTACGGACGCTCGGGCGACGATCCCACGAAGCTGTGGAGTGCTCTTCGGCACGCCACACCCAAGGTGCGACGGGTGGCACTCAAGGTCCTGCCCCAGGTCGCACGTCGGTCGTCGTCGTCGAACGTGGACTACGGCGCGCTCCTCGGGCCGTTGCTGGAAGCGGACCAGCCGGGATCGATCCAGCGGCTCGCGCAAGACACGCAGCGCGAGGTCGCCGCGCGTCTCTGAGCGATGGCGCCGGTCCATCCTCGAGATGAACCGGCGCTTCGACTAGCTCTCCACGGCGGTCACGATGCCGGCGCCCACCGTGCGGCCGCCCTCGCGAACGGCGAAGCGGACGCCGGGCTCCATGCCCACGGGCTTGATGAGCTCGAACCGGACGGAGGCGCGCTCTCCGGGGCTGACGATGCCCACATCGCCGACGTCGATGGCCCCGGTCACGCTGGTGGTGCCGAAGAAGAACTGCGGGGCGTAGCCGGTGCCGAAGGGCTTCTTGCGCCCGCCTTCCTCGGCGGACAGCACGTAGAACTCGGCGGTGGCCACGGTGTGGGGTTGCACCGAGCCGGGGGCGACCAGGAGCTGGCCCCGCTCCACCTCGTCGCGGGCCACACCGCGTAGCAGCAGGCCCACGTTCATGCCGGCACGCGCCTCGGGCACGTCCTTGCGGAAGGCCTGCAGGCTGGTGACCACCACGACGCGCTCGTCGTCGCCCTCACCCTGCAGTCCCACCACCTCGACCTTGTCGTTGGCGTGCAGCACACCGCGCTCCACCCGACCCGTCACCACGGTGCCACGACCGGTGATCGTGACCACGTCCTCGATGGGCATGAGGAAGGGCCCATCGAAGTCGCGCTGTGGGGCGGGGATGTGGGTGTCGAGGACCTCCACCAGCTCCCGAATGCAGGCGCAGTCGGGGTGCTCGGCGTCGGACGTCTGCTCGATGGCGCGCACGGCGCTCAGGGCCGAGCCGTACACGAAGGGAACGTCGTGGTAGTCGTAGCCGGCGAGTTGCTCCTCCACCTCGAGCTGGACGAGCTCGAGCAGCTCCTCGTCGGCCAGATCCACCTTGTTCACGAAGACCACCAAGTGCTCCACGCCCACCTGGCGGGCGAGGAGGATGTGCTCCACGGTCTGCTTCTGCGGACCCTGGGATCCGTCCACGAGCAGGATGGCAGCGTCCATCTGGGCTGCCCCCGTGATCATGTTCTTGATGTAGTCGGCGTGACCAGGGCAGTCGATGTGGGCATAGTGTCGGGTGGCCGACGCATACTCCACATGGGACGCCACGATCGTGATCCCTCGGCTTCGCTCCTCCGGCGCCTTGTCGATCTGGTCGAACCCCAGGGCGTCGCCGCCGATGCGGGCAGCCTGGACCTGGGTCAGCGCCGTGGTGAGGGTCGTCTTGCCATGGTCCACGTGACCGATGGTGCCGACGTTGATGTGGGTCTTCTCCTTGTTGGCCATCGAGGGCCTCCTGGCTCCCAACGGGAGCCGTGCGGATGGTGAGAGGCCCGAGGAGACGAAAAAGCCCCCTCGGGCGGATGCCGGAGGGGGCTTTCGAAACGCGGCGTTCAGTGCCTGTTCAAGTGCCTCCCCCGGCGCACGGGTCCAAGTCCAACAACGATGCGTTGGGCAAGGACACGTAGACGGAGGGCAGCAGGATCATGATGGAAGAGGCGTAACGTGGCCGGTGGCTCGCCTCAACGTGGGCACGAGCTGTTCGATGGACGAGGCGATGGACTGCAGGCTCGACGCCTCGTCTCCATCGGCGGCCACGGTGATGCGTCCGCTGTGGTGGTGAACCTCCAGCTGAGCACGGTGAAGCGGACCCCATCCCGAGCCCCCCACCCGCACGGCGGTGATGGAGGACGTGGGGATCTGCTCGCGGGGGCCGAGCCGAATCGAATGAGGGGTGACGCGAACCTGCCGCAGCCGCGTTCGGGCCCCCACGTCCCAGGCGATGGCGAGCGCCATCACCGCGAGCTGCACCACGCCCCAGCTGCCGAGCACCCACCGACCGGCGGTGGCCTGACCCCACCCCACGGTGAGCCCCCACAGCCAGGTCGCCAGCACCACCTCCGTGGACAGCTCCACGATCGTGGACAGCACCAGCTGGAACACGGGGGAGCGGGATCGAACTCTCCAGGTGAACCCTGCGAAGTCGTGGTCCACGCGGGCGGGCTCGGGGCCGAGCCCCCGCGACAGGGCGCGCCAAGAGAGCGTTGCGAGCATGAACACGGCGCCCCCCGATCGTGGACCTGCTTCCGTAACTCAGACTCGGAGATGCGAGCAGAATTATGCCAAATCGCCATGTTCTGCGGATTGGATCCGAGGTTCGCTCAGGCTCTCTTCGTTAGGTTCGATATGGCCCAGGAGATCCTGCGGCCGAGGCGACATGACTGCAGTTATTGCCAAATTCTCAGTTTCTGGAATCCGGCCGGGCACGGTGCTGCAAGGTGGCTGGGTGGTGGAGATGCCGCTGCGTGCGGGCCCCACCGGCGTGGCCTTCCGCTGCTTTCACGACGACGATCCGATGCGGAGAGCCACCATCAAGGTGTTCGTGGACACCTACGCCGAGGGATGGAGGCGCTTCAAGCGAGAAGCCCACGTGCTCACGCGCGTGCGCCACCCGCACTTGATCCGAGCGGACTCCGCCAGCCTGGACGCGGAGCCCGCCTACTTGGTGCTCCAGCCCTGGGAGGGGCCGGATCTCCGGGCGCTGCTGGCGAACGTGGGGGCGCTGCCGCTGGCGCAGAGCCTTCGGGTGGCGCGAGATCTCGCGAACCTGCTGGCGCACCTCCACGCGCAGGCGATCTACCATCGCGATCTGCAACCAGAGAACATCATCCTGACGGAGTTCGGGCCCCTCGTGGTCCAGATGGGGGTGAGTCGAGACGAGGGATTCGGCATGCTCACCATGCCGGGCACGCGGCTGGGCGATCTGCGCTACGCACCTCCCGAGTGGGCCAGCGAGCAGCGCAAGAAGCCGCAGCAGTGGGACCTGTACGCCCTGGGGCTCACCTTGCACGCCATGCTCACCGGGGTGGAGCCCTTCAGCGGGGACGCCTCGCTGAGGGAGTCCGATCGCGTGGTGCGGCTGACCAAGCGCAAGCGCGCCACGCCCCACCTCGATCCCGGCGAGGCCTTCGACGTGCCCGTGCGCACCCTGGTGCGGTCGCTCACCGATGCCGATCCGGACCGTCGGCCCACCACGGCGCGCGAGGTCCACTTCGCGCTGGTGGAGCTGCTGGAGTCGATGGGGGAGGATCCCAGGGCGCCCACGGGGCCGGCGCCGGCCTTCGAGGAGCCGTCCAACGAGCCCCCTCCGTCGATCGACGCGCCCGTGGTCGATGTGTCCCCCTCGCCGCCGACGTTGGTGCCGGCGATGGGCGGAGGCGTGGTGCAGGCGCTCCCCACGCCGCTGCCCCCCGAGCCCCGCGGATGGCGTCGTCGTCTCGGGACGGTGGTGAGCATGATCCTGTTGGCGGCGGGGCTGGTCACGGGGTTCGCCGCCGGGGCGGTGGTGGCGGCAGCCATCTGGCTGTTGCTGTAGCCGCTGCGGGGCTATGCTCCCGGCGTGCACTGGCTCCTCCATCTGATCCTGGTCGCCCCGGTCCATGCGGCCGAGGTGGATCTGAAGATCGTGGCGGAGGACTTCGACCTGTCGGTGGACACGGAGCGTGGCGTCCGCCGCACCCTCACGCGCATGTTCCACACCTACGACGACGTGCTGGGCTTGGAGCTGCCCGATCCCACCCGGGTGACGGTGCGGCTGGTGGCGGATCGCGAGACCTACGAGCGACGCGCTCGGTCCATCGGGCTGACCCAGCCCACCCTGGGCTTCTTCTCTCCACGCCTCGGTGAGGGGGTGGTGTGGCGCAACACCAGCACCCAGGAGATGCGA
Source organism: Myxococcales bacterium (assembly GCA_019634415.1). GTDB lineage: Bacteria > Myxococcota_A > UBA796 > UBA796 > DRPG01. The sequence goes on from JAHQVJ010000180.1 coordinate 65,835, forward strand.
GCCACGGTGGTCCACGAAGCGAGCCACTTCGTGATGGCCGTGGGCGGCGCTGGCTATGCGCCCATGTGGGTGCAGGAGGGCATGGCGGAGCTGTTCGAGGGGGCGCGCACGAGCGGAAACGCCATCTACCTCGACCCTCCGCCGGGTATGGGGGCGTGGCTGCGGGCCCACGCCGACGAGCTTCCGCCGGTGGATCGCCTCATCGGGGAGCAGAACGTGTGGGTCGGTCTGCCGTCGACGCCCGTGGGTAGTGCCGAGTACGGGGTGGGCTGGTCCATCTGCGCGTTCCTGATGTCGAGCGCTGCAGGCAAGCGCACGCTGGCGGCCATCCTGCAGACGCGTCGAGGCGGCGAGGCGGGAGCCCTCAGGGCCGTCAACGATCACTTCCCGGGGGGGATCACCCGCATCGACGCCGCCTGGAGGTCTTGGATCACGTCCCCGCTGAAGAGCTTGCAGCTGCCCATCGCCACGTCTGCCACCACCGCACCCCCGAACGCCCTCGACGATCGGTGGATCCGCTGCGCCAACGGCACGTTGATGGCCAAGGGCAGCGGCATGACCTGTGGCCAGTGGAAGGCGGACGACAAGGGTGTGCTGCGGTTCGTGCCCGACTGACGCCCGGCGTCAGCCGTAGTGGGACTTGAGCGCGTTGTAGGTCAGGTTGGACACGCCGCGGATCACGCGGCTGCGCGAGGAGATCCAGGAGGAGAAGCCCCGGGCGCGGTTGCGCTTCTCGATGATGCCCACGATGACGTAGGGAAGCTCGTCGGTGCCGGCACGCGTCACCAGGATCCCGAAGTCGCCGCACAAGTGCGAGGTGGTGCCCGTCTTGTTGATCACCTGGGTGTCGCTCGGGATGTCGGATGCTCCCGTGGCCAACCGATCGCTGCCGGGCAGCGACATGATCCGCCGGATCTCCCTGGAGCCCGGCAGCTCGTTGCGCCACAGCGCCCGGCTGAAGCGCACGTAGTCTCGCGCGGAGCTCATGTTGCGGTACGTCCGACCGTTGGTGGGGATCGTCTCCACGATGCAGGTCTCTTGCAGCAAGTGCCCGTAGTGCTGCTCCAGCAGCCGCTGCACGGCGATGGGTCCGCCCACCTGGGCCATGGCCCAGTTGGTGGCGCTGTTGCTGGAGCGGTGGAGCATGGCCTCGAGCTTCGACTTGCTCTTGGGGCCGTAGATCAGCCGTCCCGAGTGGGCCTGGTGCATGAAGGCCAAGGCGACGTAGGGCTTGACCATGCTCGCGCACTGCAGCTTGCGCTCGGCGTTGATGGCCACCCAGGTGCGGTTGTCGTGCAGCGTGTGCACGTACCAGGACGTGGTCTCGTCCGAGGCCACGGCACCCGCGCGGCGGAGCCCCTGGATGTGCTCGTTGATGAGATCGCGCAGCGGCGTGGAGATGCGGGCAGGCAGTTCCTCCTGGGAAGGAGGAGGGGCCTCGACCACCGGTGTGGCGGGAGGCGTGGGCTCACGCACCGCGGTGTGCGCTGTCTTCGTGGGGGTGGGCCGCCGACGGCCCCGCGCGATGGCGCGTGTGGGGCTGTAGCCTCCGGCGTCGCGGATGGGGGTGGCGAGCACGTCGCGGCCCCCGAAGGCGTCACGCAGGGCGCGATCGTGGTTGGCCGCCACCCGGCGGGCTGCTGCCTCGCTGGTGCCGGGTCGGTTGTAGACCAGCCCGAAGTTGCCCTGGTTGCCGCGCACGAACACCAGGTTTCGAGCGACTTCCGGGCCGAGCACGTCGGCCACCCGGGCTTTGTAGTCCAGCACCGCCTCGGCGTTGCTGGACCAGATGTACGAGATGTCCCAAGAGCCGTCGGAGGCCATCGCGGGGGTGGCCAGCGCCCACGCGCCTGCACCCGCTGCCAACCGACCGAGAAGGTCACGCCGCGTCCACATGCTCACTCCATCCATTCCCACCAGATGGGATGACTACGATCGAAGCGTGCCCCGTCTTCGAACGATCATCCACTCTCTGAGAATAGCGCCGCGGAGCCGGGTTGTGACTCAATCTCGTCGCGTCGCGTCACGAACCCGGGCTCGCGACTAGTCGCACACGGCTGCGACGCCGTAGCTGACGTCCACCACGTCGCCCTTGCCAACCGGGGGATCGTTGATGGTGATGGACTGCGTGAACTCGTTGTAGGTCCAATCCGTCGTGACGATCCCGTTCACTTCGACTTCGATGGTGGACTCGATGGCGGGATTGGCGAGATTGTACGTCGAGATGCCATCGATTCCGGTGGTCGCGATGTCCACGAGCTGGGAGCCCCAGGCGCTGTCGCAGATGTCCAGGAGCTCGCCCCCGGTCTTCATGCTTGCTTCGAGATAACCGCCAGGACCATCGCTACCGGGGCTCCCGCAATCGAAGTTGAGGTCCACGATCGATGAGATGCGAAGATGCTCGGGCACGGACACATAGGACCGGAATGTGTCGACCCACTTGGACCAGTCGGTGCCCGACTGCTCCCGCTCGTCGGAGGCGATGATGAGGTGAAGGAGGGCGCCAGGCCTAAGGGCCCCGTCGTTGCAGTCGCCGGGCCCGGTCTGCGACAGCGCCTTCGCGGCATGCTTGAGCAGTGACTCGGTGATGTTGTCAGAGATGTCCGCGTCGAAAGCATGGTTCAGGAAGATGTTGGTCAGGTTGGCGGTGTTGGGTGTCATGATGCCCACATTGGCGCACGCCGATGTCTCGGTGATCTGGACCATCTGCCAGTCCGCCACCGATTGCAGCGTGTTCACGAAACTCGGCATCCCCTTGGTGAGGGCGGGCTCGTTGTCCACCTTCATGGAGCAGGATTGATCGATGAGGAAGAAGATGTCGACCGCGGGCTGTCCAGGCTCCTCGAACTGCTCCTGGGCTTCGTTGACGTACTGTCCTTCGCCGTTCTGATCTGCGGTCTCCTTGCCGCCGGGATCGTTGGAGAAGACCTCCAGCACGCCCGTGTCGCCTCCGGCCAGCTCTGGAGCCCACGTCACCGTGACCGTGCGCGTCTCGCCTTCTGCGAGGGTCAGCGGGAGCTCGGAGCGGATCTCCTCCAGCGGAATGCTCATGGTGCCGGCGGAGGTGTACTCCACGCCATGGATCTCGAGGGCCTCGGAGCCGACGTTGGCCAGCTCGAGGTCCACCGTGCCGCCGCAGGGGATGAAGCCCTCGCCGAATTGATAGGACGCCGGGGTGATCACCAGATCGGGAACGTCGCCGAAGCCCAGGAGATCCACTGGGGCTTCGGGGGTGTCCGGGTCGTCGGACCGCACGATGATCTGGCCGAAGTTCTCGTCGGCGCCGCGCGGGGTGAAGACCACCGAGACCTCGACCTCCTCGCCGTTCGCCAGCTCGAAGTCGCGATGCCGGCCGTCCACGGTGAAGGCGAAGCCCGCCCCCACGACGACCTCGCTCACCTGCAGCGGGTTCTCGCCCAGGTTGCGGATAACGAAGGTCTGGGCCTCCTCCTGGCCCGACGTGAGCACGCTGTACTCCAGCGTGGGGGGATCCACCTCGATGTCGGGCTCGGGGCCCGTCACACCGCGCAGATCGTTCCGTAGGCCGACCTCGGAGCAGCCGATCGCCAAGAGAGGCGCAAAGAGCAAAGTGAGTCGTGACATCCACACTCCCAGGAGCGTCCCCACAAAGAGGTGGGTGACGCCCCACTCTTCGAGCATACCAGACGTCGTGGGACACCCGGTAGCGTCAGATTCGTCCCAATGATCGGCCAATCGACCCGCTCATTGAGCGATTCGGCTGCTATGCTCGCGCCCATGCGACACACCATCCTGCTCGTCTTGTTTGCCGTCGGGTGCAGTGGCTCCACCGAGCTCCCCCCGGACCTTCCTCCCTTGGGTGACGCGGACGCCGACGTGGATGCGGACACCGACTCCGACGCCGACGTGGACACCGAGCCCAAGAGCGCCTGCGGCGAGACGACCTACCACAATGTGCTCGTCAACGGCCGGGTCATCGGGCCGGGCGGGTCGCCGGCGTCGGGGGTGTCCGTGCACCTGGAGGAGCGGCGGTACCTCATCGAGGTCACCCAGTACGGTGCCGGGGTGACCGACGCGAATGGTGACTTCTCCTTCACGGCCAAGCAGATCGTGTCGGTGGAGGACTGCTGGGCGCTCCTGCTGGACTACCACCTGGTGGCCGAGCGGGGGAACCAGGGCACCGAGGAGTTCGCGAACACGCTGCTCTTCAACGCCATCGACACGGGAGCGGGGGTGGCCAACTTCATCACGCCCCCGCTGCAGCTGGAGAAGCCCTGACCCGTCCGAGGTTACGGGTTCGGCCATGCTGATCCTGTTGGCTTGGACCTCCGGTGCCGAGGCCTCCTCGGACGCGCTGATGGACGCCATCGTCGCGTGCGCCACGGAGCCCACCTTCCCGCTGCCCGGGGTGTCGGTGGAGGACCGGGCACGGCTGCTCGACGGAGAGGTCGTCCGCATGATCGACCGCAAGCCCGGCAACGAGCCCAGCGCCGCGGTGGGCATGGCGGTGCTCCGCGCTCCACGGGAGGCGCTGTGGGTCTCCGTGCAGGACATGCACGCCCAGGTGGATCCCAGCCTCACCGAGTTCATCGTGGAGCACCTGGAGGGGGATCGGGCCCTGTGGTACGGCTACTTCGACCTGCCTCGGCCGATCAAGGATCGCCAGTGGGTGGTGGACTCCACCAACAACCATCGGATGGCGGCACGCACGTCGGATGCGTGCTGGGAGCACTCCTGGCGCTTGGTGCCCGACGGCCTGGAGCGCATCCGCGACACGGTGACGTCCACACAGCCCCGCGGAATCACGCCCGATCACCTCGACCGTGCCATCTACACGCCGGTGAACCAGGGCTCCTGGTTCATGGCACCCATCGATGGCGAGCGGGTGTTCGTGGCCTACCACGCGACCTCGGTGGTGGGCGGGCTCATCCCGGACTGGCTGGTCACGCAGCTGGCGATGTCGCGGCTCGAGGAGCTGATGCGTAGCCTCGAGAAGCGAGCGCTGACGTGGGCTCCCAGTCACTACCGGACCGGACACGAGCCGGTGTTCGGCGGCGATGGAAACGTGGTCGCTCCGTTCTCGAACACGAGTCCCTAAACGACTTCGCCAGACGGTCCGACAATCAGGGTACCCCCTGACGTTGTCGGAGTCGCCATGCCAAGCCGCCCCCTGTTTGCCGCCTGCGTGTTGTCCCTGTCCGCCTGCTACGCGCAGCCCGAGTGCGACGTGCAGACCGCGGAGGCCTGGCCGTCGTCTGCGGCGGTGGCCGTCGCCGCTGGCCCGGCGCCGGCACCGGTGCCCACGCGGCGCAGCCGGGTGGCTGCCTCGCCGGCGCCGAGTGCCATGCAGTGGATGTCGCCGACGCTGGCGTCGGTCGACGAGGGGCTCGACGTGGGGGCGCTGGCGGACGCGCGCGGCTCGTCGGCCCCGGAGGGCGTGCTCCGCAAGCGGGCACCGATGGCCGCAGCTCCGGCACCCGAGGTGCGGAAGGCCGCGGTGAAGCCGACGTCCTCGAGGGCCGCCCGAGGCTCGGGCACCGCGGATCTGTCCGTGAACACGCGTCTGCGTCAGGGGCTGTCCAACGACCAGATCCGACAGGTGGCACGCGCCTCCATGGGTCAGGTCCGGGCCTGCTACGAGCGAGCGCTCAAGGCTGCTCCGAGCCTGCGTGGCCGACTCGTGGTGGCCTGGACGGTGGCGCCCTCCGGCGTGGTCTCCAAGGCTCGGGCCAAGTCGGACTCCCTCGGCGACGAGGCCCTGCAGCGCTGCGTGGTGGACGCGGTCCACGGCTGGAGCTTCCCCGAGGCCGACACCTCCACCTCCGTGAGCTTCCCCTTCGTGCTCAAGCCGGGGTGATCCGAGGCCGCCCGCAGGCTACCCGCCTCGGATGACGCCCGATGTCGTGATCGTCGGAGCAGGCCTCGCAGGTCTGTCCTTGGCGTGGCACCTCGCCCCACACTCGAGGGTGGTGGTGGTGGACCAGGCGCCCACTGCGGGTGCGGAGGCCACGTCGCACAACGCGGGTCTGATCCGTCGCATGGGAGAGGATCCCGTCGAGCGGGCGCTGGCGGTGCGCACGGCCGCCTGGATGGCGGATCCGGGGCCTCGCTGGAGCCGATCCGAGGCCAGCCACCCCACGGGAGCGGTGATGGGGCTCGCCATCGATGGGCACCACCTGCACGATGCCGCAGCTCACCTGCGTGCGCGCGGGGTGGCGGTGAGCGTGGAGGAGGCACCGGTGGAGCGCGCCCCCGCCCTCGCCGGATCGCCCCTGGTGCATGCCTGGTGGCTGCCCGACGAGCGCACGGCCGATCCGGCGACCCTCGTGGCCGGCTTGCTGGAGGGCCTGGGGGACTCCGTCACCCTGCGCTTGGGCGTGCGCGTCACCGGGCTGCGCACGGTGGGTTCCCAAGTCTGTGGCGTGGACACCACCGAGGGACCGATCGACGCTGCCCGCGTCGCCATCGCGGCGGGCGCGTGGGCGCAGTCGCTGGTGGCGCCGCTGGGACTGGCGCGTCCGCTGATCCCCTTACGCCGGGCGCTGATCCGCACCGCACCCCATGCGCTGTCTCGCCCCGATCACCCTTGGGTGTGGATCGACGACGTGGGTGTGTATGCGCGTCCCGACGGGGACGGCTGGCTGTTGTGCGGCTGCGACGAGTCCGTGGACTGGCCGATGCCGGGTCCCGGATCGCGGGGTGCGGTGTCCGGCGCCCTCGAAGCCGCCGTGATGGACAAGGTGCGACGCTACCTTCCGAGCCTCGCCGATGCGCGACCGGTGGCCCGCTGGACGGGCCTGCGTACCTTCGCGCCGGATCGGCGTCCGCTCCTGGGGGCCGATCCCGACGCGTCGGGCCTGTGGTGGGCAGCGGGGCTGGGCGGCTTCGGCGTGACGGGCGGATACGCGGCCGGCGAGGCCGTGGCCCACTGGATGCTCGAGCGGGACGTGCCCTGGCTGTCGGCCCGTGCGGTGTCGCCTGGGCGCCCCCACCTACGTCGCTGGTCCATCCGTCCCCACGGGGATCTCGGCACGGCGACGCTGATCGACGTGGCCCAGCAGCTGCCGTAGGTCGGGAGAGGGCAGCTGCTCGGGGCGCTCGAGGGGGTGCTCGTCGCTCCATCGCCGCTGGACGTCGAGGAGCCACAGCACGGCATCGGTGTGCTCTTCTGGGCTGCCCGAGATCAGGTGATGCGTCGACCCCTCCTCGTGGATCACGGCGATGCGTTCCCGACGAATGGGGCCCAGGAAGCCCACCTCGCGCTGCACGGCGGCGATGTTCGCCAGAGGGATCCGCTGCCCACCGAGCACCAGATCTCGGGTCTCGATGACGACGGGGCCACGCTGGCCTCGATGTGCCCAGGTGCACGCCGCGACGAAGGCCATCCCCAGGAGGCCGGCGAGGCCTGTGTGATCGATCGCGAACAGCCCGGCGATCACGGCGGTCGTGAACCCCACCGCTAGCACCCAGGTGGCGCGATGGGACGAGCGAGGGTCCCAGCGTACCCGCGCTGCGTCCACCATGGGGGGCTCGGGTTCGCGGCGTGCCCATCTGGCAGCCCACGCCCACAGGCCCACGGCGGGCAGTGCCGCGACGGCCCATCCGGTGGCGGTGGCAGGGGAGGGGCCTGCGCTGAGCAGCCGGTGCAGTGGCTCTGCGAGGACCAACGGCGAGATGGACACCACGCACACGGCCACCAGCGCCATCACGCGCCGACTGCGGTGCCCCACTCGTGTGGTGAGCAGCCACAGCGTGACCAGCACCACGAAGAGCCAGAGCACCGCGGGGTTCACCGTCGGACCCGGGCGGTGCGTGCGTAGTAGCGGGAGTCCAGCCGCCGGGTCTGCAGATCGGCATCGTCCACGGTGAGGTGGAACTCGGTGCGGCCCGACACCTCCTCGGGCAGCTCGTGGGTCCACAGGCCCCAGGTGCGGTGGCTGCCCCGCGGTAGCTGCTCCACCAGTCCCACGTCTACGTCGTCGGCCCACAGGCGCAGCCCGTCGGGCAGGCGGGAGCCTCCCCACACGATGCCCACCACTCGGATCTGGCGCTCCCCGGCCACCTCCCACGTCTCCACCCGGATGGGCGTGGCGGCCACGTCGGTGACGGCGGGGATGTAGTCACGGGCCAGCGCGGGCACGCCCGGCTGCATGGTGCGGCTCGCGAACTCCTGCATCTGCGACGTGGCGGGCTCGTCGTCGTCGACCCAGGCGATCTCCTCCACCCACTTGATGCAGGTGCAGCCGTACCAGCCAGGCACGAACAGTCGCACCGGTGCACCGTGGTCGGGCGACAGCAGCTCGCCGCCGGCGTGGGTGGCGAGGAACGCCTCGGTCAGATCCTCGGGCCGGAAGACCCAGGCGGCACCGGGCACGGAGTTGCCGGTGGGAGGCGGGTGCTCGTCGAACCCGCTGATCCGGATCCGGGTGGCGCCCTTGGCGGGCGTGACCTGGGCGAGCACGTCCGCGAGCGGCACGCCCGACCAGCGCACCGCTCCCTGGAGGCCGAAGCCGCCGAAGTCGCTGTTGCCGGAGCACTCGAGGTGCATCACGCCCATGTCCACGGACTTGGACCGCAGCGCGTCGATGTCCACGTCTGCCTCGGCGTCCACCAGGCCCGCCAGCCGGATGCTCCAGCCAGCGTCGATGCGCCCGGTGAGCCCGAGGGGCGCCTCGGTGCGCACGAACAGGCGATCCTGCGTGGTGTCGAGCCCCTCCTCCTGCAGCTGAGTCAGATCGAGCACCCAGCGCGCGTCGAGTCCGGCGCCCGTCTTGGTCTGAAGCTCGCGAGGATCCTCGTCGAGCCAGGCGGCGACGTCCACCAGCGTGCCCCCGTCGACGCTGCCCACCGAGGTGTCGCCGGTGGGCAGGGTCATGGTGGCGGGTCCGTCACCGCTGCAGGCCAGCGCGGTGGCAGCAGCGCCGATCAGGAACTCTCGCCGGTCGGTGTCCCCGGGGCTCACAGAGAGACCGCGAGGATGTCCTTCTCGCGAACGAACAGGTGGCTCTCCCCCTCGATCTTCACCTCGTCACCCGCCCACTCCGACAGGAGCACGGTCATGCCGGGCTCGACCTTCAGCGGGACGAGATCGGCCCCCTTGCCCACGCGGCCCTGGCCCACCGCCACCACCTCGGCGAGGTGGGACTTCTTCTGCGCGGACTCGGGCAGGAACAGGCCACCTGCACTCTGCGTCTCGGGCTCCTTCCGCTTGACCAGGACGCGATCGAACATTGGCTGGATCTTCATGGTTGGTTCTCCACTCTTGTGATGGGAGCGCACAGGTAGGCACGCGGTGGGGGGTCGACTAGGGGAGGGACCAGCGGACGCGGTCGGCGTCTTCCTCGCGACCCAGGCGCATCCACTGGGCGATGGCCAGCTCGTAGGCGGCGTTCGCACGCTCGTCCCAGCCACGCTCCGCGGCGGCACGGCCAGCGATCTCGGCAGTGGTGGCCACGTCGGGTGACACGAACTGGGTGTCCGTCAGTGCTGTGGAGGCGTCGTTCATGTGCCGGTCCCACGCGCCCTCGTCGTCTGTCTCGGCGTCGGCCACGAGCTGAGCGAGGCGCACGGTGGCCCACAGGGACCGGTTGCCGAAGGAGCGGGCGCGCGCGCCCAGCTGCTCCAAGGTGGGGGCCACCTTGGTGCCGTTGCCGCGCTCGATCTCCACCAGCGCGATGTTGAAGTCGGCGGTCAGCGCAGCGCTCTCGGTGCCCAGCGCGTGCCAGATCCCCGACGACGTGCGGTAGCAGTGGATGGACTCGTCCCACGAGCCGCGATTCCGCGCGATCTCGCCGAACATCTCCGATGCCGTGGCGAGCCCCCAGCGGTGCCGGGCCACGCGGAAGGAGTCCCGCGCACGCGCGGCACTGCGCGTGGCCTCGTCGAGGTCGCCCTGCGACAGGGCGATCCCCCCGAGGCCGATCCAGGCGTCGCCGGCGTTCACGTCGTCGCCGTGCTCGGTGGCGAGCTCGAGGCAGCGCCGGAAGGCGGCGTCGGCGCCACGGAAGGCGGCGAGGCTCACGAGCGTCTGCCCGATGCGGGCGTGCAACGTGGCTTCGGTGTAGGGGTCGTCCGCGCTCACGTACTGCAGCCCGTCGCGGAACAGCTCCACCGCCTTGGCGTACTTGCCGCTCACCCGAGCCAGTCGGCCCTGGTGCATGCGCACGAAGGCCATCAGCTCGCGCGGCCAGCCGTGCTCGCGCACCCCGACGTCGAGCATGGAGCAGGTCTCGAGCATGGCCTTTGGCCGGTCCTTGTAGCGATGCACGGCGGCGGCAGCGGTCAGGCCACGCACCCAGCGCGGATCGCTGGGCTCGAGCTGCAGGCCGCCGATCGCCTCCTGCCACACGTCGAGCAGGCCATCGGCGCGATCGAACTCGCCAGCGCGGCAGGCGGCCTCGATGGCGTCCACTGCTGGTCCCAGGGCCTGAGCCAGCGCGCCGGCACGCACCAGGTGCCGTGCCAGCCGCTCCTCGCCCGGCAGCCCGCTGGCCTGCAGCATGGTGGCCACGGCGCGGTGGTGCTCCTGCGCGCGCCCGGCTTCCTCCGCTTGGCGCTCCAGGCTCTCGCGCAGCATGCTGTGGGCGAAGCTCCACCCCTCCGTCTCGTCGGCCGACGCCAGGCGGCGCGTGAGCAGCTCGTCCACGAGATCGTCGCTCGGTGCGATACCGCGGGCCCGACAGGCGGCGTGCCACTGCTCGGCATTCACGTGCTGGCCCAGGAGCGCTGCGATCTCCAGCGCCTGACGGTCGTCGGCCGAGCGCTTGGCGAGCATGGCGTCGATCCGCCCCGCCCACGCTGCGAACAGGTTGTCGGGAAGCTGTACCTCGGCGCCCTCCCGCAGCTGGAATCCCTGGCGACCCGGCACCAGGATCCGGCGATGCACCCAGTCGCCCACCAGCTGTACGGCGAACATGGGGTTGCCCGCCGTGCGCTCCTCCACGAGACGCGCGAGCGCACCCTCCAAGCCCAGCAGCTCCTCCACCAGCCCGCGGTGCTCCTCGGGACCCAGGGGCGCGAGGGTGAGGCGAGTGGTGTGCTCGTGGGCCTCCAGACCCTCCAGCAGGGAGCGCTCCTGGGCTCGCTCCGCCAGGGACTCGTCGCGGGTGCACAGCACCACCAGAGCCGGCACCGGGGCCTGCTCCTGGGTGCCCATCAGCGACGAGGCGAACTCCAGCGCCTCCATGCCCCACTGAGCGTCGTCGGCGAAGAGCACCACGGGTCGGTGGTGCGCCTGACTGGCCACGAAGCGGCGCACCACGCCGTGGCGCTCGGCCGGCGTGGCGAAGGGCTGTCCGCCCTCGCTGCCGGGGGCGATGATCTCCAGGGTGCCCTGGATGTCGCGAACGTCGGCGCGCCCACCCGAGGCCTGCAGCGCGGCACGGGCGCGCTGGCGGATCTGAGCGGGACCGAGGCCACCGGTGCGCAGGTACCGCGCAAGCATCCCGGCAAGCCCGTCGCCGGCGGCGGGGTTGGGGGCGTAGGTGCCACGCATGACCGTGGCTGCGCCCACCTCGTTGGCGCGTTCGCACAGCCAGGTGCCCAGGCGCGTCTTGCCGATGCCGGCGGGTCCGTGCACCCAGACCAGGCGTGCCCGTCCCGAGGCGCGCACCTGCTTCAGCTCGTTCCACAGCAGGGTGCGCTCGGCGTGGCGGCCCACCATGGGGATCCGCCGCACCGGATACAGCCCCAACCCGGCCCCCAGCAGCTTGGTGGAGCGCTCCACGGCGCGGATCGGGCGCCACCGCGCAGGCATCGGCGGCAGCTGGGTGGGCACCTCGCCTGGCTGGGCGACGGGCTCCGCCTCCAGGGCCTCGAGCTGATCGAGGTCGATGGGATCGAAGGCCAGGGCGATGGTGGTCTCGTTGCGCTTGGCGCGCTCGATCTCGCGGATGGGCCCGTCGTCTTCGGTGGGCATGGTGGGGGCGAGTCGACGCGGGCGCTCGGCGATGCGGTGCAGCGCCCAGCCCGCGTCTGCCGCGAGCTGGAAGCGGCGCTCCGGTGCCGGTGCCGTGAGCACGCGCAGCCAGTCGTCGAACCCGTCGGGCACCGGCATCTTCGGCTCGAAGGGAGGGAGATGGCGGCTCTCGGTGTCGGCGTCGACGTCGTCCGAGAAGGCGCGCTTGCCGGTGGTCAGGGCGTAGGCACAGCATCCCAGGCTGTACAGGTCCGTCCAGGGCCCGTACTCCCACCAGCGGCCCAGCAGCTGCTCGGGGGGCATGTAGGCCGGAGTGCCCCAGCGGAAGGGATCGCCCGTGGCAGCCATGGCGTGGGCGATGCCGAAGTCCGTCAGCTTCATGACCCCCGACTCCGCGTCGTAGAGCACGTTCGACAGCTTCAGATCGCGGTGGATCACGCCGCGCGCGTGGGCGTGGGCCAGGGCGTCGAGCAGGCAGGTGAGGATCCGGGCGATCTCGGGCCAGTCCAGGCTGCCCATGTGATCGGCCAGGGTCTCGCCCTCCACCAGCTCCATCGACAGGTAGGGAGTGCCCGCCACCAGCCGACCCTTGGAGGCCTCCGACGCCTTCGAGGGAACGGCGCCGTAGTCGAGCACCATGGCGATGTGCGGATGCTCCAGGGTGGCCACCGCCCGCACCTCGTTGCGGAACGACTTGACGAACATCGGACGCGACGAGCCCTTCGCCGTCAGCACCTTCACGGCCACGGCCACCCGCTCGGACTGGTGCCTCGCGCGCCAGACCTCGCCCATTCCGCCGCGCCCAATCCGGGTCTCCAGCACGAACGGTCCTAGCGAGATCCTGCCGATGCCACCTCCATCTACGGGAGGCCGGGTCGCCTCCTCGCCGCACTCTCTTACCGCCGGGTGCCCCGGGTCGGCCAGCCTTGTCCCTCCTGACATGTGTTTGCCGCGTTCCTCCCAGCGAGGGTAGGATGCCGGCCTCATGGGGGATCCCCGTATGATCACTGCCGTTCTGCCGCTGTTCGCCTCACTCGTCGCTTGTACGAGCTCGGAGGAGTCTGTCGAGACGCCCGATGGGCCCGAGGTGGTGGAGGAAGACGTCGACGTCGAGATCCCTGTCGCCACCTACGCCTGGGATGGCAGCGTGGGCGACGCAGATGTGCCTGCAGAGATGGGTGGGCCCGGCTTCACCGGCGAGGGATGGACGACGCGGATGGAGCGGTCGTCGTTGGGCAATCCCGACGCGCCCCAAGGCGGTCAGGTCGTGATGGACATGCCCGATTGGCCTGCCACCACCCGCATGATGGGCAAGGACTGGAACACGTGGTTCAACTACTACGTCTCCGATCTTTGCAACATGGGTCTGCTGACCATGGATCCCGTCACGCTGGAGCCCGTGCCGTCCCTGGCCACGCACTGGAAGATCAGCGAGGATCAGCTCACCTACACGTACCGCATCAACCCGGCGGCGAAGTGGAGCGACGGCACCCCCGTCACGGCGCAGGACTGGGTGGCCACCCACAAGCTGCGTATGGATCCCACACTGCTCGACCCGAGCAACAGCATCACCTACGGCAAGTTCGAGGAGCCGAAGGCGATCTCCAAGTACATCCTGGAGTACAAGACCAAGGAGCCGAGCTGGCGGAACTTCCTCATCGTGTCCATGGGCAAGCCGCTCCCTGCTCACGAGATCGAGGGCATGACGGGCACCGAGTACATCGACAAGTACCAGTTCGGCTACACCGCCGTGAACGGTGCCTACCATGTGGCGCCCGAGGACATCGACACCGGCAAGAGCATCACCATCACCCGGCGTACGGACTGGTGGGCCGAGGACAACCCCGTCTTCGACGGGCACTTCAACATCGAGAAGGTCAAGTACGTGGTCGTGAAGAACCCCGACCTCACCTTCGAGAAGGTGAAGAAGGGGGAGATCGACTACTACGTGATCCCCAAGGCCCAGTGGTGGGCCGAGGTGGTGCCCGAGCTCGATGTCGTCAAGCGCGGCCTGCTGGTGCGCAAGAAATTCTACAACGACGCGCCCATCGGGTACTCGGGCATCGCACTGAACATGAAGCGGCCTCCGCTGGACGACGTGAAGGTCCGCAAGGCGCTGCAGCTGCTCTACGATCGGCAGACCATGATCGAGAAGCTGTACTTCAACGAGTACGACCCCTTCCGGTCCTACTACTACGGCAACATGATCAATCCCGACAACGAGCTGTTGCTCTATGACGAGGTGGGCGCCGTCGAGCTGCTCGAGGCGGCGGGCTGGACCGAGCTCAACGACGAGGGCTACCGCGTCAAGGATGGCCAGGAGCTGAAGCTCACGGTGCAGTACCGCTCCAAGCTGTCGGAGCGCGGGCTCACGATCTACCAGGAGGCGACGAAGCGCGCCGGGATCCGCATGGAGCTGCAGGAGCTCACGCCCGCGGCGGCGTGGAAGAACATGCGCGAGAAAGAGTTCGACATGGCGAACATCAACTGGGGCGCCACCATCTTCCCGAACCCGGAGACGTCTTGGGGTTCCGAGCTGGCTGATCAGCCCGACAACAACAACCTGACGGGCTTCGCCAACGCCCGCGCCGACGAGATCTTCGAGGAGTACGGCGCGGAGTACGACGTGGCCAAGCGGGCGGCGCTCATGAGGGAGCTGGACGGCATCCTCTACAACGAGCACCCCTACGTGCTCGGCTGGTTCAACCCGGCGCAGCGCGTGTTGTTCTGGAACAAGATCGGCATGCCCGACAACTGGGGAGTCGGGCGCTACGCCGAGCAGTCCGGCGACCGTCATCTCACCCATCTGTGGTGGGTGGATCCCGAGCGGGAAGCTGCCCTCGAGGCCGCCAAGCAGGACACCGCTCTCACGATGGAGCTGCAGCCCATCGAGAATCACTTCTGGCAGAAGTGGGCCGAGGCGCAGAAGACCCACGCCGGTGACGCCATCGCCGACGAGGAGAAGGCCGACGAGGGTGGTCAGCCCGAATGAGCGGGTACTTCGCTCGTAGGCTCCTGCTTCTCATCCCCACGTTCATCGGGATCACCTTCCTGGTGTTCGCGGTCACGCGGTTCGTGCCCGGTGGTCCCATCGATCAGATGATCATGGCCACGCAGGCGGCGGCGGCCGAGGCGGGAGGCGCTGCCGGAGGTGGTCTGGACGGGGGCTCCTCGGTGGACATCCCCGATGCAGTGCTCGATGAGCTGAACAAGCAGTTCGGCTTCGACAAGCCCTTCTACCTCGCGTACGTCTACTGGCTGGGCGACGTGCTCACGGGCGATCTGGGCAAGTCCTACAAGTACAACGAGCCCGTGCTGGGCATCATCGTGAGCCGGTTCCCCATCAGCATCTACTTCGGGCTGATCGGGTTCACCTTGGCGTACCTGGTGTGCGTGCCGCTCGGCATCGCCAAGGCCGTGAAGCACGGCAGCACGTTCGACTTCGTGTCGAGCGCCATCGTCTTCGTGGGCTACTCCGTGCCGGGCTGGGCCTTGGGCATGGTGCTGCTCGTGTTCTTCGGGGGAGGGTCGTTCCTCGATCTGGTGCCCCTGGGAGGCTTCCGGTCCGACGACTGGGATGACTACTCGCTGATCGGCAAGGTGTTCGATCAGTTGCACCATACGATCCTGCCCGTCATCAGCTACTCGGTGGCCAGCTTCGCCACGCTCACCGTGCTGATGAAGAACAGCCTCATGGAGAACCTGGGGCAGGACTACGTGCGCACGGCATTCGCCAAGGGGCTCTCGGAGCGCCGGGTGATCCTGGTGCACACCTTACGCAACTCCCTCATCCCGATCTGCACTGGCTTGGGCCATGCGCTGGGGTTGGTGATGGCGGGCTCCTACCTCATCGAGTTCGTCTTCAACATCGATGGGGTGGGCTACCTCGGGTACACGTCCATCATCGACCGCGACTACGCCGTCGTCATGGGCATCCTGGTGATCAACACCCTGTTGATTCTCCTCGGAAACATCTTGAGCGACGTCTTGTACGTGCTCGTCGATCCCCGGATCCGGTTCAGCTGATGGCCGACGAACAAGACAAGCCGCTTTCCGTCTTCCGAAAGCGATGGCGCAAGTTCCAGAAGCTCAAGCGCGGCTGGTACAGCTTCCTCATCCTGACCTTCGCGTTCGCCCTGTCGTTCCTCAACCCCTTCTTCATCAACAACCGGGCGCTGGTGGTGCACTACGAGGGCACCACCCGATTCCCGGTGTTGGAGTCGATGCCGTTCGTGCCGGGCACGGGCCACATCGAGGCCAAGGAGCTGGGGCAGCGGGTGATCGGGGAGGCGCGGTACCGGCAGCTGAAGAAGCAGTATGCCAAGGAGGACGCGGGCAACTGGGTGCTCCTGCCGCCCTATCCCTTCAGTCCCATCGAGTCGCTGCTCACGGATCCGGAGCTCGAGGGCAATCCCCCGCACGCACCCAGCACCCGTCACTGGATGGGCACCGACGATCGAGGCCGCGACGTGTTCTCGCGCCTGGTCTACGGCTTCCGCATCTCCATGATGTTCGGACTGGGGGTGTTGATCGCGGCCTACGCCATCGGCACCACCGTGGGGGCCATACTCGGCTACTTCGGCGGCATCGTCGACATCGTGGGGCAGCGCTTCGTCGAGATCTGGTCGGGCATGCCCTTCCTGTACACCGTGATCATCATCAGCTCGCTGATCCGCCCTGGGGTGGGCATGCTGATCATGATCTTGGCCGTGTTCCGGTGGATGCGGATCAGCTTCTACGTGCGCGGCGAGTTCTATCGAGAGAAGGCCAAGGACTACGTGGCGGCCTCGGTGGCGCAGGGCGAGTCGAGCCCCTCCATCATGTTCCGGCACGTGCTGCCCAACTCGCTCACCCCCATCATCAGCTTCGCGCCCTTCGGGCTCGTCGGGTACATCTCGGCGCTGGTGAGCCTCGACTTCCTGGGGTTCGGCGTGCCCGCCCCCACGCCCAGCTGGGGCGAGCTGGTGGGGCAGGGGCTGCGCAACATCGGGGACTGGCACCTCGTGCTGTTCCCCTTGGGAGCGATGTTCCTCACGCTGATGATGGTGGTGTTCATCGGGGAGGCCATTCGCGAGGCCTTCGATCCCAAAGTCTTCTCGCGGTTGAGGTGAGTCGGTGGCCGAAGCGGCGAGAGAGATGCTGAAGGTTCGAGGTCTGAAGACGTGCTTCTCCGTGGAGGAGCGCACCGCCTGGGCGGTCCGTGGCGTGGACTTCGACGTCTACGAGGGGGAGTTCCTGGGGATCGTGGGGGAGTCTGGATCGGGCAAGTCGGTGACGGCCTTGTCGATCCTGCGCCTGGTACCCGATCCGCCCGGTCGCGTGGCCGAGGGGGAGGTGCTGTTCGACGGCAAGGACCTGCTGAAGCTGTCCTACGACGACATGCGGGAGATCCGCGGAAAAGACATCGCGATGATCTTCCAGGAGCCCATGACCAGCCTCAACCCGGTGTTCAGCATCGGGATGCAGGTGGCCGAGGCCGTTGTGCACCACGAGGGGCTCGACTGGGACGCCGCGCGCACGCGGGCGGTGGAGGTGCTCGACGCCGTCGGGATCCCCGACGCGGCCAAGCGCCTCGACGACTACCCGCATCAGTTCAGTGGAGGGATGCGTCAGCGCGTGATGATCGCGATGTCGTTGGTGTGCAACCCGCGGCTGCTCATCGCCGACGAGCCCACCACCGCCCTCGACGTGACCATCCAGGCGCAGATCCTGGATCTGATGCGGGAGCTGCAGGAGAAGCGGGGAACTGCCATCATCCTGATCACCCACGATCTGGCGGTGGTGGCCGAGACCTGCCAGCGCGTGATCGTGCTGTACGGCGGGCGGATCCAGGAGGTGGCGCCGGTCATCGACCTGTTCGAGCTGCCCCTGCACCCCTACACCCAGGGGCTGCTGGCCTCGATTCCCGATCGGGCGCGCAAGGGTGCGCCCATGACGGCGATCCCCGGCAACGTGCCCTCCATCTTCAACTTCCCCGAGGGGTGTCGGTTCGCCAGCCGCTGCCCGGTGGCCGAGAAGCGCTGCCACGACACCGAGCCCGAGCTGGTGACCGTGGCCGAGGGGCATCAGGTGCGCTGCCACCTGGTGGATCCGTCGAACCCCACACCTCCCTGGGTCGCCGCGCCGCAGGAGGAGTCGCCATGACCGCCGCCGACAGCTTGGTGCAGGTGGACGGCCTGCGGGTGACGTTCCCGGTCTACGGCGGCGTGCTGCGCACGCGGGTGGCTGGCGTGCGTGCGGTGGACGGGATCACCTTCGACGTGAAGAAGGGCGAGGTGCTGGGCCTGGTGGGGGAGTCGGGATCGGGCAAGACCACCGTGGGTCGCGCCATGATCAACCTGCTCACCTTCACCACCCCCGAGGTGGAGCTCGAGGGCAGCATTCGCTTCGGCGACCAGGGCACGGAGCTCAACGGCATCAAGCGGCGTGCCATGCTGCCGTACCGTGCGCGCATCCAGATGATCTTCCAGGATCCGTTCTCGTCGCTGAACCCGCGCATGACCGTGCAGCAGATCGTGGAGGGGCCCCTGCGGATCCACACGAAGCAGTCCCGCGAGGAGCGGCGCACGCGGGTGCACGGACTGCTCGAGCGGGTGGGGTTGCAGCCCTCCTATGCCGAGCGCTTTCCCCACGAGTTCAGCGGCGGCCAGCGCCAGCGGGTGGGGATCGCCCGTGCCTTGGCCACCAACCCCGATCTGGTGATCGCCGACGAGCCCGTGTCCGCCCTCGACGTGAGCGTGCAGGCCCAGGTGATCAACCTGATGCAGGAGCTCAAGGAGGAGTTCGGTCTCACCTACCTGTTCATCGCCCACGATCTGTCGGTGGTGCAGTACATCAGCGACCGCATCGCGGTGATGTACCTGGGCAACATCGTGGAGATCGGACCTGCCGAGCAGGTCTACGAGTCGCCGAAGCATCCCTACACGCGCGCCCTGATCAGCGCGGTACCGAAGCCAGATCCACGCAAGACGCGCAAGGGGCGGATCCGGCTCGAGGGCGACATCCCCACCCCCTTGAACAAACCCTCTGGTTGTGGATTTCGTACACGCTGCCCCATCGCGAAGGCGTCGTGCGCGGAGGAGGTGCCTCAGCTGGTGGACGTGGGCGGCGGCCAGCAGGTGGCCTGCCCGCACTGGGAGACGATGGGGGACTGACGCGACGATCCTGCAGGGCTCGGTCACCCGGCCCACTCACCCGAGACCAAGAAAAGGAGGCATGTGGCTACATCGCGACGTTCTACAGCATCTGGGATTCCGACGGATCTCCACGGGCCTGTGGCTGTGTGAGGGCCGTTACGGCCTACCCCGTGGCGCGCACCTGTCGCTGTACAGTTGGGGACAGGAGCATCGGCCGGTCGAGCTGACGAGCTTCCACGTCACGTTTCCCTTGCAGCGTGAGGTGGTTCATTTCTACTATCGTGAGGGGTACCCCAACCGTTGGTGCCCTGAGGGATACACGGCGAGTCACCGCATTCGCGCGCTCGGTGGGGATCCCTACGCGCTGATGGGGGTGGCCGACGAGGTGGCGGAGGCCTTGGTGGCGCGCCTCGGCGGCACCATGGGAGCTCGAGATCCTCCAGCCGGACTGACGACGGCGCGGGCCTGCGGGCATCTTGAGCAGGGCCGCCATGGTCGCCACGACGAACTGCGTCGTCTCCTCATGACCATGGCGCCTCTGTCCGATCTCTGCGGGCCCCCGATTGTCGCAGACTTGCCGCAACCCGTCGGGCCCCATGCGCCAGCCCTTAGGTCTGTGGCGTTGCGTTGGAGGTCGTGGTGTCGATGCTTCTGTGGGGGCTGTCCGTGGCGATGGGAGCCGAGGTGCG
This sequence comes from Myxococcales bacterium, assembly GCA_019634415.1. Taxonomy (GTDB): domain Bacteria; phylum Myxococcota_A; class UBA796; order UBA796; genus DRPG01. The sequence goes on from JAHQVJ010000180.1 coordinate 85,556, forward strand.
TGCGCTCGTCGAGGTGAGCCCCGACGGTCTCGAGGTGCTGGCACTTCGGCCGGGGCGGACCACACCGCGGGCGCGTCCTGCGCTGCCCCAGCCCAAGGGGCCCGACTTCCTCGTGCTTCAGGTGCGCTCCGAAGAGGGCACCGTGCTCGCGCGGGTGGACGTGCCCGATCCACGTGTTCGCTCCGTGATCCTGCCCGACGGGGGCGGTAGAGCAGGGGCGCGCCCTCGAGGTGCTGTCGGGGTGACGCTGCCCTGGCCCGACGGGGCCTCGCACGTGACCGACGTCCGTGGCCAGCGTTGGGATCCGGTGAGCCAGCCGCCCCAGATCCCCGCTTCGCCTCCCGAGCGTGTGCTCGGGGACGGACCCAGCGACGAGCGTGTGGATCTGGTGATCCTGAGCGAGGGCTACGCCAGCGCGGATCTGCCCCAGTTCGAGGCGGACGCCGCCGCGGTGGCGGCGCACATGGTGAGCCTCGAGCCGTGGTCCCGCTACCAGGGGATCCTCAACGTGTGGCGTGTGGATGTGCCCTCCAAGGACTCGGGCGTCGTGCCGGGGGCGGTCGTGGACACCGCGTTCTCGTGTTCCTACGGCTGTCGGGGCATCGCCCAGCTGATCTGCTGTGACGACGTGGCGGTGGCCACGGCGGCGGAGGAGGCGGTTCCCGGGGCGGAGGGCGTGCTCGTGCTGGTCAACGGCTCCACCTACGGGGGCTCGGGTGGCGCTGCCTACGCCACGTCCTACAACGCAGATCAGATGCTCGACGTGGCCACGCACGAGCTGGGCCACAGCTTGGCGAACCTCGAAGACGAGTACCCCTACGGAGAGCCCGATCCAAACGGGCTGACCGTGGCGTACCGCAACTGTGCGCCGAAGCCGCTCGTCTTCTGGGACGAGTGGATGGAGCCGAAGCTGGCGCACAAGGGCGTGGGTGCCTTCGACGGGTGCAGCTACGTCGGGTTGTTCGGGCCCGTCCAGGACACCTGCAAGATGGGGGTGATGGACGAGACGTTCTGTCCGGTCTGTCGGGAGTGGCTGACGGTGTCGCTCATCCAGGAGCTGCCACCGATGGCGTCGGTGGTGACGCCCCCTGTGGGAGACGTCTTGATGCTTGGTGACGAGGTCGAGGATCTGGTGCAGGTGGAGATCGCTCCCGTGCTCGACGACGAGTTGATCGAGATCACCTGGACGCTGGACGGACTCCCGCTCGATCTCGAGGGTCCCCTCGTCGACCTTGGCTGCGGCATGGTGCCCGGTGGAGAGCTTCGGGTGCACGTGCGCGACACCACCACCTGGGTACGCATGTTCGCGAACGACGTGGACTTGGAGGTGGAGCTCGGTCCCTGGACGGTGAGCACGGCGCTGTGCGGCTCGGCGATCGACACGGGAGGAGGAGACGAGCCGAAGGTGGAGGAGGACGGCTGTGGGGGCTGCCAGGGGAGCAATGCCGCCCTGCTCGCACCCTTCTTGCTCTTCGGGATGAGGCGACGCTCCGCTTGAGGCTCGGGCGAGCCCGTCGTGGTACACCGAGACATGCTCACCTTCGCTGCCTTGCTCCTCACCCTCGGCCTTCCCGCAGAGGGGCGCCCCGCCAGCGGTCAGACGTCCGTGGTGGTGGTGATGAAGATGGCCCGCTGTGCGGTGTGTGTGGCCCAGATCCGGGCCCTCGCCGCCGCCAAGCTCGGTGTTCCGCTGATGGGGATCACCCACGACTCCAGACAGGCCGCCGCGCAGGTCACCGCGGTCACCGGCGTGCGCACCTTCAGCCACGCCGAGGGCATCCGCTCCATGGGCCTGTGGCTCGCGGACGCGGGGATCGCCCAGCCCGCCGTCGTGGTCTACGACCGCTGCGGAGACGAGGCCGGTCGCATCGTCGGTCGACGGCCCGGGGTCGACGTGACCCAGGCCGTGCGTCGGTTGGTGGTGGAGGCCGACGCCGTGGCGCAGTGTCGCCCCGAGGACGTCTCCTAGGCCGAGGTGGCGTCGCCGGTTCGGTGTCGCCGTGCGAGACCTACGAGCAGGATCAGGAACCAGCCCGGCACCACGGCCACGCTCGTGCAGCCGCAGTCCACGTCCGACGAGCATCCGCTCGAGTCGTTCGAGCAGCCAGACGAGCTCAGGCTCCGGACACCCTCCACCACGATGGTTCCCTCCGATACGCCTCCGTCGTCGTCGACCAGGCGGACGGTGACGTCCCACCGCCGCTGTCGCGGAACCACACCCGACAGGCGACCTGTCTCGGACAGGGTCAGGAAATCTGGTCCGTCCAGGAGCTCGAAGGTGACGGCGTCCTCACCGGGATCCTCGTAGGACAGCTCCACGCTGTGTTCGCGATCGATCAAGAACAGGTAGGCATCGTCGCCGCGCAGGATCGGAGGCACGTTGACGACCTCCACGCTGCCCTCGTACACCACCTGAGGCGGGTGGTCGGCGTTGAATCCGGTCGCTGATCCGTCCTCGGGGGACTGCATCACCCGGATGGTGGCCGTGCCGCTTTGGGCGAAGATGCAGGTGGCCGAGTCGCCGTAGCCGTTGCACTGCACCAAGGGTTCCGTGCCGCCCTCGATGAACAGGGCCACTCCGGGGCAGGCACCCGACAGCGTCACACTGGCGCTGCTTCCCTCGTCGACGCGCGCGGGGTGCACGAGATCGAGGGGCACATCGTCCACGATCTGGGAGCAGTCGTTGTCGAGCCCGTCGCAGATCTCGTCGATGCCTGGGTGGAGATCGACGTCGCCGTCGTCGCAGTCCCCCTGCTCCGACGTGTAGCCGTCGCCATCGGCGTCGCCCCGACAGCCCACGACTTCGAGCAGCGCGTACTCGAGGGAGCCGACGTACACGACGCTGGCGCAGTCCGAGTCCGCCAGGGGAGCGGCGGTCGCCAGCACGAAGCCCTCGGGCGACGGGTAGGTGTGCCACCAGCCCGACGACAGCGTCGAGCGCACCCCGAGGGTAGTGCTGGTGCTCGCCAGCAGGTCTGGTCGGCCGTCTCCATCGACGTCGGCCGACAGTAGCTGGGGCACCTCCCCGACCAGCACCGCCAGCGATCCGTCGAGGGCCGAGATGCTCTCGGAGCGGTCGCCGGCGTAGTAGAAGCGATCGGCGTCGCCCACCAGATCCCGGAGATCCTCCAGCAAGGGGGTGTCGGTGACGGATCCGTCGTCCACCCGAACGGTCTGCGTGCCAGGAATGGACAGCGCGATCGCGTCATCGGTCTCGGCGAGCAGCCGCGCGGCGACGAGCGTGGGACCCTCGCGCTGCAGGCCGTTTGCGGAGGTGTAGCGGTGGGTCTCGTCGTCGATCACCAGCAGCACACCGCCGCGGCGCGAGGGGAGTAGCGCCGAGCAAGGAGCGTCCGCCACCGACGCCGGGGTACCCAGGCTCGCTCCGTCGAAGGGCGTCACCCAGGTCTGCCCCTGGCCACAGCTGAGGAGCGCCTCTCCGCCGTCGAGCCAGGCCACGAGGTCGGAGCCGAGCTCCGAGGTGTGCAGCAGCACGCCCGTGGTCACCTCGTAGATCTCCACGCCGCCGTGGGAGCTCCCGATCGCCAACCAGCCGCCCGTGGGAGTCCCCACGAGGTCAGCGCTGGCGGGGGCGAGGGTGGTGGTGGTGAGGGCCGGTGCAGCCAGATCCCAGGCGAGTGCTGTGCTGGCGATGAACCACACGGAGGCCTCCTGTCGTCGTGTACCCACGTCCCAGTGAGTGCAGGTCTCGGATCCGTTATTGGTTGGTCAACCAACCAAGAGGGCTCGATGTCGCGATCCAGGGGAGCAGAGGCCGACGAGCGCAGGCAGGCCTTCGTGGACGGCCTGCGGGTGACGATGGCGGAGCGTGGCTACGACGGTGCCTCGGTGGCGGTCGTGGCGCGACAGGCCGGGCTGGCGCCTGGGTTGCTGCACTACTACTTCCCGTCGAAGCGAGCGCTGTTGATCGCGCTGATCGCGGATCTGGGCACCTCGCTTCACCGTCGGGTGGCCCAGCGCCTCGCCGACGCTCGCGGGCCCGCCGAGCGACTGCGCGCCGTGGTGCATGCAGCGCTGGCGCTGGGCGACGACGCGGATCCTGCGGCGGTACGCTGCTGGGTGTGGGCCGGGGCGGAGGCGCTGCGACATCCGGAGGTGGCCGAGGCGTGGTCTCGCCAGATCGACGCCCTCCTGGACCTACTCACCGACGAGTTCATGGCCGCTTCAGTGGAGGAGCCGGAGGCAGCTGCGTCGGCGCTTCTGGCGGCCCTCGTGGGCTGCTGGCAGCTGGGCACTGCGGCGCCGGGCCGGATCCCCGCCGGGCGGGCGGCCGCCACGGTGCATCGCATGCTCGACGGGCTGCTCGCGGGGGAGGACTCGTGACGACCAGGGCCAAGCTGTGGCTGCTGTGCAGCCTGTACTTCAGCCAAGGGCTGCCCTTCGGCTTCTTCACCTTGGCGGTGCCGGTGGTGCTGCGCAACCAGGGGGTGTCGCTGGAGGGGGTGGGAGCGAGCAGCCTCCTGCTGCTTCCCTGGGCGCTGAAGTTCCTGTGGTCTCCGCTGGTGGATCGCACGGGGCGTCGCTCGCGCTGGATCCTGATCCTGCAGGCGGTGAGCGTGTGCCTGTTCGTGGCCCTCGGGGTGCTCCCGCAGGACCGGAGCACGGAGCTGCTGATGCTCGGCATGGTGCTGTCGGCCTGGCTCGCGGCCACCCAGGACATCGCCACGGACGGGCTGGCGACCTCGCTGCTGAGCGCCGAGGAGCGTGGCTTGGGCAACGGCCTGCAGGTGGCGGGCTATCGACTGGGGATGATCGTGGGGGGTGGGGGACTGCTCGTCCTGTTCGCCCGTGGCGGCTGGTCCCTCACGTTCTTGGCGATGGCCGTTCTGCTTGCTCTGGCGAGCGGGCCGCTGCTGGCGACGACGACGCTGCCTCCCTCTCCGGCGACGGCCCTTCGGCTGCGCGACGTGCTGGCCTCCGGCCTGCGGCCAGGCATGGCGGGCTGGATGGGGCTGCTCGCGGTGTACAAGGGCGGTCAGTCCATGGCATCGGCGATGGTGCGCCCCTACCTGGTGGATGGCGGCTGGTCGCTGGATGGGCTGGGCGCCACGCTGGGGCTGCTCGGATCGACGGTGGGGCTGCTCGGGGCGGTATTGGGAGGCCTGATGGTGCATCGACTGGGCCGGCGCGGCGGCCTGGTGGCCTTCGGTCTGCTCCAGACGGCGTCGGTGGCGGCCATCGCGATGGTGGCGGCCCTGGGCTTCACGGGTACCGGCTTCATGGTGGCAGCCCTCGGCGAGGACTTCGCCTCGGGCACGGCCACGGCGGTGCTCTTCACCTCGATGATGGATCGGTGCCGCTTGGGGCTGGAGTCCACCGACTACACGGTGCAGGCCTCGTGGGTGGTGATCTGGGTCGGGGTGGCGAGCGCGGTGTCGGGGGCGGTGGCCGGTAGCCTCGGCTACACGGCCTGCTTCGCCCTGGCCACGGTGGCCTCGCTGGGAGCGGTGGCGCTGGTGCCCTGGGTGGTCGTGCCCGAGCCGGCTCGCGCTCCGGACGGGTCATGACCGATGCCTGTCGGGCGTGCGACCCGTCCAGCTCACTGCTGCGGTTGCTCGAGGTCCAACATGGTGGGCCCGGCAGGCATCCACCGATACGCCGGCCACGAGCGCATGGACTCGATGTGGGTCTCGGAGGTGGTCGTCAGCGGCAGCACGGATCTTGCCGCCAAGCTCGCATCGGCCTCGCCCTCTGGAGCCTCCTGCCACACCTCCGAGGTCACGACGAAGAGTCGCGGCTCTGCGGCTCGCAGGCCTCCGGGTGGCGTCTGGAAGAGCATGCCTGCCCGATCGATCTGGAGCTCGTGACCGGGTTCCAGGCGCACGATGTCGCCGGCCCGCAGGATGGTCCCCGGAGCAAGGGGAGCCCAGTCGCGGGCCCCAGCGGTGCGGACGACGACCGCTCCCGCGGTGGACAGCACGGAGCCTCCGTCAGCCCAGGCGACGTATTGCCGCGTATCGGTAGGCCCCTCCGAGGGGTCCCCGCAGCACAGCAGATCATCGGTGCACCGGGGGTCGCACATGGGCGGCCACGAGGGGCAGGCCGCGGCGTCCTTGATACAAGCGCGCGCCTCGCCGATGGTCACCATCCCGCACCACTCATGGGGGCAGAGCGGATCGTCGGCGTCGTTGTTCGGGGGCACGTCGATGTCGGGGACCCTCCCGTCGGGGTTGTTGACCACCTGACCGAGCACCAGCGAGCGCTGGTCGCGCCGCTCGGAGGGTGCCGAGGCCACGGTCAGCCCTCCGGGACCACAGGTGAGGGTGACACCCTGCGACGCCATGGGCACCACCATGCGACTGCACTCCTGCTCGTAGGTGAGCGGCTCGCCGGGGAGCGTGGGTCGTAGCCTCAGCGGCGTGCCCGGCAGGGCATCGGACGACACTCCCTGCAGCAGAAACTGCGGGCTCGTCAGGAGCGCACCGCACAGTCGGCGTGTGCCTGCCTGAAGCGCGGTCGCCTCCGACGCGGGCGTGAGCAGCCCCGTGACCCCGAACAACGGGGCGAATGCCTGGTTCTCCTCGAGGGTCAGCGGCGAGGGATCGGACACGAGCCGGTCCTTGAGAGCCCGAACGACGTCCTGCACGGTGGCAGACGGCGTGCTCCGCGCCTCGTCGAGCAGCACCGAGACGAAGTCGTCGCTCACGTCCACACCAGGAGGTCGGCACTGCCCCACCGCATCCTCCCACGCCAACAGCCCTTGGAATCCGACCTCCTCGCCCCCTGGCTGTGCCTCACTCAGGTACTGCCCGAGGGACTCGATGAGGGCATCGCTGGGGTAGGCGCGTCCGTCGGGCGCCCAGGGCGTCTCGGGCCATCCCAGGGCCAGGTGGGTCGCGCGCAGCAGCGATGACGCTGAGCGGCGATGCAGCACCTCACCCACGCTGTTGTTGTGCTCTTGGCGGAACGCTGGGCGAGCTTCCTCGGTGGACACGCGGAGGCCCACCAGATCCTCTTGCACCCACGGATCGAGGGCCAAGGGCAGGGTGAACAGCTCGCGGCCGGCGGTGTCCGGTGGATTGCGCGCGAAGTGGGTCGACGCCACGATGCGCGTCAGGACCGTGCGCAGGGACCAGCGCCCGTGGCGTCGCGGCGTGTCGGGTTGCAGGAAGTTCCACTCCGTCAGCCAGCCACGGACCCAGCGCTGCCCGCGGGTTCGCGGGTAGTAGTTGGCGATGGTCAGCGGTGCGCCCATCACCTCCTCCCAGATGTCGCTGGTGGCCTTCTGGGCGACGAGGAAGGCCAACGCAGCCTCCCCGTCCACGTCGGGCTGAGTCTGACACTCGGCGGTGCAACCCGAGCAGCCCGATGCCTGCGGCATGCCGTCGATCCAGGCACGGACGGTGTCGTCCAGCCCCTCCACCACGCTCCCCGAGGGGGGCATCACCAGGTAGTCGTCTCCATCGGTGTCACCATCACCATCGGTGTCGATCACGTCGTCCACCAGGTGGAGCAGGGTGCTCTGGCTCGCATTGCCCGGCATGACACGCACCACGGAGCTCGGGGTGTCCACCGTGTAGGGGTAGATGGCTGGAATGCGCACCACGAAGTCCTTCCAGGCGTCCGAGTCGAAGTCGACGCCGGCAGCTGGCGACGAGCTGTCGTGGCACGGACCGTATGCGCAGCTCGTTCGTAGCTGTGCGACGACCGCGTCCTCGCGTGCCTGCTGTGCGTCCGTCAGCGTGGGCTCACTGTCTCCTGGGTCGCACGACGCGCAGGCCGTACAGTTGGCGTCGTTGGCGGACGTGCGCCGGTAGCCTTCGGCTCGAAGCCTGTCGTAGCCGGCCTTCAAGCGCGCATCGAGATCGAAGAGGGCGGACGACGCCGAGCCAGACCATCCGGCGATCCGGGCCTGCGCGTGGGGAATGCGGCCGCTCACGTCGGTGATGTCGGTGTGTGCTCGGCTCGCGTCGAAGGTGCCGCAGTCATCCAGGCCCCAGGGACCGGGGAACTCCGGGTCGTGGTCTCCGGAGGGGCAACCTCCGCCGAGCGGGCGCAGACACTGGAAGAACGTCTGTAGCGCTCGATCGTCTCCAAGCCCCTCGGGCGTGCCGAACGCCGCCCGATCGTGGGCCCCGTAGGCGGGATGGGTGCGGTCCCAGTCCGTGACCAGATCGAGGTCGTCGGGATCCACCAGGGCTCGCTCGAAGGTCCCGTCCATCATCGCCGTCGGCTGTCCACGCACCCGCTCACCGGTGACGGAGCGCTCGCTGTTGTGGCAGCGCAGACAGGCGTGCTGGCGGTTCAGGAACACGCGCTGGAAGCTCGCCGACAGATCGCGCTCCTGGAGCTCCTCGGTGATCTCGGCGCCCTGCAGGGGCCTGCCCGTCAGCGCGAAGAGATGGGCCCGGTACAGCGGGAACAGATCATCGGTGGCCAGGGCGGAGCGCAACACGTGACGCATGTTGAACTCGGCGGGCGCCCCGGGGGCGAGATCGCCGGGCGGCTGGTCTCGGATGTGCTCCGCCAGCGCGGGATCGGAGTAGGAGACGAAGGGTGTGTAGCAGTCGGCCTGCGACTTGACGCCCGTCCGCTGAACCTCGAGGCGATCCATGAGCACGTTCGACCAGTGATCGAGGAACTCGGGCTGCTCCATGAGGCCCTGGGCCACGGTCGCCTTGCCCACGCGGTCCGTCAGCTGCGCGAGCACACGGACCTCCTCGCTGCTTCGCGGCTGCCGCCCGTGCAGTGCCGGCACCACCTGCCGGACCCACGCCGCCTCTGGAGCGGGATCGTCCTCGATCTGAGGGCAGGCGTTGCAGGATGCCATGGCGATCAGCAGCACGGTGCGGAGGAGTCCGTGCAGACGGTTGGTCGACTGTGTCATGTCAGCCCCAGCACGCGGGTCCGCAGGTTGGTCAGCACGGTGCTCTCCGCAGTGGACCCGCCGGTGAGGGCGTCGGAGAGGTCGGCGATGGAGTAGGTGGCGTCCGCAAGGGGGTGGATGCCGGCGGCGTACAGGCACGCTGCGCGGAAGTCCGTCGGGGTGAGGGCGTCGGCCGACGCCAGGCCCGACGTGTCGATCTCCCCCACGATTCCCTGTTGTCGAATCGGACCCCCGATCAGGAGGTTCGCGTAGCCACTGGGCCAATGATCTCGGTTCACGGGTGTGCGCCCGAACTCGGTGTTCACGATCACCAGGGTGGTGCGGAGATCGATCGTGCCTGCTGGGGCCGTCCCGCTGCCCGCGTAGAGGTACTGGCGAAGTGCCTGCAGCGTCGCGAAGAGGTTGCCCGTGGTGACGTCGGGGATGCCACCGTGCGTGTCGTAGCCGGCGCCCCCGGCTTGGACGACCCCGGCATCCACCACACAGGCATAGGCCGCGGCGGGCTGGCCGGCGCTCGACGTGCCAGGCGGCATCTCGAGGGACAGCAGATGGGCCGCGAGCTCCAGCGCCTGCGCCGTCTCGTGGCTACCCGTGCTCGCTGCGTTGGTGCACAAGGTCTGGATGGGTGCCACGGGCACGCTGGCGGGCATCGCATCCCGGAGCTCGGGCGCCCCTCGCAGCGTGCCCAGGGCCGTTCGATAGCGGTCCCAGGATGCGGAGCGCACCCGCCCCCCAAGTCCGGTCAGGCGGGCCTCGTACTGGTCGGCCAGCAGGGCCAGCGCGGGATCGGCGCCAACCAGCCCCGTCCGACTCAGCTGGGAGACCGCCGTGGACAAGCTTGCGCCCGTCTTCAGCACCAGCGGACGGTGGTTGCCTCCGTGCAGCCCCGAGGCGCCCGCCACCTGGAAGTTGTCGGACGCCAGACCGCGGGAGGGTAGGAACACGTACGACGCGGGCACGGTGCGCGGCGTGGCAGACGCCGTCTCGTACCGGCGGGAGATCGGGGCTCCCATACCCGCGGCGTTGGGGCGACCCAGCGCCTGTCCCGACAACGCGAGGGGGATGGCCGCCTCGTGGGGCTCGAGGTCGTGGTGCATGGCGATCAGCCGCGTGCGATCGAGGATGGCAGGATCCCACAGGGGCTGGGTGGCCGGGCCCCAACGCAGTCGTCCCGCGAGGCCCGTGGCCGAGGTGCCCAGGAATCGTCGCGTCTCGCCGGGCGCGGGGCCGGGCACGCAAGAAGGAGACGATGACCAGCCGAAACCTGCCAGCTGATCATCCTGGCTTCGGATGTCCGCGTCGGCGTCCGGATCCCACCAGAGGGTCTCCCAGGGCGACAGCCCTCCGTACAAGAAGATCTCGAGGACCTTGAACCCTGCGTAGGGCAGGCCCGTGGACACGCTGGCGCTCACGTCGTGGCCGGTGACGGGATCGCCCCAGCCCCGGGCGACGCCGGGCAATACCGCCAGACCCGTGGCAGCCGCCGCCGCTCCCCAGCCCAATAGCTGTCGGCGTGACGGAGCGGCCAGCAGGTCTCGCTCCTTCGCTCTCTGCATGTGCACCTCGATCGGTTGGTGTAGAGGACCGATCTCGGCTTTCGGGGGACTTCGTCGAACCTGACCCAGGTGCTCGTGTGTGGGCGCTTGCCATTACCCTGTGTTGCGCATGCCCTGGGCGATCCCGTTGGTGATGGTCCCCACCGCACGATTCAGTGCGTCGAGCGACGGATCTTCCTCCGCCATCGCGCGCTTGCGCTTGAGCAAGCTGATCTGCAGCAGCGACAGCGGATCGACGTAGGGATTGCGCAGCGCGATCGCGCGCCTCAGCACGGGGTTGTCGCTCAGCAGGGCGTCGGCCTTCCGCACCTCGAGGATCACGGCCACGGTGCGCTGCAGCTCTGCAACCAGCTCCTCGAACACGCTGGTGTCCGCACCCAGCTGCTCCACGTACAGCTGGGCGATCTCGAGGTCCGCCTTGGCGCACACCATCTCCACCTTCGCGAGCAGATCGTCGAAGAAGGGCCACACCTCGGCCATCCGCTGCAGCAACGCCAAGCCTCCAGGCTCGTCCGCCACCGTACGAAGCGCGGTGCCCACCCCCAGCCAGCCAGGCAGCATCAGCCGGATCTGAGTCCAGCCGAACACCCACGGGATGGCCCGGATCCCCGACATCTGTCCCGTGCCGCGCTCGCGGTAGGCGGGGCGTGAGCCGTAGTGCACGTGGGCGAGCTCCCGTACGGGGGTGGCCCCCACGAACAGCTGGAACAGTGCGTCGTCGTCGTGCACGCGGCTGCGGAACACGGGCAGGGCGAGGGCTGCGAGTCGCTCCATCGTCTCGCGGAAGCGCGCCTCCTCGTCGTCGGGTCGTCCGTCGCGCCAGTCTTCGCGCGCGGCCAGCAGCGTGCCCGTGGTCATCACCTCGAGGCTGCGCGATGCGATCTCCGACAGCCCGAACTTCTGACTGATCACCTCGCCCTGCTCGGTGATCTTGATGGCGCCGTCCACGGTGTTCGGGGGAAGCGCCCGCAACGCACGGTACACGGGAGAGCCGCCGCCGCGTCCCACGGTGCCGCCGCGACCGTGGAACAGCGTGAGTGCCACACCGTGGCGTCGGGCCACACGGGCCAGCGCCTCCTGAGCGGTGTAGAGCGCCCAAGCGGCGGGGAGCACCCCGGCGTCCTTGGCGGAGTCGGAGTAGCCGAGCATGACCTCCTGACGTCGCCCGCGTGCGTCGAGCTGCCGCTGGTACGCGGGATCGGAGAGCAGCTCCGTGAGGACCCGCGGCGCCTCCACCAGGTCGCGACGCGTCTCGAACAGCGGCACCACGTCCAGTGAGGAGCGAGGTGTGTCCGACGCCAGGTCGCACAGGCCGGCGTCGCGAGCGAGCAGCAGCACCCGGAGCACGTCCGCGCGCGACTCCGCCATGCTGATCACGTAGGTGGAGGCGACCGCCTCGCCGAGCTCGCGCTGCAGCGCTCGGATGGCGCCGAACACCCCCACCACCTTGGCGGCGTGGGCGGGTAAGTCGGGCTCGGTGCCGATCAAGGGGCGACGGCCCAGCAGCTCCTGCGACAGGGCCGCGTCGTCGAGGGAGGGGATACCCACGGCCGAGCAGATCTCGTCGAGGGCCTGGGTGTGGGCCCCGGCGTCCTCGCGGACGTCCATGCGCAGCCCGTGGAACCCGTGCACCCGCACCTTGGCCTCCAGCGGCTCCAGCACGAAGCGGACCCAGCCGGTGGCTCCCGCCGCGCCCGCGGCCTCGCGCACGACCGCGAGGTCGGCGCGAAGCTCCTCGGGGTCGGCGTAGGCGAGGGAGCTGGCAGGGTCGGTGCGGCGTGCCTCGATGCGGCTGCGCATCACCTTGAGCTTGTGGCGGATGGGCTCCTGGGCGTCCCGCCGCTCGTGGCGCGCGACGACCTCGGGCCACCGCTGCCGGTCCTCTTCCAGGCTCGCGAGCAAGGCGGCGTGCCCTGCGCCGCGGATCGACAGCGATGCTCGGTCGATGGCGTCGTGCAGTGCTGCGGCGTACACGGCCAGCATGCGGTCGGCGGTGGCGTGGGCCGCCGTCTGGGTCACTTCGGGCGTCACGAAGGGGTTGCCGTCGCGATCTCCGCCCACCCAGGTGCCCGGGGCCACGGGCGACAGCAGGTGGCCCGTGTGCTCCACCAGGCGCGTGCCGAAGGTGGCCTCGAAGGCCTCGTCGAGCTCCATGGCGAACCGCGAGCACGCATCCACCAGGCGCTCCTCGAGGTACCAGAGCACCGTGCTCACCTCGTCCATCACCGACAAGCGATCTGCCCGCGTCTGCGCGGTGAGCCACAGCAGCTCCACCTCGGCGCGCAGCCGGCCGTCGATCTCCCGGTGGATCTGGGCGTCGGCGCTTCGATCTCGCGCCAGCAGCAGATCGGCGACTCTGCCGAGGAGCTTCAGCACGCTGCGGCGGGTGCTCTCGGTCGGGTGTGCGGTGAGCACGGGGCGGATCTGAAGCTGCTCCAGCGCATCGGCGACGGCCGCGGCCGCATGCCCCTCCTCCCGGAGCTGCTCGAAGGCCCAGCGCGGAGAGCCTGGCTGGGCCGGCTCGCCGGGGTAGGCCAGGCGACGTCGCACGCGATGCACCTGCTCGGCGGTGTTGATGAGCAGGAAGAACAGGGTGAAGCCGCGACCCACCTGGGCCGCGGTGGCCAGGGGCATGGCATCGATGCGGCCGAGCAGACCCTGCAGGGAGTCGGCGCCTGCATCGCCCCGCCGTCGTGCGCGGCTGGCGGCGCGGAGCGTCTCCACGGCCTCGAAGATCTCCTCGCCCTCGAGCTCGCGGATCACGCTGCCGAGGCAGGTGGCGAGGTTGCGAACGTCTGCGCGTAGCGGTGCATCGCGCTCGGCGCGGTGGTCGGTGGTCATGCCGATCCCTACCGCGTGGCTGCCCGGGAGGTGGGCGCTGATCCTATAAGACCGAGCGACAGCGCCGAGGGGTGGGCTCGGCCGGTGGGGAGGTTCGCATGGAGCTGCCGATTCGTGACCAGCTCGAGATCTTCTGGAGCGAGAGCGTCCTGTACGTGGGTGTCTACGTGGTCTACGCCGCCGTCGTAGCGGCTGTGGCGTGGGGGCTGGAGTTCTGGAGTCAGCGGTCCGACGTCGGCGCGCTCACGCTGGGGATGTCGAATGCGACCCTGTGCGGGCTGGCCATCGCTTCGAGCACGGTGGGCTTGTTCGTCGTGAGCTGGCGCGCAGCGTCCCTCGGCGGAGAGACCTGGGCCTTCTTCGTGGTCTCGATCCTCACCATCTTGATCTCGTACATGGCCAGGAGGCTGCTCCTCGGAGCGATGGGGGTGCAGCTGCCGTGGCCCGACGTGCTCTGCTCGGGTGCTGCTGTGGCCTATGCCCTTCCGTTCGTGGCCTTCTTTGCCTATGTGGCCGCCCTCGGCGCCGCGGACTGGTCCAAGTAGCGCGGCTGAAGTTGCCTGAGTGGCAGGCCATACACCCCCTTACCTGTGGTGAGGTAAGGTTGTGCCCGCGGGCCGAGAGCGGCAGGCTGCCGCCGCAACGAGAGACTCAGGAGAGGAGTATGCATCCTGGTGGGTGGCTGGTCTGGTGGGTCATCGGGGGGAGCGGAGGATGTCTGAGTGGTGCGCTCGTTGACCCGAACGGGGAAGCGTCGGGAGTTCCATCCCATGGATACGAGGGGTACCACGACGATGCCCACCGAGATCTCCAGTCGCGACTGATCGGGTACTTCACCTCGTGGTCCGTCTACGAGCGGGACTTCGAGGTCTCGGACATCGACGCGAGCCGGCTCACGCATCTGCACTACGCTCATCTGAGCATCGAGAACGACAGGTGCGCGCTGGCTGATCCCTGGGCCGACGTCGAGCGTCCAGATCCGGACGATCCTGCAGTGTTCGGTAGCTTCGGTCAGCTCCAGCGGCTGAAGGCGCGCTATCCACACCTGTCGGTCCTCCTGTCGGTGGGGGGCCGTGCCGGATCGGGGAGGTTCTCCGAGATCGCGTCGGATCCTGTCCGGCGGGCGACCTTCGCCGACAGCTGTGTGGGCCTGGTTCGGCAGTACGGCTTCGATGGTCTGGAGGTCAGCTGGCAGTTCCCCGTGGAGGGAGGGTTGCTGACCAACGTCAGGGATGCCGAAGACGGCTCGAACTACACGCTGCTGCTGGCCGCCCTCCGGGCCGCGTTCGATGGGGCGGAGAAGGTGGATGGAGCCGACTATCTGCTGACCATTGCGTCCACTGGGGTGGCCGACCACGTCCAACACCTCGAGCTGGACGCCTTGGACGACGTGGTGGACTGGGTCAACGTCTTGTCCTTGGACTACTACGGGCCGTGGAGCGACACCACGGGTCATCAGTCGCCCTTGCTGAGGTCGCTCCACGACAGCTCTCCACAGGGAGCGGTGTCCAACGTGGACGTGGTTCGTCGGGCCTACGTGGACGGGGGGCTGTCCGCTCACAAGATCGTCGTGGGCGTGCCCTTCCACGGGCGTGCCTGGACCGGCGTGGGAGCGACCAGCGACGGCCGGTACCAACCGTTCAGGGCGGTTCCCGTCGGCACCTGGGGAGAGGCAGGCGTGCTGGACTACGCGGACATCGTCGACGGTCTCGAGGCTCCGGACAACACCCACTGGGACCCGCAGTCGGCTTCCTCCTACCTCTTCGATGCGCAGGACGAGATGTTCGTGACCTACGAGACGCCGCGGAGTCTCGCTGTGAAGGCCCGCTACGTGCGCTACTACGGGCTCGGCGGGGTGGCGGTGTGGGAGCTGTCGGCGGACACCGACGCTTCGACGCTGTTGGACGTCGTCGCTGCGACCCTGGAGCGGTCCGGCGAGTGACAGCGACGATCCACTTGTGGATTTCCGCTGTGAGGCGTCAGCGCTTCGTCAGGTCGTGCACCGTGATGGGCACGGCGTCGGGGTTGGAGACCCCGTAGCCGAGCCCGTGGTGCCACACACCGATGTGGCCGTCGTCGGCGCTGCCGTCGATGCTGACGTGTGCCTGAGGGGCTTGGACCAGGGAGGCCACGATCGGTGGCGCCACCTCGTGAATCCCTTCGCCGAACCTGCCTCACCGAGTTTGGCGGTCATACCGACTGACGGTGGCGTGCGGTCGCGGCCATGGTGGCGCGGAGGCTGCCTTGGTCAACATCGTTTTCTTTTCCTTGACTGTTTCCTCTGTTGCTCATGCCGAGCCCGTCATGGATGGGGTTCGGGTTGCCGTTCTCGGGGCCCCCACGGACCCGAGCCACAACCAGGACGTGCTCGAGCAGATCATGGCAGCCTCCCGCGGGCTCGGACCATCCTTGCGATGCCCCGAGCCCGTCGATCCCCACGACCCGCCCCCGCCGTGTCTGCCCCGGCCCGCCTACGAGATCGCCCGCATCGATCTGTTCGACGTGGGGGCGTCGACCCCCACGGACACTGCGCTCCTCTCCTACGACGTGCTCTTCGTCTACAACGAGGTGCCCTTCCACGATGCAGCGGCCCTCGGCGACGTGGTGGCCGGCGCACTGCAGCGTGGCAGCGGGGTGGTGCTGGCGGGCGCTGCGATGGACGAGACGCTCGGTCTGGGAGGCCTCTTCGACACCGGGGGCTACAGCCCCGTCGAGTACGGCACTCGCTCGACCACCAACGAGATCTTCGGTCTGACGGCTGCGCCCGATGCGGAGCCCCTGATCACCTATGGCGTGTTCGAAGTCCTCCTCACCACCGACACGCTCTACGTGCCGGAGCTCGCGCCCGTGCGAACGGCCAAGGTGGTCCATCGGTGGAGCGATGGGTCGCCCGCGTCACTCCTGATGGAGCCCCCCATCGAGGGGGAGGGACGAATCGCCGTGGCCAACCTGCTGCCCGTCTCCACGGGCGTGAGCAAGGCAGGGTGGAGTGTGAAGAGCGAGGGGGGGCGATGGCTGGCCAACCTGGTGTTGTGGGCCGATCGGTTCGAGCGGCCCATCGGGATGTGTGGGTTCGACGATGCGACGGGGGCGTTCGAGCCTTGGCTGGGCCCGCCGCATCCCGATCTCGAGCCGCCCGAGCAGTCGTTCCTCGCCTTCGACGTGTCGTTCGTGACCGACCTGCCGGTGACCTTCACCCACTTCCTGTGTCGATCCGACGAGGATTGTCCACAGGGGGTCTGCGTGATGCCTCCACAGACCGGTCTCGTGCAGGACCTCAACTGCAACGGCCTGGACGTGTCCGCGGAGACCGACTTCGATCCGGATCTGTACGCCACTTGCGACGGATCGAGCACCAATACCGATGCATACTGGGACTTCTACCGCTTCGAGTGCGAATATCCGACGGCCGGGCTGGATCTCGATCAGGACGGCTATTCCTATGGCAGCATCGAGGTGGAGTCCGAGTCGGGGCCTCAGAAGTGGGATCGGGTGGAGCTCGTCTGTGACAACTGTCCCACCATCTACAACCCCGATCAGATCGACTGGGATGGCGATGGACAGGGCGATCTGTGTGACAACTGCCCCTACGTGTGGCAGGGGCTGCTGGATCGAGACGACAGCGACGGCGACGGCCTTGGTGACCTGTGCGACAACTGCATCGGCGTGCCCAACCTCGACCAGTACGACGATGATCGAGACGGACGGGGGGACGACTGCGACAACTGCCCGGATCTGTACAACGCCGAGCTCGACGAGGATGGCCTGCAGCTGGACGGCGACGAGGACGGTGTGGGAGACGTCTGCGACAACTGCAGGTTCAATCAGCATCCCGACGACGAGGTCCGCGCCCGCGCAGGGTCACCGTACGGGCACCTGAAGGGTGTGCGGGACCAGGTCAACCCGTCGCAGCTCGATAGCGATGGAGACGGCTGGGGGGATGCCTGCGACAACTGTATGGAGCACTTCAACCCCGAGCAGAGCGACGGGGATGCCGACGGCCTGGGGGACGCCTGCGACGGCTGTAGCGACCTGGCTGGCGGTGGCCTCGACAGCGACGGCGACGGCAGGGGAGACGACTGCGACAACTGCATCGACGTGCCCAACCTCGATCAGCTCGATCTCGATGGCGATGGGGTGGGGGATGCCTGTGATGGGTGTCGCTTCGCCGCCGACGCACCCCAGATCGACACCGACGGCGATGGCGTGGGGGACGTCTGCGACCACTGCCCCCGCTTGGCCGATCCCGAGCAAGGCGATGCGGACGGGGATGGGGTGGGCGATCGGTGCGATAGCTGCCCGTTCGTGTCGGATGCGGACCAGCGAGACACCGACGGGGACGGCTTCGGAGACAAGTGCGATCGGTGCCTTCTGGTCCCCACGCGCGACAACATCGACACCGACGACGACGGGCTGGGCGATGCGTGCGACAACTGCCCCACCGTGGCCAACTTCGACCAGGCCGACGCCGATGCCGACGGCCGAGGCGACGTGTGCGAGGGGCGTGAGCAGCTGCGGGGGGGCGGTCGCGCCTGCGGGGGCGCGGGATGCGCCCACTCCCAGGCGCACCCGCTCTGGCTACTGATGGCGGTGGCGGTCCTCGGCAGGCGCCGACGCTACGGCAGCTCGCACAGGGCCTCGCTGGCCGTCTCGTCTTCCCCGGGCTCGCAGCCCGACATGTCGGGGTAGGAGCAGACGCCCTTCGGGCAGTGGTTGGTGCCCGTGCCGTTGCGCAGGAACTCGTCGAGCTGAATGCGTGCGGCCTGAAGCTGCCGCACCTTGCCGTGCGGATCGTCGCACAGATCCATCGGCACGCCACAGTCGGGTACCTCGGGCAGACCGAAGGCGTACTCGATGTAGAAGCTGCCGGACGTGGTGCTGCTCACGGCCTCCATCCCCCAGATGTCGCGCAGCCCGCTGGTGAGGTGCGTAGCACCCATGGCCCGCGCCATGGTGTGTGCGCCGATGGTGGGCACCTGGTGGTCGCCGATGGCGGCGCGCATCAGCACCTCCTTGACGGGGGTGTTCGGGACCGGGTTCTGGGGGACGCGATGGGCGTAGCCG
>JAHQVJ010000181.1 GCA_019634415.1 Myxococcales bacterium
GCCCCGAGCCGACGCTTGATCCCCACCTCACCGGGCTGCACCACCGCGCATCCGACCCCGAGCAACACACAGGACACAACCACTGTCAGACGCATGACTCTCCCTCCTGGACAGGGAGAAGCCGTATCGCCAAGCCTCATAGGCGTCAGTTGAAACACGAAACTTTCTTCGCGTGTTGAGAGTCTAGCCAGCTCCCACGCGCCCAGCCGGTTGGCTACTCGGGGAACCCATCCTCCTCGGAGATCAGCCCTTGGCGGTGGTAGGCCATCCACAACAGGAAGCTCCCCCCCATCGTGGACGCCACGACCAACCCGATCCCGAAGAGCAACCCCAGCGAAGATGGAGTCGACTCCTCCGAGGGCTCCTCGGAGGGCTGCTCCACCGGCTCTATGGGCTCCAGTGCTCGTCCTTGGCTCTTGTCCACGGCCACCCAGGTCAACATGAGCAGCAGCGATCCGATCAAGAACAAGCCACCCACGGGCATCCGTCGTTGCGTCATTCGTCCCCCCAGACGAGGAGCATCCCCTGATGCTCCGGCTCCACCCTATTTCAGCCAATGAACTACGGGACCCGAAACACAATCTTTCACTCTTCCACGACGACTCGCTCAGTACTCGGGTCTACCTGCGCATCCCCGGTCTGGGGACCTGAAACAAATTGCCTTTCCGACGATGTTGCGCAGTTCCGGGGCAAACCCCAAACGCCAGGCTACGTTCCCCAACGCTGGGGGGCGTAGGGGTGC
Organism: Myxococcales bacterium; assembly: GCA_019634415.1. GTDB lineage: Bacteria > Myxococcota_A > UBA796 > UBA796 > DRPG01. Next base: position 743 of record JAHQVJ010000181.1, read on the forward strand.
GGGTCGTGGAGCTGAGGGTCGACGCGGGGACGGGTCCCAGCTGGCGACTCGAGATGCGCGCGGGTGGGGGCGCTGCGGTAGCCACCACACTGGACGGAGCGGCACTGACCGCGCAGGTTCGGCAGTCTCTCGATCCGTCGCGGCTGCCTGCGATGTTGGTCCCAGGACAGGACGCGGCCGTGCAGGCGGCGGAGGAGCGTGCTGGGCGCGCGCTGGGGAGTGCCGTGTGGCGCGAGCAGCCGCTCGCCACCACGCTGGCCCACGAGCTGGGGCTGGCCCGGGGCTCGGGGAGCGCGTTGCTCGTGCTGGTCCATGCGACCGGCCCCGCGACGGAGCTGCCGTGGGAGCTGCTGGTGGACCACAGCGGCGTGCTCCTGGAGGGCACCTTGGCCACGGTGGCCCGGCTGTCGGAGGGGCCACCACCAGTGGCCGAGCGGGGTCAGGGCCGTGCTCTGTGGCGGTCGCCTGGCGACGATCAAGCCGTGGAGACGGTCTGCACGGCGATCCGGCGCGCGGATCCGGGCATGGGAGCGCCCTCCCCCGATGCGCCACCGGAGGTCCTGCACCTCGTCTCCCACGCCGAGCCCCTCGGCCTGGCGCTGTCGGTGTCGGGGGCGTCCGCGGGGTCGGTGACCCATGGCCTGGGCCCCTCCCTGCAGCAGGCGGCACTGGCGGTGCTGCACCTGTGCGACGCAGCCACGCAGGGAGGCATGGCGACCCAGCTGTTGCGCTGGGGCGTTCCGGCGTGTGTGGCGCCAGCAGGCCGCCTGGGCGTCGAGGCAGCGGGTGCGTTCTGTGCGGGACTGGCGAGCGCCGGTCGTTGCTCCGTGGCAGCGGCCGTGCGGCGGGGACGTCGCGCGGTGGCAGCCCTCTCCTCCCCGTTCCCCGATCAGCGCTGGCACCGCATTCAGCTGTGGGTGCAGAGCGCACAGGCTGCGCGCCATCGCCTCGCGGCGTCGGGCCGCTGGGACGACGGCTGGCCTCGCCCCGCTGCGAGCGTGGTGCAGCTGTACGACGAAGCCCTGGAGCTGGCAGAGGACTCCGACATGGGGTTCGTGGGGCTCGAGCACCTGGTGTTGGCGGAGTCGCAGCACCGTGTGGTCCCTCCCCACATCCGGCACCGACTGGCCACCGGCGCAGCGCGGATCCGCGAGCGGCTGGGCGCGCTGGAGCTCCTGCCGAGCGCCACGCGTCGTCCGGTGCCCACGCCGCGTCTGGCGCACATCCTGAGCAGTCTCGAGCCTCAGCTGGACCGCGCGGGACTCTGGAGCTTCCTCTTCGATGCCCACACCGACGTCATGGTCTGGATGCTGGGCGGCACCCCGTCCACGGGCTCGGGAAGCACCCAGACGAGCACCATCGCCGTGCACGGTCCGGCGGCGACTCGGCTGGAGGTCCTGGGGGGTCCCGAGGACGGTCGGGTGCTGGACCTGTCGCCCCACATGGTGCTGGGACGGTCCAGCGACCCGGCCCGAGCGGACGTAGCCCTGTATGCGCACACCTCGGTCACCGATCCGCACCTGTCACGGCGCCACCTGAGGTGGCTCGGTGGCGGCGAGGTGGAGCTGCTGCGCCCCGCTCATGGGGCGTCGGGACCGATGCCTGGGCGAGACGGCACCTGGCAGATGCGGGCTTCCGAGACGTTGGCGCTGTCGCCAGGCACCACGCTGCGCGCAATCGTGCAATGATGCCCGCTCCCGGGGGGGAGCAACCGGTGAGGTGGCGAGGGTTCGAGCGCCGCCGTCAGGAACGGAGGGCGCTTGCCCTCCACGCGGCGCAGAAGGTGGGCAACGGAGAGTGGGAGCCCCTCCGCACAGTGCTCGACGGCTGGAACCTCGGGCCCTACTTGCCGGCCGCGCAACGTGTGGTCGCCGATCTGCTGGTTCATCCACCGACGATTCCCGGTGAGGAAGCCCACGTGGAGCTGGCCGAGTCCCTTCCCGAGCCTCCCTCGGGTGACGAGGGCTCGGACGTGGATGCCCACGTGCACCGCGCGCTGGCCATGCAGCGGGTACAGGGCGAGCCGGTGTCGGGGGCCCGTGCGGGGGTGTGGTGCCTGGCTCGCCTCGCCGGTCTCGCCGAAGACGTCCACCAGCGCCATCACCTCGCGTGGAAGAACCACACCTACGCGCCCCATGCGCTGGACGAGGAGGTCCGCCAGCTGTGGCGGTGCTGGTTCGAGGAGCAGCCCTGGGGGATCCGACAGCGATGGCACGAGCTGTTCTTCGATCGAGCGGCGGCGGCGTTCCGCAGCGAGCTCGGCGGGGGCCGTGGCGCCGACGTCGTGCTGCGCGATCTCGAGGAGGCGTTCTTCTACGGCATGCTGGGTCGGTCGAGCAAGAACTCGGGGTGGGCGGAGCTGGCGACGCGCGTGCTCGAGACCACGGGCGACGAGCCCTCGACGGGGCTGGCGGCCTACGCCGGCCCCGAGGTGTGGCAGCTGGCGGCCGAGTGCGTGGTGCAGCGCGGTCATCTTCCCCAGACCTCGGAGCTTGCATGGCCCGACGCCGGCAACGACCTGGGCCGTGCCTGGTGCGCGAAGACGGATCTGCCGCGCCACTGGGGTGCCTACGTGAACCTACACGCGCTGATCCGGGTGGTGGACCGCTGGTCCGGGGGCGCGGTGGGGACCGACTCCACCTGGAACTCCATCGCCCAGAACCGGGGTCGTGCCCGGGGGCGGCTGCGGGCGGCGATGCGCATGGTGGGTCCCGAGGGAGGCTGGACGGCGCTGCTGGGTGTGGACGCCCTGTACGCCCGGACCCGCGACGCGCTGGGGTGGATGTGCATGGACTGGGCGCGGGCGCAGCGCATGCGACAGTTCAGCTTTCACCTCGATCAGACGCCCGCGGGTGCGCAGTGCCTGCCCGATCCGGTCTGGCGTGATCCGCTGGACACCGAGGAGGTGCGGATCCTCGAGACCTGGGCGGTGCTCGTGGCCATGAAGGGCCGCTTCGGGCGGCTCCGCGACTGGTCGCAGTCTGGCTCCCACGGGCAGCGGGACAGCACCTTCGGTCGACTGCTGCAGAACGTGCCGGAGCCCTTGCACGTCGGGCAGGGCTACGACCGCGTGCGGGCCGCAATCTGTGCGCACTGGCCGACGGTGGAGCGCACCGTGCTCGAGCGGGCCACCGAGGTGGCGGCACTTCGAGCCGACGCCGACATCGCGCAGGCCTTCGAGGCGTGCATCGCGCCCTGGTGGCATCCCAGCGTGCCCATTCCCCAGGTGCAATACCGCCGCTACCGCCAGAACTGCGCTGCCTTGGTGGCCGCAGGCGGGAGGACCTCGTGAGATTCGACGACGCCACCCTGCGCGCCTACGTCAGCGGTCTGCTGGAGCCCCCGGAGGCCCGCCAGGTGGCCCAGTGGGCCTCACGCGATCCGGCGCTGCGCCGCCGCCTCACGGCCCTGGCGGCCCAGGCGATGCGCCCCGCCCCCACCCCCACGCGCCGCTTCTGGCTACCGCCGGCAGGCCCGCACCTGGTGTCCGATCCCGATGCGCTCGGGGTGCTCGGCGGCTCCATGGTGCTGTCGGGGGAGCGGTTCGCGGTGTGGCTGCCCACCGTGGAGGACGCCGAGGATCGGACCATCGTGGTGCTTCGGCGCGACGAGGACGAGACGGACTGGCGGGTGGTGGAGCCACTGCAGCCCGAGGCCCAGGTCCGCCTCGACGCGCTGCCGGTGCAGGAGGAGGGCCGACGGCAGCTGCAGCTGCGCGCCGAGGGCGAGGGTCGCCAGCGATGGGCGGTGGTGCTGCCGGCCGCCGAGACCTTGGACTGGACGCACGACGACCCCTTCCGCACGCTGGCCTCCCTCCTCCACGACAACGAAGTAGACGCCGTCTCGGTGCGCATCGAGGTGCAGCGTCGGGGCGGCTCGGGCTCCTCCGGAGGATCTGGAGGCTCCGGTCCCACGGATCCCGACGTGGCCCCTTCGGATCCCCAGGTCACCCGGGATGCCACGGTGCCCGTCCAGACGCAGTCCGTGGTGTCGGACGAGGAGGTGGCCGGCCGCTACGTGCTCGGGCCCCTGATCGGCGCGGGGGGCTTCGGTCGGGTGTGGGCAGCCACCGATCGGCTCACGGGCGACGAGGTGGCGCTCAAGCGCGTGCCCGCGCTGTCGGACCAGCAGGAGCGACAGGTGCGCGCCGAGCTGGCGGCGCTTCGCTTCGCGCGGCTGCCGGGGGTGGTGCGCCTGCGGGACGAGGGGCGACACGGCGCAGACTGGTTCCTCGTGATGGATCGGATCGCGGGGCGGCGGTTCCCGGGTCGGGTGGCAGGGGCCGAAGACGAGCGCCGCGCGGTCACGCTGTATGGCGATCCCGTGCTGACCTGGGCGGAGCTGCGGCCTCGGCTGCTGCGGCTGCTGGAGGTACTGGCTCGGGTGCACGCGGTGGGGCTGGTGCATCGCGACCTGAAGCCGAGCAACGTGCTGGTGGACGACGAGGGGGCGGTCACGCTGCTGGACTTCGGCCTGGCCACGGGTCGCGCCACGGCCACCGGGGTGTCCGGCTTCGCCGGCACCCCCCGCTACGCCTCGCCAGAGCAGGCGCGACGGGAGTCCGTGGGGCCCTCCTCGGATCTGTTCAGCGTGGGGCTCATGGCGCTGGAGGCGCTGGGGGCGGATCTGGGGGATCCGTTCGACGTGCCTTCGGTATTGGCGCGTCGCCGGGCGGAGCCCCTCCCCGACGTCGCCGCGCTCGTCCCAGGACTGGACGACGAGACGGTGGCGTGGCTGAACACCATGGTGGCCTTCGATCCGGCGGCGCGCCTCCCTACGGCGCTGGACGCGCTGCGGGCGCTGGGCGGCCCGGTGGCGGGGGGCGCGCCCCAGCTGCCCGAGGGCACCGGGCCCCTCACGGCGATGGAGCTGCGGCCTTTGTTCGCGGGGCCCGAGGCCTTCCTGCACCTGCCCGAAGACTCGGCGGCGGAGCTGTGGGCGCGCACGCGTGGGGACCGGGAGCTGGTGCAGGCGGAGCTGGAAGCCTGGATGCGGGCGGGCGTGGCCCACCTGGTGGACGGCCAGCTGCAGCTGGATCGGGCGGGGATCGCACGTCTGGCGGCGGGCATGCGCACGGCCGTGCGGCGGGCGGCACCGACGGACGGCCTGTCCCCCGAGGCACTTCGCACCCTGGGCTACCTGGAGCTGGCCTGGCC
>JAHQVJ010000182.1 GCA_019634415.1 Myxococcales bacterium
CGCCACCTCTCGACTGTCCGCACTCCGACGATCTCGGACCGCGGAAGCCGACGGGTTCGGAGCGTGATTCCGAGCAGGACGGAGCGAAGCGTGAGGGCCTCCCCGTCGAGGGTCGTCCGAATCGAGGCAGGCTTCGAGTCGAACCACCCCACCAAGGGCAGGATGACCAACAGCGCGATCCCTCTCGCGAGCAGCTCGACGGTGGACTCCCTCAGCCCCGAGCCGGGCCCGATCAAGCCCCAGAACACCAGCCCCAGCGCCAGTCCCATGGCCGATGCCGCCCACGGAAGTGCCCACAGGCCTCCAGCGCCCGCGAGCATCCACCTCGCGCCGCTCACCTCATTGCGGTGATGTTGCTCCAGCACCTTCGCGTGGCGCTGCCTCGAGGAGGCGCTCATCAGCTCCACCAGCGCCGGGTCCAGGTCCTCCGGATCTCCGCGCCCCTCCAGGCCCAGCGACGCCCGCATCGTCTCCGCCAGCCACTGCACGCTGACGGCGGGCGCATCGGGGGTCGGCAGGAGTGTCTCGGAGCCGTCCTGCCCCACAACGCAGATCGTACGGAACGGCCCCTCGCGGCCCAGCGGGCAGTGGACGGCTCGAATCTCGGACGCCTTCCACCGCCTGGTGCGCACCCGAAGTCCCAGCCAGTACGTGCGCAGGACGATCCCCTCCACGCCGCAGGACCAGCAGCGCTGGAACCGGGTCCCAGCGAAGACGACCAGCGCCATCGCGACCCCGACGACTCCACGCACACCGACCTGGATGACCCCGACCGGCGGATCCTCTGCCGAGGGCCAGACGAGGTCGAACGCCACGAGCAGCTCCGCCAAGACCACCCACCCCGCCAGGACTAGCCACCAAGGGTTCACGGGCTCGGTGACCATCACGCCATCGTGCTGCAGCTCTGCCCCGAGCGCTCGCCGCGCCTCCCACTGGACCGCGTCCCGTTCCCATCTCCGCACACGCCCCCCGCGCCTGGCACAGCGTCACCCATCACAGGTTGCAGCAGGGTCGCGACATGTACCAGGCTGTGTCCGCAGCAGGAGATCCCTCACGTGCCCGGGGTCTCCGCCTCCAGCGCTTCGAGCTCCGCGTACAGCGCCTCCGCCTGGGTGTACAGCTCCGCCTGCAGTGCGCGGTCGCCGAACTTCTCCGCTTCCTTGGCCTGCCGCATCTTCGCCTCGTAGCGCTTCTGCAGCTTCTTCTTGGGATCCGACCTCAACCAACCGAACATCCGTTCCTCCTAGGATTCCGCGAGCTGCGCGCGCAGGTACTCTCGGTTGAGCGTGGCGATGGCCGACAGATCGATCCCCTTCGGACACACCGCCGCACACTCTCCGTGGTTGCTGCACCCACCGAACCCTTCGGTATCGATCGCGGCCACCATCGACTTCACCCGCTCGTTCGCCTCTGGCTGCCCCTGTGGCAGGCTCGCCAGATGCGCCACCTTCGCCGCCGTGAACAGCATCGCCGAGGCGTTGGGGCAAGCCGCTGCACACGCCCCGCAGCCGATGCAGGCCGCCATGGAGAAGGCGCGGTCCGCAGCGTCCTTGCGAACGGGCGTGGTGCTGGCCTCCGGTGCCGCCCCGGTGCGTACCGAGATGTAGCCGCCGGCCCCGATGATGCGATCCAGCGCCGATCGGTCCACGATCAGATCGCGCACCACCGGAAACGCCCCCACCCGGAAGGGCTCCAGCACCAGCACGTCCGAATCGCCGAAGTGGCGCAGGTGCAGCTGACACAGCGTGGTCTCGCTCACCGGGCCGTGGGCCACACCGTTGACCATGGCCCCGCAGGAGCCGCAGATCCCCTCCCGACAGTCGTGATCGAACCCCACCGGTGCCTGGCCCTCGCCCACCAGTCGCTCGTTGAGCATGTCGAGCGCGTCGAGCACGGACATGTGGGGCGACAGGCCGTGCAGCACGTGGTCCTCGAAGGCACCCTCGGCCTCGGGACCCCGCTGGCGCCACACCCGCAGCGTGATGGTCATCGATAGCTCCTCGTGGACGGTTGCACGGCGGTGAAGGTCAGGGGCTCGAAGTGCGGTCGCGGCGCTGCGTCGGCGCGGTGCTCCCACACGGTGACCTTGGACCACCCACGGTCGTCGCGGAGCGGCTCTCCGTCGGCCCCCTGGTGCTCCACCCGCAGGTGCGCACCACACGACTCGTCGCGCAGCAGCGCGTCCCGCAGCATCAGCTCGGCGACGTCGAAGTAGTCGGCCACACGCCCGGCCGACTCCAGGGCGAGGTTCAGATCGTCGCAGGTTCCCGGTACCGAGACCTGCGACCAGAACCGATCCCGCAGCTCCGGCAGGCGCCCGAGCGCGTGCTGAAGCCCCGCAGCACTCCGCTCCACCGAGCACGCATCCCACAGCAGCTGCCCCAGCTCGCGATGGAACACGTCGGCGGGCGTGCCTCCCCCCACCGCCAGCAGCGCCCGCGCGCGGGCCTGTACGTCCTGCAACGACGCACGGAAGGCCGGGTGCTCCGCGGTCGTGCTGCCCGGCGACTGGCGCGCCAGGTAGTCACCCACGGTGGTGGGCAGCACGAAGTAGCCATCCGACAGCCCCTGCATCAGCGCGCTCGCGCCGAGGCGGTTGGCGCCATGGTCGCTGAAGTTGGCCTCCCCCACCACGAACAGCCCTCGCACCGTGCTCATCAGGTGGTAGTCCACCCACAGTCCCCCCATCGTGTAGTGGGGAGCCGGGAAGATCCGCATGGGAGCGACGTACGGATCGTCTCCCGTGATCTGCTCGTACATGGCGAACAGGTTGCCGTAGCGCTCCTCCACGCCGTCTCGACCGAGCCGCTCCATCGCATCGGCGAAGTCGAGGAACACGCCCTGACCCGAGGGGCCCACCCCCAGCCCGTCGTCACAGATCTCCTTGGCGGCACGGGAGGCGACGTCCCGCGGAACCAGGTTCCCGAAGGCCGGGTAGCGACGCTCGAGGAAGTAGTCGCGCTCCTCCTCGGGGATCTGCCCCGGCGCACGGGCGTCCGAGGCCTGGCGAGGCACCCACACACGCCCGTCGTTGCGCAGCGACTCGCTCATGAGCGTGAGCTTGCTCTGGTGGTGCCCGGAGCGCGGGATGCACGTGGGATGGATCTGGGTGAAGCTCGGGTTCGCGAAGCCCGCGCCTCGCCGATGGGCCCGCACGATGGCGGTTGCGTTGGACTTCTTGGCGTTCGTCGACAGGAAGTAGGCGTTGCTGTAGCCGCCGGTGGCGAGCACCACGGCATCCGCAGCCCACGCCTGTACGCGACCGGTGCGCAGCTCGCGAGTGACGATGCCGCGCGCGTGCCCGTCCACCACCACCAGATCGAGCATCTCGTGGCTCGTGTGCAGCGCTACCCGCCCCTGGGCCACCTGCCGCGACAGCGCTCCGTAGGCCCCCAGCAGCAGCTGCTGACCAGTCTGCCCCTTGGCGTAGAAGGTGCGCGAGACCTGGGCCCCGCCGAAGCTCCGGTTGGCGAGGTACCCGCCATACTCCCGCGCGAAGGGCACGCCCTGGGCCACCGCCTGGTCGATGATGGCCATGCTGGTCTCGGCGAGGCGATGCACGTTCGCCTCACGGCTGCGAAAGTCCCCGCCCTTCAACGTGTCGTAGAACAGTCGCCACACGCTGTCGTCGTCGTTCTGGTAGTTCTTGGCGGCGTTGATTCCGCCCTGCGCCGCGATGCTGTGAGCGCGTCGCGCAGAGTCGTGCAGACAGAAGGCGTGCACGGCGTACCCGAGCTCCGCCAGCGACGCCGCCGCCGAGGCCCCAGCCAGCCCAGTGCCCACCACCAGCACGGTGTAGCGCCGCTTGTTGGCCGGGCTCACCACCGACACGTCTCGCTTGCAGCGACGCCACGCCTGCGACACCGGCACGTCCGGCACTCGGGAGTCGAGGTTCATGCTCCCCCCACCACGCCGAAGCACACCGCGAGCACGATGGCCGCGTTCCCCACCACCACGCTCCCCGCCACCACCGCAGCCAGCCGTCGCCAGCGCCGATCGCCGGCCAACCCCAAGGTCCGTGCAGCGCTGGCGATCCCGTGATGTAGATGCAGACCCAGCGCCCCCACCGCGAGCAAGTACACCACCGCGATGGGAGCGTGGGAGAAGCCGTTCACGACGTTGTCGTAGACCTGCCCCGGCACGTGCGGCCCGACCCACCCGAGGGTGAGGTGGGCCAGGTGCCCCACGATGAAGAGCAGCAGCAGCGGTCCGCCGATCCGCATGGTCCGGCTGGCGAACGTGCTGCGCAGCGTCCGACGGCCACCTCGGTACCGCTGCGGCCGAGCCCGCTGGCCCGCGCGCGTCAGCGCAACCGCACAGCCAACGTGCACCACAGCAGCAGCGAGCAGCCCCAGGCGCACCAACCACACCAAGCCGTGCGTGCCGTGCTGCAAGAAGTGCGCGTACCCGTCGAGGGCCTCGGGCCCCGCGAAGATCAGGAGATTGCCTGCCAGATGGAAGACGACGAAGCCGACGAGCACGAGACCCGAGCCCGCCATCCCCAGCTTCAGGGTCACACTGGAGGGACGCACGACGCTGGTTCTACGCTGCTGGACCATGATGAACCGGTAATGAACCAATATGAGATCGCCAACAGACATCTCGAACGGATTCAGGAGACCCGCATGTACAGCACCGCCGCAGTGGCGAAGATCACCGGGATCCCCGCCGAGACCCTGCGCACGTGGGAGCGACGGCACGCGATCGTGCAGCCTGGGCGAACGGCCGGCGGGCAGCGGCGCTACTCCGAGCAAGACGTGCAGCGCCTCAAGCGCATCGCTCGGCTGCTCGAGCGCGGGGAGCGCATCAGCAGCCTCGCCTCCCTCGATCTGGCCGAGCTCGACGCGCGGCTCCAGGCGCACGCGCCGGCGGCCTCGGAGGGCAGGCCCACCGTCGCACGCGTCGCCTTCGTGGGCCCTGCCGATCGCCATCTCGACGGCCTGTCGGCCGACGGCATCCGGGTGACGGTCACGGTGCGCGCGGAGCACGACGCGGACCTAGCGCCCTCCGAGGCCGACCTCCTCGTGGTCGACCTAGGCGAGGCCGCGGTGTGCGGAGCGGAGATCCTCGAGCTGTCCACCCGGCTGGGGGATCTACCCGTGGTCGTGGTGTGCTCGTTCCTGCCGCGCTCCGACAGAGGCCTCCTCGACCGTCCCCACGTACGCATCGTGCGCTCCCCCGCCACCGTGTCGGAGGTGCGCCAGGCGGTGGTGGACCTGTGGAGCGCCCACCCCGCGGCCAGCACCGCGACGACGCCTGCTCGCCACTACACCGAGGCCCAGCTCCTGCGGTTGATGGAGACGCGACCGGAGCTCGACTGCGAGTGCCCGAAGCATCTGGCCCGCCTGGTGGCATCGCTCGCCGCCTTCGAGGCCTACAGCGAGCGCTGCGTCGACCTGTCCCCCGCCGACGCGCGAGTACACCAGACGCTGCATCAGGGCACCGCCGACGCGCGAGCCGTCATGGAGCGCATGTTGGCGGTGGTGTGCGAGCACGAGGGCATCGAACCCTGACGTTGGCGAACCATTATCGAATTGTTCGAAATCTATTCATCAGGAGTCAGTACACACCCTCGCCTCAGCGCTTCCCGCCCCACCACCAGGCGAGCTGAAACGCACCCGTCACGAGCGCTCGTCGGGTGGCATCGTCGGGGAAGTCTGGTCGGAACGACGTTGAGCGGAGGCTCCAGGTGGCGCCCCACGACCGACCGAATCGCAGCTCCTGCCCCACCCCCACGAAGGGGGCCGCGTGTAGGGACTGCGCCCGCTGGTCGCCGATCTGCGTCTGGGAAGCCGGATCGAGTCCCACCAGGAAGGAGTGACTGTCGAACGCCATCACTCCAGCCACGAGCCCCAGATCCAACAGCACCACGGCCTCGTCCGCCACGCTCATGGCGCCGCGAAGTGGGGCCCACCGCAGGCCCACGCCCCCCGCTGCCTGCACCTGGGTGACGGGGATCGCCAGCTCCCCTCTGTGGGGGCCGATCTTCTGCCGAGCGCGCGCCAGCTCGGCGGTCACACGTCCCTTCACCGCGCCAGGCCGTCCCACTGGCGCGAAGTCTCCGTGGAGCTGGATGCTCACGGTGGAGCCCAGCGCCACCCCCAGCGACGCTCCCACGCCGCGACGATGGACCGCTGGGTCGCCCAGTCCGCTGGCGTAGCCCGCGCTCCACATCCACTCCCCCCGTGCCGAGGGTGGCCCCTCCACGGCGAGTGCCTGGGCATTCAACAGGATCAACGATGACAACATACGTCCTCCAACGTCGGCATACGGACACCGTCCCACACATTCGGTTCACAGCGAGGCTCGGATCTCCCCGTCGAAGGGCAGCTGCAGCGTGTGGGCCAGCTCCCGGGCCAGCGGCGCCACCAGCTCCTGCAGCGAAGGCGGGTGGGCCAGGTGGTCGCTCACCCGCGTGACGGTGTCGGGCTCGAAGCCGCAGGGTCGGATCCGCGCGAAGGCCGCCGGATCTGGGTGCACGTTGAGCGCCAGCCCGTGCCACGTCACCCACTTGCGACAGGCGATCCCCACCGCGCACACCTTGCGCGGCAGCGTGCCGGTCTCGGTGACCGCGGGCGGCAACCACACCCCGGTGTTCCGGTCGTCGCGCTGCGGCTGCAGCCCCTTCGCGACCAGCAGGCGCATCACGGCTTCCTCGAGCGATCGCAGGTGGCGATGCAGGTCCTTGCGCGCCCCCTGGAGCCCCACAATGGGGTAGGCCACCAGCTGCCCCGGCCCGTGCCAGGTCACGTCCCCGCCGCGCTCCACCCGCACCACCGGCACGTTCCCTGCCTCCACCACGTTGGCCGCTGCACCGCGCTGCCGGCCCACGGTGATCACCTCGGCGTGCTCGAGCAGCAGGACCACGTCGTCGATCTCCCCCGCGGCGCGCTGAGCCACGAGTCGCTGCTGCAGGGCGTGCACCTCGGCGTAGTCCGACAACCCCGGCAGCCGCACCGCCTTCATCGCGCAGCCGGCAGCTGACCCGAGGCGTGGATCGACGTCTCGCCCTGGCCGTCCACCGCACCCCCGTGCTCGCCCGGAGCGCCGTTCAGCGCGAAGCCGAAGGCCGAGTCGTCGGCGGGCACGGGGTGCTCCGACTTCGGCAGGCTGTAGACGTCGGTGCCCCCGCTGTCGAGGAACAGGCCGATGCTCGGCGCCTGGGTGCGCGAGGCGTCGCTACAGACGCTCTGGTTGCCCAGCCCCAGCGCTCGGTGGCTGCGACCGATCCACTCGTCGTTCCCGCCGTTGTCGACCGCGATCCCCACCCCCTGGCAGTTGGACACCCCGCCGGCGAGGCCCGCCAGCCGCACCCGGTCGTCACCGCCCTCGTTGACGTACAGCCCCACCGAGAAGTCGTGACCCGACCCCACGTGCACGTTGATCGGATCGATGACCTGGTTCAGCTCGTCGCCCTCGGGGCCGTCGTCCATCAGCGCGCCGATGGCGTAGTGCGCGGCTCCACCCTGCACGTACCACAAGGCATCGTAGGCATCGGCGCCGCCACCGTCGAGCAGGTAGCCCGCCCCCTGCCAGTAGCCCGAGCCCTGCCCGAAGATGCTCGCGGTGTAGACGTCGTCACCCTGCCGGTCACGCAGCACCCCCACGCCACCCGACAGGAAGGTGCCCTCGGCGTCGTTGCGGATCCCCAGTCCCATTCCCTGCGACAGCGACGCGTTGCTGTCGCCGGGAAGCTGGCCGGTGGCGTAGAGGTGGGTGCCGCCGTCCTCGGCGCGACCCGGGTCGGCGAACCAGGTGTCTTGCCCCTCGGCGTCGTAGGCGATGCCGATGCCGCGGGCGCCCCCGAAGCCCTGGCTGCTGGTGAAGGTGCGGTAGACGTCGTCGCCCTGCAGATCCAGCAGCACGCCGATCCCCATGGCGCCGCCCCCCAGCCCCCCCCCCCCGAGCCAGTAGACATCGTCGCCGTCGCCGTCGAAGAGCACGCCCACCCCCAGGTGACCCCAGCCCTGGCTGGTGCGCAGAGACGTGTACTGGTCGTCGCCTTGCCAGTCGAACAGCATGCCCACGCCATACCGTCCGCTGCCCTGCCGTCCCGTCGTGGACCAGGAGATCGGACCGTAGTTCGCATCTCCTGCGTAGCGCCCGCCCGCGTCGGCGGGCAGCAGCGCCTCCGTGCCGTCGTCGGTGGGCACGTAGCCGTAGGTGTCGTGCCCGCCCAAATCGAGGTGCACCGCCACCGGCACCCGGGCCGTGTTCGCCCCGACTGGATGCACGTAGACGTCGTCTCCGCCGAGATCGAGGTACAGCGCCACCGCACCGATCTCGCCGGGCTCGTCCACCCCTGGCCCGGCCACCACCACCGGCCCGAGCTCGGTGCTCCAGGTCCCCGCGAGGCCTTCCATGCCCGCGAACCGCATCAGATCGGCGCCCTCGATGGCGAAGGCCAACACCCGCGCCGGATCGTACAGTCGCGAGGGGCCCTCCGGATCCGTGGCCCAGATCTGATGGTCGACGTCGGTGAGATCCAGCGCCGTGGACAGCTCGATGAGCACCCCGCCATGCCCCGTCTCCACCAGATCCCGAGGGCCCGCAGGGGCATCGAGCCTCAGGGCGCGCGCCGCCTGCCCCGCCTGCGCCATGGCCTCGAGGATCGGCGCCAGCGCGTCCTGCAGCGCGTAGGGCATGGTGGTGAGCGACGCCAGCTGCGGCCCTCGAGCGTCCACCGGTTGCGCCGTCGGCGCCCGATCCGCCAGCGCCATGGCCTCCCCCAGCACCGTGGCCACGGGGTGCGCCGTCAGCACGGCGTGGTCCAGATCGGCCGTGACCTGGCCCGTGTGGCACTGCAGCGCCAGCGGATCCCAGTGCACGTCGCGGAACCAAGGCAGCAAGAACGGGTCGTCGAGGAACGGCAGGTAGCTCGCCCCCATCCAGGTGGCGTCGGTGTAGCCCACGTCGTCGGCCACCAAGCCCGCATCGGTGAGCACCGCCTCGAGCAGCGGAGCCGGAGTGCCCGTCGCACAGGCGATGGATGGAGCCTCGCGGTCGAAGGTGGGGGGCTCCACCGTCACGTCGGGCGGTTCAGGGGTGACGTCGGAGCCCACCGGCCGGTCCGCCGGACATCCCAGCAAGAGCACGAACCAACCCACATCGCCTCCCAGCTTGTCCACAGTCTATCGGCTCTGCGCGCCTGCGATCCGCCCGTGGCACATCGGTTGCAGTGCCCACGATGACGGAGGTCACGTGGGACGACTCGAGGGGAAGACGGCACTCATCACGGGCGCGGCCGGTGGAATCGGCCTGGCCACGGCTCGCCGGTTCGTCACGGAGGGCGCACAGGTCTTCCTGGTGGACGCCGTGATGGGCCTCGTGAAGACCGCAGCGCTCGAGCTCGCCCCTGACGGAATCCGCGTGAACGCCGTGAACCCCGGGCCGGTGGACAACCGGATGATGCAGAGCATCGAGGCCATGGCGAACCCAGCCGATCCGAGCTCGGTCCGGGTGGGCTTCACCGCGCAGGTCCCGCTGGGCCGGTACGCCACCAACGACGACATCGCGAGCGCCATGCTGTTCCTGGCGGATCCGAGCAATGCCTACATCACCGGACACGCCCTGGTCGTGGACGGTGGCTTCGTCCTCGGCTGACAGATGTGCGGCATCGACCAATCGCGTGTGCGAGCACGCACATTCCTCGGGAGCACGAGATGAACCCGGCACCAGACCTGGATCCGACGCGTCGGTGGCCCACCAGCTCCCCCGAGGAGCAGGGCGTGTCGTCGACCGTGTTGGTGGCGATGATGGAGCACCTGGCTCGGGTCCAGCGGCGTCGCCCGAGCGCCCTCGTCGACTCCATCACCGTCGTTCGACATGGCCACGTCGTGGCCGACCTCTACCCCACGCCGCACTTCCCGCCGCACACCAAGCACGTCATCCACTCGTGCACGAAGAGCATCGTGTCGTCCCTGGTGGGGATCGCACTGCAGCAAGGCCTCATCGACAGCGTGCACGCGCCAGTGCTCCCGCTCCTGGGCCGCAGCGACAGCGGTCCACTGTCGCGCCTGACGCTTCAGCACCTGCTCACCATGCAGACCGGACTGCGCAGCCGGGACTCCTTCCTCTATGGCTGGCACGGGCTGTTCGAGATGATGCGGACCGACGCCTGGACGTCGCACATCCTCGCGCTCCCCTCCGACGCCTCGCCAGGCGCACGCTTCGACTACAGCAACATGAGCAGCTACCTGCTGTCGGCCGTCTTGGCGCACACCACGGGCACGGACGTCCTCACCTTCGCCCGTCGGCACTTGTTCGATCCGCTCGGCATCGAAGACGTTCGGTGGGAGCGGAGCCCCGAGGGGATCCACATCGGCTGGGCGCGCATGTGGCTGCGGCCACACGACATGGCCAAGGTGGGCCAGCTCTATCTGGACCAGGGACGCTGGCAGGGGCGACAGGTCGTCCCCCGTGACTGGGTTCGCGCGTCCACCACCCGTCATGCACGGCCCCGTCGCTACGTCTACGTCCGCGACGCCGACGGACGACCCGACTATCTGGCGAGCGGTGGGAGCTGGATGTTCGCCAACCTCGTGCGGCCGTTCAGCCAAGGCTACGGGTACCAGTGGTGGCTCGGCAAGCGCGGGGTCTACACGGCGCTCGGCGTCAACGGCCAGTACATCATGGTGGCTCCGCGGCACGATCTAGTGGCTGTGTTCACCAGCAAGCTCACGGGCACCGACGTCTTCTTGCCTGCTCGACTACTGTTCCGCTTCGTGCTGCCCGCGATCCAGTCCCGCAGCGCGCTGCCGGAAGCACCTGACGCGCACGCGACCCTTACGCGTCTCGGTACCCCACAGGCACAGCCAGCAGCCACGCCCGTGCAGACACTGCCGCCCGACGCAGAGCGGGTGAGCGAGGTGCTGTTCCGGACCACCGACAACCCTTGGCAATACGACAGCTTCCAGCTGATCTTCGATCCAGGGAACACCGAAGCCTACCTGTCCTACACCAAGCGCGACGTGGCGATTCGGCATGCCGTGGGCCTCGATGGCCGCCATCGCGCGACGCAGATCGACGGACAGACCTACCTGGCTCGAGGCCGCTGGACCACGCCCCACACGTTCTCTGTCGAGCATCAGATCGTGGGGGATTCGTCGCTGGGCCGCTGGACGTTCACCACCTCGGGAAGCACGCTCCGCATCGAGGAACACGGCGTCACCGGCACCCACGTCTACCAAGGCCACCCCCTCCCTCGAGGTGATCGATGACCGTGCTGTCCTGGCTCTGGCTGCTGTCCTGCGCCCCCAGCCAGCTGCCTCCACGACACGGAGCCCTTGCCTTCGAGGCCGTCGACGCCTTCGAGGCCAGAGACCTCGAACGCCTGCGGCGACGAGGCGAGGCCTTGGCCGCCGAAGCCTGGGGCACCGACGAGCTGCAAGCCGCAGGTCGCCTCCTGGCGCACGCCGACGACACGCGGGCGGCCTGCGTGGCCCTGGGCCGGCTGGCGGCCGCGTGCGGTGCATGCCACGACGCCCACCACACAGCACCTGCCGCGCCGCCGGGCCGCTCGCAGGTCTCCGAGCTGTGGCGAGCCCTCGCCCTGCGCGACGACGGGCGTTGGCGCAGCGCCGCGAAGGGCAGGAGCTTCCTGCACGTGGAGGACTGGCCCGGTCGCGCCGCGGCCCTGCCCCGCTACCTGTGGGCCACGGCCGGCGAGGGGCGTGCCTCGTGGCGCGCCGTGGGCCTCGACCGCCACATGCGGAGCCACCTCGGAGCCGCCACCGATGCGGCTTGGTTCGTGGCGCGCGGGCAGCTCGATCAGGTCCGGCGACGCGCTGCCCAGCTCCAGCACGAAGCCCATCCCGCCCTGCCCGAGGTACTGCAGCCCTTCGTGCCTCCCATGGTCGAGGCCGCCTCCGCGCTGGCCTCCGCCCAGACCATTCCCGAGGCCGCAGCGGCGACCACTACCCTCGCGAGGCGGTGCGCCAGCTGCCACGAAGGAGCCAGCGCGTCGGTGGCCGTTCGCACCGACGACATCCAGCGCCTGCAGCTGGATCCCGACGGCGACCACGGAATGGCGCCCTACCTGCTCTGGACGAGCCTGCTCGTCGGCAGCGACCTGGCCTGGCGCGAGGGCGCCCGCGCCCTGGCCCTTCCTCCACGACGACCTGGGACAGAGGCGCTTCGTGCGCGCTACGGCGAGCTGGTGACGCGCGCGAGATCAGCGACTGGCGAGGCGCGAGGCGACCTGTGGACGGAGCTGCTCGCGACCTGCGCTCCCTGCCACGACGCCGGGGGCGTCTCCCTCGACGACGCGACGCTCTGACGAGCCCTGGGCGTGCGGATGACCGCATGCCCAGGGCGAGCCGCTAGCCTGGCGCTCGAAGCATGGGCCACGGAGGCGACGGCGCGCGCAGCGGAGCCGGCCGCTTCGTGGGATCCGTGACCTCCGGGCCCACCGACCAGACCGAGGTGGAGAACATCCGGTAGTACCCCGTGCGCAGGGATCCTCCTGCGTTCACGGAGTCGGCGGGCAGAGAGGTCAGCAGCCCGTTCGTCCCCACCGTCACCTGGTTCGCCTCGTCCATCTCGAAGGCCAAGGCCAGCACATCGTCGTACCGACCCGGCTCGTCCGTCTCGAAGGACGACGGGACCCCCATCGCCCCGCCGAGCCAGACCGCCAGCTCCTTCGGCGTCGCCAGGGCCTTCACGGTGGGCGACAGGTCCCCGATGGCTAGGAAGAACGTGGTGTCCCGCAGCAGATCTCCCACCGGATCGGGCCCCCACAGCTCACTCGCCAGCTCGTAGCCCTCCACGTTGCAGTTCGTGAGAACGTCGTCCTTCACCACCTCGCCCGTGGTCTCGAAGGCGTACCACAGCCGCGGATCCACGGACAGTACCTGCTCCACCGCCCCCGCGAAGGGGATCCAGACGGTGCAGTACTCCTCGGTGTCGTTGGGGTCCCATTCCCATGCGTCGGTGTGGAACCAGAAGTGCAAGCCAGGCGGAACCGCGAGGTCGCCTTGCACGACCGTCACGAGCCGCCCGGCTACCGCGTCGTACCCGAACTCCCCGTACAGCACGACGTTTCGAGCGTCGAAGCCGGGTGGAGCGTCGACCGGTCGCGTGGACGTATCCACGACATCTGGCCCGTCCGGGTCGGGTTGCGCAGGCCCGACCGAAGACGTACAGCTGCTGGCGATGAGGGTGACACCCATCGCAATCGCGAAGCGACTCAGCATGGTTTCCTCCAACCTGACCCCCCAGACTCTCGCGGAGCGACCCGGACACGGCCGGGAAGTGGGGCCAGGTGGGCTGTCGTGAGTGCCACCAGGGGGCTGTAAACCACATGTCGTCCACGCAAACAGGAGATGACGAACGGGGGGAGCGACGCCGAGATCTACTGCAGACGTTGGTCGTGCTCGGCATCCTGGCCACTCCGGGGTGGCTGCTTCCGGGCGGCTGGGCCACGGCCTGGCAGGTGGGCATGGTGTTGGTGGGCGTCCCCGCCCTGGTGCTCAGCTGGGGTCACGCCCCCTGGGTGCCCACGCCCCGCGTCGACCGAGAGCGGCTGCTCGCCGCCCTGGCCCTGCAGCCCCACGAGCGCTTCTGCGACCTCGGCGCGGGCGACGGGCGCGTGGTGAGCTGGGCGCAGCGCCACAGCGGTGCGACCTGCACGGGCATCGAGGCCTCCCCGCTGCTCGTGGCGCTGGCCTGGCTGCGCCTCGTGGGGAATCGACGAGCGCACGTCCGGTTCGCCGATCTGTACCGCGCCGATCTGTCCCCCTTCGACGCGGTGTACGTGTGGGGCACGGCCTACTCGGTGGGCACGCAGCGCTTCGCAGCGGTGGTGCAGCCCGTGCTGGCTCGCGGCGGCCGGGTCGTGGCCTATGGCACCGGGGTCGCCGGGTGGACCCCCGCGCGGGTCGATAGGAGCGGACATCGACCGCTGTTCGTGTACGAGGGAGAGCCGATGCGTGGGATCCTAGTGGCGCTGGAGGGCATCGACGGCGGAGGGAAGTCCACCCAGATCCGTGCGCTGGCGGAGCTACTCGACGCCGTCGGGTTGAGTGTGGTCACCACCAAGGAGCCCACCGACGGACCCCATGGGCAGGCCATCCGCCGCTCGGCGGTACAGGGACGCCTCGGCGTGAAGGAGGAGCTCGATCTGTTCGAGGCCGACCGACGCGAGCACGTCACCACGGTGATCGGCCCAGCACTTCAGGCCGGCCAGGTGGTGCTGGTGGACCGGTACTACTACTCCACCGCTGCCTACCAGGGGATCCGCGGCGTCGATCCCGCCGAGATCGTGTCCCACAACGAGACCTTCGCCCCACGTCCCGACTTGCTCGTCGTGGTGGACCTTCCCGCCGAGGTGGGGCTGCAGCGCGTGCGAGGCCGGGACGTGCAGGAGGATCTGTTCGAAGCCCTGGACGATCTGAAGCGCTGCCGTGCGATCTTCGCCGCCAACGAGGGCCCCCACGTGCTGCACGTGGACGGCCTACAGACGCCCGAGGCGGTCACGGTGCAGGTGCTGCGCGCCTTGCTGACGGGCCCCCTGCAGCAGCGCACCACGACCGATCTCGAGCCCCTCGCCCAGGCGCCCGCCCCCGACGACCCGGCCTGGCGACGTCAGCTCACCCAGGCGCTGTCGCACCACGAATAGATACGCCGCGCGACGAACCCGTTCTCGACGGAGGAGTTCCATGGCGGGTCTGCTGTCACGATGGTTTCGCGCAACGGGCTTCTGGGGCGGCCGCGTCATGCTCCGCAGGTTCGATCGAGCCTCGCAGCAGGCCGTCGTGAAGAACCGCCAGACGCTCACGGCGATCCTCACCGCCAACGCCGACACCGAGTTCGGCCGAACCCACGGGTTCGCAGCGCTGTCGCGCGACCCCAGCGGGGCGGCCTACCGCGACGCGGTGCCGCTGGCCACGTACGCCGACTTCACCGAGGCCATCACCCGGATGGAGCACGGAGAGACGGGCGTGCTCACCGCCGACGAGCTGCTGTTCTTCGCGTTGTCGTCGGGCACCACCGGCACCACCAAGCTGGTGCCCACCACCAAGCGGCACCACGGCTTCACCTTCAAGTACATGGGCACGGTGGTGCAGGGCGTGATCAGCAACGAGCTGCACGAGCCGGGTCCCACCGAGCGCGGCGTCGATCTGATGCACTTCGCGGGCGAGCAGCAGCTGTCGCCGGGGGGCGTGCCCGTCGGGAGCGCCACGGCCGAAGCGGTGCGGCGCATGGCCCGCATCGTCCCACACCTGTGGAACTCGCCCATCGACGTCTACACGCTCCCTCATCAGCCCAGCGCCCGCTATCTACACGCGCTGTACGGCCTGCACAACCGCGACAACCAGTTCGTGGAGGCGGTCTTCGCCCCCAGGCTCCTCGAGTGGATCCGCGAGGTGGTGGCGCGCTGGGACGAGCTGGTGCACGACGTTCGGCACGGCACCCTCACCGACACCGTCGACATCCCCGACGACGTTCGCCGGAAGGTGCTCGCCGACAATCCCGCCAGATCTGCGCGAGCCCGTGAGCTCGAGGCTGCCACCGCCGAGGGGTTCGAGGGCTTCCTCACCCGGATCTGGCCCTCCATGACGCACCTGATGACCATCACCTCCGGCTCGTTCGAGGTGTACGTGCCGGCCCTGCGTCGGTTCGTCGGAGACCTGCCCATCTACACGCCGAGCTACGGCGCCACCGAGTCGTTCGTCGGGGTGGGCCTGTGGCCCGACAGGCCCGGCCACTACGTGATGGCCACCGATCCGTCGTACTTCGAGTTCATCCCCACCGAGCACGTCGACGAAGCTCAGCCCGACACCGTCGACATGCAGGGCGTGCAGGAGGGCGCGTCGTACGAGCTGGTGGTCACCAACTACGCCGGGCTGTACCGCTACCGTCTGGGCGACGTGGTCCGCGTGGTGGGACGCCATGGGCAGGCCCCCATCATCGAGTTCCTCTACCGACGGGGCACGCAGTTCGACGTGACCGGAGAGAAGACCAACGAGGAGCACGTGGCCAACGCCCTCACCCAGCTGCGCGAGCGCCACGCCGCCATGGTGCTGGAGGACTACACGACCACGGCCGACCCCGCCGCGTCCCCTCCCCGCTACGTCGTCTACCTGGAGCTCGACAGCACCTCGGACCCCATCGACGCCGACACCCTGCAGCAGTGGGCGGTCGACTTCGACGCCTGCCTGTGTCGCGCCAACCCCATGGTCGTCGAGTACCGCGAGGGCGGCTTCCTGGGGCAGCCGCGCCTCGCCGTGGTGGCCAGCGGGACCTTCGCCCGCCTGGCCGACCTGGCGCTCGAGGGGGAGCGCTCGCCGTCGAGGGCCCAGATCAAGACGCCCCGTCGGGTCGACGGCGAGGCGCAGCTCGCGCTGCTGGAGGACGCCGTGGTGGCCTCCACCTGACCGCTACGGTCGGTAGTGACGGATGATGTGGCTCGTCGGACCAGCACAGGTCAGGCCGTGGTCCGAGTAGCCCGGCGGGCACGTGGGCGGCGGCGTGGTGCGCTGGAGCGAGCCGCAGGGGTTCGCAGCACACAGCGCCGTCTCGAAGTCGAACAGGCTGTGGATGGTGCCTCGGTTCGCCTGCAGGGTCTCCACCATGATGCGATCGCCCGTGTCCGGATCGCCGCCGCCCACCTGATCGGCCAACGCCAGCAGCCGGTCCTGGATCATCAGCTCCACCCAGTCCATGTGGCCGGGCGTCAGCGCGAGGTCGCGGGGCCCTGCGGCGCCGCCGCAATAGTTCGTGGTGGTGGGGTTCGCCGGCGAGCGGCTGCCGTGACGCGCCTCGGCCCAGTACTGTGCGAAGCCCTCGTGGAACGCGTAGGGCTCCTCGAAGATCTCCCGGCCCGTGTGGCACCGCGCGTAGATGAAGTTGACGTTGTCGCCGTGCCAGTGCCACTCGTCACCGTCGAACACGTCGCGCACGATGTGAGCGGCCTCGTGGAACATCGTGTGCTCCCGACCCCAGCGGCCCGGCCGGATGTCGAGGATGTTCGAGGCCAGGTCGACGTGGTCGTAGAACACGTAGGGCGTGGTGCCGAACACACCGGCCCGGCGCATGAACTGCAGGCGTCCATCCGGCATCGGAGCCTGCATCACGTCGTGGTAGTCGTCGATGACGTCGGTGCCGATCCGCCACAGCTCGCACTCGCTGGTGTCGATGAAGATGGTGTCGAGCCGGGTCACCACGTCGCCGTCGGCCTGGGTGGAGGTGGTGGCGCGCGCGGTGCGGTCGAAGCCCGCATGGCCGAAGCCCCCGCCCCAGCCCGCCTCGAAGTCGTCCATCACGCGCAGCCGGGTGGAGATCCCGCCGGGCCCAGGCACGAAGTTGTCGTACACGAACGACACCGACGCCTCCTCAGGCGCAGACGCCTCGGTGAGATCGGGTGCGGGGATGAAGAACTCGCCGTGGCAGTTGGTGGTGGCGCGACCGAAGCCGGGCACCTCCACGCGAAAGGCGCGCAGGGCGTAGTCGAGCTTCACGCCGTCGTCGGGCGACATGCACGCCATGCGACCCTTGATGTGGTTGCCCGCAGGCTCGCTGGGCAGCAAGGGGCAGGTCTCGGTGTCGTCGCAGCGACCGTTGCGGTCGGCATCGGCGCACAACCGCACGTCGTCGAGACAGGACGACAGCATCGCCCCCGCGGCCAGCATCGCAATCACACGCATGGAACCTCCAGACGTGCAGGGATTCGGAGGCCGCGTGCGGTCCTGACACGAGGCGCCAGATTTCCTACGGAGGCGGTCCGTCGGCGATGGTGACGAGGGAGCCCAGGCCAATCTGACCGCCCTCGATCAGATCCGTGAGCAGATCCGCGCCGAGGTGCACGCAGCCACCCGAGGCAGCGGCTCCGAGGGTGCTCGGATCGGGCGTGCCGTGCAGCGCGATGGAGAACCACCGAGCGGTGTCCGCGTACCGACTCATCTTGGGGCCGGTCACTTCCCCACCGGTGGCGGCGAGTCCGATGTAGGCAGAGCCATAGGCAGCGTCCGCGAGCCCGTCGCCGTCGAAGTCGATGCCCTTCATGTTGCGCCACAGCTGCCGTAGGCCAGCGTCGTCGGCGAGCAGCTCGGCGAACTCGGCGTCGTCGGCGAAGCGCTCCACCACGTCGGGCGACACCGCATCGTGGCTGCCAGCGTCGTGCAGGATCAGGTCCACCACGAAGGTGCCGGTGGGGGTCACGTAGTCGCCCATGCGCTCCTTGACGGCCAGGCCCCCACGGCCGATCCCGATGGGCTGCTGGCTCACGACGCTTCCGTGGCGCAGCACGCTCAGGGTGCGACCCGCGCGATCGACGTGCACGTGAACGACGGAGTCTGCGGGCGGTGCACCCAAGGGCGGCGGCGGCGTGGTCATGCACGAGCCTGCCATCACACCGAGCAACGCCGCCACCACCATCGAAGAACCCTCGTTGGAGGCCTCGATAGCCCAATGCAGTACGCTGAGGCGAGGGATGTTCCCATGATCGTGTTTGCCTGGGCCCTGGGCTGCGCCACACAGACAAACGAGACGACTCCATCACCCAGATCTGGCGAGGTCGACCCGCAGACGGGCTTCGAGCACATGCCAGACGGCTCCGTCAACCGTGTGGCCAGCGTGCCGCTGTCGCCCCGGGACTTCCCCTTCGGCGAGGAGGACTGCTACGGAACCACGTCGCGGGAGGTTCCCGAGTGCGTGGCCTCCGGGTGCACGGCCAAGCCTCACGGGCGCTGCGCCCAGTCCTCCTGCTTCAACACCTGGTGCGAGTGCGTGTACGGCTGTTCCTCCGACGCCGACTGCGAATCCGACGAGGCTTGCCTGCGCCCCGACCATGGTCTGGAGGGCGGGCTCCCCTTTCCCCAGTGCGTGCCGGCGAGCTGCCGTACCAACGACGACTGCCCGTCCACCGAGTGTGGAGTGATGGTGGCGATGGACAGCGAGATCCATCAGATGCGCCTGCATTGCCGCACGCCAGAGGATCAGTGCCGCGCGCCAGCAGACTGCCAGCGCGGCTACACCTGCGCACTGTGGCTGGAGTCGACCTGGGAGTGTGTCTGCGCGGGCTGCTGGTGCGACTGACGCAGGGTCAGCGTCCTCGCTCGGGAGCACTCAACCCGTCAGCTCACCCGATGGGTAGCCGTCGAAGGAGGCCAAGTACTCGCCGTCTTCGTGCTCGGCGTCCACGAACCAAGGCATCAGCCGCATCAGGTACATGCTCTCGAACTGGATCCACAGGCTGTCGTCCGACAACCGCACCGGCCGGTCCGCCAGCTCCTCCGGGCCCGAGATCGCCTGGCGATAGCCCTGGGCACTCACCCCGTGGGGCGACAGGTACGGCGTGAAGGAGAAGGCGCCCGCCACCCACGGCCCCGTCGTCGCCGAGCTGCGCACCACCCCGTTGAACTCCACCGCCGAGTTGCGGTGGAAGAAGGGCGGCCGGAAGGTGTGCTCCGACGCATCCCAGCGCCCCCGGAACACCGCGAAGTCCATGGCGTTGCGTCCGTGGTCGTCCGCTGGACAGGTCAGCACGGTCAGGATCGACGGATCGGGATGGTCGAAGGAGACCGAGCCCAGGCTGTTGAAGCGCATGAGGTCGTAGACGAAGGGCGCGTAGGTCCCGTGCCAGGCCACCACGTCGAAGGGCGAGTGCGGCACCGTGGCCGCCCAGAGCTGCCCGCCGTGCTTGTGCACGATCTGCGTCTGCCCCTCGTCCACGTAGGCGGCCACGGGTGCCCGGAAGTGGCGCTCGTCGGCCAGGCCGTTGGCCCCGACTGGCCCTCGCTCCGGCAACACCAGGTGCCCATCGTAGACCTCCCCCACCCACCCACGGCTCGCGCCATCGGGCAGCAAGACCCGGAAACGCAGCGCCCGCGGAACCACCGCGACGTGGCCCACCGGCACGTGCAGCCAGCCCAGCTCCGTCTGCAGGCGCAGGGGCCCGTCGAAGGGCACCAGAATCAGGTCCCCGTCGATGTTGGCGAACACGCGCTCCATGTCGCGGTCGGCGGCGTAGAGGTGGACGGCCGCCCCCCGGCGGAGCACCGGATCTCCAGCCCCCGCGAAGGTGGTCAGCCCCCCCAGGAAGTCCGTCGACGCCTGTGGACGGGGAGCCGGCGCGTAGCGGCGCACCTGCGGTGAGCTGCTCCCCTCGTCGAACCGCCCCACGAACCGCCCCGCGTCGAGGCGCGACCAGGTGGCCGGCGTGATGGTGGAGCGCAGCCGATACAGCCAGGTGCGCCGGTTCAGCGCACGCTGCACCGTGAACCCCGTGCCGTTGAGCTGCTCGGTGAACAGCCCATAGGGCACGGCCCGCGGTGCGTTCTGCTGCAGCGGCAGCGCGCCGGGCCGGGCCTCGGAGCGCAGGGCGTTGCCGAAGCCCGTCTGGTAGTCGAGATCGTCGTCGGTCATCGCTGTCTCCACGGCCCGTCGAAGGGCCACGTCGTCGGCCTCGTGAATGGCGTGTCGATCCGTGGGCTCCAGGTGCACGGTGACTTGGGCCCCTGTTGCACGCAGCGCCTGCGCGGTCTGCTGCACGGCCTGCGCGGGCACCCACCGGTCCGACTCGGCCGAGCCCAGGTACACGCGCACGCCGTTCAGCGCGGTGTAGTCGAGCTCCATCGGCAGCGCGGCCCCCGTGAGCACCACCACGGCCGCTGGTCGCACCTGCCTGGCCCCCAGCCACGTCACCAGCAGGCACGCCCCCTGGGAGAACCCGGTCAGCACCACGCGCTCGGGCGGTAGGTGCGCCGTCACCGCCGCCCACGCCTCGTCCAGCGTGCGCAGCGACGCATCCAGCCACGGCTGGTTGTCGCTCACGGGCTCGGCGAAGCCCTTCGGGTACCACTGCCGGTCGAGCCCCTGCGGCGCCGCCCACGCCACCGAGGGCACCTCGCGCACCCGCCGCTGCAGATCCGCCAGCAGCCGATCGGCTGAGGCCCCTCGTCCGTGCACCGCGAGCACCGCGGCACGCGCCTGCGCCAGCCGGGCTCCCCGCACGGACAGCGGCTCGCTGCTCGCCAGCGCCACACGGCGGGTGCGCAGCGACGGGCGCCGGTCGTGCCACAGATCGCGCAGCAAGGCGAGCAGCCCCTCCTCGGTGACTGGCCGTGGGTTCGCATACTGCTTGTGCAGTGCTGTCCGAGCCACCGTCGGGAGCGCCTCTCGGGTGGGGCCGGACACCGCCCCGGCGAGGGAGGCCAACCCGGTGGGCAGCTGCAGCGCTCGCATCAGGTCGTACAGCCCAGCGGGAGGATCGTCCCCCAGCCCCTGCGACAGCACCGCACGCGCCTCGGTGGACGCAGGCAGGTTGAAGGCCATGGTGTGGGGCAGCAGCACCGCATGGGTGTGCGCATGGGGCGTGCCGAAGCTGCCTCCCAGCACGTGAGCCAGCTTGTGGTGCAGCGCCATCGAGGCACCGCCGAGGGCGCTGCCCGCCAGCATCGCTCCAAACAGGGCCTCGGCACGCCCCTCCCCGTCCGACGGATCGGCGCCCAGGCGACGCAGCCCGTCGAGCAGCGGCTCCACCGCCTCGCGGGCCGCCGCCAGCGCCGCCTCGGTGCGCTCCTGGGCATACAGCGCCTCCACCACGTGGGCCAGCGCGTTGAGCAGGCTCAGCAGCGACAGCTCCCGCGGCAGGCCCGCCGTCAGCTCCGGATCGTAGACCACCAGCCGCGGCAGCACGCGCGGGTCCCGCCCTGTGGCCTTCCCTCCGGCAGAGGTGATCCCCCAGATGGAGGTGCGCTCCGAGCCCGCGTAGGTGGTGGGCACCGCGCCCACCGCCACGTCCTCCGTCAGCGCCACGGCCTTGGCCACCCCCACGGCGCTACCACCGCCGTGCGCCACCACCCAGTCGGCCGCCACGCTCCGGGCGCGCTGCCGAGCCGCCTCGGCCACGCGCTCCGGCACGTGGGCCTCGGCCTCGGCGAAGACACCCGCGCACGCACCGCCCAGCGCAGCGGCCACTCGGTCCGCTCCCGCCCGATGATGGGGCAGGCAGACCAGCAGCGCCCGCTGGGCGCCCGCCTCCGCGAGCAAAGCGGCCACCCGGCGCTCCGTCCCCGCGCCGAACACCACCCGCGCCCCATCCGGCTGGATCTCGTCGAGTTCGCGCACCCGCACCCCCGAAAGGATCTACCTACCGTCGAGCAGGTCCTGCAGCCGAAGCCGCCACCACTCCCCGACCGCCCGGTACGCCTCCGCCGGTGGATCCACCCGGATGTGCCCCTCGTCACACGCTGACAGGGCCTGCCACCAGTCGAGGCGTGGCGGTAGGATGGCCGCGCCCCCGAACCGGAGGGCCCGCACGGTACATAGGAGGGCGGAGCAATCGACAATGGTGGTGCCCTCGCGGTCGTGCGTGCACGCTGATCAGGTACAAGCTGCACTGAAGGGCGACCCCACCGCCCTGCAGGACGTGGTGCGCGACTGGCTGCCCACCATCTACGGCTGGTGCGCCCGCCTCGGCGCCGGCCGCATCGACTCCGAGGAAGCCGCCCACGACGTGATGATGACGTTCCTGCGACGCCACGCCACGGTGCACGGTCCCGAGCGCCTCCCGGCCTGGCTCTTCGGCACGTGCAGGCGGGTGGTCGCGAATCGCCGCCGCAGCGCCTGGCTCCGCCGGTGGCTACCCGGAGCCACCCTGGACGACCGCCACGCCCCCGATCGCTCCGACGCCGCCACCGAGTCCCGCGAGCAGGCGGAGGCCGTGCTGCGCACGCTGGACCAGCTGTCCGACGCCCACCGAGAGGTGCTGGTGCTCTGCTACCTGGAGGAGCGCTCCGTGGCCGAAGCCGGCGAGCTGCTCGGGATTCCGTCGGGTACGGTGAAGAGCCGCCTCTTCGCCGCCCGCCAGCAATTTCGGGCCCACTTCGAGGGAACGCCATGACGTCGCCCGACGATGCACGACTGCGACAGAGCACGCTCGAGCACACGCAGCTCGATCCCCGCACCGAGGCCCGCCTGCTCGAGCGCCTCGGCGCACAGCCCCTGGCCTCCTCGTGGCGACCCGCCCTGGCCGCAGGAGCCCTCACCGCGGCGCTGGCTCTCGGCTCGCTGCTCCTCCTGCTGGCCCTTCGCGCCGATCGACCCGCCTCCGTCGAGCAGGTGCAGGACATGGCGCTGGACCTCGACGGAGACGGAGACGTGCTCGGCACCGAGCAACACCGAGAGGTGGAGTGGCGAGAGGGCACCCTCACCGCCAGCGTCGCGCCGAACAAGGGCCTGAGCCTGGTGGTCCGCACCGAGGAGGCCCAGGTGCGGGTCGTGGGCACGGCCTTCGAGGTCCATCGAGCCCACCACGCCACCACCGTCACCGTTCAGCGCGGGAGCGTGGCCGTCGGCTGCGTGGGAGCCACCCAGGAGCTGGTGCTCCAGGCGGGCCACAGCCGACGGTGCCTGCCCGCCGATCTCGCCTCGCTGCTCACCCGCTTCACGGAGCTGACCGCAGCTCGAGCCCCCGCACAGCTGCGCCTGGCGACGCTGGACCGGGCGAGCCGCATGGCCACCGACGACTCCGCCGTGGGAGGCGAGCTGTTGGCCCACCGCGCCACCCTGCTCGCCGAGGTGGACCGCACCGTGGAGGCCTTGGCCAACGCCGAGCGCTACCTGGCCGAAGGCCACGAGGCCCGCCGCGACGAGGTGCTGTCGCTCACGGCCCACGTGGCCTACGACCGCAGTGGCTGCGGGGCCGAGCCCGTGCTGTGGCGTGCCGTGGAGGCCCTCGACCCAGGTCCAGAGGACCTGCTGCTGGCGGGCTGCCTCGCCGACCGCGATCCGGAGGCAGCGCGCACCCTGGTGGAGGGCGCAGCCGATCAGGTGAGCGGAGCGTGGCTGCAGCTCGCTCGCACGCTGCAGGAGCGCCTGAGCGACGACGACCAGTGAGGTGGGCCCTCTGGTGGGCGTTGGCGCCCGCAGTGGCCACGCCACCCGACCAAGACGAGGTCGCCATCGAGCGCGGACCCACCCGCTGGCGCGCCACCGTCAATGGACGCACGGTGGACGTGCCCGTGCCGCAGACCGACGAAGACCACGCCATCTTCCGAGCCCTGGTGACGAGCCTGCTGCTGGACCTGCAGTACCGCGCCCGCCCGCCGGAAGTCCCCGCAGTACAGCCGATCCCATCCACCGCCAATCCCCCACCACGCGCGCCGCGGGCCGCTCCCTCCGAGCCCGCTCCCCCGCCTCCGCCCGACCCGTCCCCCGCCGCGAAGACCGAGCCCACCGCGAAGACCGACCAGAGCGCTGCGCAGTCCACGCGTCCCGCGCCGCTGGCTCCGGCGTCTCCTCCGGCCCGTGCCCCCTCCGCGCCGACCCCCACCGCAAAGACGCTGCCTGCAGCCCTCGTGGAGCCAGCGCCACGACGGGCCGCGTTCCCCCGCGTCGCCTGGCAGCTGTGGGTCGCAGGGGAGGTGGCGCTGCACCCCGTCGTGGCGCCTGGTCCAGGGGGAAGCGTGGGGCTGAACCTCGGGCGACGCTCCGGAGCAGGCCTACGACTGGGGCTCCGTCTTCCGCGCAACGCCGGGTTCGGACCCGACCTGACCACGCGACAGCTGGAGGCCGACGCCCTGGCATGGACCCGCGCCGGCCCCCTACGACTCACAGCGGCGGCCGGTGTGGTCTCGCGGCGCTACGACCTGGGCGCCCAGGTGCACGCGCGCCAGCCCGTGCCCGTGGCCAGCGGCCTGGTGGGGCTACCGGTGAGTGCAGGCGCGCTGGTGGTGGAGCCGACGGTGGCGCTGGCCACCGACGTCGCCGTGACCCGAATCGGCCCGCCTGGCGACAAGGAGGTGCTCACGCCCGTCAGCGTGCGGATCGAGCTGCGAATCGGCGCCTTCGGCGAACCAGATCCGGACGTCCGTACATCCGTGAGCACCGCTCCTCGGGAGGACTGACCATGCATCTCCGATCCATCCTCGCCGTCGTGTCCATCACAGCGCTGGCTGGCTGCTACTACGAGATCTCGGTGCCCACGCCGAGCTCCTCGTCCACCGCACCGTCGAGCGCCACGGGCGGAAGCACACCCCGCGTGCCACCGGACATCCAGACCGTGGACACGGCCACCTCCACCAAGCCCTTGGCCACCTACACCACCATCACCGGCACGAGCTGCTCGAACACCGCGGTCGCCGGGCCCAACTCCGTCACCGCCGTCACGCCGACGGCCACCAAGCTCGGCACGACTCAGCACGTCTTTGCAGGCCATCCGCGCATCCTGCACTTCGACGTCCACGCCGGCGGCATCGACGTGGTGGTGGAGGAGGGCAACGGCAACGACGTCATCGTGACACAGACCATCGAGGAGGTTGCCATCTCTGCTGGCAACAAGCCGCTGCAGAACCCCGAGACCATCGTGACCAACGCCATCGGCAACGGGGTGATCACCATCTTGTCGTCCTGCCCGCACGAGTTCTGCAACACATCGAGCTACCGCGTGGAGCTGCCCTCGCGAGCCCACGAGGTGAACGGGCGGCTCCAGTTCGGCGCCGTGAATGTGGAGGACGCTGCCACGAACGACGTCAACGTCATCACCGACATCGGAGCGGTGGACGTCTCGGGCGAGGTGGAGGGCGTGCGCATCCGCACCGCCACGGGCGACATCACGGTGGCGCTGTCGGACGGCGAGGTGGTGGATCTGGTGCCCGAGGTGGGCAACATCCAGGTCGATGGCGTGATCAGCCAGGAGCTGTGCGCCAAGACCGGGGGCGGCTCCATCACCATCACGAACGCCGAGTCGGACCTGATCTACGGCCTGACCACTGGCTCCGACGTGTCGATCCATACCGTGACCTCCCCCACCCAACTCGAGGCGGAGACCGGTGCGGGCCAGCTCCTGGTGGAGGTACCCAAAGGCAGCTACGACGTGGACGCCTCCGTCTGGCCGCTGGGAACCCTGACCATCGCGGGGATCACCGATGATCCGAAGTCTCCCTACGATCTGCGCGCCCATAGCGCGGTCGGCGACGTGACGATCATCGGCCTGTAGGCGGTGGCGACGATACCCTGTCCCCATGGCTGGCCTTCGGCTCATGGTCTACGACCAGACCTGCACCGGGCGCTTCGGTGTGGGCCTCACCCACAGCTGGCGCCTCGGCGGACCGCTCTACGGCGCCATGGGCCACCTCCACGCCTGGAAGGGTGCGAGCAGCTGGGCCCAGGCGCTGGACTGGCTCGCCCACGTACGAGACTCCGAGCCCATCCAAGAGATCCAGTTCTGGGGACACGGCCGCTGGGGCAACGCGCGCGTCGCCGGCGAGGTGTTCGATGCCTCGGCACTGGCGGCGGACCACGCGCATCAGCGGTTCCTCCGCCCGATCCGAGAGCGCCTGCTCCCGAGCGGGCAGTGGTGGTTCCGCACCTGCGAGACCCTAGGTGCACGGACCGGGCAGGACTTCGCCCAGCGCTTCGCCGACTACCTCGGCTGCGCCGTGGCTGGCCACACCTACATCATCGGCCCTTGGCAGAGCGGACTGCATCGTCTGCAGCCGGGCAACGCACCCCACTGGTCGGCGTGGGAGGGCCTGCGAGCTGGCACTCCCGAGGCGCCACAGCGCGCATTCTGGTCGATGCCGGGGTGCCCGAACACCGTGAGCTGCCTCGCCTCCACCATCCCCGAGGGGTGGTAGGCTCTCGCTCGCGGTCGGCCTGTGCCGGCTGCTCCTCACCTTCTACGCCAGCCCACCTGCGCGCTGGCCCAGGTGGAGCCGTCCTATGACACCGTCCCTCCTCGGCACGCTCATCCTCGCCGCCCACGCAGCCCCCCTCGATCCGACCACCTTCGACAGCATCGCGCCGCTGCTCGATCCCGACGACACGGTATTCGTCGACACCAGCGGCGACGTCCCCGTGCTCCAGTACGGCGAGACGGTGCTCGACGGCGTGCGCGACAGCACTGGCACGCTGGCCGTGTTCACCTTCGACGAGGTGGTGATCGACGAAGACGTGCTCGTGGGCGGCGACCGCCCGCTGGTCATCCTCTCCAAGGGCGACCTCACCTTGAGCGCCACCCTCGTGGTCAGCGCCGACGGAGTCGTGGCAGGGCCGGGCGGCGCCTACGGTGGACTCGATCTCGGAGACGATGGCGATGGCGCCGGCGGAGGCGTCGGCAACGACACGGGAGCCGGCGGAGGCGGCTTCGGCGGCCCGGGCGGTGCGAGTGAGTACGGAACGCCCGGTGGCAGCGCCGTGGGCGATCTGCGGAAGCAGCTCACGGGTGGCTCCGGAGGAGGACGAAGCAGTGGCGGGATCTTCACCGGTGTCGGTGGCGGCGGCGGCGGCGCAGTGGAGATCGGAGCCTCCGGGGAGCTCGTCATCGACGCCTCGGCCCAGATCTTGGCGCGTGGCGCCGCGGGAAGCAACGGCTCCGACGGAGCCGGTGGAGGCTCGGGGGGCGGTGTGCTCCTCCACGGACTCGGCGGCCGCTGCGAAGGCACGATCGACGCCAGCGGCGGCGATGGCTCCTACGATGGCTGCGTGTGGCCCTTCGTCTGCCCCGACGGAGGCGGAGGCGGAGGCGGCCAGGTGGTGATCGACGGGCTGCGCAGCAACGCCTGCACGGTCGACGTGTCGGGTGGGGGCCCCTTCTCCGACGACCCCAAGGTCATCGATCCGAGCACCGGTGGAGAGGGCCTCGTCGACGTGGCGCTGGATCCCGACTTCGACGGCGACGGCTTCAGCGTGGGACAGGGCGACTGCAACGACTCCAATGCTGGGATCTACCCAGGCGCCAAGGAGCGGATCTGCAACCAGGTGGACGAGGACTGCGACGAGGCCACCCCCGATCAGCCCGACGCCGACGGCGACGGCGTGATCGCCTGCAACGAGTGTGACGACGCCGATCCGCTGCGCTTCCCGGGCAACCCGGAGGTGCTGTGCGACGGCATCGACAACGACTGCAACGACGAGACGGCCGACGATCCCGGTGACTGCGATCGCATCGGCACCGGGCAGACGCCCGACTCTCCGCGGAGCGACGGCCCGTCGGACGAGGAGCTCTCGACGGGCTGCTCCTGCAGCAGCGGACCCTCGGGTGCCGCCCTGCCGGCGCTGGCGTGGCTGTCACTGCTGGCCTTCCGCAGGCGTCGCTCGGTGCGCTAGCGGTCGCAGATCCACCTCGACGGGCCCACGATGCACGACCGATGTCCTGGCTTGATGCCGAGCTTCCGCACGAGCGGTGTTCCACCGGTTCCCGCCATTCCCCGAAACACCCATTTTGTTCAGACCGGCTGAAATTCGAATTATCCAAGATTAAACTACTGGTAACCGCAACGTAACTGCCACGAGCGCTGGATCGCCGTACCTTCCCATCAGCTCAAGGGGCCTCGTTGTAACGGGGCCACCGGCAGCGTCCGTCGCTTGGATGTCGTTCCCCCCCTTCAGCACCCTTGCGACGGCGCTGCCGGCAGTCTCGAGCCGAGCCAGGCTTGGCGTCGCGCATGGGGGCGGCGCCATCGCTCGCTCGACGTTACCTCGGCACGATGGCCGACACCCCCAACAAGCGGCGGGCCAAGCGCCTCGCCAAGAAGAAGAAGCGCAGGTCCACCATGAGCCGCGCCGCGCGCGATGGCGGAGGGGCCGCCGCGCCGCCCTCGTTCAAGGCTGGGCTGACGTGGCCCGTGGGCGACTGCTACCTCACGTCCAACTGGGACAAGCCCGGAGCCGCCATCCAGGCCGTGTTCGTGCGCTCCCACGACGACGGGCGCAGCGTAGCCGCCTTCGTCGATCTGGATCGGAGCGGCCCAGGCGTCACCGGCGCGAGGGTCGTCACCCTCCACGCAGCCGAGGCCGTGGTGGCCGAGTGCGCCCGGATCAGCGAGGAGGAGGACATCGCGTTCCACGGTGCGCCGGCCACCGTGGTGGCGGGCGTGCTCACCGACGCCCACGAGAACACCTCGCCCCCCCTGCCCGACGCGTGGTCCCGCGTGGCAGCACTCATGGCCGACGTCCAACCCGACGCATTGGACGTGCCCTTCGGCCCCGCTCCCGACGAGCCCGATCGGCCCAGTGGTTTGCTGGATCGGCTGTTCCGCTTCCTCGGATGAGGTGCAACTAGCGGAAACCCAGGGGCGCGAGCGAATATGATATCTCGCGCCGCATGGGGGCAAACTTCGAAATCCCATACGATGCGCCTCGGGTGGGAACCGGGCGCTACGCGCTGCTGACGCGCATCGGTAAGGGCGGCATGTCGGCCGTCTACGGTGCGTGGGACACGCGAGACCGCGCGTGGTGTGCCGTGAAGGTGCTGCTGCCCCAGTTCGCGGATCGAGGCGCCATCCGGCGGCGCTTCGTGCGCGAGGGGCGCGCGATGATGGGGATCCGAGACCCTCACCTGGTGCACGTGGTCGACGTCAGCGAGTCCGAGGCCCTGCCCTGGATGATGATGGAGTTCGTGCCCGGCGGGTCGCTGCGCGACTGGTCGGATCGCAACGGAGAGATGCCGGAGCGCATGGTGGCGGAGTGCGGCATGCAGGTCTGCCTGGGCTTGGCGGCTGCCCACGCCGCGAACGTGGTCCATCGAGACGTGAAGCCCGAGAACATCCTGGTGGGGGACCGAGCGCAGCTCAAGGTCACCGACTTCGGCGTGGCCCGCGTGATCGACTGGTCCGAAGACCAGGAGGACACCCGCACCGGCATGACGCTGGGCACGCTCGGCTACATGGCCCCCGAGCAGCTGGCGAACAGCAAGCACGCCGACGAGCGCTGCGACGTGTACAGCGTGGGCGCGTCGATGTATCGCCTGCTCACCCGCAAGCCGGTGCAGGATCTGTTTCGGATCGCCGACGCGCCGCAGCGTCTCGAGGCCGCCAGCGCCCTCGAGCCCGTGCTCGCCCGCTGCCTACAGTACGATCCGGCAGATCGCTACCCCTCCGCCGAGGCCCTGCGTGCAGCGCTCCAGGCCGTGTTGCCGGCGCTGGCCCCGGTGGGTCGCTCGACCCCACCGCTGCTCGACGGACACACCGGCCCCTCGGAGCCCATGCCCCTCGGCGGCTTCCCGGAGCTCGCGGGCCAGCTGGACCGCTCCACCACACAGGCGCTCCTCCATGCTGCGGCCCACGCGCGGCCATCGCCCCGCACCACCATGACCCTGGGGGTGGAGCTGGCCCCCGCTCCCTCCAGACCCCGACGCCCATCGGTGGTCGCGACCCTGGCCGCCATCGCCCTGGGACTCGCCCCCTCCATCGCCCTGGCCATCGCGGGCCCCTTCGTGGTCCGCTGGGGGGCCGACGAGGTCGAGTCGGCGGCCCTGGCACACGCCAGAGCCGAGCTGGCCCTGATCGAGGGAGTCGAGCAGGCCGACACGCTGCCCACCCGGCTCGAGGCCGCAGGGCTACCGGTGGACCCCCTGGTGGACGCGCTGACCGAGTTCCACGCCGCACAGGGCGACGCACGCATCGGAGCTGCCGAGCAGGTGGTGCTGGAGGCAAGCCGAGCGGCGAAGCCGCTCGGTGTGCTGTCGAGCAGCCGAGGCGAGGACTACGGCTCGATTCGCCACGAGGTCCAGCTGCTCACCTCGGCCACCGATGCACTGCAGCACACGCACAGCGCCTGGGTGGCCGCAGCCCGCTCCCCGGCGGGCCGGTTCGCGGTGGCGCTGGGTCGGGCTAGCCCTCCCGACGACGAGCCATGACCGCCATCCAGAGCAGCGGTCCGAACAACAGCGCCTGAGTGCCGCCGCTGTTGTTGTTGCCGCAGCATCCGGTGTTGATCTGGGACCCTGCACGCCGCGTGATCTCGTCGACGTCCTTGAAGTCCTCCTGGAGCAGCCAGCCCGGGTTGCCCTGACCGTTGTACTCGTAGGCGCCCACGGTGGGAGCCGCTCCGTTGCGCTGCACCCCGTTGAAGTCGGTGACGGGGATGTAGGCGTTGCCGTCGGGTGTGCCCGCGTCGCGGAGCACCGAGGGCACGCTCGGGTAGAAGTCGAAGTTGTCGATGTCGTCGAAGTCCCCCACTCCGCCGCCCTCGATCACGAAGTCGGGGCGCACCAGCGGATCGAAGCCCTGGATCAGGCCCGTGACCACGTTGGAGTGGATGAAGTTGTCGGTGTCTTCGAGCTTCTTGTAGTTGTAGGGATCCGACAGCGGATCGTCGTAGGTGAAGCCGTAGCCAGTGGGGTTCGCCAGGGCGTTGTTGGCGAACACCATGTCTTCCTTGTCGTACCAGCCGTTCAGCTGGGCCGCCCAGCCGTTGGTGCGCGCCACCGTGTTGTGGCTGATCTGCACGTTCAGCAGGCTGCCGTCGTTGTCCTGGGTCAGGATCCCCTCGTCGCCCGTCTCGAACACGACGTTGCTCTGGACCAGGGCAGGTCCCCACACGTAGATCCCGTCGTCTTCGGTCTGCCAGATGGCGTTGCCGCTGGCCACGTTCTGGTTGCCGAACTGGGTGTCGGGCAGCACCAGCCCGTCACCGCCCGTGCGAAAGACGACGTTGTCGGACACCAGGTTGCCCTGCGCGCCGTTGAGCAGGTTGATGCCCGTGCCGCCCACGTCGTGGATCAGGTTGTTGTCGATGATGCTGTCTTGCAGCCAGCAGCCGGCATCGCCGCAGCCGGCACTGATCCCGTCACCACCGGGCGCGGGACCGAGCTCGCTGCTCAGCACGTTGATGTTGGAGCAGTCTCCCTCGATGCGCAGCGCCGTGTTCCAGACGTCGCCGATGCGCAGCGACCGCAGGCGCACGTTGCTGGAGCTGCGGATCCGCAGCCCTGCCGTGCCGTTGTACTTGGCGTTCTTGGCGCCCTCGAAGGCGATGTTCTCGATCACCACCCAGTCGGAGTCCGCCACGTCTGCGACGTAGCCGCCGCCGCTGTTGCGCAGGATCACCTCCGCCCCCGCGCGCGCCATGAACGTGATGGGGTTGTCGTCGGTGCCCAGCCCCGACCAGAACACGGTTCCCTTCAGCTCGTAGACGCCGGCCTCGAAGGTCACGACGTCGCCGGCGCCCAGGGCAGAGGTGGCCGCCTGGATGTCGTCGCCGGGACGCACCACCACGTCCAGAGCATGGGCGGGCATGGTCAGCGCGAGGGTGAGGATGGTCATGTGTGCTCCGTTACGGTGCGGCGGCCGGGCCACCAGTGTAGCCACGGTCGTTGCGGGTCCCATCGGGATCGTCGAAGGCGACGTCGATGGGACCGTCATCGATCTCGGGTGAGGCCGCCTGCAGGTCCAGGTCGTCGTTGGTGGGGTCCCCGTCGTCGGACAAGGTCACGAGCAAGGGGTTGCGCACGGCGTTGCTGCTGCCCTTCAGCGGTCCTCCGGCGCCATCGCCCACGTCGCCGGCGAAGTGCACACCGGAGTTGGTACCGAAGGCGCTGCAGTAGTCCACGACCGCCCCCGAGCCCTCGGCGGTGTAGATCGCCGAGGCTCCGTCGTTGCTGTGCAGCACGTTGCTCACCACCGACACGCCCGAGCCCAGGGTGGCTGCCACCGCGATGCCAGCCCCTTCTCCGTTCACGGCCTCGTTGCCGGTGAGCGTGTTGTTGTGCACGTCGATCACGGAGGTGTCGCCTGTGCCGCCCAGCACCGCGATCCCGCCCCCGAGATCGCTGGCCGTGTTGTCTTGCAGCCGGTTGGCGCGCACGCCCCCCGCAGGGCTGTCCACGTCGCGCAGCGCGATCCCGCCTCCGCTGCCGGTGGCCTCGTTGCGCCACAGCGCATTGCGCTCCACCACGAAGGTGCCCGCACCGGTGGCCGAGATGGCGCCACCCTCGGTGGCCTCGTTGTCGTCGAA
Source organism: Myxococcales bacterium (assembly GCA_019634415.1). Taxonomy (GTDB): domain Bacteria; phylum Myxococcota_A; class UBA796; order UBA796; genus DRPG01. The sequence continues at coordinate 32,680 of JAHQVJ010000182.1, forward strand.
GGTGGCCGACCGGATGGTCGCGGACCCACCCTCCAGGCGGATGGCTCCCCCGTTCACAGCGGAGTTGCCGTCGTACAGGGTGCCCCCCGTGTCGATCAGGGTGGAGGCCGACAGCACCAGGGCGCCGCCGTCGTCGGTGGCCCCGTTGCCGGAGAACACGCAGCCGTTCTGCAGCGTCAGCGTGCCCGAGATCACCGCGATCCCGCCTCCGTCGGTCTGCGACTGGTTGCCGTCCACCGACACGTTGTCGAGCACCACGTCGGCGCCCACGATCTGCACGGAACCTCCGTCGTCGGCGCCCTCACCACCCACCAGGCTCAGGTCCTCGAGGGTCAGGGTGCCGCCCGTCACGTCGAGGTGGCGGTCGTAGGCTGCGGCCTGCAGCACTACGTCGGCCGGATCGCCGGTGCGCCCCACGATGGTGACGTCGCCAGCGGCCCAGACCTCGGACACGTCACCGTAGGTGCCGGGCTCCACCACCACCATGCGGCACTCGTCGTCGAGGTTGGCCAGCGCGTGCGCCAGCGTCTCGTAGGGATCGGCCTCGGTGCCCTGACCAGCGTCGTCGCCGCCAGGCGAGATCACCACGGGGAAGGCGTTCGGGTCCTTGTCGTTGCAGTCGCCCAGGGGGGAGCAGATGGTGTGACCGTCGCCGTCGAAGTCGAGGTTGTCGACCCCGCCGTCGCAGTCGTTGTCGAGCTCGTCGCAGATCTCCTCGGCACCCGGATAGACCGCGCCCTCCGTGTCGTCGCAGTCCCCATCGCAGATGGACCGACCGTCGCCGTCCTGGTCGGCCTTGTCGGGCACGATCTTGTTGCAGTCGTTGTCGAGCCCGTCGCAGATCTCGGTGGCGCCCGGGTAGGTGTCGGCGTTGCCGTCGTCGCAGTCGCCCGCACACACGGGCCAGCCGTCGTCGTCGTCGTCGGCCTCGTTGGCCGGCAGGTTGCCGTTGCAGTCGGTGTCGACGCCGTCGCACACCTCGTCGGCGGCCGGGTTCACGTAGGGGTTGCCGTCGTCGCAGTCGCCGTCGGCCTCGGAGAAACCGTCTCCGTCTTCGTCGACGCCCGACAGGCCACCGCTTCCGCGCAGCACGATGGTGGCGCTGCCGTTCAGGGCCAGATCGGTGCGCACCTGCAGCTCGCCCGTGTACAGGCGTTGCTCCTCGGGGCGGAAGCGCACCTCCACGACACCCGACTCCCCCGCCCCGAGCACCGACACGTCGCCTCGGTCCGTGCTCCACACGTCGGGGTCGCCCTCCGTCAGGGTCACGGAGAGCAGCACGATCTCCCCTCCACCCTCGTTGGTGAGGGTGAGATCACGGGTGGTCGGCGCATCCACGGGGGAGGCTCCGAAGTCGAAGGCCTCGGGCGTGACCGACAACAGGGGCGTACCTGCGGGTCCGCCCCCGCTACAGGCCGACAGCGGCAGGGCCAGCATCCAGACGAACCGCACGGGCAACCTCACTGCGTGGACGTTCCGAAGTCGGGATAGCAGATGCTCACGTCGCCCGACACCACCCGGAAGGAGAAGCCGCTCTCTTCCGAGGCCCGATGGGCATAGTAGACCTCGATGGGGTACTGCCCGTCCGACAGCTGCACGCTGTAGGTCTGGCGCTCGAAGTCCTGAATCCCGGGGTTGTCGGCGATGGCCTCCCCATCCACGATGACCCAGGCGTCATCGGACGATCCGAGGCTGAATTCCAGCGTGGTGTTGGACCAGGCGCGGATCCACGCGTGCCAGTACACCCCGAAGTAGGCCGGATCGCCTTCCAAGCCCTCGTCCACGGGCCACCAGTTGCCCCCGAAGTCCAACGTGGGGTCGAACTTCTCGAAGGCCTCGCGGTCCCACCAGTCGAGCTGGGTGGGGTCCGTGCTCGGAGGCTCGTCGGCCGGTCGCGGCGTGACGTGGGGGTGGTCGATGGTGAGGTTCGAGTAGACCCCACGCCACCCCTGGAAGCAGTTCTGCCAGTCGGGAGGGTTGCCCTCGTCCTCGTCGCCCGGTGGCTGCGCGGGCAGCGGCGGGTCGTCGTCGAAGAAGCCGATGTCCTGGCCACAGCCAGCCAACATGGCGATCAGGGTCGCCAGAAACGCCCTCATGGATCCTCCCCCGTGCCCACTAGATCGACTTGTCCGAGCCTGGGTAGCACATCACAGCGCATGTACTCGGCCAGCAGCTCGCGTTCCCGCGGCAGCATGCCACCCGCAGGCGGCATCGACTCCTGCTCCACCGCCACCCGCAGGATGGCGTCGGCCCAGTCGAGCACGTCCTGCTCGTTGTCGAAGTCCACGCCGATGGGCGCACCCCCGCGCTGCCCGCCGCGCACCAGCGCTCCGTGGCAGGGTCGACACTGGCGACTGATCATGCCGTCGCCGAAGTTGTCGTAGGTCAGCGGCGGATCTCGGAGGCAGGCCGCACGGATGGGAATGCCCTGACCGATCACGTGGTCGTCGCAGGCGGGCAGCACCACGACCAGCGAGGTGAGCCACATCGCACCGATGCCCCCCCAAGGGAGGCACCATCCACGTCGAACCGTCAAACATCCTCCGATGGCAACGCCTGCCGGTGCGTATCTTACAGGCAGGCGAAGCAGACTCGCCTAGGCACCTCTGACCAGGGCGTCGAACACGTCCACGCCTGGCAGGAAGGTGGTCGGATCCAGTCCGCCGATCTTCAACAGGGCCAGTCCGACGTGCTCACAGCCCAGCATCGTGCCCCCTGGGCTCCGCTTGCCGGTGCGCAGGTCGATGGGCTCCGCGATGAGGCCGCCGTCGGTGTAGCCCAGGGACTGGCCGCCGTTCACACCCGCGCCCGCGACGAGCACCGAGTTGTAGGGCCAGTGGTCCTTGCCACCCCCGCCGTTGAGCTTGGGCGTGCGGCCGAACTCCGACATGGCCACCACCGTCACCTCGTTGAGCAACCAGTTGGCGGTGTGCCCCGGGGTGGTGGACATGTGCTCGAACAGCTCGTTGAGCGCCGAGTAGAAGGCGATCTGCGCCGGCGCCTGCACCAGGTTGTTGCCGTGGCTGTCGTAGCCGCCCGGGATGCGGATCATGGCGCTGCGCGCCAGGCCCAGCCGGAACATCTCCGAGGCCTTGATCATCTGGTCGAGCAGGTTGTTGCCCAGGTTGTCGAGACCCGCCTCGTACTCGCGTGCCTCGAGCTCCATGGCCCGCTCGATGTTGGCGAGCATGCCGTCGGCACGATCCCGCCCCAGTCCCTGCTGCTGCGACGCGAAGTCGGAGACCCGGTTGAAGACGAAGTTGTCGATGACGTCGTCCGCGGGCTCCATCAGATCCGGTGCAGGCGCGTCGGAGCGACCGTTGATCGACGAGTCGATCAGCGACAGCAACGTGCCGCCCCCGGCCCGCACCACCGACGCCGCCTCGGTTCCCCCGAAGGAGGGTCCCGAGAACACCACGTGGGGCAGCGGGTACTCCAGCCTGGAGTTCGCCGCGAGCAGGGTGGGCCAGTCGGCGTAGCTCGAGGCGGACGTGCCCGTGAGCATGAACTGGGTGCCGGAGTCATGGCCCACGCTGTGGGCGTCGATGCCGTTGATCACGGCCGTGTAGGCGCCCCAGTTGCGGAAGAACTCGTCGACGTCGGCCCGATCGGGTCCGCTGGTCCACTGCAGTGCGCCGCGGTTGCCCATGACCGTGTTCTGGTCCATGTCGACGCCGTCGGTGTCGAAGTGGGGATCCAAGACCGTCGTGGTGTCCCAGCCGCCGCCGGCGAAGAAGAAGAGGAACTTGCGCTCCGGGCCCGCTGCGAGGGCCTTCTTCGGGTACCACAGTCCGCTGCTGGCCATCAGGCCGGCGGCTCCGCCCAGGAAGGCCCGCCTGCTGATGTCGCGGCGACGCTTGCGCTCGAAGAACGTGCTCATGGTCTGCCTCCTTGGGGTGCCTAGTAGAGGATCACGCGCGGATCGCGCAGAACGGCCGACACCACCCCGGCCCACGCCAGCGACGGAGATGCCTGCACGGAGTGGATGCGCTTCCACACGGCGATGAGCTGCTCGGGCTCGGTCGCCTCGGGATCGAGGGGATGACCGGTGATGGCCAGGTACAGGTGTCGGATCTGCTGCTCGAAGGCCTCGGGGTTGCTCTCGGGCGTGTCCTCGATGGTCACGTAGAGCAGCAGCTGCGCCTCGTTGCTCCGCTCGGGGTCCAGATCGTGCTCGGCCACGTGCCAGGCAGCGGCCTGTGCGAGGCGCTCCTGGATGAAGGCCATGCCCACGGTGGGCACGTAGGAGCGCTCGGTCACGAACTGCGAGTCGATGCCACCCGCCAGCGTCGGCAGGCCCAGGCTGCTGTTGCGCAGCCCGTCACGCCCGTCGAAGTACCAGGTGTAGCCCGTGATGTCGGAGATGATGGACGACATCTGCTCGGGGGAGACCACCTTCACACCGGCGAGCCGGTCGTCCAGCGCCGGGGCCAACGCCGCGCGCGCCTTGTACTCCTTGCTCTTCACCACGGAGAGCACGAGCTGCTTGACGTTCATGTCCGACGTGCGGAAGGCGTCGACGTGGGGGCTGACCTCGGGCCAGTCCTCGTCGACCATCTGCCGCTGGGTGAGGCCCTCCCACACCGTGCGCACGGCGCAGTCGAGGAAGCGGCTGTCGGCGGCGAGCTCTGCAGCGAACTCCGGGATGTTTCCGGTGGGGCGCCCGTAGTAGGCGGGCTCCTTGCCGCTGTACTCGCGCCAGTCCTCCTCCTGCTCCGGCCGGTAGTAGGTGGACTCGATGCCCTCCTCGGCGTCGAAGTTGAAGAAGCCGAAGAAGTTGGCCGCGATGGGATCGAGGGAGGCGTGGCAGCTCTGGCAGCCAGTGTTCACGCTGATGGCGTTCTCGGGATCGATGGTGAGCTGGTCCACCGCGGAGCGGTTCAGCACGATGGGCCGCGACAGGTAGTCGTCGCAGAGGAACACCTTGGAGATGGCGTTGGCCCGGTGCCGGTTCGCGTTGCCCCCCATGGAGGGGTAGCGCTGCCACATGGTGGTCATGGTCAGCATGCCCGCGTGGGGCCGCCCGTCGAGGTACTGGGCAGGAACCCAGCCACCCTCTGCGTCGTCGGGGTAGTCGATGCCCCAGTAGGAGGCGAGCTCGAGGTTCGCCATGGTGTGGGGCGCGGTGACCATGTAGGAGTACGGCAGGTCGTTGGCGACCACGTACTCGAGCATGGCATAGGCCTCGTTGGCGATGATGTCGGCCATCCGCCGATCGTCGATGCCGTCCAGGCCACCGAAGTAGGTCTCGCCGGTGCGCAGCAGGTAGCGCTGGTTGAAGATCTCCTTGATGCGCGGCATGAACCGCACGTCCTCGATCCAAGCGTCGGCGAAGGTGCTGTACATCTCCACGGGCGCGGGCGAGTTCTCGTAGGCCCACAGCTCCTGCTCGGAGGGGTGCACGCCGCGCAGATCGATGGACAGCCGGATCAGCTGGCTGCGCGCATCGAGGAGCTCGACGGTGGGCTCGGGCGCTTCTGGGGTGGTGCCGCAGGCGCCGAGCCCCAGCGCAAGGGCCACCCCGGCGATGGGAAGCGGGGTCCTCATGGTGCCTCCAAAGGGTTCCTGACCCTTGCAGTCTCGCACCGCGGCGGCGGCCGCTCAAGGCGAACGGTCTCGAAATCGCACTAAATGGGTCTCGGCGTTGCGCCGCGATGTGCAATTCCGAGATAGACGCCTCGACGGTACCCAGATTCTCCAGGCTCTTCCCGGAGGCCTCGAGATGCCGAGACGGACCGCGACTGCGACAGAGCTGCGACATAGCGTCCCCCGCCCGCGTCCTACTTCGAGGAAGTCTGCTCGAGAGCCGTGAATGCCAATCTCAGAACAGCCGCTCGATGATCTCCGCCAGCGGGTTTCGGTCGAGCACCCACGGATAGAACAGGCTCCCCAGCCACCCGTGGCACACGCCCAGGGGCCACAGGTTGCGGTACCGCTGGAACAGGGCCACGTACACCGCACCCAGCACGCCCGTGGCCGCCACCAGCAGCGGATGCTCCAGGTGGATGATGCCGAAGCCCAGACCACCCAGCGCCATGCAGGCGGGCAGCGACCAGCCGAGCAGCGCTCGCACGTTGTCCACCACCAGCGCCTGCACGAGCCACTGCTGCACCACACCCCACAGCGGGTAGAGCAGCAGCGACAGCCACAGCCAGTCCGCCCACAGCGGCTTGCCTCGGATCAGCGCCACCACCGCCCCAGCCGCCACCGAGACCGCGAGCAGGGGTGCGACCACGCCGAGCAGGGGCTGCAGCTCGTTGCCGGCGCGCAGCCCCCACCGATCCAGCAGCCGCGGGTCTCGCCACACCTGCAGCGCGAGGTAGCTGCTCCACGCCGTGATGCAGCCCACGATGAAGGCCGCGATGGGCCACACCGACGCAGGCGGCTTCGGCAGGACCACGAAGATGACGGCCGTGACGAGCACACCTGCGAGCTCGAGCCGGCGCTGACGCATTCCCACGGGTGCTCCAGGCAAGGTCACGAGTCCGGTACCGTGATGCCCGCCCGAGGGCACCGTCACCTTCACGCACCTTCACGCGCACGTCACCCCGGAACGCGCCATGGATGAGTCTCGCTGGCAGCAGCTGGTCGAGGTCGCCAACCGCGCCCTTCAGCTGCAGGGCGAGGCACGCGCCACGCTGCTGGCCGAACACCACCGCAACCACCCCGAGCTCGCCGACGACCTCGCACGCTTCATGGCCGCCCTCACCGGCGCCGACGCCTTCGCCGCAGAGGTGGCCCAGCAGATGGACGAGCCGCTGCTCGACCCCTGCCTCGACATCGGCACCGTGCTGGGCCACTGGCGGGTGGAGCGACTGCTCGGCTGGGGCGGCATGGGCGTCGTGTACCTGGCCCAGCGGGCCGACGATCTGTTCGAGCAGCGCGTGGCCATCAAGGTCCTCGCAAGCACACTGCAGACGTCCGCGGACCGGGAGCGATTCCACACGGAGCGACAACTGCTCGCCCGCCTGGAGCACCCCGCCATCGCGCGCCTCATCGACGGCGGCGTCTCCGAGGAAGACCACCCCTACTACGTCCTCGAGTACGTGGACGGGCAGCCCGTGGACACCTTCGCCGCCCGCGCCACCCTCGACGAGGTCCTCGACGTCTTCGAGCACATCTGCGACGCCGTCGCCTATGCCCACGCCCACCTCGTGGTGCACTGCGATCTCAAGCCGGCCAACGTGCTGGTGTCGGCGAGCGGCCAGGCCAAGCTGCTCGACTTCGGCATCGCGCGCTCCATGGAGTCCGCCTCCCTCGAGCGCGACCCCAACGCCTACCTGAACACCCCCGTCACCCGGAACTACGCCGCGCCCGAGCTGCTCATGGGCGCAGACGTGGACACCCGTGCAGATGTGTACAGCCTGGGGGTGTTGCTCTATCGGCTGCTCGCAGGTCGGCAGCCCTACGCCCTGTCCATCGACCAGGTGCTCGCCGTGCAGCAGGGCGAGTCACAGCCCCGCGTGCCTGAACTACCCCATGCCACCCACGCCCTCCCCGCCATCCGCCTCGCCGAGCTGCGGGCCATCGTCGCGCGGGCCACGCGGCCGGTCCGCGCGGCGCGAACGCCCAGCGTGCAGCACCTGGTGGAGCAGCTGAGGCAGGTGCGGTCCGGATCGGGGCTCGAAGAGCCGCCTCCCGGCATTCGCGCCTACCGCCTCCGACGTGCCGCACGACGCAACCTCGCAGCCACGGCCCTCGCCGTCTCCACGGTGGTGTTCGCCGCGCTCCTGGTGGTCGGCCTGAGCATCGGGCTCGTGGTGACCCGGGCCGAGAGCCGCCGCGCCAACCTGGCCCAGCAAGACCACGAGCAGGTGCTGGCCTTCCTCGTGCGAGTGTTCGCCGAGACGGATCCGTCACAGCAGCTGCTAGACCCCCACCTGAGCGACTCCATCCAGCCGCTCACAGCGAAGGAGCTGGTGGAGCGAGCGGCCCATGATCTAGGCACGGCCGACCTGGGCAGCCCGTCGGCGACAGCCCTCCTACGCCTGACCGTCGGTGAGATCGCCAGTGACGTGGGCGCCCACGCCACGGCACGAGGTCTCCTGCAGCGCGCCGTGGAGGACACCACCGACGCGGCCCAGCGGGGGCGAGCGCTCGCTCGTCTCGGAGCCACCGAGGCCTACCTGTCCACCGACCATGGGCGATCCGTCGAGCTGCTGGAGGCGGCGGTCGCCGCCTGCGACGAAGCCAAGGACGTCGTCTGCTCGGTGACGGCGCTTCGAACAGCGGCGATGGCGGGCCAAGATCTGGACCAGAAGCGCGACGCCTACCAACGTGCACTGAAACGGCTCCGCGGCGACCGTGAGGCCTTCGATGAGCGTGCCTGGCTCGAGGCCCACCTGACCTACGGGCTGGGTCACGTCGAGCACCTTGCCGGCAACTACTCGGAGTCGAGCTCCTTGTTCCTGAGGGCTCAGGGACAGCTCGACCGGCTGGAGGATCCGCCAGCCCTGCTCGTGGCCCAGACGGGAAAGCAGGCCGCCTCGATCCTCAGGATTCGTGGCGAGACCGACGAGGCGGTGCGGCTCCTCGAGGAGTCGCGTGAGATCTTCGTCGCTCTGCTCGGAGCCGATCACCCCTCCGTAGCCGACGTGGAGGAAGGCCTCGCCCTCGCCTACGCCAAGCTGGATCGCTACGACGAGGCCCTCCCCATGGTGCGTCACTCCTACGAGGTCCAGCGCGACCGCTTCGGAGACCACGACCAGCACACCATCACAGGTCGGACCGTGCTCGCCGAGATCCTACGAGAGGCCGGACTCCTGGCACGAGCACGCGCCGAGATCGAGGCCAACATCGTGCACGCGGCAGGGCAGCACGGTCTGGTGACCGCCACGAGGGTGGCAGCGAAGACCGCTGCGGACCAGGGAGACCAGCAGGCCGCCCTGAGCTTCGCGCGCGCCCACCTCGATGCGACCATCGAGCACCACGGGCCAGACGGTCCAATGGCAGATCGCGCCCAACGACTCCTCGAGGCGATCGCGTCAGAGACCTACTCCCGCGTAGATTAAAACAGTCAACTCAACCGGTTCCTGACATCTTCGAGACGAACCTCTGGTAAGATGTTTCGCGTTGTGGCAAACCGACGTCCCCCCCCACGCCTCGTCGCCGTCGCGCTTCTCTTCGGAGTAGCAGCGCTCGGTGTGTGGTGGTGGAGTGGAGCCGACTCAAAGGCGCCTACTCGCTCAGAGGTGCCCGCGCAGCGCCAGGCTGGGGAGGCTTCCGCCTCGCCTGGGGCCGAGACCTCCTCCGACGACACCGAGCTGCCTCCCCTCCGCCTCGCCTGGCCGGGCGTCGATCTCGAGGAGGTGCGTCGTGCCATGCCCGACAATCGCTACTGGTCCGACAGCGCCCCCACCGACGACCCCGCCACCCTCGCCCGTCGCGAGCAGGCCAAGGCTCGCTGGAACGACCTGTTCGGCAAAGTCCAATCCGGCACCGCCACCGAGGACCAGATCGCCGCCTTCTACGAGGAGCGGCAGCAGGTCAGCGAAGACAACGTCGCCTTCGTCCGGTACCTGCTCGAGCACCATGCCGAGGACATCCCCGAGCGGGATCAGGGCATGCTCCTGCTCGCCGCCGACATGAATCAGCGCCGACTGCAGCAGCTCCCCGACGAGCGCGACCGAGCCCTGCAGCGCAAGCGCCGACAAGATGAAGCTCGTGCGTCCAACCAAGGGGGAAGCCCATGATCACTGCCATGCTCTGGTCCGCCGGACCAGCCGTCGCCCAGGACTGGGAGCTGTTGCTCGACGTCCTGGTCGACGGTGGAAACGACTACGCCTGGGAGCAGATCGAGCTCGACGGCACCGTCTGCGGCGATGGGTCGCAGTACAAGTTCTACGTGCACGACAGCGCCACGTCCGACAACCTGCTCTGGTACTTCGAGGGCGGGGGCGCGTGCTGGACGTGGGAGGGATGCACCGGAGCGGCCGGCGTGCTCAGCGCCGCCAACCCCAACGGCATCCCCGACGACTACATCTTCGACCTGCGGGCTCAGTTCGCCACCCCCATCGTCAACGGGGCGGATCCAGGCATTCCGCTGCGCAGCCGCACGGACCTGCCCACCAAGGACTGGGACATCGTGTTCATGCCCTACTGCACCGGCGACGTGCACACGGGCGACTCGGTGGTGGTCTACGAGGACCCGGCGGGGGTGGAGCCCGATCTGACGTGGAACCACGCCGGTGGCTCCAACACCTTGGAGGTCATCGACTACATGGCCGATCGGTTCCCCGACATCGGCAAGCTGCTGGTGAGTGGCTACTCCGCCGGTGGCGCGGGCACCGGTAGCAACTACTACGTGATCCGCACGGCCCTCGATCCGGCGCAGGGCTACCTGCTCAACGACTCCGGCCCGCTGTACCCGGCGCCCGATGCCACGTTCAACTCGCGGGAGCTGCACGACACGATCACCACGCAGTGGGGCGTGAGCAACCTGTTCGATCTGCTGCCCGACTCCTTCGATCCCGACGACTACGGCACCATCAACGACATGCTGTCGGTCGAGCTGCCCGACGACCAGATCGCCTACACGGCCTACTCGAGCGACTACAACTACAGCCGCTTCTCCTACGAGTCCTTCGACGCAAGCTTGTCGCAGTCGGAGACGCTGGACCTGTGGCAAGAGGACCAGGCGCTGCTGCTCGACCAGCTCGGCGACTACGACAACACGTCGTGGCACGTGCCCTGGGAGCGGCCCATCAACGACAGCCACTGCACCAGCATCATCACCTTCATCGGCAGCCACGCCTGCGAACAGATGGAGAAGAAGCGGCGCTGGTGGGAGTACTTCGAGTGGCCGTGGGGCCAGGACTACAAGTGCTACTCGGAGTTCGTACCCATGGAGACCTTCCTGGAGCGCTGGATCGAGGACGACGAGATCAGCCGCATCGAGGAGCCCGAGAACGGCTACAACGACGACGACATCGGCATGTCCATCGTCGCCCCGCTGATCAACGAGGCGCTGGCCGGCATCTAGCCCGCCTCGCGTGCGGCGCCCGACGCGGGCGTCGCACGCAGCGCATCGGCCACCTCCTGCGCCACCTCGTCGGCGGACAGGCCGCGCTGAAGCGCCGTGGACACCGCCTGGCGCAGCGCGTCGCGCGCGCCGCTCCGCGCACGCTCGGCGCTCACCGCCGCCACCCCCTGCGCCACGAAGGTGCCCTGCCCCTGCCGGCGCACGATGAGCCCGTCGGCGGCGAGGTCGGAGTAGACCCGGCGGATGGTGATCAGGCTCACCAGCGTCTGGGCGGCCAGCTCGCGCACCGAGGGCAGTCGTGTGCCCTCGGGCAGCTGCCCCGACCGGATCAGCTCCGCGAGCTGGTCCTCGATCTGCCGGTAGAAAGGCAGGCCGCTGGTCTGGCTCAGGTGTAGCGGAAGGGGCTCGGCCATCAGTGACGGGCTCGTCGCAGCCAGGCGATCGCAGCCACGACCGAGACGGCCGCACAGACCGTGGCCCCTGGCCAAAGAGCCGTCGTGCCAGCCGCACGGAAGGCATCGAGCTGGAGCTGCACGGCGTCGGGATGCCACAGCGCGTGGGTGGCCACGGCACGCGCTCCCAACGCCGGCGAGATCACGGCCCCCCACACGACCAGCACGCTCCCGACGGACCACACGAAGACACTCGTGTGCTGAACGAGTTTGGGCGCCCGCAGAAGCCAGACAGCGGGCGCTACCGCCATCGCACTGAGCACGGGCACGAGGGTCCAGCCGAGCCGGCCACCAGCAAGTCCCTCCGGGAACACACAGAGCGTCGTGACCATCACGCCTCCCACCGTGCCACCGGCCTGTACGGCGGCGAGGACACCTCGGTGCCACTGGGCCACGGGCAGCGGGTCGTAGGGCGCCGCGGCCCACCGCTGGGCGGCGCCCAGACCCGACCAGAGCAGCGTACACACGATCAGCCACATCGACAGCCCATACAGCGCCTCGTCCAGCGCGACCAACACCACGGTCGCCACAGCGATCCCCGCCAGACCACGGGCGAACTCCCTCCGCACGCCCTCTCTGAAGAGCTGCCGCAGGGGTCCGCGCGCGGGCGTCTGTGGGGGCGGAAGCACCCCCGAAGCTGCAGGGCCACGCGAACCCACGGGCCGAGGCTGCGCGGTGAACACGACCACTCCGCCCAGGAGGAGCACACTGCCCAGCAGCTGACCCGCCGCACCGAGCTGCTCCGCCAAGGTCATCAGCCCGAGTAGGGCGAGGCTCCACACCACCAACACCCAGATCCAGGTCCGAGTGGTCTCCCCCTCGGGCCACGTGGTCCGGCGGGTCACCCAGTCACCCAGCCGCAAGCCTGCACAGACCCCCAGCCAGACGCTGGGGAGCCAGAGCGGCAGGAAGCCGACGAGCCCCTGTTGCCAGCCGAAGCCGGGCTGATGTCCAGTGGACAGGTACCACATCATGGCCCGGCACCCGAGCATCCCCGAGAGCAGGCCGGCCACCAGCCAGCTGGCCCCCAGGCTCGACTCCACCCAGACCCGAACGTCCGTGCGCACGGGAAGGGTGGGATGTGCAGGCCAGCCCCTCGGATAGGTTCCCAAGGCCTGTCCCGCTGGGAGCCACATGCCGACAGCCAGCATGCACGTCGTCAGCACCGCCACGATCCACCACGGCGATTCGTGCGCCATGCTCCGGCGCCAGACCAGCCACACCATCTCGACGACCAGCCCCTGGCTCGCGGCAATGAAGAGCAGCGCGTTGTTCCGCGGCACCATCAGCCGGTGAGCATGAGCGCGAGCGTGCGTCCAGACCGTCATGCGGCCCCCCACGAGAGCAACGCCTCCTCAAGGCTACGCTCCTCTCCCACCAGCTCGTCCGTCGGCCCCTGTCGCACCACCTGGCCATCGCACAGCACCAGCAGCTCGTCCGCGATGCGCTGCACGTCCGCCAACTGATGCGAGCTCACGATGACGCTCCGATCCTCGTCCGACACCACCTCGAGCACCTCGGCGAGCAGCGTGCGCCGCCCCGCGAGGTCCAGCCCCGTGCCCGGCTCGTCGAGCACCAGCAGCCGCGGGCGGAAGGCCATGGCCATCACGAGCCGCAGCCGTGTGCCCTGCCCCTTCGACAGCTCGCCCGGCCGCTTGTCCAGCGGCAGCCCGAACCGCCGCACCAAGCGCACCACCAATGCTGGGTCCCAGGTGGGGTAGTAGCCCGACAGCCTGCGCAGCAGCCGCCCGATCCGCATGTTCCACACTGGGAGATCGTCGGTCGCCCAGCCGAGATCCGATCGGACGGCCACGGGCTCTCGGAGCGGATCGAGGCCGAACACCTGCACCCGCCCCGGGTTCGGCCCCCGGAGGCCCACCAGGTGCTCGAGCAGCGTGGACTTACCGGCGCCGTTGGGCCCCACCAGACCCACCACCCTTCCCGAGCGCACCTGCCAGCTCGGTACCTGCAAGCGAAAGCCACCGAGCTGTACGTCGAGGTCTCGAACATCCACCAACGTGTGCGCCATCAACGCGTCCTCCAATCCGTGAGCACTCCGAGGTCGACCACCGAGCCACGCACCTCCGCCACCGCGGTGGTGACCCGTCGCTCTTCGCCACTCCTTCCCCGCACCTCGAGCTCCCAGCGGCCGTCCACCAGACCCTCCGCCCGGACCGCGGCATCTCCCTCGCAGGACCAACGCCGTCCCACGTACCGGTCGAGGGCGCTCGTCCGCTGCAGCCTCAGGTAGACGTTGCCACAGCGCAGATCATCGGGAAGCAGGGCGCGAACCCCTCCCTCGATGCCTCGCAGATCGAGCCACGCCACATCGACGTCGGCAGGAACCCACACGGCCTGTCCAGCTCCCTCCACCACGGCCGGAACGCCCGCCGCACAAGCCACCGTGTTCGGTTCGGTCCGGTGCCGCCACGAGTCGTGGACACCGGCGTCCACCGAGCCCCCCTCCACCGTGCGACAGGACACAACGACGCTCAGGCACTGCTCGTCGTCCACCCCGGCGCAGCGGACCACGACAGGTCGGGTGGGAGACAGCACGAAGTCGAGCTGGGTCTCCGTGGCTGGGTGGGCGAGACCGTCGGAGCGCCAGACGAGTCCCAAGAAGTGATTCCACGACTGCTTCTGGTAGCCCGCACTCACGGCCTCGACCCACAAGACGCTGCCCATCGGCCACCAACCGTCCACCGCCAGCTCGTAGGTGCCGTCCGCGTCCGTCCAGGCAGTCCACGGGTGGCTGCGAACCTCGGCACCTGCGATGGGTCGCCCCGTGTCCGCGGCGATCACCCTCCCCATCAGCGTCTTGCGCTCGGCGACGACCACCCGCGTCAGAGTGGCCTCCTCCCCGGGGCGCTCCACCACGTCCACCTGCTCCTCCAGGAAGCGCGGATGCCGCACATGGAGCTCAGCCGCGACGCGATCGGAGTCCGATCGCAGGCGGCCGTCGGGCCCGGTGACCCCCAGAACGGTCGCCTTGTCGAGCAAGGTCACGTCAGCCACCGGCTCCCCGTGGACGTCCACCACCTCCACGATGCGTCGACGCGCACGGTACGCCTCGACCTCTCGGTAGGCGTCTGCACCGGCCCATACACAGTCATCCCAACCCGAGGTCTTCACAGATCGGAACGCGACGAGGGCAGGCCCCTCGACAGAGATGTCGAAGATCCCATCTCGATCGCTGTGCCCGACGACCTCCCACCGGGTCAGATCAGGGTCGACCAGCATCGACAATGCTGTGCTCACACCCTCGTCCTGCCGCCCGATCCGCCCGCGCAGCCGCACGGGACCCCGCGGCTTCGCCAGACACGCAGCCCGCTCGGCTGATCGTCCGATGGGCACCACAGCCACCGGATCGAGGTCCAGATCCGCAGCGGCCAGCGGCGGATCCCCCCCACAGCCAATCCACGTCAGCGCAACGAGCATCCACATCCGCAACTCCAATCACCATGTGTGCATATCGATATACACACATATGATCAAGAAGCGCGAGGCCGGAGACCCGACGAGGGGGGCTCTCAGCCGTGTAGCGCCGTCATCTCCTCCCAGGATCGGGCCACGATCTGGCGCAGCACCGCCAGGTCCACCCGCGCCAGCCTCGTGACGTACAGACAGGAGCTTCCCGTCTTGTGGGGCCCCAGCTGGCCCAGCAGCGCGTCGAAGCCATCGAAGCCCGGCATCACGTAGATCACCAGGTTGGCCTTGCGCGGCGAGAAGCCCACCTTGAAGAAGTCCCCCTCGCGGCCGCTGTCGTAGCGGTAGTGGTACTGGCCGAAGCCCACCAGCGACGCGCCCCACATCACGGGCTGCACGCCTGTGATCTCGGTCATCATCTCGCACAGCGCTCGCCCGTCGGCCTGGCGCGTGGGGTGCTCCACGCCGTCGAGGAATGCCTGCACGCTCGCCCCTGTGGGCACCGTCTTGTTGTCGGACACAGGCCCTCCTGAGCCCGAGTCTACTGCGGGATCCACAGGGTGCCCGTGGCGTCGAAGGCGCACGTCACCTGGCCCACCAGCTGACAGGGCGAGAAGCTTCCGAGCTGGCGGCTGTCGCGGGCCTGCACGGGCGCGTCGCTGCGCACGGCGAAGGTGGCGTCGCCGCGGGAGCTCAAGCGCTTGATCAGGCGCGAGCCCTCCGGCAGCTCGACCACGACCAGCGCGCCCAGCGGCACCGCCTGCCAGGGGCAGTGCCGCACGAGCACGCGGTCGTCGGGCCGCAGGGTGGGCTGCATGCTGTGCCCTCGCACGGAGCACAGCCGTCGCCGCCCCAGGGCGAAGGCCAGCAGCTCGCGGATCGTCACCGTCCACGACGCGGGCTGGCCCCTTCCGCTCAGCCTCCGGCCAGCGTCCACGGCACGCTGCGCCCCTTCGTCGACCAGAACAGGTTGTGGATCTGCTCGATCGCCGCCATCAGCTCGTCGGCGTGGGTGGCGCTCACCTCGACCTTGCAGGTGGAGCACAGCTTCGCTGCCTTCCAGAAGGTGTCGTGCAGCGTGGGGTGGCTCTGGAGGTGGGTCGGCTTGAAGTAGTCCGTCCACAGGATGAGGATCTCGCGCTTCGTGTGCTCGGCCTCCTCCTCCTTGATCGCCACGTAGCGCGACAGGGTGTTGAGGTAGCGCGCCATGGCCGTGGCGTCGGAGGCGTCGGGGGGCGTCATGTCGAGGATCTTGCGCGTCATGGACCGCACGGCCTCGGCATGGATGCGCGCGGACGCCGGGTCGTAGATGCCGCAAGGCCCGTCGCAGTGGGCGTCCACGGGATCGGCGGACGCGCCGGAGTGCAAGCCTTGGACGAGATGACGAATCATGGGTGGTCTCCACGGAGTGTCGCTACTGCCCAGCCTGGGCAGGCACCGCGCGAATTGTATAGCCGTGGACACCTCGTCGCCGCCCGTGGACACCACGACGCACGACACGAGCCATCGGCCAGGTTGGCCGGTCCGACGGAGCTGGCACGACGCGTGCTCCCTGGCCGGCCACGGAGGACGCCATGGCCTACTGGGACGCCCCGCTCGTCGGCACGGCCGTGGCCGTGGGTGTGTTGCTGGCGATCGGCTCGGCGGTGCGCCGGGCGGTGCCGATCCCGGCCTCCATCGTGGCGGGCCTGCTGGGGCTGGCCCTGGGGCCGAGTGCCATGGCCTGGTTGCCCCTCGACGTCGCCGTGCTGGAGGCGGCGGTGTACCACGCCCTGGCGCTGGTCTTCATCGCCCTGGGCCTGCAGCGCCCCAGCCATGGCACGCTCACGGGCGAGGCCCGCGCGATGGGCTTCGGGATCACCACGATCGTCACCCTGCAGACGTGCGTGGGCCTCGCCCTGGCGATGCTCCTCGACGTGCACACAGGCTTCGGGCTCCTGCTGCCCTTGGGGTTCGAGCAGGGGCCGGGGCAGGCGCTGGCGCTGGGAGCGGCGTGGGAGCGATCCGGACTGCCCCAGGGGGCCCAGGTGGGGCTGATCATGGCCGCCATCGGGTTTGCCTGGGCCATCGGCGTGGGCGTTCCGCTCACGTGGCTGGGAAGGCGCCTGGGATGGACGGATCCGCTGCCGCGCAGGCCGCCCCCGCCCCCTGCCCTCTACGCCGCCCTCACCCATCCCCCGCTCACGGTGCCGCTGGCGGCCATGGCCGCGGTGTACGCGCTGACGTGGGCGGTGTGCAGCGGACTGTCTGCCCTGCTCGCGGACGTGCCCGACGTGGCCGCGATGGTGTGGGGCTTCCACTTCTTGATCGGCGCGATCCTGGCGGCGGGGGCGCGGCGTGTGCTCGACGTGCTCGGCACTGCAGACGCGCTGCAGGACGACCAGCTGAACAGCGTGTCCACGACCCTGGTGGACGGGGCCACGGTGGCGGCGTTGGCGGCGGTGCAGCTCTCGGTGCTGTCGCGGTGGTGGGGCCCGATCCTGGTGATCACCACCGTGGGAGGCCTGCTGACGCTGGTGACCTGCGTGGCGTTGGCGCTCCGCAGCTTCCGAGATGCACCGTTCGCCCACGCCCTGGTGTGGTTCGGCATGAGCACGGGCACGCTGCCGGTGGGGCTGGCGCTGCTGCGCATGGTGGACCCCGAGCTGCGCAGCCCGGCACCGCAGAGCGCGGTCTACGGCTCGGCCCTGTCGATCGTGGGCGTGGCGCCCGTGGTGCTGGGCCTGCATCCGCTGGCCATCACCGGCCAGCCAAGTGCAGCGCTGGCCCTCAGCATGGCCTGGCTGCTGTGCGTGGGTGTGCTGTGGTGGGCCACGGATCGCGCTCCTTGAAGGTTCCATGGGCAACGCAGCGCCGACGTGGGTACGTCTGCTGTCGAAGGGGGCGCGGATGTGGTGGGTCCTGGCGGCGACGGCGATGGCCAGTGACGTGACGGTGAGCCGCACGGGGAGCGTGGTGCTGGGCTCGGTGGAGCTCGACGTGCCCGCCGAGCCGCTGCAGGCCCTGGTGCGGGATCCCGTGGCGGTCGCGGCCGCCACGGGCAGCGACATGCGGTACACCGCGCTGGGCCAGCAGAAGGGCTGCCAGGAGCTGGAGCTCGGGATCCCCACGTTCCTGGGGCTCATCGGCGGCGTGGTCCGCGCCTGCGACACTGCCGAAGGCAGTGCGGTGACCATGCTGCAGAGCAAGTCCTTCAAGACCTACGCATACACCTGGATCGTGGAGCCCCTCGGCGCCGAGCGCAGCAAGCTGACCTACCGGATGGAGGTGGAGTCGTCGCTGCCGGTGCCGCGCTCGATGATGTGGCGGCAGACGTCGCGGGGCGTCGAGGATGCGCTCACGGCTCTGCAGTCGTGGCGACCCTAGCGCCGGGCTGGCCTCACAGATAGGCCCCATCCATGCATTGGCTGGTGGTTTCTTGGATATGTGCGGGGTGCGGCAGGCAGTCCGTGTCCGAGCTGCAAGCCCACGTGGACGAAGCCGCCGCGCTGCTGTCGGCCCATCGTGGCGCCATGACAGCGCCGCCGGTCAGAGTCGTCTCCACCGCCGAGATGATGCTGAGCGCGAAGAGCTGGTTCGATGCATACGTGACCGACGATCAGCGAGCGGCCACCGACTGCGCGACGGTGGCGCTGGGCCTCGGGCCGCGCGGGGTCGGCATGATGGACATGATCGTGGCCAGCTACAGTCGCGCTGCCGGCGTCTTCCAGCCCGCGGACGGGGCGATCCTCCTGCACGAAAGGGTCACCCCGGGACAGCCCGGCTTCGAGGAGGTCGTTCTGCACGAGCTGGTGCACGCACGCCAGCACCAGCGGTTCGACCTGTTCGATCCCAGTGCTGCCCCGTTGTCGTCGGACGCGGCCCACGTGCGGCGGCTACTCGCCGAGGGTGACGCAAGCTTCACCACACTGCAGCTGGCACTGGGCAACGAGGTGGACTGGGTGGATCTCGACGCAATGGGGCATCGTCCACCGCGCCGCGGGGAGGGCAACGAGCTGACGCGCTTCGTGCACTCCTTGGTCACTCAGCCCTACCTGCTGGGTCCCCCCGCGGTGCAGACCCTGAGGCGCGATGGAGGCTGGGATCGGGTGGACGCCCTGCTGGCGAAGCCGCCGGCCACCACCGAGCAGCTCCTCGATCCCTCCAGACCCCACGATCCTGCGGTGTCGGTGAGCCTCGACGTGTCCTCCGCCCTCGGACCAGAGTGGAGCGCCCATCCGTCCCGCACGCTCGGTGCGTTCGAGCTGGAGAGCCTGCTGTGGGCTTGGCTGCCTGCCGACGACGCCTTGTCGGTGGCCCTGGGCTGGGGCGGTGACCGATTCCAGTGTCTCGAGCACACCGACGGGCGCGCCGGGTTCGTGTGGCGCACCGCATGGGACACCCCCGAGGATGCCGGGGAGTTCCAGCGACGGGTCCGACTCCGGCGACGCAAGGCGCTGCTGGACGAAGCGCGCCGCGGCGACGATGTGCTCGTGTGGGCGGGACTCCCCGATGATCGTGCGTCCCAGATCCTGGAAGCTGCCTGGAGCACCCCATGAGCCCGCCGGACCTGCGCACCCTGACCGACGGCGACGTGCAGCTGTCGCGGATCCATCCTCAGGACTGCGTCGACCTGCTCGAGGCGGTGCGCGCCTCGCTCACACAGCTGTGCACCTGGCAGGGCTGGGCCCACCCCGACTACTCGCTCGACGATGCTGCGGACTACGTCGCCAGTGCCTGGCAGACCTGGAGCGCCGGACGCGGCTACGACTTCGCCATCCGGCGCGAGGGCGATCCTCGAATCCTGGGCATGTGCAGCCTCAACGAGATGAGCCCCGTGCGCCGCAGCGCGAACCTCGGCTACTGGGTGCGCACCGAGGTGACGGGCCAGGGCTTGGCCACCACGGCGGCGCGGCTGCTCGCCCGCTTCGGCTTCGAGCGGGTGGGGCTGCGACGGATCTCGCTGTTCCACGCCGTGGGCAACGGCGCCTCGGGTCGGGTGGCGGAGAAGGTGGGCTTCGTGCGGGAGGGCCGTCAGCGCCGGGTGCTGCGGCTGCACGACAGCGATCACGACGCCTGGTCCTACGCCCTCACGTCGGTGGACGAGATCACGTAGCGCTACTCGGGTAGCTCGACGTCCAGATCGAGGCGCTTCAGCAGCTCCTGGGCCACGCGGCGCTCGTGGCGGCCGGCGGTGGCCACCGATTCCTTGGCGATGGCCGAGAGCACCCGGTGCACGTCGGGATCGGTGCCTGGGGCGCGCACGTAGACCACGGTGGCCGCATCGACCACGAGGGTCCGCACGCGGGGCTCGAGCAGCGTGCGCTCGCCCAGCGCGATGATGGGCGGTGTGCGCTGCGACAGCGGGCGCGCCAGCAGCTCCGCCTCCACCGTCGCGTGCACGTCGGCGCCGTCCTCGGCGACCACACGGCGCAGGTCCTTGCCGAAGCGATGCTCCACGGCCCGGTCGAGCAGGAACAGGGGCAGGCCGGTCAGGATCGACATCAGCCGCGCCACCTTGCCCACCTTGGCGCCGGGGCCGCCCGCCACGGCGACAGGTCGCTCGGGCACCACGAGGGGCCGGTAGCTGTAGTAGTCGATGGGCTCGGACATGCCCCGGCCGTATCCCCTGGGGCGGCAGCCTGACGTCGATGTCGGGATCTGCGTGCGGGCAGGCGCAATCCCGCCCATTACGAAGGATCGCCCATTGGCGCGCGGGTTGCAGTCCACATGGGACAGAGAGGAGAGATCATGACGCGTTGGACCTGGCTGCTCGCAATCGCCCCCCTGGCTGGCTGTCCTCCCCTGCCGGGGGTCTCGGACTGGCAGCCCGTCTCCTACGTCGACGAGGGGGAGGTGTGCTTCTCGGCCGATGGCACCGACGTGACGGTCGACGTGGTGGCGCCGGACTGTCTGTCGTCGAGCTGCTCGCGGGACCTGGGCGGCAGCTGCGAGGCGGTGGTGGACGGCACCGACATCACGCTGACGTCGGAGGTCACCTGGGAGCAGGACGCGGGCACGGGCATCGCCTGCACCGACGACTGCGGGATCCCGATGGTGACCTGCACGATCGCGGACCTGGCGGACGGCACCTACACGGTCACCCACGGCACCGAGACGCTGACGCTCACGGTGCCGGTGGAAGACGGCGACGACTGCCTCTACTGACGGGAGCCGCGGGCCTTGGGGAGCTGCAGGGTCTCCCCGTGATCGGCATCTGCGATCCACTGGTCGCGGACGGCCGACCACCGGCGCAGGCTCACGGTGATCGAGGCGGACTCCAAGGTCACGTGGGCATAGCCGGGCGGATCGGCAGCCAGGCTCGTGCCCAGCGTGAGGGCCAGGCGACGCTGGGAGCTGCCGTTCACCTCGGGGCCGTTCACGTGCCCGTGCAGCAGCACGTCGGCGCGATTGGCCACCAGCTGCTCGATGCACTGTCGCCGATCGACTGCAGCGAGCCAGCTCGGAGGGTGGTGCATCAGCGCGACGACGTGGTCCGCCGCGACGTCGTGAGGCAGTGCCTGGCTGATCTGCCAGGAGCCGACGAGGAGCCGGCCTTGGTCGCTCTCGCCTGCAGCGGTGAGCCAGGGCGTGCACAGGCCCGCGAGGTGGATGCGCTGGCCCCGTACCTCCACGGCGTGCCCGAACCACGGAGTGTCGCATCGAGCACCGAAGCGTGCCGCGAGTGCGCGAAACGCGTCGAGCCGAGGGGGCGTGCCGGCCCGAAGATGCTCGTTCACGTCGTCCAGCTCGGGTGCCATGCGCCAACCCCGATAGGCAGCGCGGATGGCTCCTTCCAAGGTGGCCGAGGTGGCGACGTCCAGATCGCCCGGCACGACGACCACCCGACCCTCGTCCAGCCCCAAGGGCGGCAGGAGATCGTCGACCAACCAGCTGCGCAGGGCACCGTAGGCTCGCGATGCGCCGCCCGCGTTTCCGGTGACGAGCACGAGGTCTACGCCTCCGAGCTTCTCGACGTCCTCGACGAGCTTGGCGCGACGCGTGGCTGCGGAGGGATCGGGAGGGAAGAGCGACCCGCTCAGGTGCAGCAACCGCACGGCTCCACTCAGCTCGGGAACTTCGGTGGCCGCAGGCTCAGCGACGGGCGGCGCTGACCCGAAGAGCACGAGGTCACCGTTGCCATGGACGGTGTAGGGGGCTGCGGAGCCCGCGACGGCGCGAGCGTCTCGCACCGCCGCAGCTACCGACAGCCCCTTGGCGAGCCCCACGTACAGGTGTGCGCCGAAGCGCCCCGCCACCTCGGTGTCGACGCGGTCGGTGGTGGTCACCACGGTGTCTACGGCTTGGAGCAGCACGGACGCGAGGTCGTCCGACGCGCAGCTGTCGAGGAGCACGAGCTGCACGCCACGATCTGCGAGCAGGTCCCTCAGCTGCTCGGGCGCCACGAGCTCCGAGTCCGTGCCCGCTTCGTTGGTGAAGTACACACCCTGCGGGCTGCCGTGCCCCATGAAGTGAACCACGTCCACGCTGGGGGGCTGTGATCGTACGGCATTGAGGAGTGCCCCCAGGTTGGCGGCGGGAAGCTCGGTGAGGGTCCAAGCGCTGGGTGGCACGTCCCCGAGCTTGAGCTGATCTCGGATGCGCTTGATGGCGCCCAACAGATTCAGCATTCCTGCGTCGGGTGGATTCGACAGCAGCAGCAGGGCTCGTGCGCTGGCCACGGGGGCCTTGGGTGCAGGACGGGGGACGGGCTCATCGGGAGCCGGCGGCGGAGGCGGAGGCGGGTCGGGAAGCACGACGTTCAGCGCATCGGCTGCTTCGCGAATGGCGTCGATCCGTTGCGGCCGCTCAGTGAGGAGGGACTGCCACAATGCAGGGCCCGTGAGCACCCCGAAGCGACGACAGGTCGACTCGATGTCGAAGGCTATCTGTGCTGCGGGTCGGCTCCAGGCGATTTCTCCGACGAGTGTGGGTTCGGCACGCGACAGCCATCGGTGCAGGCTGTCCACGTCGAACAGCTCCAAGAGCAAGGCATCGAACCTCATGCGCGGTCCAGAGCAGCGAGGATGGCTTCGGCAGCACGCTCCTGGGAGAGGTACGACCCGATCCCGTGCACGTTGCCCTTGGTGTCGACCTCCCAGTCCTGAAGCGGCGCCTCGGCTCGCTGGAAGATCGGGGCCAGCGACTTCACCAGCGCGATGAAGTCGTTCTCCCCGGCGAGGTTGGTCCAGGTGTGGGCCCGCGGCGGCCACACGCCTCCTCGGGGCTTGCCAGGCGCGGGCGGCGGGCGCAGCGCATCGAGCACCAGGGTGGGGATGCCAAGCGGCGAGCCGACGGTGAGCAGGTGTACGTCGGTGGCGACGGCCGGGTGGTGCAGCGCCTCGTAGGCGACCACGGAGCCGAGGCTGTGGCCGATGACGAGGGCGGTGTCGGGGCCGATGGCCTCGGTCACGCGGCGCACGGCGACGTCGCGGATGGTGCCACCGCGCGCAGCGGCCTGTGGCTGATCGTCGGGGCGGTCGTTCAGGTAGCGGTCGAGCTGATCGAAGCAGCGATACAGCCAGTCTCGCCGGATCACGGTGCTCTGGAAGGCCTTGGCGAGCCACGTCTGCTCGCACAACCAGCGCAGCACCTCCTGCAGCTCGCGCAGCGTGCGGTGGCCCTCGGGGATCTCCTCGAGGTCGTCCACCATGTGTCGTGCGAGGGCGGCGGTGGGGCCCTGAGGCTCGGGGGCGAAGGGGCCCTCTGGAGCAGGCTCGGGCTCGGTCCAGCCTGGTGGGCGGCGCGCGGGGTAACGAAACAAGTCGCCGTAATACACGAGATCGAAGGAGGGCTGCAGCTCGGAGCCGATTCGTCTCAGCCCCTCCTGCAGCGACGATCCCCAGTGCGCCTGCAGCTCGGCGAGGGACTCGTTCTGTTGCCAGATTCCGTGCACGCCGATGATTTGTGCCACCGCGACCTCC
>JAHQVJ010000183.1 GCA_019634415.1 Myxococcales bacterium
CCCCATCACCACGGGCTCGGCCGCCCGCGCCACCCCGCCGCTCCCACGGGCGCCGAAGTTGCCCCCACCAGTGCCGTAGCCGCTCCGACCGCTGCCGATCCCCTTGCCCAGGTCGCCCAGCCCGACGATCTCGGAGCCAGCAACCAGGTTGTCGACACCGACGAGGCCCGAGAGTCCGTCCGCCCGACCGCCGCCCCCGAGCCCAGCGCCGTGCAGCCCCAAGCCGCCCGCGCCGTCGACGTGGCCCAGCACCCCAGACAGCATCACCGTCTCGGCGTCGGCTACGTCGCGCTCCGGCACGGGATCGGGTGCCACCGCCGCCGTTCCCTCGCCTGCCCCGTTCTCCAGGGACCGGAACCCACGCCAGCCCACCGTGCCCAACACCAGGTCCAGCCCAAGCGCCGCGTCGGCCTCGTCCGGGTCGAAGTACCAGGCCGGGTCGTCGATCTGCTCCGAGATCCACGAGCCGAGGTACAGCTGCGACAGCAGATGACCGTGCTCGTCGTCGGCATGCTGCAGCAGGCGATCGTCCACCACCGACATCGCCAGATCCGCGGGCACCGGGCGGCCCTGCGGATCGGTGGTGGTCACCGTCAGCGACACCTCCTCTCCCGGCCGCGCGCCGTCGTCGGGCAGCTGCACGTCGATGGACAGGCCGCGGTGTAGGTTCCGGTACACCAGCCGCTCGGCCAGCGGTCGCAGCTCCTCCGACAGCACCGTCACCTGAGCCACGCCCTGACGCTGAGGCCCCGGCTCGGCCAGCGCGAGGTGCACCACCGCCGGCGCCCTGGGCCCCGCGCGCACCTGGGCCGGCGCGAAGGATCGGCCGCCCAGATCCCCCGCCACCACCACCGTCCGCGCCGAGTCGCACCACACCCCCACCCGCAGCTCTGCCCGCTGCTGATCGGGATCGTCGTAGCTGGTGAGCACACAGCCCACGTCCTCCACCGCGGGCAGCGCGTGCTGCTGCTCGTCGCTGCTGGGCTGCGTGAGCCGGGCATGGTAGCGGCGGCCCCGCTGGGGAGTGAAGGCCGTTCGCCCCAGGCCGTCGTGCACCGAGGCAAAGCGGCTCACCACCCGCCCCCGATCGTCGAGCACCTCCCCTGCCACGTCCGCAGGCTCGCCATGGGCGTCGGTGGCCCGCAGGTAGACCCTGCCCGGCAGGCCCGCCACCAGCTGCCCCCCTTCGGGGAACCAGTCGATGCGCACGCCGTCCAGCACCACGGGCACCTCGCGGTGCACCGACTCCGACCAGCCCTCCTCCTCCACGAGCACCGTGACGGACGCGTCGGGAAGCACCATGTCGTCGGGCAGATCGAAGCGCACGGTGGCCTCGCCCTCGCTGTCGGTCCGGGCCTCGAGGGTCTGCGCCACGCGCCCCTCCACCTGCACCAGCACCCGGACGGCGTGATCCGCCAGCGGTCCTGCGCCGGCCGACTTCACCGACAGGGCAGCCACCACCTCGTCGCCCGGCCCGTAGGCGTCACGCAGCAGCTGCAGCTCCTTGCGGATCTGCGGCTGCACGAAGCTCTGCACCACGAAGGGGCGCTCCAGCATGCGCTCCCCGAGGCGAGCTCGCACTCGATACAGCCCGCCGGGCGCCGACGAGGGCAGCTGCAGGCCGGTGGAGGCGCCCCCCGCCACACCCGCGAGCAGGGCCTCCGCGACGGTGCGGTCCTGCACGTTGACCAGGCTCAGCGACACGTCCTGCGCGTCTCCAGGGGCGAAGTCCGGCCCGAGATCCCACACCCGCGTCCAGACCGTCTCGCCAGGTCGGTACAGGGGGCGGTCCAGGGTGAGCCCACCGCCGAGCTCGGGGCGCCCCGGTGTGCCGCTGATCACCGCGTCCACGGCCTGCACGGGCACGGTGAGGGGCAGGCGCGGGCTGGCTGCGGGCACGTCGCTCGCGGCTGCGGGGTGGGGCAGCCAGTCGGTGGCGCACGACGTGAGCGCCAAGGCGATGAAACCACGGATGATCATCTCATCCTCCTCGTGGCTTCGTTGGTGGACGCCTCCGACGAGCGGGTTCCGACGGCCCTGTCAGCAGAGGGTCACGGGGATGTCGACGATGTGTGTCCTGCCAGGAGGTAGGCTCGCCGCCGGGGAGGTCCGATGGTTCGCTGGCCGCTGGTCTGGATGGTGGTGTGGGGGGGATGCCCGAAGACGACGACGGATCCGCAGCCAGCGAGTACGGCGGCTGTGCGAGCTGCCCCGGCCCTGGTGCCGCAGCTCGGTCACGTCGGATCGGTCGACGGCGCCGAGCTGTCGGAGGGCGGCCGACGACTCCTCACGTTCAGCGCCGATGGCCGAGCTTTGTGGTGGGACGTGGCCACGGGCTTGCGGGTGCGAGCGTTCACCTTGCACCGCGGCGGCCTCACCGGGGCCACCCTGTCGCCCGACGACCGCCAGGTGGCCATCGTGACCCCCGACTTCGTCGGCGTCTTCGACACGCAGGACGGATCGCTGCTGACGCGTCTGGAGGGACCGTACGTGGGCCAGAATGTCGCGTGGTCCCCCGATGGTCGCCGCCTCGTCACGGACTTCGCCATCTGGGACGCCGCGAGCGGCGAGCCACTGGCCGTCGTGGCTGAGGCTCACGGAGCCGCGAAGAGCGAGGGCAACGAGGTGGCGTTCGCCCCCGACGGCACCACGGCCTTGCTGACGTCCTACTACAACCCACCGCTGCTGGTGGACGCCACCACCGGCGACGTGCGGCATCGGCTCGACGCTCACACCGACGAGGTCTTCGCCTCCACCTACTCCCCCGACGGTTCGCGGATCGTCACCGCCTCCTACGATGGCCAGGCGATCGTGTGGGATACCGCCAGCGGGCGCCCCCTGCATCGGCTCGACATCGGCGACAGCCAAGCCGAGTACCTGGTCTTCTCCCCCGACGGTTCCCGCTTCGCGCTGCAGGTGGTCGACGAGACGACAGCCATCGTCGAGACCGACAGCGGACGCATCCTCGCACAGCTCACCCTGCGGGACGTGGACGACAGCGTGATCTCCGACGTGGCCTTCTCGCCCGACGGGCGCTCACTGCTGGCCACGGGAGGACGAGATCTGGCCGTGATCTGGCAGCCTGACTCCGACCAGATCACCCACCGCCTGCAGCTGAGGGGTCGCCGGGTCTACGACGCTGTGTGGTCCCCCGATGGCTCGCAGGTCGTGGTCACTCACATGTTCGACCCACCCTCGGCCACGATCTGGGACGCCCGCACGGGTGAGCTGCTCCAGGATCTGCGGGGGTCCATCGTTTCGCTGACGGACGCATTCCTGATCCGGGAGGGCACGGGACTCGCCACGATGAGCGAGGACCACGTGCTCACGCTGTGGAGCACCACTCGTGGGCGTCCCGAGCTGCAGCTCTCGCTGGGGGACGGCAAGCCGGGATGGCGCAGGGTCGTGGTCTCCCCCACGTCGCAGCATCTGGTCTTCCCCGCCAAGGAGGGTGCGGCACTGTGGAACGTGGACGCCGGCGTGCGCGTGGCGATGTTGGAGGACGACCGGATCCGTCGCGCCGCGTTCTCGAAGGACGGAGGCATCCTCCTCACGACGGGTCGCGAGGGGCATGCCGCGCTGTGGGATCCGGTGACGGGCGAGCGACGGTTCCGCCTCGAGGGCCACGGCTCCGCCGACGTGTGGAGCCACGCCATCGCCCCAGACGGTACCCACGCAATCACCGCCGACGCCAAGGGCGCGGCCGTGCTGTGGAGCGCCCTCGACGGCGCCGTGCTCGAGCGCGTCGACCTGGGCGGACCGCCCTCCTTCGTGGACTTCACCCCGTCGGGCACGCGCCTGGTGCTGGCCACCGACGCCGGGGGACTGGCCTTCGTGGATTTCACCACCGGCGACCTCACCTTCGAGGCCCCCCGCTACGAGCGACCCGTCAGCTCGGTGGTGTTCTCCGCGGACGAGCGCCTGGCCGCCGTGGCGCACATGTCCTACGAGCGTCCCTTCGGAAGGCTGGAGATCCGGGACGGTCAGACGGGCGCACTGCTGCACCAGATCGGGCACCCCACACGCGTGCACTGGCTCGCCTTCAGCGCCGACGGCTCGCAGCTCCTCACCGTGAGTGGGGAGGACGTGGCCGTGTGGAACAGCGCCACCGGCTCCCTCGTCCATCGCTGGAACCACGACGGCTTCGTGCGCAGCGCGCGCTTCGTGCACAGCGACCAGCGCGTGCTCTCCAGCGGCGACGACGGTACCGCACGCCTGTGGGACGTGCGCAGCGGGGAGCAGCTGGTGGCCACCCTGACCGCCGAGGAGGGCGGCTGGGCAGTGGTGGATCCCTCTGGACGCTTCGATGCCAGCGACGACGGCAACTTGGACGCACTGGCCTGGGTCATCGACGACACGCCCTACCAGCTGTCGCAGCTGCGCACCCAGTTCTACGATCCGGGCCTGCTGGCCAAGGCACTGGGCGAGCACGCCGAGCCGCCGCGCTCGGTGCCGGATCTGGGCCGCATTCCGGTGCACGCGCGCGGGCGACCTCACCGTGCGGTTGGAGGACCGTGGCGGTGGCGTGGGAACGGTGCTCCTGAGACTGAACGGCAGCGACGTCACCTCGGTCCTGCAGGGCTGCAAGGACCTGACGAGCAAGGAATGCACGGTGTCGCTGCGAGGCCAGCCCACCTGGATCGAGGGCGGGGTGAACCGGGTGGCGGCCGAGGCGGGCAACCGCGACGACACGGTGCGCTCCCGCGGCCTGGATCTGTCGGTGGAGGCCGACGGGCTGCTGGCCACCGATCCACCCGAGCTGTGGGTGCTCGCGGTGGGGGTGAGCGACTATGCCGGCGACGACCTCGATCTGGACTTCGCCGCAGAGGACGCCCAGGAGCTGTCGAATGCGCTGCGACTGGCGGGCCACCACGGCTTCGCCAAGCCCAACACCCACGTGCGTGTGCTCACCACGAGTGGCGGGGAGCGGCCGAGCCACACGGCCCTGACCGACGCCTTCCGCTGGTTGGAGGCCTCCGAGCCACACGACACCGTGATCGTGTTCCTGGCAGGCCACGGCGTGGCGATGGCGGATCCGGCGCGCGGGGTGGACGACTACTTCTACCTGCTGCCCGACGCCCGAAGCCTCGACGACGTACGGGATCCCCAGCTCCGTGCGCTGCGCGCCTGGTCGGGCACGCAGCTCGCCGACGCGCTGTCGCAGGTTGGCGCGCTGAAGCGTGTGGTGATCCTCGACACCTGCGCAGCGGGCAGGGCCCACACGTCCCTGCTCGCCCAGCGCGACCTGTCGTCGGACGCGATCCGCGCCCACGCCCGCGCACGGGAGCGCACGGGCGCATGGCTGCTCGCCGGTGCTGCCGCCGATCAGGTCAGCTACGAGGCGAGCCGCTACGGGCAGGGTGTGCTCACCTACACCCTGCTGGACGGCATGCGCGGGCCAGCGGTGGACGGAGCCAACCAGCTGCTCGTGAGCCGGCTGTTCGCCCACGCCGAGACGCACGTACAGACGAACGCCCGCGGCGTGGGCGGGATCCAGATCCCGGTGGTGCGTCGAGGCGAAGGCGACTTCCCCATCGGAGCCATGCCCCCCGAGGCTCGCAGCGCCATCGAGGTGCGCAGGCTGCGGCCGGTCATGGTGCGCTCGAGCGTGCAAGGCGAGGGCGGGCGCCGCGACACCCTCGGCTTCGCCGACCTGCTCGACGCCGCCCTCCGCGACGCCTCGGCGCAGCCCGATGCGCCCTTCGTGGCGTGGGACAGCCCGCCCGCCCCCGACACCTGGCAGATCACTGGCCAGATCGTCGCCAGCGAGGACAGCCTGCGCTTCGAGGGCTTCCTCACCTGGCAGGGCGAAGCGGTGAAGGAGCATCCGATCTCTGCAGCCGCCGCCGACCTCGACGCCCTGACTACGGTCGTGCTGCAGCAGGTGCGTTCCGCGCTGTAGGACCTGCGGTCAGATCCCGAGCGTGCGCGCCAGCTCGTCGAAGGAGGCCGCCACGGCCACCCAGTGGCCTCCGTCGTCGCGATAGTCGCTGGCCACCACCCGCGGCGGCGTGGTGGCGAAGTCGAGTGCCACCAGCTCCTGATCGTAGGTGCAGGCCAGCACGATCACCCGGTCCACCGGATCGGCGAAGCCCCCTTCGGCACCCGCGGCCTGCCGCACGGCCTCCGTCTCGCGCTGCATGCCGGGCAGCCCGAACCACTGCAGATCTGCGGCGTCCTCGATGGGCGGCGACAAGGCCCCGTTGTTCGGCTGTGCGGGAGGCCAGCTCCCCCCGTCGATGCGGTCACTCAAGGACTGTGGAAGCCGGCATCCGAGCACGTCATGGACCATGTGGCGCTATCCCTCCCCACCGACCTCCTCGTACCAGATCTCGGTGAGCAGCGCCGCCTCGCGACGCTCGTGCCCTCGGATCTGGTCCAACACGGACCGCACCGCAGCGTCGTCGCCGAGATCCACTTCCCACAGCTGCACCGCCAGGGTCGGATGACGTGCCCGCAGCGCGTCCAGCTGACTCGCCTTCTGTGGCGCATGCTGCACGGCTTCCAGGTACCAGTCCTCGTCGCGGCGATCTCCCCAGTACCGCGGAAGGAACTCCCTCAAGCCTTCCAACAATCCATGTCGTTGATGCAGAGGCGCTCGCTCCAAGCCACGCAAGCGCTCCAACAAGTCGCCCGTCCCCGTAGACGGAACCCCCACCTTCCACTCACCCATACACACCTCACCGCGTCCCTCCATGATGCAGCAGTCCGCAACCCCGCGCCGAGACCTCGCGCAACTGGCAAGTCCCGCAGCTGATCGTAGCGGCTAATCCGAGGCAGGGCCGAAGGCGCCGGCGCGGCGCAACGCACCGATCTCCGCTTCCGAAAAGCCCAATGCGTGCATCACGACAGATGTGTCTTGCCCCAGACCGGGCGGCGGTCGATGATGGGTGTGGGTGGAGGACGTCCGAAACAAGGGGCCGGGCGCATGCACCCTCCCGAGCTGCGGATGGTCGAAGACCGCAGGTCGCACCGCAGGATGCACGAGCGTCTGATCGGGCGTCTGCACGGGGCCTGCCGGCACGTCCGCGGCCACCAGGCGCTCCAGCGCCTCCTCGCGAGTCAGCGGCTCCAGCACCGCCCGAACAGCCCCGTCCACCTCCGCGCGACGTGCCACGCGTTGCGCATTCGTCTGCCACTCCGGGGGATCTGGAAGGTCCAACGCCCGCTGCAGCCGACGCCACACCCCATCGTTGGGGCAGGCCACCACCAGCCAGCCGTCTGCACAGCGATAGGTGTCGTAAGGCACGATGGACGCATGGGAGTTGCCTATCTGGCCACCCACCTCCCCGGTCACCGCCCAGCGCAGGCCGTGGTACGACAGCATCGCGGCCTGCACCTGCAGCATGTTCACCACCACCTTCTGGCCTGTTCGGGTCACCTGGCGCTGCAACAGAGCGGTGAGCAGCGCCTGGCACGCCACCATGCCGGTGGTGAGGTCGGCGATGGAGCTGGGGTGCTTGCTGGGCGGTGTGCCCGGGGCGCCGGTCATGGAGGTGTGGCCGCCCATGTGCTGCAGCACCAGGTCGTAGCCCGGGCGCTGCGACCACCCCTGCACTCCCTCGCCGAAGCCACGAATGGCCACGTAGACGAGGGCGGGATGTCGCTCCTTCAGCACGTCCCAGCCGAAGCCGAGACGCTCCGCCACCCCGGGCCGGAAGTTCTCCATCAGCGCGTCGCACCAAGCGACGAGTGCATCGAGCACGCGCCTGCCTGCCTCGGTCTTCAGATCGAGCACGATGGCCCGCTTGTTGCGATTGGCGCTGGCGTAGTAGGTGCTGACGCCGGCGACCAGCGGCTGGTAGCGTCGGGTCTCGTCACCAGCCGGGGGCTCCACCTTCACGATGGAGGCCCCCTGGTCGGCGAGGTGCTGGACGGCCCAAGGGCCCGCCATCACCCGCGTCAGATCGAGGATGCGGAACGGAAAGTCGGGGTGAGGCGCGTCCATGGCCGCACCCATATCGACTCCAGCAACAACGGTGGGCCAGGGCCAGGGCAGTAGACGATCAGCAAGCCGTCGAGGCGGCTTCGGCGCCAGCCAAAGCCGAGCAAGGAGACCCGCGGCTTGGGATCGGCCAGCAGCGAGAGGTAAAACCGAGGGGTGTCGAACTCCCACCTCCACCCCGAGTCGGATCTCGGACCATTCGTGGGACGAGCCAAGGAGCTGCAGGCGCTGCACGAGGCCTTCGAGCAAGGCCGAGGCCTCGTCACCATCAGCGGCATGGGCGGCACCGGGAAGACGCGCCTGGCGCTGGAGTTCGCCCGCACCCGAGACCATCCCACCTGGTTCGTGGATCTCGGCGGCGTGCAGCGCCCGGAGGGAGTCGTGGCGGCCCTGGCCGACGCCCTGCGCGGTGCGCACCGCGTGACCGATGCGGAGGACCTGCTGCGCGCGATGTCGGAGCTCGGCCCCGCGATGGTGGTGCTCGACGCCTTCGAGCACCTGGTGGACCACTCCCCCGCCACGGTGGCCGCCTGGCGCCGCGCGGCGCCCGACGTGCAGCTCCTCGTCACCTCGCGGGTTCCACTGGGCCTGACGTCGGAGCAGGTCATCGTGCTCGCCCCCATGACCCCCGACGACGCCCTCGCGCTCCTGGCCACCCGCGCCAAGCTGGCCGACTACGCCTTCGACGCCGACGCCAACCACGAGACGCTCGTGGACGTGACCTCCCGCCTCGAGGGGATCCCGTTGGCCATCGAGCTCGCCGCCGCCCGCCTGCAGACGCTGTCGGCAGAGCAGCTGCTCCAGCGCCTCGAGGATCGGCTCGCCGTCCTGCGCACCGGCAAGCGCAACGTGGCTCCGCGACATGCAGCGATGGAGGCCACCCTCGACTGGTCGTGGGCGCTGCTCACCGAGGCCGAGCAGTCGGCCCTGGCCCAGTGCACCGTGTTCCGCAGCGACTTCCCGGTGGAGGCCGCCGAGGCCGTGATCCAGCGGCCCGACGCCACGGTGGACGTGCTGGACCTCGTGCAGTCCCTGCACGGCCAGGGATGGCTCCGCACGGTGGGGCGTGGGCCCACGCGGCAGCTGGCGCTGCTCGACGTGGTTCGGGAGTACGCCAGCCAGCACCTGACCTCCGCAGACGAGCAGGAGGCCCAAGCGCGCCACACCGCCTTCTATCTGCAGCGCACAGCACACCTGGTCAGCTCCTCTGCCCTCGCCGAGATCCTGCTGGACGGGATCGACGACACCGGCCTGGCCGACGTGGACCACGTGGAGGCGATCGTGCGACGGCCGGAAGTCTCGGCTCGGGAGCGAACGGACGCAGCGCTCGCCGGCTTCGTGCTGCTCCTGCGCCAGGGACCCGCCCCCCGAGTGCACCAGCTGCTCGCCGAGGCCCAAGGGGCGCTGCCCGACGACGCCGAACTGTCCGCCGCCCGGCTGGCCCTCGCCGCCCACCACGCCAAGCGCTTCTTCGGCACACCCTTGAAGAGCTTCCTCACCCTGGCCGACGCCCTGAAGGC
>JAHQVJ010000184.1 GCA_019634415.1 Myxococcales bacterium
CGACGGAGCGGTGGTCACGGCTCGGGCTGCGGGGGCAGCCCCTCACGAGCTCACCGCAGATCCCAGCTTGGGCAGCGCGGCGTTCTGCGAAGGCTGCCACGACTTCGCCGTTCCCGACGTTCGAGGGTTGCACCTCGTGGCGACGGGGTCCGTGGTGTTGCGGCGAGGCACCACCCGGTAGAGTCGGGCATGCCTCGTCGACTCTCCTGGTTTGCCGTCTTGCCCGTTGCCGCAGCCTGTGCCGGCCCAGGCACCCTTCCCCAGACGTCTCTGTCCGAGCCGACCGCGCCCAGCAGCTCCGTGCAGCTGGTACCGCAGATGGGACACGGAGCCCGCATCGACCACGTCGCCTTCAGCCCGTCGGGACAGCGCCTGCTCACGGTCAGCGTCGCCCACACCGGCAGGCTGTGGGACGTCCCCTCCGGGAGCCTCGTGGCGCGGCTGGAGGGCCACGACCAAGACATCACCGCCGCACGCTTCTCCCCGGCCGGCCACCACCTGGTCACCGCCAGCCAAGATGGCACGGCACGACTGTGGCACGCCTACCACGGCGCACCTCTGCACCTGCTCGAGGGCCACACCGACAAGGTGTGGGACGCCGACTTCAGCCCAGATGGACGCCACGTGGCCACCGCGTCCGACGACGGCACCGTTCGGATCTGGGAGGCCGCGACCGGCGCCTCGCTCGAGACGCTGAAGCCCGACGGTCAGCCCGCTCAGGCCCGCTTCCTCGCCGACGGTCGCCTGGTCACCGCCCAGTTCGACAGCCTCACCCTGTGGGAC
This sequence comes from Myxococcales bacterium, assembly GCA_019634415.1. Lineage (GTDB taxonomy): Bacteria > Myxococcota_A > UBA796 > UBA796 > DRPG01. The sequence continues at coordinate 784 of JAHQVJ010000184.1, forward strand.
CGGCACACGTGGCGGCCCATCCGGACCCTCGACACAGCAGCCCAGGCCATCCGAATGGTGGTCCCGCGCACGTCGGACTCCACTGTGGCCACCCTCGGTCGCCGAGGCCGCGTGGCGCTGTGGAACGTCGACACCGCCACGGCGCTGGTGCGCCTGGATCTCGATGACGTCGAGGACGTGGACGTGTCCGCCGATGGCTCGCTGCTGGCCACGGCGGGCGATGCCGTACAGCTCTTCGACGTTCGGACTCAGGAGCACGTTCGCACCCTCGACGTGCACGAGGGCGCCGTCTCCAGTGTCCGCTTCGGTCTGGGTCCCCGCAGTGGCGACCTGCTGACGGTGGGCTCGGACCACCACGTGAAGGTGACCGACACCACCACTGGCGAGGTGGTCACATCGATGGGCGGCGCCCCGATGTTCCCCCACGTCGCCACCTGGTCGCCCGATGGCTCCTCCATCGCGGCAGGCAGCATCCTGTCGAGCGATGCCGTCGTCGCTGCCGTCGACCGCGCCGATGCGACGTACCTCACCGGTGCCACCGCCCGGGTGTTCGATCTGGACGTGTCCCCCGATAGCCGCCACCTGCTGGTGGCAACGGGCCGCCATGAAGCCATGATCTGGGATCTGTGGTCCGGCCGGCCCCCGGCTCGACTGGTGGCCCATCAGCACAACGTGCTCTCGGCTCGCTACAGCCCGGACGGGCGCCACGTCGTCACCGCCTCCGCCGACACCACCGGCGCCATCTGGGATGCCGCCACCGGAGAGCCGCGTTGCGCGCTGCTGGGCCACGACGCCTCCCTGAGGCGGGCGGTCTTTCACCCTCGACAGCCCACGGTGCTGACGGCGAGCGAGGACGGGGACGTCCGGCTGTGGCGCACGAGCGACTGCGTGGAGGCGCAGCGCTTCGAGGTCGAGGACGAGCTGTGGGACGCCACCTTCGACGCCGAGGGCGCGCACGTGATCACCGCCGGAGACGGCGGCGTGAGGATCTGGAGCGCCGAGGGCGGCCTCGTCAGGCAGCTGGACACCCCGCGCACCGCCATCAGCGTGTCCGTGTCACCCGATGGCCGCTGGATCGCTGCAGCATCCCACCGTGCAGCCTGGGTGTGGCACGCCACCACGGGGGAGCTGCGGGATCGGTTGGACCACCCCGCCCTGGTCACGCGGGTACGCTTCGAGCGCAACGACGTGCTGCTCACCGGAGCATGGGACGGCGCCAGGCGCTGGCAGCTGGGCGCGAAGGAAGGAGGGGCCACGTCGACGCGCTTCTCGGAGAGCACCTCCTTCGTGCACGCCGTGCTCCCGCTTCCCGAGGAGCAGTGGGCCGTGGCCACCGCGGACGGTGCCGTCGCCTTGTTCGCCAGTCCCCAGGACGAGCGCGTGGTCACCCTGCTGGTGCCCCTGCGCGGCGGCTGGGCCGTCACCGATCCCCATGGCCGCTTCGATACCCACGACGCCCACGACAACGAGGCCCTGGCCTGGGTCATCGACGGAGAGCCCTATGCCCTGGCCCAGCTGCGGGCCGCCTTCTTCGACCCGGGCCTGCTCCCGAAGAGCCTCGGGCTGCGCACGGAGGCACGACGCGCCGTCCCCGCCCTCGACAGCATCGCTTCCCCGGCGCGGGTCCACCTCGACGGGCCCGATCCGGACGGCGTGCTGCACCTGCGCGTGGAGGACCGCGGCGGCGGTGTCGGACGAGTGCTGCTCTGGCTCAACGGGGTGGACGTCAGCCGACACCTCGACGACCGGTGCCCCGAGATCGGTGGGGGAACGCGCTGCACCCTGGACCTGTCGGAGCGTGCCACCTGGGTACGAGGCGGCCGCAACCGGGTCCGAGCGGAGGCCGAAAACGCCGTCGGCACGGTTCGGTCCCGCGGGCTCGAGGTGGAGGTACAGGCGAGCGGACCCACCCTCGACGATCCGCCGGATCTGTGGGTGCTGGCGGTGGGCACCAGCGACTACGCCCTCGACCAGCTGGATCTCGCCTTTGCCGCCGCCGATGCCGAGGCCATCGCCCAGGCCCTGACGGTCGCCGGGGAGCGCGGCTTCGGGGCGGACCACACCCACGTCCGAGTGCTCTCCACCAGCGGAGATGCGCCCGATCGCAGCCGCCTGTCCGAAGCCTTCACCTGGCTGCAGCAGGCCGATCCCCTCGACACCGTGGTGGTGTTCCTCGCAGGACACGGGGTGGCCCACACCGATGCCGAGGCCGGCGTCGACGACTACTTCTACCTGCTGCCCGACGCGGGCTCCGTCGAGGACCTCGAAGATCCTTCGCTTCGCGCCCTGCGGACCTGGTCCGGAGAAGAGCTCGCCACCGCCCTGGGACACGTCCCGGCCCACAAGCGCGTGGTCATCCTGGACACCTGCTCCGCTGGGGCGCTCGTCGCCGATCTGTCCACGCAGCGCGAGCTGTCCACCGACGCCATCCGGGCCCACGTGCGGGCCCAAGACCGCAGCGGCGCCTGGTTCTTGGCGGGAGCGGCCGCCGACAAGATCAGCTACGAGGCCTCCCGCTACGGGCAGGGGGTGCTCACCTATGCGCTGCTCGAGGGCATGCGCGGCCCCGCCGTCGATGCCGCGCAGCTGCTGACCGTGGGCCGCTGGTTCGACCATGCCGAGGGAGCGGTGCCTCGCCATGCCGCCGGCATCGGCGGGATCCAACGACCGGTGATCCGCCGCGGCGCCAGCGACGACTTCGTGCTCGGAGAGCTGCACACCGCCGACCGCGCCCGCATCCCGCTGCAGCCCGTGCGCCCGGTGCTCGGCCGTACGCGCGTGGTGGCGGCAGGCGGCAGGCCCGACCGGATCGGGCTCACGGAGGCGATCGGGCGACGCCTGCGCAGCGCTGCCTCGCGAGGGGCCTTCGTGGTGTGGGACACCGCGGATGCGCCCGACACCTGGCAGATCGTGGGCCAGTACACCCTGAACGACGCCGCGATCTCGTTCGAGGGATTCCTGGCGCTCCTCGGCGACGACGACGATCCGGTGGAGCTTCCCCTCGCAGCGACGGCCGACGACGTGGACGAGGTGGCCACCGCCGTGGTGGAGGCGGCCACTGCCTTGCTCGTGGACGCACGACGACGGTGAGCATCGCCGTGGCGGCGCCTACTGGCCGGGTGGAGGCGTCGCCGCGGCGTTCCACCAGGTGCACTCGATCTTGTGGCCATCGAGATCGCGCACGAAGCAGCCGTAGTACTGGGGCCCGTAGTGCGGACGCTCGCCGGGCTCGCCATCGCCCGTGGCACCAGCAGCCAGCGCGGCTTCCCAGAACGCCTGCACCTCCTCGCGGTTGGCGGCGATGAAGACCACGTGAAAGCCGTTGGCGCAGCTGGCGGGCTGCCCGTCGATGGGCGTCTGGACCCAGAACTCGGGGTAGAGCTTGCCGTAGGCCACGGCGCCTGGGAAGTTCAGCAGCTTCTTCACCCCGATGGTGGCCAAGACCGTGTCGTAGAAGGTCGTGGCGGCGTCGAAGTCGTTGGTGCCCACCGACAGGTGGGACACGATGCTCGGATTGTCCATGGTCTCTCCCAACGAGGAGATCAACCTAGCGACGGCGTCATCGAGCGACTTGACCGTGCGTGCGCTGCCCCCTCGATCAGGCGATGCGCACACAGACCTCGGTGACAAGCTCCTCGGGTGCCGTCACCGTGGGGTTGTTGACGTAGTGCTCCACGACGGGATCGGCGGTGAGCTCCAGCCCCAGGAAGGGCAGCGCTCGTCCCAGCAGCCCCACGTAGGTGTGGCCGAGCGTGTCGTAGGGCCCCAGGTGCGTCGCCACCGCGTAGCGACCCCCCGGCACCGTCCGCATGGCGACCTCGGGAGGCAGCGCCAGCGCCGGATTGCCCCGGATCACGGCACACGCATCGAACCGCAGCCGATCGGAGCGCGTGACCTCGGGATCGTCGTAGCACAGGCCCAGCATCGACTCGACGATGGCGTCGAGTCGCAGGGACGAACAGATCTCGAACAGGCGCTGCCAGGTGGAACCGGTGTCATCGTAGGGGCCCACGTGGCGCAGGGCGAGCACCGACCGGTCGGGCTGCTCCACCATCCGCACCTCGGGCGCCGGCACCTCGGGGGAGACGTGCTGGCTACGGTAGGTGCGCGGGCTGGTGCCGAAGCGGGAGCGGAAGGCGCGGGTGAACGCCTCGTGACTGCCGTACCCAGACGTCAGCGCGATGTCGGTGATGGGTGTGTCGCTGTGGGTCAGTCGTCCAGCAGCCCGCTCGAGGCGAAGGCGACGCACGAAGCCCATCACGGACTCCCCCGTCAGGCCGCGGAACACCCGGTGGAAGTGGTGCAGCGAGAAGCCCGCGAGCGCGGCCAGCCGCTCGGGGCTCAGATCGTCGTCGAGGTGCGAGTGCACGTGGTCCACGGCGACGAGCACCCGCGTGGGCCAGGAGGTGGATGACATGCCACAGCGTAGCGTCTCGGCATCGCCGAGTGCTCGCCCAGCCGAGGTAGCATCGTCCAGGAAGGAGGCACGATGCCCAACTTGGCTCACATCGCCCTCATCGCTGCCCTGGCCTGCCAGCCCCCGGAGCCACCAGCCCTCGACGATCCGTCCGAGGATCCGTCGCCCGTCGACACCGCCACGACGACGTCGTCACCGATGTCCGACGTGACGCTGACCGCCTGGGACTGCGTGGGCGACAGCTGCGCGTGGGACTGCTCGGGCGATGGCCTCGAGCTCACCCAGGCTGGCGCATTCGACGTGCAGCTCACCGCACCCTGCACCCTTCGGATCGAAGCGTGGGGCGCGGGCGGTGGCGGGGGAAATGCTGCGGCCGGCGGGGGGGGTGGCGGGGGATCGGCAGTCGTGATCGGTGACCACCTGTGGCTCGGCGGCGGCGGTGGGGGCGGCGGTGGTAGGGGTGGCGGCGGAGGTGGAGGCGGCTACGCCCGCGACCGGTTCACCTTCGCAGCGGGAACGGCGCTCCACCTGCGCGTCGGAGGTGGCGGCATCGCCGCCTGCGGGGATGTCCCTGGCGACGGAGGCGGACCCTCTGGTGGCCTCGGAGGCCCCTGCAACGGCGAGCACGCGACCCTGGCCGGGGGCGGCGGCGGCCACGAGAAGTGTGCCCGCGGCGGCCACGCGGAGCTGGGAGGAGGCGGCGGTGGGAACGGCCACTCGGTGTGGGGAGGTGCGGGTGGTGGGATGACGTCCTGCACCGGCCACAGCACCTTCGGCGGCAACGCCGCGGACGCGTGCGGCGATGGCGAGCTCGGTGGCGGCGGCGGTGGAGGCGCTGGCAAGGCGTCGACGGTGCTGCTCGGAGGGCATGGCGCGGCCGACGGAGCAGGCGGTAGCTCTGCAGATCCGGCCGGAGAGGGCACTGGCGGGATTCCGGGGAGGGCTCGCGGCAGCTATCCGGGGGGCGGAGGGCTGGGGGCCAGCGCCTGCGACGCCGGCTTCGGCGGAAACGGCCGCCTGCGCCTATCGGTTCACGAAGAGGAAGGACTGGCGTGCCCAGACGGTGAGATCTCGGACTGCCAGGGATCGTGCTCTCCTGCACGGTGGCACGGCGATGGCGTGTGTGACGAGGTGTTCAGCTGCGCCGAGTCGAACCTCGACGACCTCGACTGCACCGCACCGGTCCCGGAGCAGCAGGTCCCCCGCTTCCTGGACGCATGTGCCGCGGTGGTCTCGGCAGACACCACCTGCGCTACGGCGTCCGACGGGGCCATCCTCTTGCTCGACCTCGACACGTCGACCACCTGCCGCATGGCGTCGCTCGCCGGCGCCGCCCTCGACCACACCAACCACGCATGGCCCGCACCCTACCCGTTCGCCGACGTCTGCGATCCCACGGGCTCCCTGATCCGGTACGAC
>JAHQVJ010000185.1 GCA_019634415.1 Myxococcales bacterium
CCAGCCCCTGATCGGCGTCCGCCGTCAGGGAGCGGCCGTGTCCACGCTGGTGTCCGTGCCACCGGACGTGGTGGCGCCACCGGTGTCGGTGCCGCCGCCGGTCTCCGTGCCCACAGCGGTGTCCTCGCCCGTCTCCGTGCCGCCGCCCGTCTCCGTGCCGCCGCCCGTCTCCGTGCCCACGCCGGTGTCTCCACCGGTCCCCGTGCCCACCGTGCCGCCGCCGGTCTCCGTGCCCACGCTCGTGTCGCCGGTGCCGGTGTCGGTGTCGGCGTCCGAGTCGGTGTCCGCGTCCGCGTCCGCGTCCGAGTCTGCATCCGCGTCGGCGTCGGCGTCCGCTGGGCCCGTGTCGCCGGTGAGCGGGCCCGTGTCGGCGTCGGCGTCGGTGTCCGCATCGGCGTCCGCGTCCGCGTCCGTGTCGGCGTCGGCGTCACCGGGAGCGGTGTCGCCGGTGAGCGCAGTGTCGCCGCCAGTGCTGGCCGTGCTGCCGGTCAGCGCCGTGCTGGCCGTGCTCGATGTGTCGGCGTCGGCATCGGAGTCCGTGTCCGCGTCGGCGTCGGCATCCGAGTCCGTGTCCGCATCGGTGTCCGTGTCCGTGTCTTCGTCCGTGGTCTCGTCTTCCTTGGTCGTGTCGCCATTGCAGGCGGTTCCTGCGATCGCCATCAAGATCCAGATCACTCGGGCCATCGTCAACTCCAATAGGGCGGCGGCTGCCCCTGCGCCGTCGCCCGGTGGCACCCCAACGTAGCCGTGGGATCCGAGCTTCTGCGACGACATTCGGACGAGGACTCGTCAAGGTTTCGACAGCCAGATGTCAGCCCTTGGGCTGCGGGAGCTTGGGCACGAGCCACCCGAGGAACGCCTCCTCGGATCTCGACTGCATCAGCACCCGCCCCGGCCCGGTCAGCGTACAGACCAACCCCTCGCCACCGAGCACGGCCGACTTCCAGCCTCCCGACTTCGACACCTCGAACTGCACGCTGTCGTCGAAGCCGACCACGTGGCCCGTGTCCACCACGTAGCGCTGCCCCTCCGCCAGGATCCGCTCCTCGATGGCCCCATAGGACGACGCGATGACCGTACCGCTGCCCGTCACCTTGAGCAGCAGTAGCGAGCCCCCGAAGAAGCCTCGAGCACCGCCCCAGGTCGTGTCGAACTGCACCCCTGCCTCGCTCGCGACGAAGGCACCCGAGCGCAGCAGCAGGGGCCCTGGCCCCACGGCCAGCTCGATCAGATCACCGGGCAGCGACGGCGCCACAGTGATCTCCCCTCCCTCCGCCGGAGCTCGGAAGGTGTTCTGGAAGAAGCTCTCACCCCCCATCATCCGCTTGAGGCCGCCGAACAGACCTCCCTCCATCTTGGTGTCGGTGGTCACGCCGTAGCTGTGCGACACCATCGCTCCTGGCTCCACGCGGATCTCCTCGTCGGGAGCCAGCCGGGCGACGGCGAGGGAGAACGAGGGGCGGTGCTTGATGTCGACGTCCATGGCGTGAACCTCCGCTCAGGCACCCGGATCGGCGTCCTGATCTCGTGACCGCCCCATCGTATGCCAGCGCCAGATCGCCAACCCGAAGATGGGCCAGGCATGCAGGGCGACTGCGCAGATCCCGTGCAGCCGGACTGCTACGATGTCGACTCGACGGCAGGAGATCGAATGTGGTGGCTCACCGTCATCCCCACAGGACTCGCTGGAGTCGTCGCCGGCCTCTACGCTCTGACTCGACAGCACCGCAGCGCCACCCTCCTCTCCGCCGCGCTCGGCTTGCTCACGGTCATGGCCACGCTGATTGCCTACGGTGTGTCGATGGCGACCGCCTTCCGTGCCGTGGCCGAGGCCCCTTCACAGGTCAAGCAGCAGCTCCTCGCAGAGGCCATCGCCACAGCCCGGTGGACCCTACCCATCGGAATGGGGCTCGCGGGAACCTGCGTGCTGTTGTCGTTCGTGAGTTGGTGGCGGCTGGGGAGCCGCACCACCCACGAAGAGTGAGGAGAGCGGGCGCGCTAGGTTGGAAAAGAAGAAGGAAGCTCACCCATGGCCTCACGCCCGTCGTAACTCCCATCGCCAGCAGGCCGTCGAACAAATCCGACGGCCTGCTCGAGTCAGCTCGGGATCAACGCCGCCAGGGTCGCCGGGGTCAGGACCTCCGCACCGCTGGGCAGATCCTCGGGCACGTCCAGCCCGATGAACAGCTCACAGCCCGCTGGCACGGCCTCTCCAGCCTCGATCACGTCGAGCCTTGCGGGCCCCATGCGCTCGAGTGCATCCCGGACCGTCAGCCAGCGCATCGCCAGCAGCGCCCGTGCCAGCAACGACGTCGTCACGCGCGTGCTCTGAACCGTGTTGAACGCAGGTCGGCCCGTCACGAACAGGTGTAGCCACCGCGCCCGCCAGCCATCCGGCGTGCGCTCGAAGGCCAAGGGCAGCGCCGTGCGCCCGTGCCCCCGCACCTCCGACTTCAACCGGACCGCGCGCGGCTCGAAGGGCTTGCCCCGCTGCTCCGCCTCCAGGGTCATGAAGCCGAACACGCTCTGGGCCAGCGCGTCGAAGCCCTCACCGTTGTACAGCAGCACCGTCGGAACGACGTAGCGAACCGACTCCGGGAGCCGCTCCAGATCGAGCTCGATGGCCTCGAACGCCCCCTCCGGTGCCTCCGTCACGTCGCCCGAGTGCACGCCTCCCACCGTCTGCAGCTTCGAGAACGACAGCTGCGCCACGCTGCCGAAGCGTTCGTCGAGCAGATCGCAGGACAGATCCAGGTCCGTGTCTCGCGACGTCTGTCGCCAGTGCACGAAGAACCTCAGCAACCCAGCATCGACGCGGCTGACGGAGCCACGCGGGAACACCCCGAAGCCGTCCGGTTGGGTCTTCTGGGAGGTGGGCAGCGCGAGCTGCAGGGCCTCCCGTTGCACGACCACGTGCACCGACCGCGCCATGCGCCGCGACAGCTCCTCATCGAGCAGCGACGCCACCTCACTGCGCAGCTCCGGCTGCATGGCCGGGACCTCCGCAGCACTCGCCCAGGCCAAGCCATGCCGGTTGACGAACACCCGCCACCCCGGATCGGGCCCTCCCACGTCTCGGTTCTCCAAGTGCTGGCGCAGCTGGAGCAGCACCCGGCCCGACACCTGATCCACCGAGGCGCGCAGCGCCTGCACCACCTCCGACCGAAGCGGCGCGGGCGCCGTGCGCAGCAGTCGATCCGCTCCACGAAACAGCACGCCTGGAGCCCCTCGGAGGACCTCCAGCGCTCGTGCGACCTCTCCCCCGGCGAACGCCAGCTCCGCACGCGCCGCCAGCGAGCGCACCCGACGGTCTCCGCGGGCCACCGCGAACACCTCCTGGGCCCCGACCCGATCGGGGAAGTCCGACGGATGCAGCCGCTCCCCGAGCCGCTTGAAGCGCTCCCGATGCCGCGACACGTCGGCAAGGGCTGCGGCGTCGCGCACCACGATGCCGTCGAGCGCGCGCATCAGCGCCTTGCGGTGGCGACGAGGGAGCGACCGGAAGCGGGTGGCGTCGCGCAAGGTGACGTCGCCGTCCGACAGTGCACAGGCGAGCCGCAACACGTCCGTGACCGTGCTCACCTCCGCCGGTCGCCCCGCCATCAGCCGGGCCTGGTTCACCAAGGCCAGGTTCTCCCGCACCGGAACGTCGGGCACCTGGTCGAGGCACGCCGGCGCGAGGGCCGCCAAGAGGCCTCGGTCGGACTCCCCCAGAGGAACCGCAGACGAGACCAACCCGACGAACAGCGCCCGGGACTCCTCCTCCAGGGTGCCCCCGAGATGCAGGACGGTCATCCGATCCTTGCGCGAGGGCAGGAACGCGTCGTGCGCCTCGAGCATCTCCTCGTAGGAGTGCTGCACCCTGCCGTACCGCGGCAGGTCCAGCAGGTTCACCACCCCGGACTGCAGCTGTGCCTCCACCACGGGGGCTGCCTGCGGGTCCGTCAGGGCATCGGCGACGCACGACGCCCAGAACTCCACGGTGCTCGGCACGTCGTCGGGGAAGGCCGCGAAGTAGGGGTTGTGGGCCTGATCGTCGCCCACCATCTCCCGTACCGTCGCCACCACGGCTTGCCCCAGGGGCCGGACCGTGGACTCGTCCAGCGCCGCCAGCGATCGCATCAGCGGCCCGGAAAGCTTGAAGCCCGAGGCGAGCAGGGTGACGTCGAGCTGACGAGCGAAGTCAGCCGAGTCGCCACAGCTCGACTCGGTCGGCACGGGTACGCGCAGGGTCTTGCGGACAATGGCGGAGAACATCGGTGACCACTAGCTCGTTGGGCCCACGCCCACACGGCCCTCAGGCCGTGGGATACGGCGTGCGTAGCTCAGAGGACAGGTGCAGCCACCTCCCCGCCACGCCCTGATCGTCATCGGGACCCGCCCCGAAGCCATCAAGCTCGGGATGCTCGCTCGCTTGGCGCGGGAGCACCCGGGCGTTCGCGCCACGATCTGCCTGACCGGACAGCACCAGCGCATGGTGCAACCCATGGTGGAGCTGTTCGGCCTGCAGCCCGAGGTGCGGCTGACCGTGCTGGAGCCCGGACAGAGCCTGTCCACCCTCGCCGCCCGTCTCGTGCAGGGCATCGGCGAGGTGATCGAGCAGGCCCGTCCCGACTGGGTCGTCGTGCAGGGCGACACCACCACCGCCCTCGCGGGCGCCCTCGCCGGCTCCTACCAGCGCTGCGCCGTGGCCCACGTGGAGGCGGGCCTGCGCACCGGCACCCTGCACGCCCCCTGGCCCGAGGAGCTGAACCGCCGGCTGATCAGCCGTGTGGCCGACCTGCACCTCGCCCCCACCCCGCGCGCCCGACAGGCCCTGCTGAGCGAAGGCGTGCCCGAGCAGGCCGTCCACCTCACCGGCAACACCGGCGTCGACGCCCTCCGCTGGATGGAGCGCCAGCTCGACGAGGATCCGAGCTTGGCTCCTCGCCTCGAGGCACGCTTCGACTTCTTGGACCCCAGCCGCCGCCTCGTGCTGGTCACGGGTCACCGACGCGAGAGCTTCGGCGCCCCCCTCGAGGGGATCTGCCGGTCGCTGCTGCAGGTGCTCCGCGCCCGTCCCGACACCGAGATCCTGTGGCCCGTGCACCTGAACCCCGCCGTGCGGGAGCCCGTCGCCCGAATCCTCGGCGCACAGACCGCGCTCAGATCCCGGATCCATCTGCTGTCGCCCGTCGACTACCCCGCCCTCGTCTACCTACTCCGGCGATGCACGCTGGTGCTGACGGACTCCGGAGGGATCCAGGAGGAGGCTCCTTCGGTCGGGCGCGCCGTGCTGGTCACGCGCACCGTCACCGAGCGCCCCGAGGCCGTCCAGGCCGGCTTCGCCACACTGGTGGGCCACGAACCGGCCACGGTGACGCGTGAGGTCCTGACCTTGCTGGACGACCCAGTGCGCTGCGCCCCCCAGGCTGCGCGCGACCTGTTCGGAGACGGGCACGCCAGCGCTCGGATCCTGGACCACCTCGCCACCTCGGACCTGACCAGAACCTGAGGACGCTGACATCGGCGGCCTCACCGAACGACCAAAACCAAGCCAATCCCCCAATTATCCGACCAGAAGCCAACGCGAATGGCGACGAGCCTCGCACAGTGCGACTCTGAGAGCAGCTTCGAGGGGCGCACCATGGCCGACAACACCGTCGATTTCCTGACCGAGCGCCTCCGGCGCGTGCCGTCCCAGGACCGCTCCCGCGAGACCGTGGACGTGATCCTCGAGGCCACCGAGCAGCTGCTGGCCGCCTATCCCCCCGACGAGGTCACCATGGCGCGCATCGCGGCCCGCGCAGGGGTGAGCGTGGGGTCGGTGTACCAGTACTTCGCCGACCTGCAGGCCATCGTGTCCACCCTGGCGCGGCGCCACTTCGAGGACATGGTGAACGCCACCACCGTGGGCCTGGCCCAGCAGGGGTCGCCGACAGAGCGCGTGGACGCCGTGGTCGACGCCGTGCTCGCCACCAAGCGCCGAGCCCACCGCGCCCGCTGGCTCCACGCAGCCATGGACCGAGCCGAGGTCGTCCTCATGCTGTCCGACGTGCAGGCAGCCGTGATGGACGCGCTGACGGGCTTCTTCGGCGAGCTGGGCCACCGCGACGCCTCGATCCGCGCACGCCTGCTGTTCGCCGCCGTCCAGGGCGTGCTCCACGAGCTGTCGGAGCACCACCCCGAGGCGCTGCACGAGCCAGCCACCCAACAGCACCTGCGCCGAATCGCCAGGAGCTTCCTGGCCGACTGACCGCGGCCGAGCACCGCCGCTCGCCCCTCGTCCATCACCCCAACGACTCCCTCGGAGGTCGTCGTGTCGAAGTCTGTGCTGATCACCGGAGCCACCCGTGGCCTCGGCGCCGCCCTGTCCCAGCAGCTCACCGAGCGCGGCTGGTCCGTCACCTCCACCTCGCGCCGGATCCGCGAGTCATCCGACGCCTGGGTCCCCCTCGATCTGGCCGACCTCGACCAGGTCCGGGCCCTGGCCGACCGGTGGCAGCGCGAGGAGCGAGGCCCCATCGACGTGCTGATCTGCAACGCCGGAGTCCAGCACGGCACGCTGGCCGAGCGCAGCGCCCAGGGGTTCGAGCAGACCTTCGCGGTGAACCACCTCGCTCACTTCCTGCTGGTGCAGGTGATGCGCCCCTTCCTCGCCGAGGACGCCACGGTGGTCTTCGTGGCCTCGGGCACCCACGATCCGGCCGAGCGCACGGGCATGCCCCACCCGCGCATCGAGCCCCTGGAGCAGCTCGCCACACCCGCGCCGACGCCCTCCCAGTCCGATCGAACCGCAGGACTGCGCGCCTACACCACGTCGAAGCTGTGCAACGTGCTGTGCGGCTACGAGCTGGAGCGACGGCTGCGCGCTGAGGGCGCCAGCGTCTCCGTGCAGCTGTACGATCCCGGCCTCATGCCCGGGTCGGGCCTGGTGCGGCACCACCCCGGCTGGTTCCAGTGGCTGTGGCGCGTGCTGATCCCGGTGGCTCGCCACTTCGCCCGCCGCATCGTGCTCCCCGAGCAGTCCGCCGCCATCCTGTCGAACCTGCTCGACGATCCAGCCTTCCGACACGGCCCCACCCGCTACTGGTCCGTGGGCGAGGTGGTGGAGAGCTCCGAGACCTCGCGAGATCCGGCCCTTGCGGCGCGCCTGTGGACCCTGAGTGCGGCGCTCACGGCCCTCCATTAAGACGGTCCATGGCTGATCCCCTCACCCCTTGGCGCGCCGCACTGGTGGGGCCCTGCCCCCTGCAGGGAGGGAGCTGCGTGGTCTCGCCCACCTTCGCGGCGACCCTCACCACCCACCACTCGCAGCACTTCGAGACCGAGGCAAGGCGCACGCCCCACGGCGACGAGGCCCTGACGGTAGAGGTACCCAACCTGTCCAACGCCGCGCTCGCGGGGCTCGGCGCCGATGGCCTGTCGCAGGTGGGGCGCCACGTGGTGGCCGGCGACGTACTCATCGGACGCACCACGCCGCGGGGGGGCCTCGACGAGTCCCCCGAGGAGAAGCTGCTCTACGCCATCTTCGGGCAGGCCGCCGGAGCCGTGCGCGACACGTCGGTACGCCTGCCGCAGTGGATGCAGGGCACCGTCACGCGCGCCCAGCGCCTCGACGGGGAGGGCGACGTGCTCGCCCGCGCCGTGGTGGAGGTGTCGTGGGAGCGCCCCCTGCAGGTCGGCGACGTGCTCGTGGACGACGACGGTAGGCGCGTGGTGGTGGCCGCCATCCGCGAACAGGACGTCGACGTGGCCTGGCACCATCGCCGCGGACGCTTCTCCATCGCCAAGCTGGCCTGCGCGCTGGACCGAATGCGCGGTCGCGGCATCGGGCCCTACGATCTCGTCACCCAGCGACCACCGCCCGCCAGCGACCCCTCGGGGGGCCAGCCCATCAGGCCGCGGCTCTCGCAGCTGCTCGTCCAGGGCGGAGCCCCCTGGACCGTCTGGGAGCTGCACACCCTGCAGTCCGACGCCGTGAGCCTACGCGTGCAGGCCTTCGAGTCCCTCGTGCGGGGGCAGCACCCCCAGCCCTCGGGTGACAGTCAGCCCGAGTGCGTAGGCATGCTCTCGATCCTGCTCGAGGCCGCAGGACTGACCCCGAACCTAGAGGCGTTGCCCGTGCGGCTGCAGACCCGCACGAGCGAGCAGATCAGAGAGTCCTCCCACGGGGCCGTGCAGTCCACGGCGCTGCTCGACCAGGCGGGCAAGCCCGTGTTCGGTGGCCTGCTGTGCCCTCGCATCTTCGGACCCGTGCGGGACTACGCCTGCAGCTGCGGCAAGCTCGCGCGCATGCGCCACCGCGGCGAGATCTGCGAGGAGTGCGGCGTGGAGGTCGTGCAGTCTCGGGTCCGGCGCGAGCGCATGGGGCACCTCGAGCTGGCGACACCGACGCCGCACCCGTGGTGGCCCGAGCAGCCGCTGCACGTCATCCCCGTGCTGCCACCCGACCTCCGCCCCCTCGACACCCCCGGCCCGCTACGTGGCTTCGAACTGCACTACCAACGCATCCTGGAGCAGCGGGCCCCCGCAGACTGCGCCGCCGCCGTGCACGCCCTCTGGGACGCCCTGGGCCGCGCCATCCAAGCCATCTGCCGCAGCATCCTCACCAAGCCCACCGACTTCAGCGCCGTGGCCAGCGTCGCGGCGGACGACACCCTGCAGCCCGGGACCTGCCGGCTGCCCGAGGCCATCGCCCTGGAGCTGTTTCGCCCCCCGCTGATGGGGTTGCTGGAGCACACCGGCCACGTCAGCACCATCAAGTCCGCCAAGCGCATGATCCGCGAGCGCAGGCCCGAGGTCCAAGGCCTCCTCCCCGCGCTGGCAGCGCACTGGCCCGTCTACCTCATGTCCGCCGAAGCCGTGGTGGCCTGTCGCGTGACCCTCACCGAGGCACCCTGCATCGGCCTCGATCCCCACACCGCCACGGCGCTGGGAGCCGACCAGCTCACCGTGCGCGTGCCCTGGACTCGGCCCGCCGTCGAGGAGTGCCGCCGCTGGATCGAGCGTGGTGTCGTCAGAGCCTCCCCTCACCCCGCCACCACCGAGCCGGGCTGGCTCGTCCGCTTGATTCGAGGAGCTTCGCCCGAGGCCACGTTGCGCGAGGCGGTGCAGCGGGCCGAAGCCGACCCCCTGCACGATGCCGACGTGGCCATCGCCTTGGGACACCTGCCGGGTGAGGTCCCTGCAGCCGCCCCTTGGATCACGGACGCGCTGATCAGGGCCCTCCCTCGCCCCGAGCCCCCTACACCACATCAGCACACAGCACTGCTCGCCCGCAGCGTGCTCGAGCTCGAGCTGTCCGTGCGCAGCCACACCGTGCTCGCCAACGCGGGCATCCAGACCCTCGGCGATCTCTGCGCCCGCACCGAGGCCGAGCTGCTCAAGACCCGGGACTTCGGCCGACAGAGCCTCAAGGAGGTCAAGGAGGTCCTGGCCGACCTGGGCCTGCACCTGGGCATGCGGCTCTAGAGCACGTAGAGCAGCACCGCCGCTGCGTGCAGCGCCGCCCCACCGAGCACGAACAGGTGCCAGATGACGTGATCGAAGGGCCCGTTCCGCACGTAGAAGAACACGCCCACCGTGTAGATCGCCCCGCCCACCGCCAGCAGCGCCAGGGCGCCGGCGCTGATCACCTGCAGGAAGGGGCTCGCCACCATCAGACAGCTCCACCCCATGCACAGGTAGATGCCCAGCGCAGCTCGCTCCCAGCGCACCGGCGTGGAAAGTTCCATCACGATGCCGGCCACGGCCAAGCTCCACACCAACACCAGCAGCACGTTGCCCCAGACCCCGCCCAGCATCACGGCCGCGAAGGGGGTGTAGGTGCCCGCGATGAACGCGTAGATGGAGCAGTAGTCCAGGGTGCGCAGCTGGTCCTTCCACCAGCCACTGGCCGCATGGTAGGTCGCCGACGCGCCCAAGACCCCGACGAGGCTCACGCCGTAGATCCAGGCCGAGCCCAGGGCCACCGGCCCCCGGCCAGCGGTGCGCGACACCAGCCAGATCAGGACCACCACGGCCACCGCGGCCCCGAGACCGTGGGTGAGCACATTCAGACGTTCCTCGTCGGGCGTCTGACGTCGAACGACATCCATGTGGGGGCGTAGCCCGCCCTCTGGAGCCGGGCTCTCCGATGTCGCCTCAGCGGAGATACACCCCTGTCATGTCCCTCCTCGCCCTCCTGCTGGCTTCCGCACCCACCGTCACCCTGGCCCAGCCTGCCACCGAGCAAGCCACGCCCGAGCTCGAGCGCATGCGCGCCGTGATCGAGCACCAGCTGGCCGCCTTCCGCGCCCACGACGCCCAAGCGGCCTGGAAGGTGGTGGCGCCGGGCCTGAAGACCAAGTTCGGCACGGCCGATCGCTTCCTGCGGATGGTGCGCGACCAGTACGAGCCGGTCTACCGTCCCCGCAGCTACGAGTTCGGCACCCTGCAGCCCGTGGATGGGGGCATGGGGCAGTGGTTGCACATCGTCGGCCCCGACGGCCGGAGCTACCGGGCGCTGTACCTCATGGAGCCTCAGCCCGACGGCTCCTGGATGACGATGGGCTGCATGCTGGCCCCGCCCGAAGAGGCTCCGCCGCGGACCTGATCCAGCGGACCCATCAGATCCCGCTCCACTTCGTCCGGATCCCGCGCAGCATCCTCCACGTGCTCCGCAGCCACGTGGCGAAATTTTCCCCATGCGACAAGGTGCCTACCCACGTGCTCCTGCACGGTGTGGAGTGTCTCTCGGCGCGCTAGAGTCTCTAGATGACCGAGAATCGCGAGCACGATTCCTCGACTCCCGAAGATCCCCTCCTCGGGCGCACTCTCGGCGAGCGATACGAGATCGTGCGACGCGCGGGTGCTGGGGGCATGGGCCGGATCTACGAAGCACGGCACACGCACCTGGACCGCAAGGTCGCAATCAAGGTCCTTTCCGTCGACCCCCTCTCCCCGTCCCGCGAGTCCTTCCAGGAGCGCTTCTTCGCCGAAGCAAAGCTCACATCGCGCCTGTCCCACCCCAACACCGTTCGCGTGCTGGACTACGGCAACACCGACGACATCTACTACATCGCGATGGAGTTCATCGAGGGCTCCACCCTGCGCGAGCTACTCGAGCAGCAGACCGTCCTCGAGCCACTCCGGGTCGTGTCCCTCGCGACACAGCTGTGCGGCTCCCTGGCGGAGGCACACGATCTCGGTGTGATCCACCGAGACCTGAAGCCCACCAACATCATGCTCACCGTGCACGCGGACGGGCACGAGTTCGTGCGCGTGGTGGACTTCGGAATCGCCAAGCCGCTCGTGGACTCCGAGGTGGAGACGCAAGCAGGGGTGTTGTTCGGATCCCCCGGCTACATGTCTCCCGAGCAAATATTGCAACAAGACCTCACCCCTCGGAGCGATCTGTATGGAGTGGGGGCGTTGCTGTTCCTGATGCTCACGGGGAGACGCCCCTTTCCCACCAGCTCCAAGAGCAGCCCCAGCCTTCTGCACAAACACATTCACTACGATCCCCCGTCCTTCAAGACAGTGCACCCCGAAGGCCGCGTGCCGGACTGCCTCGAGTGGGTCACACGGCGATGCCTGGAGAAGGACCCCGATCGCCGCTTCGCCTCCGCCACGGAGCTGTCGCGAGCGCTGCGCGCCTGCGAGCTGGCCATCCGTGGAATCGTGCCCTCTCCCCTCGTACTGTCGCTGGACGCCGCGGGTCGGGTCGTGTTCGACGAAGCCGTGACCGCCAAGCTGCAGGCCACCGCCGTGACGGGCGTGGTCCCCCCAAGGTCCGCCGTGCCCACGAGCAGCTCCGCGCCGCAGACCCTGGCCACCCGCCCCGACCTGGACACCGGCTGGTCGCGTCAGATGACCCACCCCATGGTGCTCGTGCTGGGCGGCATCCTTCCGCTGACGGTGGCCATCCTGCTGGCCCTGACGGCGCTGGTGATCGCGGCGGTGGCCTGGTACGGCATCGCCACCACCGAGCCTCGCGAGCTGCCGGCGCCGTCCGCTCCACCCGCCGTCCCCGAGCAGCAGGCCGTGCCCCAGCCAGAGGTCCTGCCCGAGCCATCGGCTCCGTTGGTCGACGAGCCTCCCGCACCGCCCGTCGCTGTCGACGTCCCCGAGCCAGCAGTAGCACCAGCTCCCCCCACCCCCACCCCCGAGCCGTCCGACGCCCCTCTCCCGCCCGACGAGCTGGAGGAGGGCATGAACGACCTGGTGGACCCCTTCGGAGAGTGACATGATCCCCGTCTTGCTGTTCCTGGGCAGCCCTGCGATAGCGCAAGCGCCTCCGCTGGCGCCCGCCGAGCCGAACGTGACGGACCGGGGCAAGGAGCTCTACGACAATGGCGTTCTGCTCTACAACGAAGGCCGCTACGAGCAGGCCATCGCCGCCTGGCGCGAGGGCTACGAGCTGTCTGGGCGCCCCGGCTTCCTGTTCAACATCGCCAACGCCTACGAGCGCCTCGCTGCCTACGACGACGCACTGACGGCCCTGGCGGAGTACCGCGCCTTCGCCAGCGCCGAGCAACGCGCCACCCTCGACCGCCGGCTCCGAGCGCTGGAGGCCCGCCGCGACGAGGCCGAGGCCCGCGAGGAGGCCCTGCGGGCCGAGGCCACTCCCGAGCCCGAGCCTCCTCCTCCGGCCCTGGAGGAGCCGATCACGGAACCCGTGGTGCGCCGCCGCCCTCCCATCCTGGGGCTGTCGCTGCTCGGCGCGGGTGCCGTCGGGCTCGGCAGCGGCGTGGGCCTGGGGCTGGCCTCCCGGGGGTCCGCGTCGCAGGCCACGACCAACTGCGCCATGGCGCCCGACGGATGGCTGTGCCCCGACGCCGCACAGCCCGCGCTCACGCGCAGCCGCAGGCAAGCCCTGGGCGCGGACGTGTCCTTCGTGCTGGCCGGCGCCTTGGCAGCGACGGGCGTGGTGGCCACGCTGCTCCGCCCCGCCACTGGCGACGAGGGAGCCAGCGTGCAGCTCGGCGCCGACGGCATCTCCCTCACCTACGCGTGGACGGGACCCTGAGCCACAGGCTCACAGCGTCTCGGTGCTCACGACCACGAAGTCCTCGCCTGCCTTGTCGACCACGAAGATGTCGATGGGCGCGCTCGTCTCCTCCGTGGCCGGGTCGTAGTCCAGCGCACCCGAGGCTCCCTGCACGTCCACGCCGTTGCCCTCTTGGAAGTTGGCCCGCACGGCGTTCCAGCTGCTCGGGCGGATCACCACCTCCGAGCCGCTGGACACCCGCCGCAGCCCCCGGGCGACGTGGGTTCCCGTGATGGTGGACTCGTTGTAATTCGCCCAGGCAGCCCCGTAGATCGCCAGCCAGGCGGCGTCGTAGGCGTAGGAGGTGAAGCCCGAGCTCGCTGCGTCCTGCCCGTCGTAGGCGGCGGCGAAGCTGGCCACGAACTGGTCGAACACGATGCCCGAGGGCACCGCTGGACGGGTGCCACGCACGCGCCCCAGCACCTCGAGCCCCCCCGACACGTCGCGCACCGCAGCCAGGATGTCGGTGTCGAAGGCGCCGTCCGTCAGGAAGATCTCACGCTGCAGCGACAGCGCCGCCGCGGCCAACAGGAACTCGGTGATGTCGGAGCGATCCGACGAGATGAACAGCACCACGTCGACGAACACGTCCTCGTTGACCGCAGCCAGGGCCGCATCGCGATCGCTGCCCTGCGTGTAGGGGAACAGCTCCGCGGTGCCCGCGAACTGCGCCGCGAACACCTCGGCCAGCCCCTCGCCGTAGGGTCCCGTCTGATGGATCACGGCCACCCGCTCGTGCTTCCGCTGCTCCACGTCCCGCGCGATCACCGCACCCTGCAGATCGTCGGGGGGCGCCGTGCGCCAGAGCAGGCCCGGCGAGTCGTCGGTGTGGGCGAGGCCGTCCAGGAAGGTCAGCGCCGGGCTCGTGGCCGACGGGCTGATCATCAGCACGTCGCTGCGCTCGAAGATGGGAAACGCAGACTGTGACCGACCCGACGTGGCCGGCCCCACCACGGCGGGCACCCCCACGGACTGGGCCAGGTACGTCGCCATCGCGTCGCTGGCCTCGTCCGTGGACAGCCCGTCGTCCACGAATCCCTCGGCGCTGTTGCACTGCACCAGCCCGAACAGCCGGCCGTCGAGGCCGTTGTTGTCGTTGACCTGCCGCACGGCCAGGGCGATGGACTGCATCTCCAGGGGAAACGCGCTGCGGTCGTACACGCTGCCCAGCACCACGCGATCGACGTGGGCCTGCCGATCCTCGAACAGATCGGCGGGCTCGGTGAGGTCGCACCGCTCGTGGCGCTGGGCGGTCTCGCAGAAGCCCTCCTCGCCGCAGCGACTGCCCCACCCGAAGGCAGCCAGGCACTCCGAGGACTGCTGGCACTCGGACACGGACGGCAGCTGCAGGGTGCAGCCAGCCAAGAGCATCAAGGGCAACGTCATGTGGCCTCCGAAGGGAGGTGGGCCCATCCGTTCTATCGCGCGGCAGGCCCGCCGAGGAAGCGCACAGCCGCCCCCCGCAGCACCCGCACCCACGGCGACCACCGCGTGGGCCGCGAGCAACCCGTGAGCTCGCGCCGAGCGTTGTCGAGCGCGTCGCGCAACAGGGCATCGTGAAGCCAGCGCACCATGCCGTGCCACAGCAGCCACCCACCGAGCCCCGCCCGCCCGTGCACCACGTGGCGGAACAGCACCTCCTGCCCGAGGGGCACCACCTCGAACCAGTGACGCCCCCCGAACCCCGTGGCAGGCAGGAAGCGGTAGCTCACGAGCCGCCCCGGCTCGTATGCCTCCACGGAGTACCGGATGGGCCCGTGCCCGCCGGTGGCGCCCACGGCCAGCGGCCCGTCGAAGCGCTGTTCGGGCCACCCGTGCGGCCACAGGCGGTCCTCCTCGCTCGACAGCCCGTCCAGCAGCTCGGATGCTCGCTGGACGGGCGCAGCGAATCGACATTCGTGGATGCTCGTGAACCTCATGTTTTAGAGGGTATCCTCTAATTGAATTCCACGCCATGAAGGGGCCATGGCCAGACCCGCCAAGTTCGACGAGGACCAGATCCTCGACGCAGCCTTAGCGCTGTTCGCCCGGGGCCCCGTCACCGCCTCGGGGGTGGCGCGGGAGCTGGGCGCACCCAGCGGCTCGGTGTACTACCGCTTCGCGTCGCGGGCCCACCTGCTGGCCGCCCTGTGGCTGCGGGAGGTGCAGGCCTTCCAGGACGCCTTCGTGGCGCAGCTACCGCCCGGCGACGCCACCGTCGACGTCCCGCAGCTCGCCATCTGGCTGGTGCAGTGGGTGCGCGCCCACCCGGTGCGCGCCCGCTTGCTGCTGCTCCACCGGCGCGAGGACCTCATCGAGGGCCCCTTCCCCACCGAGCTGTCCCAGCGCGCCACGGCCCTGCGCGATCAGCTCGATGCCGCGATGCGCGACCTCGCGGCGCGCTGGCCGGGCGGACCCGCCGAGCCCTCCACCGTGCAGTTCGTGCTCACGGGCATCCCCGGCGCCGCGGTGCGACCGGCACTGGTGAGCGGACGACCCGTGCCCGAGGGCGCCGAGGAGCTGGTGCGCCGCGCGGTGATGGGAGTGCTCACCCTTCCCGCAGCTTGAAGCGCTGGATCTTGCCCGTGGCGGTGCGCGGGAAGTCCGCCACGAAGTGCACCACGTGGGGGAACTGGTAGCGCAGCAGCTTGTCCTTGCACCAGGACTGCAGCTCCTCCACGAGCGCCTCGCTGCCGGTGTGGCCCGCTGCCAGGATCACGTGTGCCGCAATGCGGGAGCGGTGGTCCACGGTCACGCCCACCACGGCGGCCTCGTGCACCGCCGCGTGCTCGATCAGGCGGTTCTCGATGTCGATGGGCGACACCCACAGGCCACCGATCTTCATCATGTCGTCGACGCGCCCCTCGTAGACGTAGTTGCCCGCTTCGTCGCGGCGGTAGCTGTCGCCGGTGGCGAACCACTCCCCCTGTAGCTTCGCCCGGCTCCGATCCACCTGGTGCCAGTACTGGACCAGCATCGTAGGTCCGCGCACCCACAGCTCTCCAGCGTCGCCCTCCCCCGCAGGTCCCCCGTCGGGGTCGCGGATCTGCAGCTCGTAGCCGTCGACGGCCGTGCCAGACGTGTCCCAGGCCACGCTGCCGGCTCGGTTGGAGCAGTAGATGTGCAGCATCTCGGTGGAGCCGATCCCGTCGAGCACCTGCACGCCGGTGCGCTCGAGGAACTGGCGGCCCACCTCGCCCGGAAGCGACTCCGCCGCCGACACCCCCAGGCGCACACAGCTCCAGTCGACGCCCGCGGTGGCGTCCGTCGCGAGCAGCGCCGCGTACAGGGCGGGCACGGAGAAGTACAGCGTGGGACGGTGTCGCCGTACCCGGTCCAGGATCACGTCTGGTGTGGGGCGCCCGCTCGACAGCACCACACAGGCTCCCACCGACAGCGGGAACCACAGGCTGTTTCCCAGTCCGTAGGCGTGAAACAGGGGCGTGGTGCTGTAGCAGACGTCGTCGGCGGTGATGCCCAGCACCCCCTTGGCGTAGGCATCCACGGTGGCGCGCACGCTGGTGTGGCGGTGCACGACCCCCTTCGGCTTGCCCGTGGAGCCGGAGCTGTACAGCCACACCACGGCATCGTCGGGATGGCTCGGCTGCGGCTGCACCTGCCTCGGCGGGCCGTTCGTCCAGGCATCCAGCGAAGCAGCCCCCGCTGGCGGCTGGCCGTTCGCCACCACCAGCTTCACCCGGGAGCGCTCCGCCACCACCGGCGCCACCTTGGGCAACAACACGCCGTCACACACCACCGCCACGGCATAGGCGTCGTCCACGAAGAAGGCGATGTCCTCGGCACGCGACAGGAAGTTCACCGGCACGGCCACCGCCCCCAGCCGGATCACACCCAGCAGTGTCGCGTAGAACGCCGGCGTGTCGTCGAGCACCAGCACCACGCGCTCCCCGCGGCGCACCCCCAGCGACATGAGGCCCGCCGCCACCTGCTGAACCGCGCGGTGCAGATCTCCGTAGGTCCACACCTCGTCCTGCTGGGTCACCAGTGCGCGTCGCTCCGCCCCACCAGCGCTCACCACGTCGTCCACGAGCTGCGTCATTGCCCACCTCCCGGCACTGGGCCTGTACCACCGTCAGAGCAGCTCCGACGCCACCCTCGATCCGGCGCGCACCAGCACGGGGTAGGCATCCAGCGGCACCGACAGCATCACCGTGCTTCCACCTGCGACCTGGACCGTCGGGTCGTACAGGTAGACCCAGTCTCCCTCGGGCGGCGCCACCTCCCACTCGCGCGCGCCGTCTTCCAGCACCGGCGCCACGTACACGTCGGGGCCGAGCAGGTAGGTGTAGCGCTCTAGATCGAGGAACGTCATCAGCGAGCGCTCTGCCTCGAACGCCACGGCTCCCTCACGCATGAGGTAGGGCAGAAGCGCGTGGTGGGTGTCCACGAAGCTGCGGTAGATGTCGACGGTCTCCTCGTCGAAGGCCCACGGCTCGTGCCGGCCCCCGCCGCCGTTCTCCATCACGGGGTTGAAGGCGCCGAGCCCCGTCCAGCGCAGCAGCACCTCCTTGCTGCGACCCTGCGGGTAGGTGTCGTCCTCGCGATAGCCGCCGATGTCGGAGCCATAGACGGTGTAGCCGTAGTCCGCGGAGTGACGGAAATTCAGCAGCGCAGCCTTCAAGCCGTCGAAGGTGGCGTCTTGGTCTCCCACCCAGGCGGCCCAGTTGATGTCCTTGGGGGCGAAGGCCACCAGATCTCCGCCCACGTCGATCCCGTAGTTGTCGATGGGACGCGCCGAGACGAGCCTGTCGTCTCCCAGCACGGCGCGGGTGTGGTCGAAGAAGTCGCGGTAGTACAGGTGGCTGTACTCGAGCCGATCGATGCGACGCCCCGCCGCCGGCGAGTACGAGGCGATGAGGGCCGAGAAGTCGAGCCCGTCGCACTTCCAGCCGTCGATGCCATAGGCGAGCGTCTGGTCCACCTTGGAGTGCCACCAGGCCACGGCGTCTTCGTTCCAGTAGTCGATGAGGCTTCCGTCGCCCTTCCACCACTCCACCACGGCGGTCCGCTTGCTGCCGGGATCGGCCATGAAGTAGCCCGCCGCCTCGGCCTCGTCGTACAGCGGCTGCACGTCCACGTTGATGCCAGGCACCGTCCACAGCATCACGCGCACGCCGCGGTCGTGCAGGTCGTCGATCATGCGCTGGGGATCGGGGAACAGCTCGAGATCCCACTCGAAGGTGGAGTACCCGGTGGCCCAGGGCGAGTCGATGATGACCGCCCCCACGGCGATGTCGCGCTGCAGGTACCCGTCCACCAAGGCCATCACGGAGTCTTGGGTGCTCTCGTCCTCCCACACCCAGTGCTCGAGCGCCCACTGGGGCCAGGGAGGCTCCGGATCCGTGGGTTCCGACAGGGAATCCGTCAGGGTCGACGACGACGGCTGGCACCCCAGAGGGCCAAAGAGCAACGCGGCGACACAGAGGTACCCACCGCCCGAGATCATTCGCACACGAGCCTCCAACGGCGCTGATGGTAACACCACCGATCGAGCGCTCCGACCACGATAAGCTGCAGTCCCGGGGGTGAACGATGGTGCTCGGTTGGTGGGTGGCGATGGTCGAGGTGATCTCCAGGCCCGTGTTCATGGTGGCCGAGGGAGAGCGTGCCGAGCTGATCTCGGGGCAGGAGATACCCGTTCGGGTGACGCCCAGAGGGGGCAAGGCCGGCGCTCGCTTCGTGGAGGTGGTGAACCTGGCCGTGCAGGTAGCGCCCGACGGGACCTTCCCGCTCGGGGCGCGGAGCCGGGGGGGCTGACGATGCTGGAGCAGATCCGACAGGAAGTGGAGGACGTGCACCGCTTCTTCGTGCGCTGGTTCACGGGGGTGGCCGAGGCTGCCGAGCTCGACGCCTTCGCTGCGAGGCTGCACCCCGACGTGCAGTTCATCGGACCCAGCGGCGCGCGCACCGATCGGGCCGGTCTGATCGGGATGTTCGAGGGGCGTCACGGCGCCAACCCCGGCTTCGCCATCGACATCACCGAGGTGCAGCTGGTGCACGATCTCGGCGATCACATCGTCGCGACCTACATCGAGTGGCAGCGAGGGGCCAAGAACACCACGCCCCCCGACAACGCCCGCCTCACCACCGTGCTGCTCACGCGCGACCTGAAGTGGCGGCACATCCACGAGACCGCGCTTCCGCCTGGGTGATCGTCACAGGTCGATGCAGGAGGCGCTGTTGCAGAACAGCGTGGTGTTCGCGCCGCGGTTCTGGGCCCAGTCGTAGCCCGTGGCCTCGGGGTCGTCGGGGCCGCGCACCACGTCGTTGGGTCCGTTGTCCGCTGTCCCCGATCCCAGGTCCGAGTCCTGGATGTCGATCTCCGTGATGGGGTCGTCGATGCCGTTTGCCAGGTGGATCGCCCCGGAGTCCTCGTCCGAGGCGACGTTGCCCGTCATGCTGCACTCGGTCAGCGCCACCTGCGCGCCCGGAATCTGGAAGATCGCAGCCCCCAACACCGCGGTCTGACTCGTCAGGGTCGACAGGCCGAGGAACGTCCGCGAGCCGGTGCTCAGGTACAGCCCCCCTCCACGAGCCGTGGCGTGGTTTCCGTCGAGCTGGACATCGTCGAGGAACGCCGTGCACCCGCGGCCCACGAACACCGCCCCGCCCAGCTCCGCAATCCCGTCCTCGACGAGGATGCCGCCGAGAGACACGGAGCTACTGGCCCCCTCACAGCCCAGGTGAAAGCTTCCTCCTTCCAGAGCCGCCGTGTTGTCGGTGAAGGTGCCCTCGCTCCAGGTGATCTCCCCGGGCTCCGCCTGGAAGTCCAGGTGAACCGCTCCCCCAGCACCCGATCGTCCCGCGGCTTGGTTGCCCACGAAGGTGGCCCCCGGAGCGCTCACGTTCCAGGAGCCCTCGATGCGGATCGCCCCCCCCGCCATGGAGGCCGTGTTGCCGTCGAAGGCGCACCGCTGCAGCACGAGCTCCGGCACGGAGGCACCCGACGGCCCCACCACCGCGAGCGCCCCGCCGTACTCCGCCATGTTGGCCGTGAACCAGGTGTCGGTGAAGGTGCTGGACCTCAGGATGACAGCCGCTCCTCCAAGCCCAGCGGAGTTGGTCTCGAACTGATCGTCGAGGCTGGTGGTCTCCCCCAGGGCGTACACGGCACCTGCCAGCTGGGCATCGTTGTCCGAGAAGACGGACTGTCGCGAGTCGACGTCGGCCAACGTCAAGATCGCGCCCCCGAGATCGGCGGAGTTCGACGACAACGTGCTGTCCACCACGTTCGCCGTCTGCGCGTAGACCGCACCGCCCAAGCCACCGCCCAGATCCAGGTCGGCGCTGGCGTGGTTGTCGGTGAGGGTGCTGCCATCGAGGTACACCTCAGCCGCGGCCACCACCCCGCCCCGCACGGCGATGTTGTTCTCGGCCCACACGTTCTGCAGCACCACGCTGCTGTGCAGCGTGACCGTGTCGTCCTCCAACAAGGCAGCCTGGACGGCCCCGCCCACGCGTCCGATGCCTCCGTCCAAGGTCAGGTCCTGCAGGTGGAGCTCCACGTTGGCGACGCGCACCTCGAAGATCGGCCCACCCGTGCCCTTCAAGACCGCTGCGGCCGGGTCTGCGCTGGCAGAGGTGATGTGCACCGAGGCGTCCACGGGCACCGTGCCGACCTCCCAGATGCCGTCACACAGCTCGACGGGCACACCAGGCCGCGCCGACGCCACGGCGCTCACCAGATCGAGGTGGAGCGTGTCGTCCACCATGGCGATGGGCTCCGGCGTGTCCGGATCGCAGTCGTCGTCGCGGACAGCCCCCACGGAGCACGCCTCGACGCCCCCCGGCCGCACGGCAGGGTTGGAGTCGTCGCAGTCGTCGTCGTTGTCGACGATGCCGTCGCCACCCTCACAGCGTGGCTCGCTCGGATCGCCGAAGCCGTCGAGATCGGCGTCCAGCCACCAGCCCGTCGCGTCGTCGCAAGGCTGGCTCGTGGTGGTAGGCGTGGTCGCGTCCTTCGGAACCGGGGCTCCCCCCAGACAGCCCACCCAAGAGATCCAGATCCACGCACCCACAAGGCCTCCCGCGACGGCCCCTACGCTACCGTGCAGCGGCGCTCCTTGACTTCCTACCGATCGATCGGTAGGTATAAAGTGGAGGCGCCATGAAGAACCTGCCCAAGCACATCGCACGCGGTCGCCAGCGCAGACGGCACATCCTGGAGTCGTCCGTGGAGGTGGCGAGGAGGGAGGGGCTCGACGCGTTGACCATCGGCCGAGTCGCCACACAGGCTGGGCTGTCCAAGCCTGGCCTCCTCAACCACTTCGACAGCAAGCAAGCCCTGCAGCTCGCCACCCTGCAGGCAGGTCGCGCCCAGTTCGTCGAGGCGGTCGTGGGGCCCGCCAGCGAGGAGCAGGAGGGGCTCGAGCGCATCGACGGCGTGCTTCGCAGGTGGGTGGCCCACATCTCCATGCGCCCTGGCGGGTGCTTCTTCACCTCCGTCACGAGTGAGTTCGACGCTCGCCCCGGTGCGCTTCGCGACCGCATCGCCGGCATGGTTCGAGAGTGGCTCGACGCACTGGAGGGGCTCCTCGCCCGTGCGGTGCAGCTCGGTCATCTGTCCGACGACACAGACGTGGGCGACGTCGCCTTCCGACTGCACGGCTACGAGCTGTCGCTGAACCTCCGGCTGCAGCTCTTCGAGGAAGAGCTTGCATGCCACACGGCACTGCGGGCCATGCGCGGCCTGCTGGCGCACCACGCGACTCAGCTCGGGCAGCGTGTCCTGGACGAAGCAGAGGACAAGCCATGAGGGTGTACGTGGACGCCGTGGACGGGCGTGTCGGAGACGCCGAGGACTGGGTCGCCTCCTTCGAGGAGCTGTGGCGCCAGGGTCGCGCCAGCACCGACCGATTCATGCGACTCATGGGGCCGACGATTCGCCTCGTCGCCCCTGGCCTGTCGCCCACGGTGGGGAGAGCGGCGGGAACCGAGGCATTCAGACGGACCTTTCGACTGTTTCCGGACCTTCGGGCGGAGGTCCTGCGCTGGAGCGCGAGGGAGGACTGTCTGTTCATCGAGATGCAGTTCTCGGCCACCGCGGGAGGTCGCCCCTGCCGCTGGTGGAACGTCGACCGCTTCCTCTTCCAGGACGGCTACGCCGTGGAGCGAATCGCCTACTTCAATCCCCTCGTGGTGCGCCGAGCGCTGCTCCGCTCTCCCGTTGGCTGGTGTCAGCTGCTGCGCAGCTACGGGCTGTCTGCAGCCCAACGCGACAGGAACTGAATCCGGAACGCCCGCTGGGGCACATCAAGCTCCCACACCACCTCGCCCTGCCGCGTGATCTCCCAGATCTGCTGCGCGCCGGACCAGCTCACCAGCACGTTGCCTCCCGGCAGCCGGACCGCGTCCCCCTGGGCTCCGAAGAAGAGACCCTCGGGATGGTCGTAGGACCACACTTCCTCGTAGGTGCCGGCCTCCTCGTCGACGGCGTACTCCACCAGCCGAGTGACGGCATCGTCGACGTGGTTGCCGTTGTCGAACACGAGCAACCCCCCGGGCCAGGCATCCGAGAAGTGGCCGTGCCTGGGTGGCTCGGCTCCGTCCACGGGCTCGAGGGTGGCGAAGCGCCCCCCCATCCACCACGCCACCTCCCCCGCGGGGGTGAGACGGACCACCGCATCGAAGTGCCGCACCCCCACGGTGATCGCGCCCAGGGAATCCACCGCCAAGCTGTTGGCGTGGCTCCAGTCCAGCAGATCCGGAAGGAAGCGTCCGGGGGCCATGTGGGAGCAGGTGTACCAGGGCTCGACGGGGACGGACTCGAGCAAGGAGAACAGCCGCTCGTCGCCCCCGTCCCCGGGATCGAGTCGACGCACCACGTCGGTGGCCAGTGGATAGGTGCCGGCAAACCACCGATCGGGCAGCCGATCCCGCGACAGGTACACCACCGATCCGTCTGTGTGCACCACGTGATCGTGGTGCGCGTCGATCAGGGGCCACGTGGTCGTCGCACCCGTCGCGACCTCCACTCGATGCAGCCACGCATCGTCGAGCCGGCCATCGTCGCTGCGCGTCGACACCCACACCGCGGATCCGTCCTGGTCCGCGCGCCCGCGAAGCACCTTCTGCCCCGGATCGTCGAGGGTGTACGTCCACACGGCACGACCAGCGCCATCGAACACCACGACGGAGTCGAGCTCGTCGTCGTGGTGCTGAGTGGTGAGCAGCCAACCGGAGGCCATCACGGAGCGCTGCGGGCCGGCCGGCGCCAGGTCCCACGGCTCGTGGCCAGCAGCGTCCGCCACGGTGAGCGACACGGGCTCCGGAGAGGCGGCGACCTGCGATGTCGGTGTGGTGCACGCAAACCAGACGAACGCGACGATGGGGCCCTCCTGGGCTCAGCGTACCGCGAAGACCACCCGCGCCCCGACCGGCCGACGGACGGCCATCGCGCGGCCGACGCCCGACGTGCGCAATAGGTTCGGCCACCTGCCGTAGACGGGACATGCTCCGCAACGTGTTCGTACGGCTGCCCACCGTCGCCGCGGTGGACGCGCTGCAGGCGCTTCGCCTCGAGCGAGGTCGCCCCGACACTCAGGCCACCCTGCGCAGTGCCCTCGGCCCCACCCCCCTCGCCATGCTCGCCGCGTTGGCCGTGACCGCAGGACTCCTCGACGTGGTCACGAGCCCCTGGCTGACCCAGCTAGGGCTGCCCGATGGAGCCCCTGGTCTCGGGAGCGTGGCGATGGCAGCCGTCCTCGCGTGGCGTCTCCGTGGCGCGCTGAGCAGTCCAGACACCGATCATGGCTCGCTGCGAGGAGCACTGGTCACGGTGGCACCCGCCCTGCTGCTGGCGGCCACCACGGCCGCCGCGGGACGAGTGGTTCCCCACCTGCAGCTCGATCCCACCACCCTGAACGCGCAGCTGCTGGAGGTGGCCCAGCACGCCATTGCCCAGACCGCGTGGATCGCGGCGCTGCTGGTGGGCTGGCTGTCCACCCGGTGGTGGCCCTTGGCGCCCCTCGAGCCCGTCCTCGTGGGCTTCGCCGCGGCCTGGATCCTGCGCGTGGCCCTGTGGTTCTCGGGATGGGGTGCCGACTTCGTCCCGTGGATCGTGGACACCTTCGTGAGCGAGAGCCTGGGGGCGTTGGTCCCCTGGATGTTCGTCTACGCCGACGTGGCGCTGACCCTCACGGTGTGGGGCTGGGTGTTGGCGGCCTCCTGGCTGGTCTCGGGCTCGCTGGTCGCGGTGGGCCGACGCCCCTCCCGCATCCCCGTGCTGGACACGTTGCGATTCGCCCGCTCCATCCTCTGGACCGAGGGCCGGCGCCCCTGAGGGCCACCTGGCCGGACTCTCCAGCGCCACGTCCCCATTCGGCAGTCCGATCCCGTACCATACGGCGACAGACTCGGGGGTGCGGCGCGATGACACTGGGATGGATGATCTGGCTCACGACTGGCTGCGTCACTCCGGAGGAGGCAGCGCCTCCCGAGGAGGCCCCAGCGGTCGTCACCACCACCACAGCCTCCGACGAGGCCCGCGACGCCTTTGCCACTGCCCGCGTGGCCTCCGACAACTTCCGGACCCCCGAGGCCATCGCAGAGCTGCAGCGTGCGCTCGAGCTCGATCCCGACTTCGTGCTCGCCAAGGCCCTGTTGGGTAGCCTGACGCCGGGCAACGAGGGCCTGGCGTTGCTCCGCGAGGCCAACGAGGCGGCGTCGGCGCTGCCCGACCCCGAGCGCATCTTGATCGCGTCGTTGCTCGCGGCGGCCGCAGGTAACCAAGCTCAGAGCAACGAGCTGCTGGAGAAGGTGGCCACCCTCGCCCCCGACGACTGGCGCGTGCAGATGCAGCTCGGGGCCACCGACTTCTTCGCGCAGGACTACGACGGCGCGCTGGAGCACCTCACCAAGGCCACGGAGCTGGCGCCCGAGGCGGGCCCGGCCTGGAACATGCTCGGCTACACCCAGTCGCTGCAGGGCGACGTGGACGCCGCAGTGGCGAGCTTCGACAAGTACATCGCGGCAGCGCCCGGCGAGGCCAACCCCCACGACTCCAAGGGGGAGATCTTGATGGCGGCGGGCCGGTTCCCCGAGGCCGAGGCGGCCTTCCAGGAGGCCACGAAGGCCGTGCCGAGCTTCTTCCTGGGCTGGTACGGCGTCGCCCAGACCCGCTTCCTACGGGGAGACTGGGAGGGAGGCATGGCGGCCGTGGAGAAAGGCGAGAAGGCCGCCCCCCGACCCATCGACAAGGTGTCGGCTCACGCCGTTCGTGCCTGGGCCCACGCCGCCCAGGGCGATCGGGAGGCCGCCGAGGCCGCGTTGGTGAGCGAGGGGGAGCAGGCCAAGGCCCAGGATCTGCCCACGCCCTACGCGTTTTCCTCGGTCACGAGGGGGCAGGTCCTGCTGGGCCTCGATGCCTGGACCGACGCCAGCGCGGCCTTCGACGAGGCGCTGACACGCCTCGACGAGGTGGCCCTGCAGGGCGCTCCCGCCGACGCCATTCGCGCCCAGGTGGCCCTCGGGAAGGGGCACGCCGCTGCGCGGCAGGGGCAGGTCGACGCCGCCCAGCAGGCCCTCGACGAGGCTCGGGATCGGCTGGCGACCCAGCCCGGCTTGGAGAACCCCGTCCGGCACCTCGAAGGGATCGTGGCGCTGGCCCGAGGCGAGCAGGATGCCGCCATCGACGCCCTGTCGCGGTGTGCCGCAGTGGCGTTCCCGTGCCGCGCGGACCTGGCAGAGGTGCAGCGCGCTGCGGGAGACGACACCGGTGCCGCCGCCACCGTGGCGGAGCTTCGTGGCCGGCCGGCCCGCCAGGCGGCCTATCTCCTGGTCTGGACCTCCACCAAGCTCGAGGACTGATCCGATCCGCTGCCCACCGTGGC
>JAHQVJ010000186.1 GCA_019634415.1 Myxococcales bacterium
CTCCCGTGACCAGCGCCACGCGTCGGCCCAGCACAGGCGGTGCGCTGCGCCCGAGCTTCGCCTGCTCCAGGCTCCAGTACTCCATGTCGAACAAGTGCTGGTCGGACAGGCCCACGTAGGGGCCCAAGGCGGCAGCGCG
Source organism: Myxococcales bacterium (assembly GCA_019634415.1). Taxonomy (GTDB): domain Bacteria; phylum Myxococcota_A; class UBA796; order UBA796; genus DRPG01. The sequence continues at coordinate 140 of JAHQVJ010000186.1, forward strand.
CTGCTTGGTGAGCAACGTGTGGCAGGCCAGATCGGCCACGATGCGCGCCTGCGCAGCCGTCTCACCCGAGGCGAACAGCCCCACCCCCGGCCACCACACCACGCGCGGGCTGGGATCGAGGCGCGTGTAGCGCTGGGCGTCGGCGCCGGCACACGCCTCGAAGTAGGCCTCGTAGCGCTGCACATAGTCGTCCACCGCAGCCCGGATCTCCGCGGCCACCACCTCCGCGGGGCCGTGGGGATCGCTGCGGAGCAGCAAGGGGGTGGCTTTCGTGCGGATGACGTGATCGGGTGTGAGCGGGCCGGTGTTCGCCCAGTGGTCCACCCGAGCGTGCCGAAGGGCGCCGAGCAAGGCCGGGTCGTCGCGATGCGCCAGCACCGGGGCACGGCTCGAGCCACGCGTCAGCGCTCCTCGCACCCAGCCCGCCACACGTCCCGCAGGGGCCGCAGCGCCCGACCTCGCCTCCGCGGGCATCGACGGCGTCGCCTCGGCCAGGTGGGCCTCGGCCCGCTGCACCAGCTCCACGTGGCGACGAAAGCTTTCCTCGGCCGTCTCGCCGAAGGTGAACAGCCCGTGGTGGAGCAGCACCAGGCCCTCGCAGTCCGGGTGGGCGTCGAACACGTCGGCAGCGAGCTTGGCGAGATCGAAGCCCGCCTTCACGTAGGGCACCAGCGCCACGGTGGGCCCGAGCACGCGTCGCACCAGGGCTTCACCGTCCGCCCGGTTGGTCAGGGCGAGGATGGCGTCCGCGTGGGAGTGGTCCACGAACCGGTGGGGCAGGAAGGCGTGCAGCAGCGTCTCGATGGAGGGTCGAGGCGCGGTGGAACTCAGGGTGCGCGTCTTCAGCACGTCCACCATGTCCTCGTCGGACAGCGCGGGCAGGGCCCGCAGGCGTCGCACGTAGGGCAGGTCCACCGGCGCGAATCCTGCGGGCTCGATGGTGGCCAGATCCCACCCCGACCCCTTCACCCACAGCACCTCCGAGGGGGTCCCCAGCAGGTCGGTGAGCGTGCCCTTGACGGAGGTGTTGCCTCCTCCGTGCAGCACGAGACCGGGGTCCGAGCCGATGAGGCGCGAGGTGTAGGTGCGTAGCGCGAGGTCCTCTCCGGCAACTCCGCCCCACGCCGCCACCGCCTCCGCCGCTCCTCGTTCGGTGTAGGACTCCGCCATCCGTCCGTCCCGTCCGTCAAATCGTGCAGAAACTCGCCCGGACACCAAGTCGTCGCCGGGATGCAGGCGCGGGAGTATGCTAGCTTCAGCTGGCCGACAACGGAGAAACTCGATGGTGGCGTCCTTGTTGCTCGCTGCGAGCACCCTTTTCAGCGGGTGCACCAAGCCCCCTGTGTACCAAGCCATCTCTGGCGTCATCGTGCACCACCAGACGGCCAGCGGCACGACGAAGAACGAGCTCACCGGAGATCAGCTCGAGAAGGCCGTTGGGTGCTTGTACAGCACCACCGAGATTCCCGAGGAGCAGTCCAAGGAGGAGCTCCTGCAGGCGATCATTCTCCTGCAGGTCAAGGACCGCCTGGGAGACCGCATGTTCGAGCTGTACACCACGCACAACTTCAAGGGGAACAAGGGCAAGTACTACAAGAACGAGTGCATCTACAGCATCATCCGGAGCTAGGCCGGACGACTACGGCGTCACGTCCGTCGACACGGCAGCGGGCTGCGTCTCGGCACCGGAGATGGGGCCGGTGGTCCAGGCGCCGACCAGCACCGCGGAGCCCAGCACGACGAAGGCGACGAAGAGCCAGCTGGTGCGGGGGGCCTCCTCTTGGGAGACGGTGAGGGATCGGGCCATGACAGGCACCTCGCGGCGAGGGGTTCGAGCTGGCGCCGAGACTATGCCACCGTGCCAACGAACGCCATGCCCACGCCGAAACACCTGGGTGGCACAGCTCCATGCGGCACATCGAACGCCGATCCTCAACCCGCGATGCGGGCGGCGGCCTCCTCGAGGGGCAGCGTCTGCTGGCCGCCGCCCTCCATGTCCTTGAGGGTGACCTGTCCCGCAGCGCTCTCGCTGGGCCCCACGATCAGCACCCAGCGCACGGCCTTGGCGTTCGCGTACTTGAGCTGCGACTTCAGCGAACCCGCCCCCACGTACAGGTCCGTGCGCACCCCCTCACGGCGCAGGTGCGTGGCGGCCTGCACGGCGGCGGCGCGCTGAGACGCGTCGTACACCGTGACCAGGGCCTGCACTCCGTCGGTGCGGGGGCCGAACATGTCGAGCTCCTCCATCACCAGCAGGATGCGCTCGATGCCGAGGGCGAAGCCGACGGCGGGCACGGACTGCTTGCCGAACACACCCACCAGCTCGTCGTAGCGTCCCCCGCCCGCGATGGAGCCCACCGCGGGCTCGGTGACGGTCACCTCGAACACCGGACCGGTGTAGTAGTCGAGCCCGCGTGCCAGCGTGGGATCGATGGCCAGGCGGGCGGGGTCCACCCCCAGCGCCTCGGCGAGCTCCAGCACCTGGGTGAGGGTGCTCACCGCCTGCTCCACCTCCGCACCGTCCAGGCGCGCTCCCAGCTGCTCCAGCAGCTCCGCGTTGGACCCCGACAGCTCCAGCACGCCCCACACTGCAGCGCGCTGCGCATCCTCGAAGCCGCGCGACGCCAGCTCGGCGTCGACCGCGTCCCGGCCGATCTTGTCGAGCTTGTCCACCGCCACCAGCAGCGACGTCTCGCGCTCCCCCTCGGCGCCCGCCGTGCGGGCCAGGGCACGCAGCACGCGCCGGTCGTTGAGGCGCACGGTGAAGTCCGTGAAGCCCAGCTCCGTCAGCGCATCACAGGCCACCGCCACGCACTGGGCGTCCGCGAGGGGCTCCGTGGAGCCCACGATGTCGCCGTCGCACTGCCAGAACTCCCGATAGCGCCCGCGCGCGGGCCTCTCCGCTCGCCAGACCGGAGCCGCCTGCCAGCGCTTGAAGGGCATCCGCAGCTGGGGGTTCATGGCGATCACGCGCGCCAAGGGAACCGTGAGATCGTAGCGTAGCGCCAGGTCGCACTCGCCCCGCGCGGCTCCCTCACCGCGCTTGAGGATCTTGTAGATGAGCTTGCTGCCCTCGTCCCCGTACTTGCCCATGAGCGTCTCGATGCGCTCGATGGCCGGTGTCTGCAACGGCTCGAAGCCGTGTCTCGCGAACACGACCCGCACCTGGTCCAGCACCTGATGCCGCCGAGCCGCCGCGTCGGGCAGGAAGTCTCGGGTGCCTCGGGCCAGGTGCACGCTCATGTCCAATCCTCGCGTTTCATGCGTAGTTGGATACCCGTTGTGCTGCAGTGGTGCATGCCCATGGAGCATCGGTGAGCGAGTTCCACTACGTTCGAACGCCCGGCTCGGACGGCGGCGTGGATGCTGCCGAGGGCCCCGCCATCGGGCTGGAGTTGCACACCGTCCTGTCGGACGGCCTCCCGCCCTGGAAGGTGGCGCTGGAGATCATCGCAGCCCTGTGCGAGATCCTCGACATCGCCGACGAAGACTCGGAGTCCCACGGCCAGGTGGACCCGCGCTCGGTGTTCATCGACGAGACGGGGGCGGTGTCCCTCGAGGGCTTCGGGGTCCGGCGCCCCACCACCAACGCCCCCGAACAAGACCTGCAGCCCCGCGCCTCCGATCTCTACGGGGTGGGCTACACGGCCTTGTGCACCGTCAGCTCGGTGGCCCCCGCCCTCCCCCTGCAGGCGGACTCGCCCGAGGGGCACGACGATCTGGTGATCGATGCGGCCGTGGCCATCGATCTGTCGGACCTGCCCGAGGACATGCACGGCGACGTGCAGTGGTTCATCGCCAAGCTGATGTCCCACGACCCCGAGCAGCGCCCCAGCGCATTGGAGGCCTGGCGCACCTTCGTGGCGTTCGCGGCAGAGCTCGAGGGGCCCGACATCACCCAGTGGTGCGCCGCCGCCATCGACCGAGGCGGGGAGCGGCGCCAGGAGCAGGGAGGCGACGACCACACCGTCGAGGAGGCCGCCACGGTCGAGGCCCTCGACGCCCCCTCGGTGACGCAGGGCCCCATGGCCACGGCGGTGCCCTTCGACGGAGGCGGAGCGCCCACGGGGGACCGGGTGAGCACTGCGTTCTGGACGCGCTCCGACATGCGGCGCGCGCTCATGAAGGACGCCGTGCGGGAAGCGGGCGGCGAGGGGCCGCCCATGGGCGTCGGAGGTGGCTCCGCCACCAACTTCTGGACCCGAGAGCAGCTCGCGGCGATGGCCCGCGGAGATCAGGCCGCGCCTCGGCCGAAGCGGGCCGTGGGCACGGGCAAGCAACGCACCGGGGCCATGCAGCGAGCCAAGAGCTACACACCCGGCAAGCCCAAGCCCTCCTCTGATCTGCTGCCCACCGACCCCGACGTGCCGGAGGACATGACGTCCTTCGTGCCGCGGATCCGCCGACCCGATCCGCCGCCGGTCACGAAGCGCCAGGCGACCCCTCCGGAGGCGAACCCCGAGACCGTGGAAGCCACGGTGCCGTCGGCAGAGCCTCCTCCCACACTGCGGACCTCCCTGTCGGACGCATCGTCGTCGACCCCGTCGACCCCGTCGGGCGCAAGGCGGCGAGGCACCGATCCTGCCAGGCTGCGGGTGTGGGTCTTCGGTGGAGGCGTAGCGGCGTTCGCCTCGGTGGTCGCAGTGCTCGTGCTGCTGTTCGCGGTGATCGCGGGCCTGGCCTACGTGCGTCGCACGCAGCCCATCGTGCCTCCGATCCAAGCCGACGCCCGCCCCGTCGAGCCCGAGCCCCCCAAGCCGCCTCCCCCGGTGGTGGTGCCCGATGCGAAGCGGCGCCCCACCGCCCCCAAGAGCCGGCCCCGCTCGAGCCCCCGGGTGCGACCCGCCAAGCCTGCGCCCACTCCTTCGGCGGCTCCCTCGTCGGAGCCCCAGGACGCACGGGTGAGCTTGACGGCCAACAGCCCGGGTACCCTGAGCGGCTGCGGCCCCGAGACGCTGAGCTTCGACTCCCGCAAGAGCTTCACCGTGGAGGGCTACCGGCTGCCCGCCACCTGCCTGGTGACCATGGGCAAGGCCCGCGAGGTGTTCCAGGTGTTCGGAAGCGGCACGATCCATTGTGAGCTGGTGGGCGACCGCGTGCTCTGCAACCGCCCCAGGGTGCCCTGATGCGCGCGGTGGTACAGCGCGTGCAGCACGCCCGCGTGGTGGTGGACGGCGACACCGTGGGGGAGATCGGCGCAGGCATGTTGATCCTGCTGGGGGTGGCGCCAGGCGACGGCCCCGAGCAGATCCGCTGGCTGTCGAACAAGCTGTCGGGCCTCCGGATCTTCGAAGACGACGACGGACGCATGAACCGATCGTTGCTCGACGTGGGGGGCGAGGCCCTCGTCGTCAGCCAGTTCACCCTGTACGGCGACGTGCGGAAGGGGCGACGCCCCAGCTTCGTGGGCGCTGCCCCTCCGGAGCACGCCGAGCCGACCTACGAGGCGTTCTGCGACGCGCTTGCGGCCGCGGGGGTCCGCACCGTGGCCCGGGGACGCTTCGGCGCCCACATGGAGGTGAGCTTGCTCAACGATGGTCCCGTCACCCTGATCGTCGACGCATGACCGAGGAAGACGTCGCCGTGGCCGCGGCACAGGCTGCCGCCGCCATCGCGCGCGACCAGGTGCCCACGGGCGTTCGGCGCAAGGGGGCGGTGGATCTGGTGACGGCGACGGATCTGGCCTGCGAGCGCGCCATCCGCGACGTGCTCGCACAGCACACCCCCGACGTGCCGGTCCTCGGCGAGGAGGAAGGCGGTGCCGCAGACGCCGCCACCCGCTGGGTGGTGGATCCCCTGGACGGCACCACCAACTACGTGCACGGCGTGCCCCACTACGGCGTGTCCATCGCGCTGCAGGTGGACGGACAGACCACCGTGGGGGTGGTCGCGGACGTGCCCCGGGGTCTCGTGCTGCAGGCCACCCGTGGCCAGGGCGCGCACTGCGACGGCCAGCCCCTGCGGGTGAGCGACGTGCGCACCCTCGACGACGCGCTGTGCGCCTCGGGCTTCCCCTACGATCGCCGCGACCGACTCGACGCCCTGCTCGCCCCCGTTCGCGCCGTGCTGCAGCGCATGCAGGGCCTAAGGCGCATGGGCGCTGCCTCCCTCGATCTCGCCTTCGTGGCCGCAGGCCACTTCGACGCCTACTTCGAGGTGGACTTGCGCCCCTGGGACGTGGCCGCTGGCGCCCTGCTGGTGGAGGAAGCCGGGGGACGCGTGACCCCGGTTCCGGGGCGGGATCTCGATCGTCGACCTAGCCCCGTGGCTTCCAACGGGTGGATCCACGAGGCCCTCCTTGCGCTAATCTCTGCGCGCTCCAACCTGGAGGGAGCGTGATCACACGATGGTTTGCGTTGCTGGCGGTCCTGCTGGTGACGGGATGCGCCAAGAGCAGCAACAGCTACACCGGCTCCCCGGCAGCGGAGTACGACGGGGACTACTACTACGGCGACGAGTCGGCCGAAGCCGCGCCGACCGTGGCCATGGAGTCGGCCCGCCGGAGCAGCCGCGGTGGAGGAAAGAGCAAGAAGAAATCGGGTGCCCGGCCGGCACCGCGTCCCGCCCCTGCGCCGTCCGGAGCCCCACAGGCCGTGGTCATCGAGGAGCCCGACGAGGCCCAGCCCGGACCCGCACGCATGGTGCACTACGACGGCTGGGCGCGCCTGCGCGTGACCAAGCCCACCACCGCGGTGGACGAGATCGCCCAGATCGCCACCGACGCCGGAGGCCGCGTGGACCGGCTCACGGCCACCCAGGTCACCGTGCGCGTGCCCGTGGAGCAGTTCGACGAGATCTGGCAGCAGATCCTCCGCGTGGGCGACGTGATCGACAAGTCCGTGCGCGCCGACGACATCACCGATCAGTACCTGGCCACGGATCTGCGCACTCGAACGCTGCGCACCATGCGCGATCGACTGGTGAGGCTCCTGGCGCGGGCCAAGACCGAAGAGGAGAAGCTCGCCCTGCTCGAGCAGATCACCCGCGTCACCGAGGAGCTGGACGCCACCGAGTCGCGGCTGCGCACCTTGGCAGATCTCGCCTCGATGTCGCGCATCAGCGTGGACGCCGTGGCGCGCGAGGCCTTCGGGCGCTCCGCGCGTGGCTTCGAGCTGGCCGGCTTCCACTGGATCCGGTCGCTGTCGCCCTTCAATCGCTCGGTCTACGACAGCGACAAGCGCATCTCCCTGCCCTCTCCCCACGAGATGGTGCCCCTGTCCAAGAAGGGTCCGTACATCGCCGAGGGCGCGGACGGCACGGTGCTCTGGACCATGCGCGTCCCGAACGATCCCGACGGCGACGCGGCGTTCTGGACCTCTGCCATCGAGAGTCGCATCGCCAGTGAGTTCACCGGCGCCAAGACCCGAGACGTGGGCCAGTGGCGCTGCCTGTCCCTGGACGAGCCCGGGTCCGACGAGCCCTACCAGTGGCGGATCTGCGTGAAGCGATCGGGCAAGCACCTCCAGGTGGCGCAGGCCTACTTCCCCAGCCCCGCCCAGGTGGTCCGCTTCGGAGATCGCGTCGACGACGCGCTGGCCGGTGGAGGTGCCTCGTGATCGCGCTGTACATGTGGCTGGCGGGATCGGCGGCTCACGCCCAGGAGGCCGAGCCCCAGCCCACCCGCGTCACGGCGTCGGTGGTGGTGGCCGTGACCCAGCGCGACGACGCCGCCGACAGCATCGTGGCCAAGGCCAAGGAGCTGGGCGGCTGGTTTCAGTCGCGCACCGGCAACGACCTGGCGTTGCGCGTCCCCATCGAGGGTGTGGACGCGCTCATGGAGACCGCAGCCGCCCAGGGCAAGGTGATCGATCGGGCCATCACTCGTGAGGACGTGGGCCAGGCCATCGCCGACACCGCCGGGCGCCTCGAGGCGCGCGAGGACGTGCTGGAGCGCTACTACGCCGTGCTGCGAACCGCGGGCTCCGACTCCATCGTGGCCGTGGAGCGTCAGATCGTGGGCGCCATCGAGCAGATCGAGACCCTCAAGGGGCGCCTGAAGCTCCTCGAAGACGAAGCCGCGTATGGGCGGGTGGACGTCTCCTTCCAGTTCCGGGATCGGGCCGCTCCCGCCCGCGACGGCAGCTCCTCGTTCCAGTGGCTCAACACGCTCAACGTGCAGGACGTGATCGCCGGCCACCAGCAGGAGCGCCCCGCGTGGCGCACCCGAGGTGCCTCGCTGCCGAAGCCACCCGACGGGTTCTCCGCGTGGCGAAAGCGGGGGCGCTACCGGGCCGCCTCTCCCGACAACGTGCTGGTGCGGATCCGCTCCGAGAAGCACAAGCCCAAGGCCGTGCTCCCCTTCTGGAAGGAGGCCGTGCGCGAGCGCATGGTGGCAGCAGGCTACTCGGTGCAGGGCGAGGAGGATCTCGCGGTGAGTGGCGCGAAGGGCGCGCTCATCGAGCTAGCGGCGCCCCTCGGCCCCCAGGACTGGAGCTACCTCGTGGCGTTCTTCCCCCGGGGGGGCAAGCTGGTGGTGTTCGAGGCTGCCGGCGAGGTGGCCACCCTCGATGCGCGTCGCCAAGCGCTCATCGACGCGGTCAACGCCATGAACCTCTGACGACGGCGCCCCCCTCGAGCGGAAGGGCCACAGCAGCAGGCCCGTCCAGCTGTCGGGGTGGGGCTCGGTCACCCCCGTGCGCTCGGGCTCGTCCGTCGGCCCGTGGGTACCGAACAGCACGTCGAGGTAGGGCGCGAGGTTCGCGTAGTGCCCCACGTGCGGATCGGGCGCGTGGTGGGCGCGATGGAACTCCGGGGAGCCCACGAGCCACTTCAGGGGCCCCAGCGGGACCCGCGCGCGACTGTGGAGCAGGATCGCCCAGAGCCCCCGGAAGGTGAGCACACCGAGCCAGGCTCGCCAGTCGAGCCCCAGCACCAGCGCGGGCAGGTTCACCAGCGCCTGGGTGTACAGCCCGTCCAGCGGATGCTCGCGGAAGGCCGCCAGCCAGTCCACGTCCCGTGCGGTGTGATGCACCGCGTGGATCCGCCACAGCACGGGCCACGCATGCTGAGCGCGATGGCCCCAGTAGGCACACAGATCACCCAGCGCCACGGCGATCAGTAGCTGAGCGCCGCCCGGGAGGGTGCCGAAGGCCCCGCGTAGAGGCCCGAGGGCACCCCACTGCAGGACGGGCGCGGCCAGCACGAGGATCACGAAGCCCACCACGGGCACGAACAGGAGCGCCTGGCCCGCGAAGAACGCCAGATCCGTCGTCCACCACGGCCGACGCCACGCGACGTGCCCAGCCCAGGCCAGCTCCAGCGGTGCGAACAGCGCCGCCGTGAAGCCCAGGTGCAGCAACGCGTCGACCAAGGAGCTCACTCGCTCGGTGCCTGCTGCTGCGCCTCCGCCTCGTCGGGCTCCACCACCAACATCTCCTCGGCGAGGGCCTCGGCACGGCCACCCATCAATCCCGACTTGGTGGCCGGCATGAGCGGACGTCTCCCCACGTTGCCCTTCGCCTTCTTCTGGCGAGCCCCCTCCCCTGCATCCGCCTTCGTCGCTGGCATCAGCACCGGCTCCGCCTCGGCCTCGGCCCCGGCCTCGGCCTCGACGGATGTGGGTGCATCTGCTCCGTCAAGGCAGCCCTGGCTCCACACCACCGCTCCGCCCAGGAGCAACACCGCCCACGCTGCCGTCAGCCACCGCTTCATGGATCCTCCACCCACAGACCTCCGCATCCTCGCCCAGATCTGCCGAGATCTTTGAATCTACTCGCGAGTAGATTATACTTCCGGCGATGGCACGCCCCCGCACCGACCCCAGTCGCCCCGCCACGCCACAGCGCATCCTCGCGGCCGCCCTCGAGGTGTTCGCGCGCGAGGGCTTCGACCGCGCCAGCCTCGCCGAGATCGCCAAGGGCGCGGGGATCCGTCGACCGAGCCTGCTCTACCACTTCCCGAGCAAGGAAGCGCTCTACGCCGCCGTGGTCCGGCGCACCTTCGCCGATCTCGCCGAGGCGCTGGCCCCGGCGATGGTGCCCACGGGCGCCTTCGACGAGCGCCTGGCCACCCTGGCGCGCTCCTTCGCCACGTTCCTGGGCACCCATCCCCACGATGCCCGGATCGTGATGGCGGAGCTGCTGCGCGCCGACGGCCCCGGCAATCGAATCGTCCTGGAGCAAGTGGCTCCCTTGCTCGACGGGGTGGTGGCGTTCATCGAGTCCGAGGGTCGCCCGCACCTGAAGCCTGGCCTCCCGGTGCGCGACGCCGTGCTCCAGGTGGTGGCCCACACCTTGCTGCAGGCCTCTGCACACTCCGCGGTGCAGAGCGCCCTCTGGGGACCGGTGGATCCCGAGACCACCTGGACCCTCACCCGACTCCTGTTCCTTGCCGAGGAGGTCTAGCATGCGCGCGCTTCCCTACACCGTCGTCTACTCCCTGCCGATCCTGTTCGGCGTGGGCCTGTGGCTGGGGGGTCCCTGGCTGTGGGTGGTACCCCTGGTGATCTTCGTGGCCGTGCCCCTGGGAGACGCGCTGCTGGGTCACGACGTGACCGAGCCCACCGAGGGTCCCCACGAGGCGATCTACGACGTAGCCCTGCACGCCTGGCTTCCGGTGCAAGGGATCGTGCTGGCAGCGGCGCTTTGGCGCTTCTCCCAGGGCGTCACCCCGGTGGAGGGCGTGGCGATGATCCTGTCGATGGGTCTGGTGAGCGCAGGCGGCGGGATCAACATCGCCCACGAGCTGATGCACCGCACTCGGCGCTTCGATCGGGCGCTGGCGGAGGGGCTGATGGCCCTGTCGAGCTACACCTGGTTCTGCGTGGAGCACGTGCTGGGGCACCACCGCAACGTGGCCACGCGCACGGATCCGGCCTTCTCCCGCATGGGACAAACGCTGTACGGCTTCCTGCCCCAGACCATCGGTGGGGGCGCGCGCAGCGCCTGGCAGCTGGAGGGGGCCCGCTGTCGTCGCCGCGGCATCCCGACCTTCAGCCTGTCGAACCGGCGCTTGCGGTACGCCCTGGGCCTCGCGGCCCTCTACGGGGTGATCGCAGCCACTACGGGGCTCGCGGGCGTGCTGTTCTTCGCCGCCCAGTCGCTGGTGTCCGTCGTGCTGCTGGAGACCATCAACTACGTGGAGCACTACGGCCTCGAGCGGGAGCAGAGTGCCGACGGGAGCGCGGTGCGCGTGCAGCCCCACCACTCCTGGAACAGCACCTTCCGCTTCTCCAACTGGTTCCTGTTCAACCTGCAGCGCCACTCGGATCACCACGCAGTGGCGAGCCGGCCCTACGACAAGCTCCGCGCCTGCACCGACGCCCCGCAGCTCCCGCTGGGGTACCCCACCATGGTGCTGATGTCGCTGGTGCCGCCGCTGTGGTTCGCGGTGATGAACCCGCGCGTCGTCGCCCAGCAGCAACAGGCCGAGTCCGCGGCCTAGGTTGCCGGAGCGTCGCCGCAGATCTTGCGCACCGCGCGCATCACGGAGTCGTCCGACGCCTCTGCACTCACCTCCCCCAGCGAGACCCAGCGCGCATCCATCGCATCGGTGGCCGGAGCCAGGGAGCGGCAGCCCGCACGGAACAGCACGCGCAGATCGAAGTGAGCGTGGGGGGGCTCCCCCTTCAGCGCGGGAATGTCGTGCACGTCCACATCGAGTAGCTGTGCGCCCAGCTCGCTGTGCAGATCCCGCAGGCCCGTCTCCTCGGCGACCTCCCGCCGCGCCGCCGCGAACAGATCGACATCGTCGGGCTCGAAGTGCCCGCCCGGCTGCAGCCAGCGATGCAGCTTCGCGTGCTCGATCAGCAACACCTGAGTGCCGGACGGATCCAGCACGAAGGCGCTCGCCGTGAAGTGGCCTGGCTCGGTGTGGCTCCGCGAGAACGGATCTCCGTCGGAGCCCGCGAGAGCCAGCATGCGCGCATGGTGCTCGGACTCGGTGGCGTCCACCGGGGCATAGGCCTCGAGCAGCCGCACCACGGACGCCAGCCGTCGGTCGGCGCTCAATGGACCAAGATCCCGTCCAAGGTCCAGCGGCCAGCAGGCAGCTCGGCACCATAGGTGCGCCACCACTCCCGCCAGGCGTGGATGTGGGCCTCCTGGATCCGCCACGGCCCCTCCAGGTCGAAGGGAAGCGCTTGGCCGCTGATGATCACGAGCTCCTCGTAGCTCGCTCGCCGCACCGCCGGATCGCGATGGCCGAGCCCCTCGATCAAGGTGCCACAGTCGAACTCCGCGCCGTGTCGGTAGCGCACGCCAGGGCGAAAGCTCGGACGGGCGAGCTCCCACCAGGTGCCCCAGCGACCGCGCGCGCCCGGCGCGCTCGGATCGTCGACGCGTCCGGTGAGCAGCTGCAGCGCCTCGGCGGCGGCCTCCACCACCGCTCGCTGACGGGCACCCACGGCATCCATGAGCACGGGGATCCCCCGCGCGTCTCCGAGCACCCCCAGCCCGCGCAGTGCCTCGACGGCGCGCTCGTCTTGCCCACGGGCGGCCTGCATCAGCAGGAGCAGGTTCTCGGGGCCCCCGTATCGGCCGACGATCTCACCGGGTGCAGCCAGCGACACCATCTGGTCGTCGAACAACGCCTGGGCATGGAAGTCCACGCCACGCCGATCTCCGAGCATCAGCAGCGCCATCGCTGCGGCCTCGGCCAAGTGCGGATCCCCCAGGGAGGGCACCAGCGCATCCACCACGGCCCGGTGACCGATGCACCCCAGCGCCAGGATCGCCGCCTTGCGCGCGGAGGCAGAGCGCGTGCGCTCCAGCAGATCCAGCAGGAGGCCCAACGCCGCACGCTCCCGCCGCACGCCGAGCAGCTCCGCGGCAGACGCCACGGTGGAGGACGGGTGATTCTGCGGCTCCTCGATGCACAGCAGCAGACCCTCGACCACGGCTTCGTTGGAGCAGCGCGCGATGGCCGCCTGCAAGCCCCGCAGCATGGCGCCGTCGCTCACCTGGTCGTGGTGATGCGCGATCAGCACCTCGGCGGCGCGCTCGCTGCGGTGCGCGGACAGCAGGTCCACCGCTGCCACGTACCGCAGCACGACGGGATCGCCAGCACGCTCACGCCCCGCCCGCGCCAGCCGGACACACTCGTTCATCTCGTTGGCCAGGGCCTCCACCACCTCCGGCCCACACGCCGCGATGGCCAGCCGATGAGACCCGAGCCGCCGCTCCGGGCGATCGGCGTCGGCGCGCTCGAAGGGCGGTCGGCAGCGCTGCGCATCGTGACGCGCGCGCACCAGCTCCGTCGCCTGATCCAGATGCCACGCCAAGCTCGCCCCGGGGCTGTCGCACAGAGCGTCGACAGCGGCGATGCCAGAGGCGAGCTGGGCCGCCTCGAAGCGCTCCCGAGCCACCTGGCACAGCGCCTCGGCGCGCTCGGGATGACGGCCCGCCGTCATGGCCACCACCCGCACCAGCGCCCACGCCTCGCGCAGGGGGCACCCCAGCTGGGCGAACGCGCGTGCCACCCCCATGACGGTGGACACCGCCTCCTGCACCTCGCCCGCCATGCGCGCCAGATCGGCGCGCCGCAGCGTGATCCGCAGACCGAGCTCCCGGCCAGAGAACCCATCGGGGAGCAGGTTCAGCGCCGTGTCGTAGCAGGCCGCAGCCTCCTGCACCTTGCTGGTGAAGCGGGCCACGTCGCCACGCCACATCCAGGCGGTGGCCGTGCGCAGCGGATCGTCGAGGGCCTCGGCGCGCTGCACCAGCCCGGTGAGCAGTGCGTCCGCGCGCTCCAGCTCGTAGTGGCGGATGGCGCGCTCCACCTTGAGCAGCGACACGCGGAGTCGCTGGTGGTCGTCGAGACCAGCGGCCTCGGCCTGGCGGCCCAGCTCCACCACCCAGGGCTCCTGGCGCGCCACCGCGATCTCCAGGAGGAGCAGCAGACGCGCCCCCTGCAGCGACGCAGGACCCTCCCGACGCAGATCGCGAGTGAGATCCTCCGCCTCGTCGTGACGGCCCAGGCGCACCTTCAGGTGGGCGAGATCGAGCAGCACGCCCCAGTGCGGACGGCCCCAGCTCGACGCACGCAGATCGGCATCGATCCGCGTGAGCAACGCATGGGCTGCGGCGGCGTCCGCCCTGTCGAGGTGAGCCTGCGCAAGGGCGCGCACCACGGCGCCCACGAGCTCCACCTCCGCCGTCGTGCGCACATCGGACACCCGCTCGCCGAGGAAGGCGTGCAGCGCCGCCTCCCATCGCTCGAGCGACGAGTAGGCAGACACGATGCGGCGCACGGCCTCGGGATGCGGACACGGAGCCCCAGGCCACGGCAGCGGCAGCGCGCAGCGCTCGAAGGCCCGCCGCCACGCGCCGGCCGGATCGGTGCCGGTGGCGTCGAGCGCATCTCCCAGCACCTGCCACAGGGTCGCATCCGGCCGCTTCGACGACTCCCCCTCCACGCAGCTGCGCAGGAGCCGAACGGCCCCCGCCGGATCGTGGTCTCGAAGGAGCCGCTGCGCACGCGACACCGTGTGCACGGCGTCCGTGCGGGCCGCCTCTCCGCGGATCCGTGCCTGCTCGAGCGCTCCCACGCCGTCTGCCTCCACCACCGCGATCTCCGCCGCCAGCCACGCAGCGAAGCTGCCGTAGACGGGCTGAAGCTCACCGTCCTCCCATCGCCCGAAGACGGCTCCCTCGTCGGTGGCCGCGAAGGCCCACTGGACGGCGACGCCGGCCCGGCCGTGCAGTCCGACCTCGGCGAACAAGATCACGTGAGGACACTCCTCGCTGGCGGACGCCAGCTGGGACGTGCCCCGCACCCGAATGGCACCACGGAACAGGCCAGCGCCATTGTGCAGCGTGAGGAACCCGTGCAGCCCCACGGGCAGAGACACATCGAGTCGCTTCTCCACGGTCCGCAGGGCAGCCGTCGGCGCAGGTGGCGCCAATTCGTTCACGTCGTGGCGATACTGCGCCACCACGCGTTCCAGAGCCGGGACGTCGAGTTGCATGGTCATCCTGGTGAGGCTGCGTGGAACACGCAAACGCGAGAGGTTCTATAAAGCGAACCGTGATGGATGCAACAAGCATCGACTGTTTGTCTCATACCCCCATGATAGCACCACCTCGCTGAGGCAGGTGCTGCCCATCACGGCGTGGCGCCGATGGTATCCCCGACGAAGTGCCGAATCAGGGTGCGACGTCAAGTCGTTCGTGTCGCACCGTACTGTGAGGAGTGATCGAGATTTCTACAGATTCGGTGATCCGCATCCCCAATCCGCGGGGCCGACGCAGGCGGTCCCGCGGAGATCGAGATCAGCGCGGCGTATTGTACATCTCTTCGATCTTGTCGGCGAATCGCTCCTCGACCACCCGGCGCTTCACCTTCAGGCTCGCCGTGAGGATCCCATTCTCCACAGTCATGGGGTCGTCCAAGATGCGGAAATACTTGATGGTCTCGAAGCTCGCAAGCCCCTCGTTGACCGAGTCGACGTGGGCTTGCACGGCTTGGAGCACGGGATCCGAGTGCACCACGGCCTCGACGCCCTGCTGCCCCGCCCAGGTCTCCAGCTCCTCGGGATCGAGGCTGATCAATGCCACACAGAAGTTCCGCTTGTCGCCGATGACGACGGCCTCCTGGACCATGGCGAGGGACTTCAGCCGTCCCTCGATCTTCGCCGGGGCCACGTACTTGCCGCCACTCGTCTTGATCAGCTCCTTCTTGCGGCCCGTGATCTTGACGTAGCCCTCGTCGTCCTTGGTGCCGAGGTCACCGGTGTGGAACCATCCCTCGTCGTCGAAGGCGTCGGAGGTGGCCTCCGGCCGGTTCAGGTAGCCGCTGGTGATGTTCGGGCCCTTGGCCAGGATCTCGCCATCGTCGGCGATGACCAAGTCGATGCCGTCGAAGGCCTTGCCCACGGTGCCGAGCTTGAACTCGCCGGGACGATTCGCCGTGAGCGCCGGGCACGTCTCGGTGAGCCCGTAGCCCTCCATGAGATCGCAGCCCATCGCGAGGAAGAACTCGTGCACGTCCACGCTCAAGGGCGCCGAGCCCGACAGCAGCAGATCGGTGTTGTCGAAGCCCAGGCGCGCCCGCAGCTTCGACAGCACCAGGCGATCGGCGATCCGATTGCGGAAGCGCAGCCCCATGGGCATGGAGCGACCGGTGGAGCGGTACGGGATGGTGGCCTTGCCCGTGTTCATCGCCCAATGGAACAGGCGCTGGCGCATGGGGGGCGCGCCCGCCACGGCTCCCTCGATCTTCGCCTTCATCTTCTCGTAGACGCGAGGTGCCGAGGGGAAGAAGCCGGGCTTCGCCAGGACGAGGTCCTCGGCGAGGGTGGGCACGCTGGAGATCACCAAGGGTGAGCGGAAGAAGGGCCCCGCGAGCTCGATGAGACGCCCGAAGCTGTGGGCCAGCGGCAGGAACAAGAACAGACCCGATTCCTGGACCTTCTCGGTGAACAGGTTGACCTTGTCCGACATCTCCAGCATCGACAGCATGTTCTCGTGCGTCTGGACGACGGCCTTGGGCGGCCCTGTGGTGCCCGAGGTGTAGGTGTAGGTGGCGGTGTGGGACCGCTCCATGGCGGCGCGACGGCGCTCGAACTCGGGACGGAGGGACTCGAGCTGCTCGGCTCCGCGCGTCTCCAGGTCGGCCAGGCTCTCCCAGTCGTCGGCGGGGGCGATCCCGGCCGGATCGATGACCACGATGTGCTGGACCGCGACCTTGTCTGGCCCGTAGTCGACGTCGAAGAACCGGAACCCGTTGCGCATCTCGCGCACCTTCTCGAGCTGGTCCTTGTTCTCCACGATGGCCACGATGGCCTGCGTGTCGGCGTGCATGTAGCCCACCTCCTCGGGGAGGAGGCTGGCGTAGACGGGCACCGTGCGTAGCCCCACCGTCAAGGCTGCAAAGTCACACAGCACCCAGTCCATGCTGGTGTTGCCCGTGATGGTGATGTGCGCATCGTCGGGCAGGTCCATCGCCGTGAGCAGGCCGGCCGCGATGTGGTCCAGCCGATCGGTGCACTGCTCCCACGTCACGTCGTGGTACGTGTCGCCCTTGCGCACGCGGAAGGCCGCGACGTCTGGACTCTCGGCAGCCCGCTGAAGCACCATCTGACCAAGGTTTGCTACGTTCATCGGGAACACCTCCGCGGCACGCCGCTATACCTCTTCGACCCTCACAGTTCCACCTCCTCCCCTTCCTCGGCCACGCGGAAGCCACGGTCGTGCACCTCTTGCCAGGCTGAGGAACCAGGCCGGAGCAACGGGTTCGTGTGGTTCAGGTGGAGGAAGCGAATGCGCGATCGAACCTCGTCGGGCTGGTCCTGCAGCAGGTCCATCGTCTCGCGCACGAGGGGGTGCAAGATCTCCGCCCGGTCCCGCCGCCCCAGCTCACCCATGTCGAAGAAGCTGCCATCCACATAGGCGACGTCGAGATCCTGCAGGATCTCGGGCAGCGCGCGGTCCCAGTCCTCCCAGCGATCGATGTCGGGCACGAAGAGCACGCGACGGCTGGGCCCCTGGATCGTGAACGCGACGGTCTCCGTCCAGGGCCCCCGATGGGGAACGAGCCAGGGCGTGATCCGAACCTGCTCGGTGAGCGACACCCGACGATCTGCGGCGAGATCTCGCAGCACCACGTGGCCCTCGCTCAT
This sequence comes from Myxococcales bacterium, assembly GCA_019634415.1. GTDB lineage: Bacteria > Myxococcota_A > UBA796 > UBA796 > DRPG01. The sequence continues at coordinate 17,697 of JAHQVJ010000186.1, forward strand.
CAGCGACGACCAGGGATCGTTGCCCTGCAGGAAGGCACGCATCCCAGGCATCACGTGCACGTCCACGCCCGTGGGCGCCCACGCCTCGGGGCCGAGCTGCAGCAGACCCGTGTAGTGGCCCATGTGGGCGTGGGTGAGCAGGATCCCGTCGAGTGGAGGGCCGCCAGCCAAGCGCAGCTGCTCGCGGATGTCGGGGGTGCAGTCGAGCAGCCAGCGACGATCCCCGTCCAGCACGGCGAGACAGGAGACGAGGTGCGCCTGCTCGGCGTCGCTCCACGCAGCCTCACAGCAGTCGGCGATGCAGCCTGTCTGGGGATGTCCCCCGTCCTGGGCGATGCCCAACACCCGGACGCGTGGCGCCCCGATCAGGGAGCCCAGAGGGTGGGCGAGGAGCGAAAGTCCTCGTCGGTGGCGCCGTCGACCACGATTCCCGCGTCCCACAGGTCCCGACAGCGCTCGCTCACCGAGCCGGTGCCGTTGCACACGCCGCAGGGTGCGCTGGCGGGACGAACGGGGGACGGTACCCACCCTGTCCGAGAGAACAGGTGGCCCCGGAGGCCCACCCGGCCGCGACTACAACGTGGATTCGGACACCGCGTGGAGCCTTGCATCGGGGCTCGGGTATCTTCGATCCGCGACAAGTCAAGACATTCTGATATCGTGGCTCAGTCCCGGAGACGATGTGCTGCCTACCACCCTTCTTTTGGCCGTCTCCTGCGAAGCCCCTCCTCCTCCCTCGGCAGGCTCCCAGCAGCCCTCGGTGCCGGTGGTGGGTGGGACGATGGAGGTCCTCGGTCGTCGGATCGTGGTTGCGGACCCCTCGTCCGACGTGGTCTGGCAAGTGGACGCCGGCGCGGCGTAGGTGGTGGCCACCACGTCGCTGGCGTGACGAGCCACCTGGCGACAGAGCACCTCGACGCCCTGGTGGCCTACCTCGAGACGCTCTGACGCAGCCGGCTGGCGGAGCTACCCGTTGGCGCTCGTGGTGGGCGGGGGCAGGCTGGGACCAGGCGCACCGGGGCACCCGCACGAGGCCTGATCGCCCACGTGGCACGCGAGCGAGCCCTGCACGTAGACCTTGTGCGGGCCCGCGCTGGGCGTCATCACGGCGGAGGTGCACGGCGGCTTGCCGTGGGGCAGCACGGGGCAGCCCGCGACGGCCCACAGCGAGCCGTCCACGAACACCGTGGTGTTGGGCCCGGGCTGGATCACTCCCGTCGCCACGTCGAGCACCCGCAGGGCCTTCGGCACGTCGTCACCTCGCTGCACACACGGTAGCAGATGGGCTAAGCCTGGGCCTCGGTGTGGAGCACGCCCATCAGGTGAGCGCGCGTCATCTCCATGGCGTCCCCGATGCGCATCAGCAGCACCCGCTCGTCCTCGCTGAAGGTACCGTCGGCCGAGGCCACGGCCAGCGCAGCTCGGATCACCAGCTCCTTTCCGTGGTCGTTGAGGCGACCCCGCACGCCGGAGACGAAGTCCTCCACCGACTGCGGATCCCGCTGCAGCCGCTCTGCCTCCTCGCGGATGGCCGCTTCCTCCAGGGATCGCTCCGTCAGGCCCTGGTACACGGTGGCGATGGTGACGATCTCGGCATCGTCGATCACCCCGTCCGCCACCATCATCTGGATCATGACGCGCCGCACGGCGGCGTGGAACTCGGCCTCGAACTCGGCGCGCCCCTGCTCGGGATCGAAGTCGAGCACGTCGAGCCGGTAGGTGTCGCTGCACCCCGAACACTCCACGTACTCGCCGAGCAGATCGAGCGGCACGACGGGGATGAAGTACAGGGAGAAGAAGCGACGGACGCGCTTGTGGGCATACTCGGTGCCTGGACCACACGTGGGGCAGGTGAACACACCACGCTGGCTTCGGTAGGTGACACCGCGGGTCCCGAAGATGAGCATGCGGCCCTCCAGCCGCCCGCCTAACGCGAAGCCACCACGCTGCCGCGCTGGTCATGAATGCGAGCGCTGCTCGTGGTACCTTCCGCGCCGTCGGGGAGGAGGGCCGCTTGGGCGCGGATCTGACCGTAGGCGAATCGTGCGCTGTGAAGCAGACTCTGGGGGACGGCGATGAGGTAGCAGGAGCCACGCGCCTTCTCGGGCTGCTCAAGGACCGCAGTCGCGCCCATGCCATCATGGAACAGCTACCGGAGGGCACGGCCCCCGAGGAAGCCAACTTCGTGCTGATGCTGGACGGACCGGACGGACCGGTGGAGCGCGAGGCCAACGTGGGCGAGCTGCTCGGCCAGGCGAGGGCCCTCGACGACCTGGTGCCCCACTGCGAGGAGTGCCCCGCGAACGTGCTCGGCGCGGCCTTCGGCTGCGTGGCCTACGTGCACTACCCCATCGCGGAGACGACCGAGCGCGCTCTGGTGGAGCGCCTGCAGCCCGCCGACACCCTCGGGGGAACGCTGGCGCTGCAGGCCATCGCGGACTTCGGCTACGACGGAGCGGCCATCGAGGCCTGGCGCTCCCGCGGCCTGTTCGAGGCCACCACCGCGCCCGCCACGATGGTGGGCGAGCTCGAGGTGAACGGCAACGTGCTGTTCCAGGCCCTCTTCGGCGTGGGCGCCCAGCTGGTGCCCACCCACTGTGCCCTGCTCATGATCTGGGTGGGCGCCCTGATGCTGGACGGCGCGGTGCCCGAGGATCGGGACCCCACCTCCCTGCAGACCCTGGTGCAGCTCACGCCCGACGAGCGCGCGATCCGCACGGACGTGCAGCCGACGGGCGACGAGATGGCGGATCTGATCCTGGAGATGCTGCACCGCGCCTACGTGCGCGACGTGCCCCTGTGGGTCGACGCCTAGCAGCATTCGGCAAAGCTCGCGAAGCGAGCTTTCCCGAATGCTGTGGGAGCGAAGCGGCCAGAGAGGGGTCCATCGAAGTCCGAGCGAAATGGAGGAGCGGAGCGGAGGAATGTAGCGAAGGGCTTCGACCCCGTGCCGCGCAGCGTTGATCGGTAGGGCAACGCCGGGAACAGCTCGAA
>JAHQVJ010000187.1 GCA_019634415.1 Myxococcales bacterium
TCCAGCGTGCGCAGCCGATCGGCGGCCACGGCCTCGCTCTCTGACTCGGGCAGCAGCTGCAGGGCGGCCAGCACCCGGCGGGCCAGCTCCTCGCGCCGATCGCCGTCGGACACGAAGCGGCTGGCATCCACCAGCTTCGACACGGCCTGTAGCCCCCCGCACAGCAGCGTCTTCGCTGCAGCTGCAAAGCGCGGAGCGCGCTGTACGAACCACGGATCCGCCAGCACCCAGGCCGCCAGCAGCGACAGTCGGGCCTCGTTGCGGCTCGAGGCTCGCCAGGCAACGGCCTCCGCCACGTGCGCACCCGCCAGATCGCGCAGCAGATCGGCGAGCACGGCATTCACGTCGACCTGCTGGTCGGGCTCGGCCAGCATGGCCTGTGGTGTCTGGACCAGACGATGGGTGAGCGCCTCGATGCTGGGACCGGACTCACTCACCGGGCCTCCTCGTAGGTTGCTCGACCGAAGGCGCGCGCGAAAGCCACCAGCTCGGACCAGTCGTGGATTCGGTGGACATGGTAGCCCATGTCGACCATCCGCTCGACGTTGTCCGACCGCCACGACGGCGGCATGTGCAGCACGAAGGTGCCGCCCCCGCGCGCCGTGTGCAGGGCGTCTCGCGCGATGTCCCAGCCCAGCTCGCCGGCGTGCTCGCCGTCGAGCATCGAGAAGATGTCCTGGTCGGTGAGGATCACCACGTGTGTGGGGGCCTTGCTCGGCTCGGCTGGGTCGCCGAAGGTGTCGCGCAGCCGATGGATCCCGAAGGCGTAGCCGGTGCCCAGGTACTCCGTGAGCACGTCGAGTACCTCGTCCTCGTCGCGCACGAACCCGCGGGTGGACACGGCTCGACCTGGCGACTCTCCCGAGAGCACCACCTTCACCCGTGCCCCGGCACGCAGGGCCGACAGCGCCAGGATCGTGCCAGCGAGCACCGGATACGAGAGCTGGGTCGCGGGGTCGGGCATAGAGCCGGAGCAGTCGATGCCCACGTAGAGATCCAGCGGCACCTCTGCGGGCTCGGGGCCCGGTGCCTCGCCCACGTGTCGGGCGACCGTGGTCACGCCCGGAATCACGACGGGGCTCGTGATCACCGACTCGAACCAGTCCGCACGGGACAAGGGCTGGCCGAAGTCCCAGGGCTCCAGGCCCTCGAGCACGGGCTCGCGAACGTCGGGGCTACGCCGGCTCGGAAAGCGAACCAGGTGCGGGCGGGCCCGCTCTCGGTAGTAGCGCGCCACGATCCGAGCCGGTGACAAGCCCGTTCCGAGGCTCTCGAGCAGCTCCCGATACTCGATGGGTCCGCGGTACTGCCCCTCGTTCTTGCGCCCCTTCGAGCCGCGATGTTCGGCACCTGGAGCGGGTGGCGAGGCCGGCCTCGAGGAGGCATCCTCGGCAAGAGCCGCGTCCTCGCTGGGGTGGATGGCCCCCGAGATCTCGTCGGCGTCCATCTCCACCAGGCCGTCGGGCACCCCGTCGGCACCGGCATCCACGGTGTCGAGGAGCCCAGCCAGCAGGCCACGCACCTCCGCTCCGTCGTCCTGCAGCAGGTAGGGCAGGCACAAGCAGGCGAAGCGGCCCGCCCCGGCCAACCACTCTCGCCGATAGCTGCGGATCAGCCTCGCTCCGAGCTGCGCATCGCCCTCGATGGCGTCGGTGACTGCACGGCGGTGAGCGAGCTGACCTGACTCGACGGCCCAGAGGATCTCGTAGATCCGCATGTACAGCGTCCACAGCGCATCCGCGGATCCCCCGCCGAGGGTGCGGTACACGCCGGCCATGTCCAGCTCGTTCGCGCGCTGTAGGCGGTCGTTGATGAGCAGATCGGCGTACAGGTTGGCGATGAACGGTGCCAGCTGCTCTTTGGTGGGCAGTCCTGCGCGCATCCGGGCCACGAGTCGCGCGTGATCGGACAGGTCGGCGGGGCAGTACACGTGGTGCCCGATCTCGTGGGCCAGGATCTCCTTCGCGAAGCGCTGCAGGCCAGCACGCTCCACCAGGCGGAGGCTGACCACCACAGCGTGATCCGACAGACGGATCATGGCGAAGCTACCGGTGAGTCCTTCCGCCTTCTCGGCGTCGCGCTCGGTCACGAAGATGGGGTCCGACAGACGCGTGAGGCGACTCCAGCAGGCGAGGGCACCCGGCCACGCGGCGCGCCAGGCCGCATCGAGGCGCTGACCTGCGTCGTCAGCCACCGTCGGACTCGGTGACGCCCACCAGGTGGATGGCGTGGGAGTGAGGCAGCACCACCGCCAGCGTGGTCGATGTGCCCACCGCACGGCGGTAGCCCTGCAGCTCTGGAAGCACAGCGCTGTGATTCCCCAGCGATGCGCGCCCGTCCTCGGTCATCCGGGCGCATGGCTCGGGTGTGGCGGTCCTCTCGGGGGGCTCGCTCGGTAGCAGGCGGGCCCCATAGCGATCCGCGTGCAGCGTGAGGGTGACGTGACCATCGGTGGCGAGGATCCAGCCGCCTCGAACGAGCAGATCCGGAGGCTCACGGAACGCACCTCCGAGCCCGACGAACGCACCGATGCGGCCCACGTGGCCGAGTCGCGCTCCGGCGACGGTGGGCGACCGCCACGGCTGCACGGTCAGGGCGTCGCAGGCGGCGTCGACGTCTACCAGATCGGGCAGGTGCAGCGCGACTGCGGCGAGGGGTTCCGGCAGGCTGCGACACAGCGCCAGCGCACTCGTGCGTAGCTCGGCGAGGCCGCAGGTCCACCCGAGCACCTGACCGGCCTCGAGCCAGCGCTCCACGCCGTCCGCGACGTGGCCCGCTCGCTCCATGGCCGCCACCCATGCATCCGCGCCGTCGCCCAGGTGGGTCACCGCGTTGCTGATGGCGGTGATCACGCGCCTCGGTGCAGCGGCGAGATGCCCAGGATGTGCGACCCACAGGGTGCGCCATGCTGCGTCGATGGCCGGAATGCGGCCCTCGGAGCCCGCCAGTCCGCGGCCGACCAGCTCGAGGGACGCCTCGAACAGCGCATCGAGCACGGCGTCCACGGCCGGTGGTCGAACCCGGTGAACGGCCTCGATCGCAGGGGCCACCAGCGTGGTCAGATGATGGGTGAGGGCGGCGGGGTCGATCGGCCGGGCCACCGCGGCCTGGGCGAACAGGCTGTTGTAGCGCTCCCGGCCTCGGGCAAGGGCCTCGTGAAAGGCCCTCACTGTGCCCACTGCAGCCAGGCCAGGTAGTTCGTGTAGCGCTGGTGGAGGTATTTGAGCTTCAGGATGTCGTCGTAGAGGTGGCCGTACAGCTTGCCGCCGCGGCTCCACTCGGTCAGCTGGTTCTCGATGGCGACCAGTCGCTGGCGCGCATCGGCCTCCGAGACTCCCTCCAGCCCACGCGCGAACGCAGCCTGTAGCTCGGCCACCGGGTCCTCGACGTCGAGCAGCAGGCGGTCGTACTCGTCGCACGACAGATCGAACAGCCTTCGGATCCAGCCCACGCGATCGATGCGGAGCACGCCGTTGTCGTCGGCGTCGAAGAAGGGAGAGTCGTGGTCGGGCACGAGCTTGTCGTGAAGCACGAAGGGCAAGATCTGCCGCAGATCATCGAGGGACACCTCTCGCTGCCCCCGGAACCAGGCCATGGCCTTCACGAACACCAGGATGGTCATCAGGCTGCGCACCGAAAGACCGTTCCTCGACGTGCTGCCGATGTCCTTGACACGGTCGCGGCCTGTGTCGGACGCCGTGACGAGGTGCCAGGCCACGCCCGACAGCTTCACCGTGTCCTTCGTCTTGTACTCGAACTGCGAGGCGGCAGGATCACAGAACTCGAACTGGCTCGCGAAGAACTCGAGGCGCCGTCGCACGGCTTGTGGCACGACGACGTCGAGGACCTCGGCCTCCACCTGGTCGAGCTGCTCGGGGGTGAACACGATCTGGGGTGGCACCACGGCCTCGGGCCGCACTCCCGCTTCGATGCGCGCGAGCAGATCGCCCAGGAACCGCGGCGAGAAGTGAGGCGCCTTCACCACCACGTCGATGCGGTCTCGCAGCGCCTCGATCACCTGGTAGGTGCCGCCGCCGGCGTCGTCGTTCGCCGTGAGGTACCAGGCTGCCGCAGGGCACTCGTAGATCTGGTCGAGGACCTCCGCGTAGTTGTCGGCCATCACCGTGAGCAGCGCGCTCTGCGTGCGCGTGGGGATGCGGTTGTACTCGTCGATGATCTTCACGCGCATCGACAGCCAACGACGCCAGCTGATCCGGATGTCGTCGATGCTATCGGCCGACACCAGGTCCTTCGGTAGCGGATTGCCGAGCAGATCCGTCACGGTCATCTGCGGCTGGCCATGTTGGATGGCGCGGCGGATCTCGCTGATGTCGTAGCCAGCGAGCAGTCCCATGAGCACGGCGCTGGCGGTCTTGCCTCGGCCAGGGCCTCCCACCAGCAGGCAACGACGCCGCACGGCCAGGTTGAGCAACGGCAGGAGCACGAAGCTCGAGTAGGACTGGCCCGATGGCAGCGTGAGCCCGGCGCCGGTGCCGAAGGTGAACCGCTTGGCGGGTCCGTCGTTGTACTCGACGTCGTAGTAGGGGCTGATGATCGCCTGGTTGACCATCCAGAAGTAGGCCTGGCGCAGCTTCTCGTCCAAGGCCACTCGCGCGCCATCGGACGCCTGATCGAGGGGGCCGCGGTAAAGATCAGCGACGTCGAAGGTCCGCTTCCGGGGACTGTCCGGCCGAGGATGGGTAGGGGACTCGGGGACCTTGGAGAAGCGGTCCGCCGCACTCACGACGCATCCAGCACGGCGTGCAGCGCGCTCGTGAGCTCGGGCAGATCCTCGTCGTGGATGGAGCAGTAGGCCACGCGAATGGCGTTGAACTGGGGAAACGCGATCACGCCCACCGAGTGCTCTTCGAGCAAGCGGCGCCGCACGGCCTCCGCATCGAGGGAGCGATCCAGCGTCATCAGGGCGAAGAAGGCGCCGTTGAAGGGATGCACGCGCACGCGCGCTTCGTCGAGGGTGGCCAGGCCCGCCCGCAGCGTGTTCCAGCGCTTCGCCAGCAGCGCCTTGCGCTCGGCGAAGGCGCTCTCCAGATCCGGACTGGCCAGGGCGCGCTGCACCAGCCCCAGCGCTGGACCACTCGCGCTGCCCACGGTGCCGCGGATCAGGAACTTGAGCTTGGACCGCAGGGCGGCGTCGGCCTCTTCGCCAGCACTCGGATGCGTCAGGAACGCCACCCGCGACGAGAAGAACACGAGCTCCTTCGTTGCGCCGTCCACCTTCACGGGCAGGTGCCGGTCGAGATCGACTCCCTCGCACAGGTCCCAGAAGATGGAGCGCTGGTGGCGTCCTTCCTCGTAGATCCACCCTTGGTACGCGTCGTCCACGGCGATGACGAGGGGCCCCTGATGGGACCGCACGGCCGCGACGATCTGAGCCACCTCGTCGCTCGTGGGCTGGTAGCCGGTGGGGTTGCCGGGCAGGTTCAGCACCAGCACGCCCTTGGAGCGGATGGAGGCGAGCCCAGCCACCAGCCCCTCCACGTTGAACCGGCCTCCGCGGAAGAAGGGAAAGGCCACGATGCGCGCCTGGGCGTGCATGCCGAAGATCAGCTTGTAGTTGCCCCAGCTCGGAGCAGCCACGACCACGTCGGTCTCCGGGTCCACGAACAGGTCGGCGAGCAGCGACAGGCTGTGGGTGAGTCCGTGGGTCACGATGGGCAGCGACGTGGGCACGTCGGGGCCACCAGCGAGGCGTCGCTCGCGCTCACCCCAGGCGCGGCGCACGTCCTCGGGGCCGTCGATGGGGGCGTAGAGGAAGGCACGCCGGGGGTCCACACCATCCATGCTTCCGGCGACGCCCGGGAGCGGGAGCGGGTTGCCCCGCCCGTCGGTGAGCTGACCGATGGTCGCGTTGACCGTGCAGTCGCGTGCCTCGTCGGCTTGGAATGGGATGCCGCGCGGGAACGCTGCGGCGCGTCCCAGGGGCGACAGGCAGCGCCAGGCGGCTGGGAGCGCGGAAGCGAGCTGTTCGTTCAAGATGTCGGCATCGCCCATTGCAACCTCGCTGCGCCCTAAGGAGCACAAGCAAGTAACCGAGCAGTTGCGTCGTGCCTTGGCGCGGGTACGACGCAGTATTAGACGAGCAGCGTCTCGGAGTCGACGAGGTCGAGTCGAGACAGCCTGGCACGGCACCACATTCTGGCTCGGCTGGAACGTAGGGTATGTTCGGCCCTAGGGAGAGAGACCATGAACGCAGTGAGGGTTCGTTACGGCTGGCTCGGTGTAGCGCTGCTGTTCATCGTGATGCAGCTGATCTACGTGATCGTCCCGGTCGACGCGATTCCGGACGTGGTGCCGATCCTGGGGTGGCTCGACGACTTGGCGGTCATCCTGACCGGCATCAGCGCCACCACCGCCGCCGGCGGCTACGCCCTGTGGCCGCGCAAGGGAGACGCCGAGCAGATCGAGGCAGGCGCCGAGACCTCCTGACGCATCTCGCCGCGGAACCTCGCGCGACTCAGGGGCTACCGAGGAACGCAGTGGCTGGCTTCGGCACGGGAAGCTCCACGCGGTAGGTCGTGCCCCGATCGGCAGACGAGTGCACCGTCAAGGCGCCGCCATGAGCGACGCATCCGAGCTGCACGAAGGTCATGGCCAATGCGTTGGGGTCTCGGAAGGACGGGTCGGATTCCACTGGGCGAAGCTCGGGGAAGTAGCGATGCTCGGTGGAGGGGAGCAAGGCGTCGGCCAGGGGCATGCCCTGGTCGTGGACGTCGACGCAGGGACGTCCGTGCTCACCGGTGGACGCGATCACTCGCACCGTGGAGTGTGCAGGGGCGTTGCGCAAGGCGTTGAGCAGCAGACTGTCGAGCATGCGTAGCATCAGCGCGGGGTCGAGCATCGCCTCGAGGGTCGGCGGTGTCTGCACCTCGATGTGGACTCCGCGACGGGCCGCGTGCCCTCGCAGCGGAGCGACGGCTGCCTCCACGAGCCCCGGCAGATCGTGCCGTGCCACCACGACCTCGAGCCGATGTCCCTCCAGCCTGGAGATGTCGAGGAGGTTCATGAGCATGGTCTGCAGCTCGTCGGCGCTGTAGGCGATGTCTCCCACGGTGTCGAGGGCGGGACCCTCCATCTCGGGCACCTGGTCCAGCAGATAGCCACAGCTCGCCAGGATGCCCGCGATGGGCGAGCCCGCGTCGGGACGCAGCAGCTCGGACAGGGTGAGCTGCATCCGCTGGGCGGCGCGCCGATCGCTGACGTCCTCGATGATGAGGGCCGCGTAGGGCTCACCGTCGAGGTCGAGGCTGCGGAGGAACACCGTGACGTCGCGAGCGCTCTCCAGGAAGGGGAACGCGAAGCTGATCTCCACGCGCTCGAACAACGTTCCGCGTCCGATCCGATCGCGAAACATGCCGCCGAGCTCCTGGACGTCCATGCACGGCGCCACCTCCGTGAAGAAGTTCCGCCCCAGCGCTCGCCCACGCTCGCGGCGAGCCAGCTGCTCCTCGGCTCGGTTGAAGTGCACGACGGTGCCGTTGCGGTCCAGCACCACGACCCCGAGGGGAAGTGCGTCGAGAATCTCGGTCAACATCGACAGACGCGGGTTCATCGCAGGTCCAGCGCTCCGGGAAGACGGTCAGACAAGGGAGAGGCTGCGGCCCATGCGGAAGAGGAAGTGGGGCGTGCGGTACTCCACGGACGCCTCGTGCCCCTCCCATCGAACCCGCACACTGGCGGCGCCTGCGGACCAGGGCAGGCGCTGCCGATCCACCCACACGTCGAAGCGAGGCTCGGGAGCCGCTAGATCGATGCTCGCCGTGGCGACCATGAGCCAGGCCTCGTCCACCAGTACGTCCGCCCGGCCAGCGACGTCCACGCCCACCTCGATCTCCACCAGATCCGGACGGTCCATCGGGATCTCGCGGATGCGAGGGCCCACGATGCGCAAGGGGACCGGCGACCGCGCCGGCCGCTGCGGCACAGGGCGCTCCACCGGGGCATAGCCCGACTCGTAGCGCTGGCGGGCAGCGGGGTGCGAGAGCACTCGATAGGCGATCTGAAGGCGACGCCGCTCTGCCTCCGTGGTCGCCTCGCTGGAGCGCTCGATGTAGGCGGCATCGAGGTCGTCGCTCGTGGCTCCCTCGCGGAGCCGCAGGCGCGCGTGCGCTCCCGGCCGTCGCTGCACCCCAGGTCTGCGCGCAGGCCGACGGGTGCTCGCAGGCCGAGTCACGGCCGTCCGGGCGGGAGCAAGGCGCCGCCAGAGCTGGTCGAAGGTCTCGGGGCGGACGCCGAGCTCGAGGGCCCCGTCGCGCAGTCGGCGCAGCCGGCTCGGAGGGAGCTCACCGGTGGTGAGCATGCCGCGCAGCATCATCTCGATGGCGGGCAGGTGCTGGGCCTCGGCGCGGGACGTCATGTCCTGCAGGTGGGCCTGGAGGTCGTCCAGCGCCTCGGAGAGCAGTGCGCCGTTGCGCACCACGAAGCGGGCCTCGGCGCCGTGCTTCGGGTTGTGCATCATGGCCTGCAGCCGTCGCCGACGCATCGACAGGGTGACGCGCAGTTCCCGTGGCGGTGTGTCGCGGGACGCGCCGAGGTAGATGGCGAGGTTGGCGGAGCCGGTCAGTCGGCAGAGGTGCGCCGCAGCTTCGAGAGGGGTCATCCTACGCGGGGGCCAGGGGGGAGGGGTGGCGGAGTGTAGCAGAACGACTGCTCGCATTTGGCGAGCGGCAGAGACAGCACCGCTTCGGCAAGCCGAAAATCGCCCGTGTTCGTGGCCATGTCGGTGGTTAGCTTGAGGGCTCGGAGGTTCCCGTGAACGACCCGTATGAAGTATTGAGCGTCGCAGACGCGGAGGTCCCGAGCAGGGTCTCCTATCTGCGGCAAGTTGGCGTGCTCACCTTTGGCTCGCTTCTCATCAGCGCCACGGCTGCCGTGGCCTCCATGATGGCCATCGCGAGCCTGCCCATCCTGCAGAACCAGATCGCGATGTTCGTCATCGTGCTGGGCGGCATCTACGGTGCGCAGTTCATCGGTGGCTCCATGGTCGTCAGCCCGTCTTCCGGCACGCGGTCCATGGGCTTCATGATCGGCTCGGTGCTGCAGGGCCTCGCGCTGGGCTACATCTTGCTGTTCGCGAGCTCCTTCGCGATGGCCGAGTACGGCAACCCCTTCATCTTCATCGGTCAGGCCGGCGCGCTGGTGGGGCTGACGGTGCTCGGCATGGTGGCCTACCTGCTCACGGGGCCCCGTCAGGTCTCCGTCGTGGCCTCTGCGATGTCGATGTTGTCGCTGCCGATGCTGGGACTGATGGCGATCTCCTGGATCTTCCCGATCGGGGGCACGCTGGGCATCATCATCTCGGCGGCGTTCGTGTTGTTCTCGGCGGGAGCGCTGTACTACAGCCTCAACCGCGTCATGCACCACATGACCACCGACATGGTGATGGCCGGTGCCTTCGAGATCTCCACGAGCATCGTGGTGCTGTTCTACAACGTGCTCAACCTGCTCCTGAGCCTCGCCAGCCGCGACTGACGACGCTCTGCTGCTCGGCATTGGCGCCCGTCGGGTCTCCCGGCGGGCGCTCGTCGTTGGGGGGACCTGAGTGAAGGCCCGCATCTGACAAGTGACCGGCTACTGGTGTGTTTTACTTTACATAATATCCATTATCGGACATAGCTCTGGACACCTCAACCTTGCGCCAGCACTGTCTGTAGACGAAACACGGACGTGCAGCCTGTTCGTCTTTCGCGTGGTCTGGGTTCCGCGGGCGCTTGGCGTGGAGCACGTCGAGCAGGCCTCGCCGGTCGCGGTTGCGCCTCGGTCCTACAGCCCCGAGTTAGCTGCGTGTAGCCGAACCCGAGGAGGGAGCTGACATGAACCTCGCA